>JBCKHN010000049.1:0-2323 GCA_038905815.1 Candidatus Planktophila sp. | reverse complement strand
CATAACTGCACTTTCCAAGTACGCTTCATCGGGTTTGCTCCCATTTGCTGACTCGGCGACGAAGTAGGGCGTATAAAGTCATAACAATCATTACCACGATAATCATATAAAGCGCTAGAGCTTTCGCCTCCGTAGGGTTTGCTCCACCAATCTCATTTGATAGGGCGGAGCCGATTGCTAAAGGAATTAGGAAATCAGAGAGATTTGTCAAAGCGAAAGCGGTGGCAAAGGCTGAGAACGCGTTGACGAAGAGTAGCAGCGTTGCTCCAACGAAAGATGGAGTCAGCACAGGGATTCCGATACGCATCCAGTACTCCAGTGCATTTCCACCGAGAGAGTCGGAAGCTTCGCGCCATTGAGCGCGTAAATTTTCAATAGTCGGTAAAAAAACTAGCACCATAAGTGGAATTTGGAAAAAGGTATAAACAACAATCATTCCATTCATTTCATAGAGCCAAGAGGGCTCAGCGAAGAAAGTATTAGGCAGATACTTAATTGCAAAGGTTGTGACAAGTCCATTGAAACCAAAAGTGGCAAGAAAAGCGAAGGCAAGCATGATGCCACCGAATAGTGCGAGAACCGAACTTAGCGCCACCGAGAATCTATAAAAGAGGCCGCTTGTTTTGCCCGTGGCAAGAGCCCAAGCAAAGAGCCCTCCGAGAATTGCGCCTATTAAAGCAGTCTTTACTGAGATCTCAACTGTATTCATAAAAGTACGGCGAGTGATATCAGAGTGGAAAAGTTGGAAGAGCATTTCAGTGCTCAGCTCATTTTTTTCATTTCTAAATGCTCCAGTTACAACATTAAGCGTTGGATAAAGAAGGAAGAGCCCAGTAAAAAGCAAGAATGGCACGACGCCTAAATAGTCTGATTTGTTTCGCCAATACCGAGAACCGGTCCTGCCAGTGGCAGGACCGGTTCTCGAGTACTTAACTCTGGTCACTAAGTGACTATATCTTTTCTAACCTTATTTAACCGACAGCGTCTGGCCACGCAGTCTTGAGATATGCACGAGCAGCAAGCGTTTGAGCAGCTGATGCCCTCTCAGGTGCTACGCGGGTGGTACCAGCCGATGCGATCGCTTCTTTTGTTGCACGGCGTGTCTTTAACAACCATGTCCATAGGGTCGGAACAGCTCCACCGATTGCCCAGACATTTGCACCAGTCTCACCGAGTGTGTATTCCATCCAAAGGCGAGCGCAAGCAGGGTTAGGTGCCCATGCAGAAACAGCACTGTTATAAGTTGATCCAACTAGCGCTGGTGTAAATAGCTTCCAGCTAACACCTGCTGCAGCAAATTTCTTCTGAACGCCAGCTTGAACATAGCCATTATCGATAACAACTGGTGTTTGACCAGATGCGATTGTTGCCTCGGTTGGGTTGACGTTGATGAAGTTTCCGACAGCTTTTAGCTTCTTAAAGAACGCTACGCCTTTAGAGATATCATCGAAAGTGCCGCCAACTGCTTTATTGATCATATAGAGACCATTTATGCCAGCACTTGAACCCAGCGGGTCTCCATTGAGTGCAATCTTGCCCTTGAATCTTGGCTCTAGTAAATCTTCAACCTTTGTGATGGTCCCTAGTGCTCCTGAATATCCGATTGTCATAGTGCCTGAATAGTTAGGTGTGTATTCACCATCGCCAGAAGCGGAATTTTCGATGTATTTCCAGAGCTTTGACTTGTATGGCGCAAAAGTTCCGGTGCCTTTGTACTTTACGGCAACTGCTAAACCAATATCAAATACATCTGGAGAGCGTTTTGTGCCCTTATTTATATTGGCGGCATCAATTTCGTCTTGTGAAGAAGCTTCTGGGTTAGCTTCGTCGATCTTTACGCCATATAACTTCTTAAAACCAGCAAGCATCGAACCGTAATCAGCCCAGTAATGCGGAAGTGCAATCGTGTTTAATACACCTTCTGCTTTGCATCCCTTGATTAAGCCAGCCATACCACCAGCTTGTGATGCGTTTTGCGCTGTTGCAAATTTATTTGCTTTATGAACTTTAGCAGATACACCACCCATGGTGGGAACTGCTAGAGCAAAGGAAATAGCTGCAACGATTGAAACCTTTGCGAACTTTGTTAACTTCACTGTGTATTGCCTCCTATTTTTCTGGTAAGTATTACTCGGGGTACAGCCCCACCGCTTGCCAATCACGTGATGCTGGCAAGAAGGAGGAACAAGGTTAATTTAGCCCACACGCCATTGCCAGTAAAGGTACTTGTGGCAACTATTTCGTGTCTTTTTCATTAATTTTCGGGTTTTACGTTCAATTCCTTAACCCTGTTTTCGCGAAGCCGCAGCTTCGAGAACTTGCG
>JBCKHN010000048.1:0-2904 GCA_038905815.1 Candidatus Planktophila sp. | reverse complement strand
TCAACTGGCTCAGACATAAAACAATGGAAACTATGGCGACTTGAGTCGGAGTGAAGTTTAAAATAAGAAAAGTTGGCACAACTAAATTCCATGCTGCCGGAAATCCATTAAACCAATACTCATCGGTCTCTAAATCAGTTCTCGCAAACCAGAGCGCGGAGAAGAGAAAAATCATGCCCGCTATCAACGTTTCATAGCGTGGTGGAAGCATTTCAAAGTGAAACAGGAAGGCAACAGGCACGACCACGCAAGTCACATAGTCGACCACTAGATCGAGGATATGTCCATCTATTTTCGGTGCATGAATTTCAACAGCTTGATTATTAAATACTGCTTGCAGAGCAAACATTCCAAAGACTGCGCCACTGGCCGTAATCACATGGAGCGCATATCCGGCACTTTTGGAAACTTTGGCACCTCTGGAGACTTTGGCCCGTCGGGAAACTTTGGCCGAGTAGGCGGATGTCATAAGTGGAGATTACTGCCTTCTCTGGCTTATGGCACTTGTTCTTCAGAGAGAAAAACTCGCAAGGGCTAGATATCAGCGCCTTGCGAACACTTTTCTTTAGTAGCGGGGGCAGGATTTGAACCTACGACCTCTGGGTTATGAGCCCAGCGAGCTACCGAGCTGCTCCACCCCGCGTCGGTAGCGCAATCGTATTATGTTCAGTAGTTAAAGACCAAATCGTCTCTAATTACTTTTTACTACATTGGTTACTTCTTAGCACTTTCCGCAGCAATTGCAGCGGTGATTGCTGATTTCAAACGATCTTGTGCTCGACCGTATGCAGCGAAGTCACCCTTTGCAAGTGCGGCTTGCCCATCGGCCAGTGCGCTCTTTGCGCTTTGAAGTGCATTTGCAAGATTGTTGTTAGATGTTTCAGTTGTTGAACCAGTTCCAACGCTTGCACTTGTTCCTGAATCACCGCCGAAGACTTGATCAAGGGCGCCTTCAAGTGTGTCGTGATATCCAATTTTATCACCGAATGAAACGAGAACTTTTTGAAGTAAAGGATAAGCCACAATGTTTGCTGTCGCACGAACATAAACAGGCTGTACGTAAAGTAAACCACCACCCACTGGCAGTGTAAGTAAATTACCAAGTACTACATCAGCACCACCCTGTCGCAAGAGCGAGAGTGAGAGTGCAACGTCTGGTTTAGCTTCAAAGTTTGATGCAACTTGTGAAGGTCCTGCCACGTTTGTGCGTCGAGGTAATTGCAGAATTGTAATTTTTCCGTAGTCAGGACCTGCATCTGAATTCACTATGGCGAAAGCCGATAAGTTCTCACGTCCACCGCGTGGTACGAAAGGCGTGGTAAGTGCAAAGATTGGCGTCTTTGCACCGGGTATTTGCATAGTTAGGTAATACGGAGGTTGAGAACCTGCGTTTCCGCCGAACGTTGATGGGTCACGCGGCACGCGCCAGAAATCTTGCCCGCTGTAAAACGCACTTGCAGTCTTGACGTGATATGAGCCCAAAATATCCCGTTGCACGCGGAACAAATCTTGCGGATAGCGAATGTGGGCGCGAAGATCTTTTGACATTTCGCTCTTCGCTTTTACAGTGTTAGGGAAAGCTTTACTCCACGTTTTAAGAACTGGATCTGCTTTGTCCCATTGGTAGAGCGTTACGGTTCCATCGTAGGCATCGACTGTAGCTTTGACAGAGTTGCGGATGTAATTAATGCTCTGATTTCCTCGGGCAGCAAGAGTAGGTGAAGTTACTGTTAACGCATCAGCAGTAGCGTTAGCAAGAGTTATCTTCTGTGAATATGGATATCCAGCACTAGTTGTGTAACCGTCAATAATCCAAAGAATCTTGCCATCTACCAACGCTGGATATGAATCGCCATCCAAAGTAAGCCAAGGGGCAACTTTTGCTACGCGCTCGCGCGGACTTCTCTCGTAGAGAATCTTGGAACCTTTATTAATTAAGTTAGAGAGCACGATGCGTTGTTCTTGATATTTAATTGCAAAAATTAATTTATTAAAGAGTGAACCAACAGGAACACCTCCAGTACCCGAGTAAGTCACATTCTTTTGACCATTGGGTGAGGCGTCATCTGGGTAGTCAAATTCAACTGGAGCATCAGTTTTAACTCCTCCAACGATTGAGTAGCTAGGAGTATTTTCACCGAAATAAACGCGTGGTTCAAACTCACCTAAGCCATTGGTGGACCTAGCGGTGGAATGCCTTTTTCGATCGCTCTTATTGAATTGCTAGGTAATGAAGACCTGCTCCGAGGACGTCATGTGGCTGCAACTGGAACGATTTCTAGCGATGGGAAAGTCGGGGCTATCGGCGGCATCGCTGAAAAAATCACTGTAGCTAAGCGAGCCGGAGCGAGCCTCTTCATCGCCCCGCGCAGCAATTGTGCGGAAATTAAGATAGTTCCTACCGGTATGAAACTCGTCGCAGTTGCAACGCTCTCGCAAGCCGTTGCAGCCCTGCGAGCCCCGCTTGAGGTTTCTTCCAGTAGAACAACTTTCAATGGTTGCGATACTGTAGGAACATGATGAGTAACCAAGCCCCGCAATTTCCTCGCCCGCGCCGCCGCGCCGCGCTTCCAATCACGATCGCAATATTGGTGGTTTTCGGAGGTGTAATTCTCTCGCTCAGCAATTTCTATACCGATTGGCTCTGGTTTAAGTCGGTCAATTTCACCACCGTATGGAGCACGGTTTTAGTAACAAAGTTTGCGCTATTTGTTGTAGCAGGCTTGCTCACATCAGCAGCGATTATTATAAATATAGTTATCGCCTACAAACGTCGTCCTTTATTTGTTCCATTGACAATTGAAGCCGATAACCTTGAAAGATATCGCGCACAGATTGAACCAGTTCGCCGTTGGGTGGTTCTTGGTCTTTCGGTTGCACTTTTTTATCTTTCCGGTTCTGCTG
>JBCKHN010000047.1:0-3011 GCA_038905815.1 Candidatus Planktophila sp. | reverse complement strand
ATGGTCAGGGAGATTGGAAATATACTGCCATCTTTTCTGATCCGAAGAGTTTCGTAGGGCTCGATTTTATGCCCATCCATGAGATTCCTCAGGTTGTCGGCCAACTCGTGGATATTTTCGGGAGGGATGAGAGACGAAATTGGCTGCCCGATCATCTCTTCGGCTAAATACCCATACATACGCTCTGCGGCCGCGTTCCAACTAGTGAAGACCCCATCAGCGTTCGAGCTGGTGATGGAATCATTGGAAGATCCGATGATCGAGGCCATGTTGCGGGCGTATTGGGAGGCTTCTTTCTCTCTCGTGATATCACGGGCGATACGTGATGCTCCGATGACGGCACCATTACCATCGTAAATGGGTGATATGGTCAGGGAGATTGGAAATATGCTGCCATCTTTTCTGATCCGGAGAGTTTCGTAGGGCTCGATCTTAATTCCGTCCCAGATTTTGCTCAGATTGTCGGCGTCCTCGTGGATACTTTCGGGAGGAATGAGGCGCAAACGTGACTGACCGATCATCTCTTTGGCTGAATAGCCATACATACGCTCTGCGGCCGTGTTCCAACTAGTGATGATACCATCAGTGTTCGCGCTGGTGATGGCATCGTTGGAAGATTCGATGATTGAGGCTATGTTGCGGGTGTACTGGGAGGCTTCTTTCTCTCCCGTGATATCACGGGCGATACCTGATACTCCGATGACGACACCGTTCTCATCGTGGATAGGTGATGCGGTCAGGAAGATTGAAATGGTACTGCCATCTTTTCTGATCCGAAGAGTTTCGTAGGGCTCGACCTTATCGTTCCCCAGGATCTGTTTGGAGCAGGCGAGCGTCTCTTCCATCTTTTCGGGAGGAATAAAGAGCCAAAATGACTGCCCGATTATCTCTTCGGCTAAATACCCAAACATGCGCTCTGCAGCCGCGTTCCAACTGGTTACGATCCCATCCATGCCAACACTGGTGATGGCGTCATTGGAAGATTCGATGATCGAGGCAAACTGCCGATTCGCGAGGTTGACATCGATCAAGTTACGGATCATATGCTTCTGGTCAGTCACATCGCGGATGGCGGTCACGACGAGGAGACCCTTCGCGGTTTTGATTGGACTCAGACTAACCTCTACGGGAAATTCCAGACCACCCTTACCTCGTCCAAAGAGTTCAAGTTCTCTCACCCCCATGGGTCGGGGGTGAGGATTGGCGAGAAAGTGACCCTTGAGACTAAGGTGCTTGGCGTGGAAACGGCTCGGGATGAGGAGCTCCACTAGTTGACCTAGCATCTCGTCGCGGTGGTAGCCGAAGAGTTTCTCGGTCTGGGAGTTAACAGTGACGATAGTTCCGCTCTTATCAACAATTACCATCGCATCCAGAGCCGACTCCAAGAGATCGAGAGTGTACTGGACGGCCTGTTGCTCTTCGGTCAAGTCCCGGGCGATAGCTGATGACCCGATAACAGCACCGTTCTCATCGTGGATGGGCGATATGGTTATTGAGGCTGGAAAGGCGCTGCCGTCCTTTCTGATTTGGACGGCTTCATAGGGCTCAACCTTACGGTTATTTCGGATCTTCTCCATGATCTCACCCATCGCATCTGCGTTTTCAGAAGCGTTGAGACACGAAAATGACTGACCGATTATCTCTTTGGCCGAATATCCATACATGCCCTCAGCAGCTGGGTTCCAACTGCTGATGATACCTTCGAGGCTCGCACTCATGATGGCATCATTGGAGGATTCGATGATTGAAGCCAACAACACTAGTTGAATATCTCTCTCATCGATGTGCAACGGCGCACCTCCCTCAGCGGTCATGGTTCAATCTGTCTGGTCCCTTTTCTATAGTCCTAACGATAAAGGTAACTGAAAAGAAACTCAATAAGAGAATCGCGCTAATCCGTTAATGCCACCTCATTAATTTAAAGAAAAGTGCCATTTCCTTAATTTAAACTGCTTACTCATCCTCAGCCTCATTCTTCTGAGCTTCAAAGACATTCCAGATTTTTTGCTTAATGGTTTTAGAGCGAAATGGCTTAATGATATAAGAAGTGGCTCCTGCAGATAGTGCGGCTTCAATATCTTCCATCGAAGATTTTGCGGTTAACATCACGACTAGCAAATCTTTAATCTTAGAATCTTTGGAGGAGCGTATTTCTGTCAGAACTTCCATTCCGGATTTGCCCGGCATCATTATATCTAAAAGTATGAGATCAAAGCGATGCGATTTCATAATTTCTAGGGCTTCGTCTCCATTTATTGCAGTTAAAATATCATAATCTTCAATACCAAGCATTTGTACTACGAGCTTGCGAATATCTTGGTTGTCGTCAACAACCAAGATTTGTTTCTTAACTTGATCCATTTACAAACCAACATTTCTTTGAGATGTATGAGCATAAAGGACGAATTTTGACTAATTAGCATTATATCTGGTGAGAATTAGAAATATATAAGGGAAAAGTCAATTAAATGTGAGGCTCGGAGGTTCAAATCCTCTCGTCTCCGCTCAAAATAACCACTTTCTTAGCCTTGTCTAAGAATTGATTTTTATTGCTCAGCTTTTTTGGAAGGGTTAGCGACTTTTACATTTGGGCGCCTTTGGTGAAGTTGAGATCTTTAGAGCTTTCAAAATTTCTTTGGCACTACTAGTCAGTGAGTAATAGGACCACTTTCCGCGCTGCTTACGAATCAATAAGTTGGTATCTACCAAAATCTTTAAATGGTGGCTAACAGTTCCCTGAGTTAGTCCAGTAGCAGGCGTCAAATCACACACACAAGCTTCGCTATTCTCACTTGCGGCAACTGCAACGATAAGTTCAAGGCGTGTCACATCCCCAAGGGCTTTTAGCCGCTCGGCAATAGATGCGATCTCCATGGGAGATTTGGCCAAAGCAATAGTCGAGAGCATGGCTAAACTATACATTGACATCCATCAATCTAACCAATATCCTTATATTGAATTATTTCAACAGGAAATGGGAGAAGAACATGGATGTAGTAAAGAACCAATTG
>JBCKHN010000046.1:0-3206 GCA_038905815.1 Candidatus Planktophila sp. | reverse complement strand
GTGGCGAATCCGAAACAATTATCGGTAATTGGTTACGGAAAAACAACAACCGGAGCGAAATGGTAATTGCCACAAAAGTTGGCAAACTCACCACCCGCGCAGGTTTATCGGCTAGCAACATTATTGCAGCGTGTGAAGGCTCTCTTCGCCGTTTGCGCAGTGAATACATTGATCTCTATTACTCACATGAAGATGATTTAACTGTTCCGATTGAAGAGACACTGGGAGCGTATGCAACCTTGATCGCGCAAGGCAAAGTGCTTAATATCGCCGCTTCAAATTTCACACCAGAGCGCTTACGGCAATCGCTAAATGTTTCAGAGAGCCATAACTTGCCATCCTACGTAGCTGCGCAAGACCACTACAACTTACTTCATCGCAAAGAGTTAGAAGGAGCTAAAAGTAAAGTTTTAGCACACCACGGCATGTCAGCGATTCCATACTTTGGTTTAGCTAGAGGTTTTTTAACCGGTAAATATCGCAAAGGCGTAACCGTTGAATCACTTCGTGCTGGCGGAGTAAAGGAATATCAAAACGATAAAGGTTGGGCAGTGATCGACACCCTCGAAACTATTGCAAAAGAGCGCAATTCAACTATCTCTGCCGTTGCTTTGGGTTGGATTCGTGCCAATCCAATTGTTAGCGCACCAATTGCAAGTGCGCGCACCGTTACACAGTTAGCAGAGATAATCGAAATTGTGCAATTAAGCCTCGAAGAAGTGGCTTTACTAAACACACTTACTGCGTAAAGCGCGCCATTCGTTCTGCCATTGTGCCGGCCACGCTTAGCCACTTCTTAACTTGCGCATCTGTAAAAGGAGTTTCACCCCTCGTCATGATGTATAGGCCAGTAAAGAGCGCGCCATTGAATTGATAAAAACCTAATAACTGACGAGCGTTAGCTCCGGTGCCAATTTGAGCGTTGACCAATACCCGAGAACTCTCGCTCACTAAATTGTTAGGCGGCGACGGTATATCAAAAAAGTTATATTCGATTTTCGTATCTGTTACATCTTTAAACCCTTTATTGATTACGCAATCTGCTTTTACTTTTATAAGCTCTTTCAAAGCGATATTCGCCGTTGCTGGCGATGAATATCGAACAATTTCAGTTGATAAGAAAATAAAGGGGCTCGCGACTTTTGTTGCACTTACTTGACGACGTTCGATGCGCTCCTTTTCGGATGCAAAAGTTATGCTGCATAAATCAAGGGTAGGATCCGCTAGCGTTGTGCCTTTTGACATCGGCAGGATGGTCCACTCTTGGCTAAAATCGTTCGGGTTAAAGCCAATTTTTGAGAGCGCTAACTGTTTTGAATCTGCAAGAGAAGGGTCTTGGGCGCTAGCAGTGCGATCTAACGCTTTGCTATTGGTAAATGTCCCTGAAACTCTAGCAAAACCGATGAAAATGAAGTTACTTCCGCGGATGCGAATAGATTTCCTATCAGATCCTAATTCAAGAGTGGCGCCAAGGCGTGCCTTTCCACTTGTTGAAGGCGCGATTTGTACAGGCGTAGTTGAACCACTTACCACTGTTGCGCTGCCATCTCCGACCAAAATACTTACGTTTCCCTTCTGTGTTGTAACTACGGTGCATCTACTAATACATCTCAAAGCACCTGCCCCATAACTTGCAGGAGCTGCGCTCCATCTGCCTGATTTAGCAAAAGTATTGGCTGCGACGAAAGTTGTCTTGAGCGATAAGTCACCAACGATTCCGTTCCCGATGCAATCAAAAACTTGAGCGCTCATTGCCAACCCTGTTCCTGTTGGAACGGTAAATCTTGGTGAACTTTTCTCGCTACTCGATTGGAGAATATAGCCATCGGTATCAACAAGATTCGTTTGGCATAAACCACTTCCAGCATCTTTAGCGCCGCTCCATGCAACGGTAGTTTGTTCGCCGCTAAAACCTGCAATTGTAAAATCATTAGTCACGACCGGCCGGCCACGATCAATTTGAACATCAATTGGTTTTGACCAATCGCTGATATTTCCCCAAACATCGCTGGCGCGAATCGATAACGAGTAGCTTCCTTCAGGTAAATCTGTTACACGCAAAGTTTTCGGTCTGCTTAGCGGGTTTAGATACGTTGGAGATTGGTAGTCAATTGTTGAGAAAGTTAACGGTGTTATTACCCCATCAATTCTTGCTTCAAAAGTTGCAATTGCGCTCTCACCATCATCGTATGCGCCTTTAATGATTTCAATTCCGGGAAACTTCCATTGAGAAATATCAATTAACTCCGGCACAGGTGGTGCCTTGCTATCGGCCTTACGTTTAATCGTTACTGCAACCGAGTTACCGCCATCGGATACCAGCGCTCCGAAAGTGATATTGCCCGAAAAAGTAGTAAAAGACGCTCCTTTTTCTAGCGTCATGGAGCCCGACGTTTTTCCATTGGCATAAATATATGAATCCAAATTCAATAACCAAGCATCAGTTGAAACGCTGGTATCGTATTCTGAAATAGTTGGATCGTTTGGGTTTGGAGTAACAATGGCATCTGCAGGTGGTGGATCGGTTCGATAAATAACTAGCCCTGATTTGTAATTCACTCCTGATAATTCACGACGGTACTCCACCCAATATGTACTCTTGCCATCGCGCAAGAAAATAGCACGCGTGCCATTTGCATAATCTGATGGAACCAATTTTATCGTCTCATCCACCCACGATTGTTTTATATCGGCAGAATCCAATAAACCCATGCGCCATTGATTATAGGTTGACAGTGGTGAGGCGGTATCGATATTTCCCATCACATCGATCACTCCACCGTATTCAACGCCCTTGCAATCCCTTCCCCAAGCGCCATCTTTAGCACCAGAGCCGCACTTTAGAAAATTAGAATGTCCTAAACCAAAGGTATGGCCTAGCTCATGCGTAATCACGAAAGCCGAATCGCTATCATGTAACACCATTACGCCACCGATTGATTTCGAAGTTCCCGAAAACGCTCGCCCACTCCAGATGCATCCAGCAGAAGGTGAGTTAATAATTAAATAACGCTTACTAAAGTCAGAAATCCCTAAACGTTTATACGCATCGGTCCGCACATTTTCTATAACTCTCATTGATTGCCCGCCAGCGCACTGCAAGCGAAAAGTCAAAGAGATCGGCTCTGCCAGAACTTTTCCTGCTACGAAAGTAATGGCACGATCTTTCGTATCTCCGTACAAGGTGGTCATTGCTTTCCAGCGCG
>JBCKHN010000045.1:0-3287 GCA_038905815.1 Candidatus Planktophila sp. | reverse complement strand
TTGCAATGATTTGCTTCAGTTGTGGTTCGCAGTAGATAGCGCCATCAATAAGTGCTTGCCATGTCGGTTTGATAAAGGATTCCAACTGGTCGATAGTGGGTTTACGAAATTCAAGAGACGCGTCTCTGATGAAATCTGTCCAAAACTGTCCTGCATCTTGATTAGAATCCGCGGGAGCTGGTGGTGCCAAATCGACAAGGTCTTCTTCAAACCCAAAGGCGGTTAATTTGCCAGCCCACGATGCTTCTGCGGCGAACACAACACGATGTCCAGCCTTAAGCAATCGATATCCGATACCAATACACTGATTTGTAGGGCCGTACGCCGATTCGGGCATAAAGAGAATCGTCATTTTTTTAGAATTTGTCAAGACTTGTCCTTAATTATTTGCGCGAGAGTTCTATTCAATCGCAACTTGCGCGTCATGTAAATGGTCTTGCTAGAGCCAGAATTTAAGTGGCGAGGAAGAGGAGATATGCGCTCGCGCCTTATAGCCTTAAATTATGTGAATTTCTAGTGCTTTTGTGGTCAATATTGCCTAGAGTAGCTACGCACTTCGAACTCGCCCAACATGGGCGACAAAATGAAAGGTATTTCATGAAGACGAATAAACGCATCGCTCTCATTGCAGCAGCTACAGCTGGGTTACTTTTTTCTGTGACCGCATGTGGCAATTCAAATTCAGCGCTGTCAAAACTCGACCCTGAAGCTGATTTGAGTAAGCAAAAACTTGTTGTCAGCAATTGGGCTGGCTATATGCCTGCAGATTTGCCTGCAGAATTCAAAGCAAAATTTGGTTCGCAGGTAACCGTTACGAATCACGCTACCAATGAAGAGATCATGGCCAAGCTCACAGTAGGTTCTGATTCGGGTATCGATATAGCATTCGTATCAGGACAATTTGCTCAGGCACTTGCTGCTCAGGGATTACTAGAGCTGTTAGATAAGGCACTCATTCCTAATGCCGCAAACCTCTACTCAGAGGCAGACCAACTTTCTTACGACCTTGGAAATAAATATTCCATTCCTTACAGCTGGGGAACGACAGGAATCTGTTATCGCTCAGATTTGATGAAGGGCAACGAGCCAACAAGTTGGATGGATCTACTTCAGCCAAAGGCTCAGTTCAAGGGCAAAGTAACAATGCTTGCAACAGAGCGTTGGTTAATGCTTCCAGCTCAGAAGGCTCTTGGGTACTCTGTAAATACGCAAGATGCAACGGAGATGGGCAAGGTAAAAGATTTGTTGATTAAGGCTAAGTCGAACTTACTTGCCTACGACGACACCACTTTCTATGACCGCCTTGTTTCAGGTGAAGCCGTCATGGTGGAAGCTTGGGATGGTTGGTGTAACTATGGAATTGCAAAGAACAAAAATATTAAGTTCATAGTTCCAACAGAGGGCAGCGACCTTTGGGTAGATACCATGGTTATCTTGAAGACTTCTAAGAATAAAGAAGCAGCGCATGCCTTTATCAACTACATCCTTGATGCAAAGGTGCATGCATGGGTTATCGATAACATCCTGTACAAAGTTCCAAATAAGCCAGCTATGGAAATTTCACAGCCGGCCCTTGTTGCTCAATATCCGAATATGGGTATGACGCCAGCAGACCTACTCAAGGGTGAAGGCCTAGTCGATCTGGGTAAGGCAGCAAAGCTCTACACGGATATAGCCACGCAGGTCGCCGCTAAGTAATTGAAAACACTGCCGGACCGCACAGTAGAGCGCGACGCTATCAAGCGTCGCGCTCTACTTTCGCGCGCTGTATTTCTTGTTCCAGGCTTGGGCTACATCGGTTTATTTATGATCCTGCCGATGGGGATTATTTTCATATATACCTTCATGCAGCGAGGCACTTACGGCGGAATTGAAATCGGTTTTTCCTTAAGTAACTACATCGCTGCCCTTAATCCTCTTTATTTAAAAGTCTTATGGGTCTCGGTTCTGATTGCATCAGCGACGACTTTCCTAGCTTTCGCTATTGGATTTCCCGTTGCTTACGCAATCACAAAAATGCCCGCCAAGCGCCAGAATCTGATGCTCTTGCTTATCGTGCTTCCATTTTGGACTAACTTTTTAATTCGCACCTACGCATGGATTGTTCTGCTTAATAGCCAAGGTCTATTCAACAAAGGACTCATGAACCTTGGAGTAATTGACACACCAATTTCATTTCTATATAAACCTAGCGCCATTGTGATCGGCCTCTTGTATGCCTACATACCACTCATGATTTTGCCGATTTATTCGGCCCTTGTTCGCATTGATCCAAGTCTGCGCGAAGCAGCAATCAACTTAGGCGCCTCCCCAGCCGGAGCCTTCCGCCAAGTCACTTTGCCACTCGCCATGCCTGGGGTACTTATCGGGGTAATTTTCGTATTTGTTCCAAGTATCGGAAACTTCATCGTCCCTGAACTTCTAGGCGGTGGCAAAACGATCATGGTTGGTAACCTGATTCGCGACCAATTCCTCAAGGCGCGCGATTGGCCATTTGGCTCCGTCTTTGCTCTGTTCATGGTCTTCTTGTTGGTCTGTTTATTCTTCATTCAATCAAAAATAAATAAGCGCATTCTTGGAGATCCTCGTGAAGCATAAGCTCGGTTGGTTGCGCCTACCCCTCGTTGGTGTGCTCGTATTCCTATACCTTCCGATAGTGACACTTATTTTTATGTCATTTAATAAATCGGATTCTCCTTTTACGTGGACAGGATTTAGCACAAAGTGGTACGTCACTCTCGCCCATAGCAGCACGGTTATCACTGGCATGAAAAACACTCTCATCGTTGCTGGAGTCACCACAATTCTCTCCGTTATTTTGGGAACGCTGCTCGCTATTGGAATTTCTAGATACATCAAATCTTCTGCGATTGAGGCGATCGCACTTTCCCCTGCAATCGTGCCCGACCTTGCGCTAGCAATTGGATTACTCGCCCTCTTTAGCTTCTTGCGCTTTCCACTCGGGCTTCACTCCGTCATCATCAGCCATACGCTTTTTTGTTCGGCTTTCGTGGCAGCAATTGTCCGAAGTAGATTGATGCAAGTGGATTCTTCGCTAGAGGAGGCCGCTGAAGACCTTGGCGATACACCTTTTGGAACATTCTTTCGAATTACTGTTCCCAATCTTGCACCCGCAATTATTGCTGGAGCGCTGCTGGCATTTACTCTCTCACTAGATGAGTTTGTGATCGCATTCTTTACTAACGGCCCCGCAACGCCAACTCTTCCGATTGTAATTTATTCGATGGTTCGATTTGGAGTCACACCTGAAATTAACGCATTGGCAA
>JBCKHN010000044.1:0-3373 GCA_038905815.1 Candidatus Planktophila sp. | reverse complement strand
TTGGTTATTGGATAGTTGCTTCCGCTCGCGGAAAAGGTATCGGCAGAACAGGTGTGCGAGTGATTACCGACTATGGTTTTATAACTTTAGGTTTTCGCCGCATCGAGGCAGTCGTGGATGTCGAAAACTTAGCTTCTCGCAAACTCCTCGATAGTGTTGGATACTTACTTGAAGGTGTGATGCGAAATAAATCAACGAAAGCCGATGGATCGCAGAAAGATATGGCTCTTTATGCCCAAACTCAGCGCGATTGGAAAGGAATATAAATGGAGAGTTTAGCGGACAAATAATTCACTTCTTAAAATTTTCCGACGCTTTGTTCAATTTCTCTTTGTCGCGCTTGGCTTCTTGGTCGGCACGCGGCGGCTCACAAATCTTCTGACTGTTGCGTCACTGAGTGCCACCGCCAAGTCGCGCCATTGTGTATAAGATTTGATTACGAGGATGATTCAAGTGAATGTCAGTATTTAAGGAAGTGAAGTTTAAATATTTAAAGAGGGGTTATGAGAATCTACTATGTAACAGGGGCTGCTTCGGGAATTGGTAAAGCGTGCGTAAATGCCCTGCAAGAGTCCAGAAACACAGTTATCGGAATTGATATCGCGAATGCGAGCGTAAATGCGGATTTGAGTACGCAAGCTGGAAGAAAAATCGCAGCTCAAGAAGCACTTAAACTCTCAGATGGCGTTGTCGATGGCGTTATCGCTTGCGCGGGTTTGGTACATCCAATATCCAAAACCGTCTCAGTAAATTATTTTGGCGTAACAGAGTTTCTTAACGAGTTACTTCCAGCACTTGCAAGGAGCAAGAGTCCAAGAGTTGCTGTAACCAGTTCGATGGCAAGTCTTATGCCAAATTCTAAAGAGCTAGTTGATGCACTACTAAGTGACGATGAAACAGCTGCACTTAAAGTCGCGGATGGGCTAGTTGCAACAGGTGGCGGCGTTGAACAATTAATTTATGGTTCATCAAAGCGAGCGCTTTCTCGTTGGGTTCGTCGTGAATGCGTTAAGCCAGAGTGGGCGGGTGCTGGAATTCCGTTAAACGCCGTTGGTCCGGGAATTGTAAAAACCCCAATGGTTGCTGGCATGATTTCAAGTGAAAAATCTCGCAAGGCTATCGATCCACTTATCCCAATGCCGCTGAACTATTACATGGAACCTGAAACAGTTGCTTCGCTATTAATCTGGTTAACTAGCGAGGCTAATACGCACACTACAGGTCAAACAATTTATATTGATGGTGGATCCGATGCCGTTCTCCGAGGTGAGAATATTTGGGATTAACCCAACCAACATTGGGATGTTCTGTTAGCGCTAAGTGAGGTGTTAACCATTGGGTTTTTGAGCGCAAAATATGCAAGTAATTTACTTCACTCAAACCTAAATTCTATTTTGTTCAAACCTGGGATTTGGGCGTTTTCACGCTCAATTACAAATCGAACTCGGGTCCTTCGGGTAAAAATGCCACCTTAGGCGAGCTGGGCAACATCGTGGTCTTTCCTGGTTGTAGGCTGAATCCATGACAGATCAGTCTGCAGAGCCAAATAGTGAGATTGTCGTCTATCAATCCCCTGATGGCGTGGCAAGCTTTGAGGTTACTGTCGGGAACGACACCGTTTGGCTAACCCAACTCCAAATGGCCGATTTGTTCGACACTACCTTACCAAATGTGAATATTCACCTAAAAAATGTGTATGCGGAGGGTGAATTGGCTGAAGGGGCAACTATTAAGGAATCCCTAATAGTTCAAATCGAGGGTGGAAGAGAAGTTAAACGCAAGGTCCGCCAATACAATCTTGACGTCATAATCTCAGTCGGGTACCGGGTGAAATCCATACGTGGCACCCAGTTTCGCATCTGGGCCAACCAGGTTCTACGAGATCACCTCCTGCGCGGCTATACAGTTAATGAAAAGCGCCTTCTAGCTAGAGGAGTTGAGTTCGAGAAAGTTGTCGCTCTGCTCTCATCCACCCTACATAGAACTGAAGCCCTAACAACTGAAGGCTCTGCGGTGCTGGATGTGATTCAACATTATGCCCGTACCTGGCGAATGCTGCAGGCCTACGACGAGGGAGTACTTCCAGAAACTCCGGAACAGACCAGTGCGCCACTAGCCACATTAGATATCCACTCCGCCCGCCAGACTATTAAGGCGATGCGAGAGGACATTATCTCGCGAGGTGAAGCACCAGGATTATTCGGTCAAGAGCGAAGCGACGCCCTCGAAGGAATTCTGCTCGGAATTGAACAGACGTGGGATGGGCAGGCGCTCTACCCAACCATTGAGTCTCGAGCTTCCCACCTTCTATATTTTATAATTAAAGATCACCCACTCTCTGATGGGAATAAGCGGACGGGCTCTCTACTTTTTCTCGACTATCTCCGGCGTAACAACGCACTGTTAGGGTCATCCGGTCAACCTCGCTTCTCGGACACAGCACTTGTTGCACTTGCATTGTTAGTAGCCGAAAGTGAGGCGTCACAAAAGGAGATAGTGGTTCGTGTAATTCTCAACCTACTAGCAGAAGATCGTCCTTGAGATTTTGACGTTTTTTGTCAGTGCTTCTGTTACATTATTTTTATGTACAAGAAAGTGCTCTACTTAAAAATTCTCATTGCGAGAAAATCAAAGCAGAGCACTAGTTTTTCACACGCGATTGAACCATTGACAATGGTGCGCACTCCCCATTGTCAATGGTTAACACGTCTAAGTGGAGGTGCCGGGAATCGAACCCGGGTCCTTCGGTACTAAAACAGGGCTTCTACGGGCGTAGTGCGCTTATCGTTTTCTCAGTTCCGGATCTCTTACACACAAGTATCCGACAAACTCATTTGCGAAACTGTTCTCTGATGCTGTTCGCAACGCCAACACCATGAAAAGCCCTCTAGCGGCGTTAGATTCCAGAGCGAAGGCGAATCTGGGCTAACGGATTACAGAACTCGCTTAGGCAGCGAGGGAGTAAACAGTGCGATTTTCATCGGCACTTGATTTTTTGCGCAGGTTATTGGTTAACGAGATCATCCTGGCTTCCTCGGCCCGCTTCCCCTGTCTCAACATCCAAAGTCGAGACCGTTCACCCCCAAGGTTTTTTCATTACATAAAGACCGCACTGGTGCGCCTTTTCGTTGAAAAACTTGAGAATTAGAAGCATTACATCTATTCCTCTATTTAATTGTTTGATAATTGTAAATCAACTCGATGATATAGCGTTAATCGTGCTCTGAACAAGTATCAGTCAAAGACTTTATACGCTCAACTCAGGCTGGAAATCGAGTAGTTCCTTGCTGACAGTGCGAGTGGCAAGTGCGCTTAGCGAGCGCTCTTACCGGATTGTCGGCGAGAGAGTTCGCGGGCAGTTTCACGCGAGGCC
>JBCKHN010000043.1:0-3463 GCA_038905815.1 Candidatus Planktophila sp. | reverse complement strand
TCTCAGAAGTTTCGCGGGCAACTTTATACAATCACTACCGCGATAAAGATAGTGTTTTGCGCGCACTCGCCGCATCAGAGGTGGCGCGATTAATTGCGATTGCCCAGAGCGCGACCAATTCAACTGATGCTCTGGCAGCTCTATCAATCCAAATTTCAAACGATGGAGCGCTAGCATCAATGCGCCTTCGCGATCAAGGCGCACTCGCAACGCTTCTCATCGCTCAAAGCGATCCACTTTGGATTTCATTTCAAGGCGCACTCGCGCAAGTTTTAGATGACGAGAACAGCGCATCCCTGGCACTGCGTTGGCTTATTGGCCAAGTGATTGCTCCTCTGACACTAATTCAATCTCGCATCCAAGCCGAAGCACTTACCCTTCGTGCGGATTTCTGATTTGCGAGAGCGCCTCTCGCTCTCTTTTGGCAGTGAATGGGCGCCCTCGTTTTCAATGGATATCGCACTCTCTGAACTCGGCTCTCGAAGTGTGAACGAAGCTTTAATCGATGGTTTTGAACCCGATGAAATCTGGAAAGCAGTCTGTCGCGCGCATCCGGACGAAACTAAAAAAATCGATATTAAGCTTTAATGAATTGAAACGTTGGCGAGATATTTCTCTAACGCCTCACGAATTAGCGTTGAAGTCGTCTCTCCTCGACGTTGGGCTTCTAGCTCTAACACCGCTTTAAGTTTGACTGGAACTCGAACTTTAAGTTGTGGCGAGTGGACTCGAGGAGCAGAGAGTGAGGGGCGCCCTGGCAATGCGGTGCTTTCGTGTGGATTGAGTGAATTCATATTTCATTCAAGGATATTATGGGGTACATAAATATGCAAGTAGAAAGGCCGTCTCGCCTCTGTATTTCTAAGCTCTCTGAATTGCTGCTGCGTGTCGGTGGCTTCTGCTACCTTTCGAACAGATGTTCGGGTACTATTACCCTGCACAACCAGAGCGGTTCCACACTTCCGCCCACAGGCTTCGTTAGAAGCTACCGGGCCGTCGGTGGGCCTCCGTACCTTCTGGACCACCACCACGTCGCATGCGACGTTTAATCGAAAGGAAATAAAGTGGCTTCTGAAAAAGCATCAGAGAACGCTGCAGTTAGAGCAACCACTGAGCGCCAAAAAGCGCTCGATACCGCCCTTGCCCAGATCGAACGTCAATTCGGCAAAGGGGCGGTAATGAAGATGAGCGATCGCCAAAATCAGATTGTGGAGGTAATCCCAACTGGTTCAATCGCCCTCGATATCGCACTTGGTATTGGCGGACTTCCACGTGGTCGTATTGTGGAAATTTATGGACCTGAAAGTTCAGGTAAAACAACGCTCACTTTGCATGCAATTGCTAACGCGCAGAAAAGTGGCGGAATTTGCGCTTTCATCGATGCTGAACACTCATTTGATGCAGAGTATGCCAAGAAACTTGGCGTAGATATTGACGCACTATTAGTTTCACAACCAGATAATGGTGAACAAGCGTTAGAAATTATGGATATGTTAATTCGCTCCGGAGCTCTAGATCTTATTGTGGTTGACTCAGTTGCTGCCCTCGTTCCTCGCGCAGAACTTGAAGGCGAGATGGGCGATTCACATATGGGGTTGCAAGCACGCCTTATGTCTCAAGCGCTCCGTAAAATTACTGGAGCCCTGCACCAATCAAAGACAACTGCAATCTTTATTAACCAGCTCCGTGAAAAAATTGGAGTCTTCTTCGGCTCGCCTGAAACTACAACTGGTGGTAAGGCGCTGAAGTTCTACGCCGCCATTCGCCTCGATATCCGTCGCATTGAAACTCTTAAAGATGGAGCCGAAGCGGTCGGTAACCGTACTCGCGTTAAAGTTGTTAAGAACAAAATGGCGCCACCGTTTAAGCAAGCCGAGTTCGACATTATTTATGGCCTCGGAATTTCACGCGAAGGCTCACTCATCGATATGGGCGTTGAAGTTGGAATCGTAAAGAAAGCTGGTGCTTGGTATACTTATGAGGCAGATCAATTAGGGCAAGGCAAAGAGAACTCCCGCGCCTTCCTCATTAATAACCCTGATCTTGCCAATGAAATCGAAGCCAAGATCCGCGCACACTTTGTGCCAATCGAAGTCGATGCCGAACTTGTTGCCGCAATTGATGAAGCAACAGCAGAGGTAGCTTTCTAGTTAATGCTTGATTATGTAAAAGTTGAGCCAGAAGCCGACCCTTACTCTGCTGCTTACACAATTGCGCTTAACGCGTTAGTTGCGCGGGCTAAGAGTAAGGGCGAGCTTGCCTCTCACCTAAAAAAACGTGGCGTTGAAGTTGATGTGGTTGCTGCAACGATTTTTCGGTTGCAAGAAGCTGGACTAATTAACGATGGGGAATTTGCGAAAGCTTGGACTCAGTCACGCCATAACGGAAAGAAACTTTCAAAGCGCGTTATTGCGGGGGAGTTGCGCACTCGAGGAGTAGATCAAGAGAGTATTGATTGCGCTCTCGATGAAATTGATGAGGAGAGCGAATATAGAACCGCTCTTGGATTAGCAATGCGCAAATACGCCACCATGTCGCGCCTCGAGCCAGCGGTGCAAATTCGACGCATTCAATCGTTGTTGCAGCGCAAAGGTTTTGGATTTGGCGTTATTAGGAAAGTATTAAAAGAGATCGGAATCGAGCTTTAACTTTGCTTAGAAATATATTCAGTTAAACGTGCAGCGGTTGCAACAACGGCGGCAGCATGAATGCGTCCGGGTTGGCGTCCTAATCTTTCAATGGGCCCACTGATACTTACCGCTGCGATAACTTTTCCATTTGGCCCACGCACAGGTGCGCTAACGGAGGCAACGCCTGCTTCGCGTTCTCCCACTGATTGCGCCCACCCTCTGCGCCGATCTGCTGATAGCTGCGCCGCGGTGAAACGGGCGTTGGTTAATCCGCGATGGATTTTTTCAGAGTCTTCCCACGCCAGCAGAATTTGAGCAGCTGAACCTGCCTGCATAGTCAGCGATGCGCCAACTGGAACTGAATCGCGCAGACCAGATAAACGTTCTGCAACTGCGACGCAGATTCGGATATCGCCTTGGCGGCGGTATAGCTGCGCGCTCTCACCTGTGGCATCGCGCAGGGCGGCCAGAGCTGGTGCAGCAGCTGCAATCAGGCGATCCTCTCCTGCGGCGGCCGCTAACTCAGCAAGACGTGGCCCTAAAATAAAACGGGCCGATAAATCTCGAGTAACTAAGCGATGAAATTCCAGAGCAACCGCAATTCGATGCGCCGTTGGGCGAGGGATTCCAGTAGCTGCCACAAGTTGGGCAAGTGAGTGTGGCCCTGATTCCAAAGTATTGAGAATGGTGGCGGCTTTATCTAGTACGCCGACTCCGCTACTCTTCTTGTTCACAGAGTGATATTAACATCTCATCCCTTGGGATGGCAATATAGAGGGGTCTAGCCACGATGGGCGCAACGTTAGCGGAGAAGATTTGGGCCGAACATGTCG
>JBCKHN010000042.1:0-3855 GCA_038905815.1 Candidatus Planktophila sp. | reverse complement strand
AGAACGAACCAGTCACAGCCTTCCATTTAGCGCTGCTAGATGTGCGGCAAGGACGGAACAGTCGCTTTTCCTCGCGCTCGGTCATGCTCGGCTCCAGCATCGCCCGACACGAAGTGCGGATACTTCTGGCGGGCGCCGATGCCGAGGTCAGCTTGGACGGCATCTACTTGCCGCAGGGTGAGCAATTACACGATAATACGATTTTCGTCGATCACGTTGCGACCAATTGCACCAGCCATCAGCTCTACAAGGGTGTGCTTGATGGACGTGGGCACGGAGTCTTCAACGGACAGATCATGGTTCGCCATGGTGCCGATGGAAGTGACGCGCACCAGAAGAATAAGAACCTCATTCTCTCCGCCCACGCCGAGGTCGACACTCGACCAAGGTTGGAAATTTACACCGACGATGTAAAGTGCACGCACGGTGCCGCGGTCGGAGAGTTAGACGATGAGGCGTTGCTCTACCTCCGTACACGCGGAATACCGCTGGAGATGGCCCGCGGTCTACTCGTATATGCCTTCGTGCAGGAGATGGTGGATCGAATCGAGTTGGAGCCCCTCAGAGTGCAGTTGGAGACACTTGTCGCCGACCGGTTCGGTAAGGGCGATCGTCCGGTCGAGCCATGAGCGGTGTAGCAGAGAGTGAACTCCATGGCGCGGGTGCTGCGGTGAGTGATGAGATCACCAACCTCTATCAGGAAATGATCATTGAGCATGCGCGCAGTCCACGGAACTTCCGTACCATCGATGGCGCGACCAGGACGATCGAGGCGCTCAATCCGCTATGTGGTGACGAGCTTATGCTCTACCTCCAATTCGCCGACGGTATCGTCGAAGACATTGCCTTTAAGGGCAATGGGTGCGCTATCTCCCAGGCCTCCGCTTCGCTGATGACCATGGCGGTGAAGGGTATGCGAGAAGAGGCGGCCCTGGCGCTCTTCGCCAGAGTCCACACCATGCTCACCACCGAATCCGAGGGCTCCGCCCCGCCAGCCGATGTCGGCAAGCTCGCAGTGCTTTCAGGTGTTTGGGCATATCCGACGCGGGTCAAATGCGCCACCTTGGCTTGGCAGGCGTTGCGCAGCGCCCTCGAAGAGGCCGACCGCCAAGTCAGTACGGAGTAAAGAACCATGAACTCAGGCCAATACAGAACAATCGAACTCGGGCAGGACTGTGAGGCGACGGTGATCCCGGGCGGGGAGCCAATGCTGCTCCTGCGCGGCGAGAAGGTCATCGTGACCCAGACCCTGGGCGATAGCGCCACCGTCCAAACCCAAATGGGATACCTCGTCCGGATCAGTGCCGCTGACTCCGCCGCGCTTGGACTTGCCGACGCCGCCGCTGATGCAACGTTGAGGAAAGAGGGGCCGTTTGAAATGGATGAGGTGATCGCACAACTCAAGAACGTCTTCGATCCGGAAATCCCCATCAATGTCGTGGATCTGGGGCTTATCTACAGTTGTGAAGCTACGCTGCTCGCCGATGGCACCCACCGGATCGAGATCAAGATGTCCATGACCGCTCCGGGTTGCGGCATGGGCGATGTGCTCAAAGAGGACGTCCGCGCCGCTGTCCAAAGCGTTCACGGCGTCAGCGATGTCGATGTCGAACTTGTCTGGGAGCCAGCCTGGGGCCAGGAACGGATGACGGACGCCGCACGGCTCCAACTCGGAATGTACTAACCTAAATTCTCATTCACACTGTAAGGATTGGGAACTTTATCACCGAGACGCGCTATCGCGCTCCGTGCGATAACTTGTTGTTCTGTGATCACTCGTTCCGCGCGACCGCTGCCAACAAAACTGATGGCCCAATGAAGCAAAGTTGTCACACGGTTTTTAAATCCGGTCAGATACATGAGGTGAACGACGAGCCAACTAATCCACGCGAAGATGCCTGCAGCGCGGAATTTTCCAATTTTTGCTATGGCATAAAACTTCGAGACGGTGACCATGCTTCCCTTATCTCTGTATATGAAGGGTCTGGGGGCTCGCTCAGAATGTAAGTTCCTGACAATCTGCGCAGCAGCGTGTCGTGCACTCTGAATTGCTACTTGAGCAACACCGGGAAGCCCACCCAGCGCCATCATGTCGCCGATGACGAAGACTTCTGAATGTCCAGGCAGCGTGCAATCCGGCTCGACCAGTATTCGTCCCGCCGAATCCAATTGGGCACCTGATTGCTGGGCAAGTGTCTTGGTTAGCGGATTTGCCATCACGCCAGCTGCCCAAATCTTGCATGAAGCCTCAATGCGTTGCGGCGTACCGTCTGACATTCTCAGATCTAATCCGTTCTCGTCGATTCCAACGACTTTTGTATCTAAACGAATTTCGACGCCCAATCGCTCGAGTTGCTTCTTTGCTTTTTCGGATAGGCGCCTACCAAAATTGCCGAGCATGGTAGGAGCGGCATCAAGTAAAATCACCCGCGTTGCACACGTTTTGATCTTTCGGAAATCCGAGACCAAAGTTCTATGGGCTAATTCGGAAATCTGGCCTGCCATTTCAACGCCAGTCGGCCCAGCGCCGATTACCACAAAGGTCATCAAGCGATCAATTTCAGCCGGATCATCTGAGATCTCTGCAAGTTCGAAAGAGCTAAAGATTCGGCCTCGCAATTCCAGCGCATCATCGATTGATTTCATACCAGGTGCGAATTGCGCGAAGTTATCATTTCCAAAGTACGACTGTGATGCGCCTACTGCGATTATGAGCGAGTCGTATTCGATGCGGTACGACCCCGATGGCGCTTTCGCAGTGACCCTCTTAGCGGAGAGATCAAAAGCGGTAACCTCACCAAGGATCACACGTGCATTCTTCTGATGACGCAAGATCTCTCTTGTTGCTGGTGCAATTGCACCAGGTGAAAGGATACCGGTGGCAACTTGGTAGAGAAGTGGCTGGAAAAGGTGATGCGTAGTCTTTGCAATCAGTGTTATTTCGACCGGCGCTTTACGGAACGCTTGTGCAGCAAAGAGACCGCCAAACCCCGAGCCGATTATGGCTACGCGGTGCGCCATCAAAGTACCCTTCTACTAGATTGCTGTTTTTGCGTCGGCAAAAAAGCGCAGTGGACCAATGTGTTCAAGGGCTACTTGCTCGCCAATTGAAAAATCAGAAGGTCCAGGGATGCGCACCTGTAAAGACTCATGCTCTACCTCAATTCCGATCATTGCATCATGCCCGTAGTAATCAATTTTGGTTATGCGTCCACTGATTGAGTTTGCGGAAAGATTTCGATGAATTTTGATTTCCTCAGGACGAATAACG
Source organism: Candidatus Planktophila sp. (assembly GCA_038905815.1). Classification (GTDB taxonomy): domain Bacteria; phylum Actinomycetota; class Actinomycetes; order Nanopelagicales; family Nanopelagicaceae; genus Planktophila. Next base: position 584 of record JBCKHN010000042.1, on the reverse strand, counting down.
ATGTGTCCAGTTTCTACAGATTGAGCCGGCGACTTTTGAGTGTTGAGAACATAGCTAGTTGTGCCATCTGAGAGTTTGCAAGCCCTAAGAAGGAGCGCATCGCCTGTGCTAATTGCAATTGCTGGTGAAATGGGAGCGGAGTACACCTGCTCTGGGGAACCCTGCTGAATAATTTTCCCCTCGCCCATTAGTGCAACAATATCTGCCGATACCAACGCTTCTTCTCGATCATGTGTTACCAAAATAGCGGTTGTGTTCTGCGCACGGAGCAGGTCGATGACATCGGCTCGTAGATCTGTGCGCAACTGTGCATCTAAAGCAGAAAATGGCTCATCAAGTAAAACTATGGCAGGCTTAATTGCTAGCGCACGAGCCAGCGCAACACGCGTCTGTTGACCACCTGAAAGCTGATTTGGCATTCGATTATCAAAACCCTGCATGCTAATAAGTGAGAGCATCTCTTCTGTTATCTGACGGATCTGATCCTTTGTGAAGGCAGAGCGATCTAACCCAAATGCGATGTTCTCTGCAATGTTTAAATGTGGAAAGAGCGCACCTTCTTGTGGAACATAACCAATTTTTCG
>JBCKHN010000041.1:0-3922 GCA_038905815.1 Candidatus Planktophila sp. | reverse complement strand
TTTTTGGCCAACTGCTTTTGATCGTACCGTCGTCGACGAAATTATCCCGGTGTCAGACGGTGACGCGTTCGCGATGACTCGCAGACTTGCGCAAGAAGAAGGGCTTCTGGTCGGAGGATCATGTGGGTTGGCCGTGGTCGCGGGAATCGAAGTCGCAAAACGTGCGAACCGAGGAGATCTGGTCGTAGTCCTGCTTCCCGATGGCGGACGCGGATATCTAGGCAAAGTTTTCAATGACGATTGGATGCGAAAGTACGGTTTTCTTGGGGGAGATGAGCAAGACACGGTGGGACGAGTCCTACAGCAAAAATCTGGCGATCTGCCTTCGTTCGTTCATGTACATCCCAATGAAACTATTCGCGAAGCAATCGACATCTTGCGCGAATTTAGCGTCTCGCAGATTCTAGTTGTTAAAGCTGAACCCCCGGTGATGGTCGCTGAAATCGTTGGTACGGTTGAAGAATCGGCGTTACTAGAAGCAGTATTCACCGGCAAGGCCGCCCTTTCGGATCCGGTGAGTAAGCACATGAGCGCGCCACTCCCAATGATTGGGAGCAAAGAACCCGTCGCTGCAGCAGTTACTGCTTTTGAGACCGCAAGTGCGTTGACGGTGCTTGACAATGGAAAACCAGTTGGCGTTATTACTCGGCAAGATCTACTTGGATATGTGGTCTCCTCTAAATGAATTTCGAGACTACTGCGATTCACGCGGGCCAAGGCGCCGATCCAAGAACTGGCGCGGTTGTCCCGCCGATCTATCAAGTCTCGACCTTTAAACAAGATGGAGTTGGTGGATTACGCGCAGGTTACGAATACGCGCGCAGCGGTAACCCAACACGTACCGCCTTAGAAGAGTGTTTAGCGGCGTTGGAGAATGGCACACGGGCCTTCGCCACATCTTCTGGCCTTGCGGCTGAGGATCTCTTGCTGCGCACGGTCTTGCGCCCAGGCGATCACCTAATAGTCCCGATTGATGCATATGGCGGCTCCTATCGTCTTTTCGAGAAAGTACTAGCGCCATGGGGTGTGGCAAATACTGCGGTAGATCAGAGCGATCTGGGCGCAGTGCGCGCCGCAATCGTGCGAGGGAAGACAAAAATCATTTGGACCGAATCACCAACCAATCCGCTTCTCTCAATTTCTGATATCGCAGAGTTGGCGAAGATCGCCCACGATGCCAACGCAATATTGGTTGTAGACAACACCTTCGCGTCACCTTACCTGCAGCAACCGCTCAACCTCGGTGCCGCCGCAGTCGTGCATTCGACGACTAAATATCTGGGTGGACATAGCGATGTGATCGGGGGCGCGATCGTTGTAAAGGATGAGCAACTCGCCGACCAAATTGCCTACCACCAGAACGCGATGGGGCCGATCGCCGGACCATTCGATGCTTGGTTAGTTCTGCGCGGCGCAAAGACCCTCGCCGTAAGAATGGATCGTCACTGCCAGAACGCCAGAGGCATCGTCGATTTCTTGGTAAGCCATGAACGAGTAAGCGAAGTCCGTTATCCAGGGCTGGTAACTCACCCGGGCCACGAAATCGCTAAACGCCAGATGCGAGATTTTGGCGGCATGGTCTCCTTCCGTGTTCGCGGCGGTATCGAAGCAGCGCTCCAAGTCTGCAATCGCGCCGAACTTTTCACACTCGCTGAGTCACTTGGAGGTGTTGAATCTTTGATTGAACACCCAGCAAAAATGACGCATGCCTCCGTTGCCGGCAGCGTACTGGAAGTGCCCGATGACTTGATTCGGCTCTCAGTTGGCCTTGAGCATATAGACGACTTGATTGCAGATTTAGCAAGAGCGCTTAGTTAGGCGTTCTTGCTCTTGCCACTGGTTACCCCTTTCGATTGCGCCATCACAACCCCCCAACGACTCACAAATAATGATCAAATCTAAAATAATTGTTCGGTATTGGCACGCAGAATCTCAAGGACGGTCTTCCGCTAGGAGGTTGAGGATTACACGAACCAGTACCTCCTTTTGCGACGCCTCACTTTCGGCGACTAGCAATGCGAGTGCAACAAGTGCTGTGTCCGAGATTCAATGGTTGGGTAGAGCGCCTGCCCATCCCAAGTCTGTTCAATGCCCAGCAGAATTCCTTCAAGGATGTCGCTTCGCTCTTGACCGAATAATCCCGGTTCTGCGCCTCGGGAGATAATGTCCTCTCGCATCGCCCTGCATCAAGTATTGGTTGAGGGTTTTAGTCGCCCATTTGCGCAACTGGGTTCCACGGCCCGAACTGACGCGGTATCCAATAGCAAGAATCGCGTCAAGGTTGTAGTAGGTGACCTTGAAGCCGCCTCGAGCAGCTGCTTCTTCCACGTGGTGATCTGCGTGGGATGCACCTCGTAGATCTGAGCCAGTTCAGCGATGGACTTCTCACCCTTTAAAGTCTCCAAGGCCGCCTTGGCCTTAAAGTCCGGCTTGAATTTGTTTCTTCTTCCTTGCACTTATACCTCCAGGATGCGTCAGTCCTCACATCTTAAGAAACCATCCAATATTCGGGGTCCACTTCAGGCTAATAGCACTACCCCTGGCAACTGGTCCATCTGCTGGCTCCAAAGTGGGCGGCGGTTAAGCAACAGGTGGGGCACCGAAGCGATTCCAACGCAAATCTGGATCATTAGGACCTGCTTAAATAATATTTTTATGCATCGCCATAGAGATTTGTATTGCAAACCCTGATTATTTCAGTGCAGGTAGTTAAGATTTAGCAACAGCGAAGGGGTTTTAAGGTTTATGGTTCTTTCGAAGTCTGGTTTGTTAAGAATTACCCAAAACAATCTCCCATTAATCCTATTCGTAGCTTTGCATTTATCTTTTTCAACTTTCTTAGGGCGCTTATTTGCTTTCGCACCAGATGAAGGTGGATACCTATGGGCCTTCAATAATATTTACACATGGCCAGCAAGTACTGGTGCCCAGTCAGGAAGTGGTTGGATTACGGCCCCCACTACGTTTTTATGGGTTGCTTACGCTCCAGCAAAACTTCTTAATCTTCTTGGACTTTCGGACATTCTTGCGATTCGCTTCTTGGCTATAGGGATGAGTGCTGCAAGTTTTTATTTATTAATGAATCTTGTAAAAAAATCCAATGTTGCCAGTAGATATTCACGCCTTACTCTGATTGGTGCTTTTTTTATTCCATCAATTTTTTTATGGACTTCGGTCGGGCTTAGAGAATCATTTATTTTATTCTCACTAACCTTATTTCTTACAGGATTTTTTCAGCTGCAAGCGGGTAAAGGCTGGGTCGCTTGGCTATCAATAATTATTGGTTCCTATACTTTAATTTCGACAAAAAATTATCTTTGGATTTTGCTAGTAGCGTCTCTGCTTGTTTTATATGTACTCTCTATAAAAATTCGGGGCCTAAGAAAAAATGGCTGGAAACTACTTGTTGCTGGTTTCCTTTTGCCATCTTTATTATTTGGCCTTACGACATCAGCCTACGCGTTACAATTTACGCTTCAATCTATTTTTAACATTGATATAACCGCAATAAGAGAGCGATCCGGAGATTCCATCACTCAAGTCCTAGTTGATATACCAACAGGAACAGGAACAGGAACAGGAACAAAACAACTATTAACTTTTAGCGGCGATTCAACCCTTATTAGTTTGCACTTCCATTTATTGAATAACCCAGACGCGTCTTTTAGTAAAGGAATGAGATTTATAGGCTGGGATAAAAAAATTGATAAAATCTGGCAATCGAAAGTTGAAGCTGGATTAGTAGAATTAGCGCAATTAAATAAACCGACGAAACCAGAGTCAGGTTTGTACGCGCACATCTTGAAGCCGGGTAATATATCTAATCCTATAACTATGATTAAATCGTCGCTTTTTTTCTTGTTTGGACCATTCCCGTTTCAAAGCGGCAGGGGTATTTCCATAGATATTATTTCGCTAGAAT
>JBCKHN010000040.1:0-4383 GCA_038905815.1 Candidatus Planktophila sp. | reverse complement strand
CTGGATCATTTCAAGGAATAGGGCTCGGTATCGCAACCGAACTAGGCAAAGCAGGGTGCGACGTAGTTCTCCATGGGCTGGGAGATGCTGCAGTTATTGCGAACGCTGAAAAAATTGTGAAGGCTGCTGGCGCAAGTAAGGTAGAGAGTTATATATCCGATTTGCGGGATGTTAACGCCACTGAAAGTTTGATTGCTAAAACATGGAGTTATTGGCCTAACGAAAGTCGCGGCCCTTGAGCATGCCCATATTGGCAATCGGGAGAATGGCGGTCTCACTATTAACGCAATTTGTCCGGGTTGGGTGGAGACCGCTTTGATAGAATCTCAAATTCAAGCCCGTGTCGAAAAACTAGGTATCGATCGCGCTGCTGGGATTGCCAATCTTATTTCAGAGAAACAACCAAGCAAGAGAATGTCATCACCCAATGAGATTGGCGAGTTAATACTCTGGTTATGTAATAAAGCCGCTCATAACATAACGGGGGCTGCAATACCTGTCGATGGCGGTTGGACTGCGCAGTGATATTAAGAAAGACATCTGCAGTTTTGACATTTACATTGGCGCTGCGCTCGGTTTAGTTGACGGGTGTATTAAGTATTAACCCGGCTACCGAGCGTTACCGATACAAGTGGCACGAATGTGGCACGATATACTGGGTCCATGGTCGATCGAAACGTCATAGGAGGAGAATTGGAGCCTTGCGGTATCGATCCCGTGACGGGGTTCTATCGTGACGGGTGTTGCAAGACCGGACCCGAAGACCATGGAAGCCACACCATCTGCGCGGTTGTCACTAACGAGTTTCTCGAGCATCAATTCTCTATCGGCAACAATCTGAGTACTCCGATGCCACAATACGGTTTTCCAGGTCTTGTGGCGGGCGATCGGTGGTGCGTTACCGCAGCAAATTGGCTCCGTTCTCATTACGACGGGGCGGCGGCATTTGTGGTCTTAGCCTCGACGCACGAGCGTGCCCTTGAAATAGTTCCTCTGAAAGCCCTCCGCGAGCACGCCGTAGACGTTCCAACTGGACCAGGCGATCTCTAAGATTAGGGTCAGGGCGTGATGATGACCTTGCCTTGGGCGTGGCCTAGTTGGAGATAACCGAGTGCCGCGGCAGTGTCGTTTAATGAGTAGCACCTGTCGACGACTGGAACGACCTTTCCGGATTCGAGAAGTTCGCGCATTACTACTAGGTCCGCGTTGGTCAATTTGGCCATGAATGGAATGGCTTTTCGGTCTGTGAACGGGATTCGTAGCAGCGCTCCGATCATGTGTCGTATCGGTCCTCCGACAATGACCAACATTCCGCCCGGGTTCAACACGCGTTTGCACGCGATGAGCGAATGGTTCCCGATGTTGTCCAGCACTATGTCGTAGCGCTGTGGCTCCTTGGTGAAGTTTTCCTTGGTGTAGTCGATGACATGGTCGGCGCCGAGCGAGCGGACCATCTCGACATTGCGTGTGCTGCATACGCCGGTCACTTCGGCGCCGAGCGCCTTGGCAATTTGTATGGCGAACGTGCCGACTCCACCCGCCGCGCCGTTGATCAAAACCTTCTGGCCTGGTTGGAGGTTGCCCTTGTCGCGTAGACCCTGTAACGCGGTTAGCGCAGCGATCGCAACGGCGGCTGCTTGTTCGAAGGAGATATTGCTTGGTTTCAACACGATCGCCTTTTCGGTCACATTTACATACTCTGCGAAACTCGCGGAGCTCCCGCCGAACACCTCGTCGCCGGGCTTGAATTTCGTCACGTTCTTCCCGACGGCCTCGACCCGTCCCGCCATGTCGACTCCGAGAGTGGTTTTCTTCGGTTTGCGCAACCCGGCCTGCAACCGCATGAAATACGGTTTGCCGGTCATGAAATGCCAGTCGAGGGGATTCACGGATGCGGCGAGAATTCGCAGAAGAATACCGTCATCGGTCACGGCCGGCTTCTCCAGTTGTTGAAGTTCGAGCACCTCTGCCGAGCCGTATCTGTTGTAAACGATTGCGTTCATCTTTGTCACATTCATGGCGCTTCCCTCAATTCATAGCTCATTGGGTTGAATTGGGCTGCTCTGGAGATTTCGGAGAGTGGTTTTGATGGTTTTTCTTATGCTGCTATTGGGATAAAAGCAACCGGTCAATTTTTGCCGCACAAATAAAATCGTTTTCGGTCAGTCCTTTGACCGCGTGGGTGCTGTAGCGCACGCAGCATGTGTTGTAGCTGACTTCTAAGTCGGGATGATGGTTTTCTTGATGGGCGATCCAGGCTATGGCGTTGACGAAGGCGATCGTCTGATAATAGTTTTTGAATTGGAATGTACGGTTGATTTCGCCGCCGCTCTCATTCAATGACCAATCGCTGATTTGTTTTAGCAAGTCACGTGCCTGCGCGGCGCTGAGTGGTGGAGTGCCGCCTTCGCAGGCCTTACAGTGTTGAGTCGCTAAATCACTCATTTCGGTAACGTCGAATAGGAATGAGCACCGGTGCCGGCAAGATGCCCGTTTTGGACGATTAGATATTCGTCGCGAATTGGGGTTCCCTCGAGCCAGGACTCAAGGATTTCGCGCGTTCCAGCTGCATAACGGGCCTGCGCAGATAGCGAAGAGCCGGAGACGTGCGGGGTCATTCCGTGGTGCGGCATGGATCGCCATGGATGGTCAGCCGGTGCAGGCTGCGGGAACCAAACATCACCGGCGTAACCGGCTAACTGTCCGCTCTCCAACGCCCGCACGACAGCGTCGCGGTCGCAGATCTTTCCCCGCGCCGTATTGATCAGATAACTGCCCCGCTTCATAGTTGAAATGAGCTGGTCATTGAAAAGGCCTTCTGTTCCCGGGTGCAGCGGTGCGTTGATTGTGACAACGTCGCAGTGAGGAACCATGTCGGCTGCGCTTGGGTAGAAGGTGGCGTTGAGTTCCTGCTCTATCTCAACTGGCAAACGGTGCGGGTCGGTGTAGTGAAGAGTTACGTCGAAGGGCTTCAATCGGCGCATAACTGCAAGTCCGATCCGTCCGGAGGCGACACTGCCAACGTGCATACCCTCTAGATCGTAGGACCGGCTTACACAGTCGGCGATGTTCCAGCCACCTTCGACCACCCAACGATAGGACGGCAGATAGTTGCGGACCTGAGAGAGGATCATCATCACGACGTGCTCCGAGACGCCGATGCTGTTACAAAAAGTCACCTCGGCGACAGTAATCCCATGGTCAATTGCGGCCTGCAGGTCGACGTGGTCGGAACCGATGCCAGCCGTGATTGCTAATTTGAGCTTCTTGGCTCGGGCAATCCGGTCACGGGTGAGGTAAGCGGGCCAGAAGGGCTGCGAGATGATGACGTCCGCGTCCACGAGTTCTCGGGAGAAGACGGAGTCATCGCCCTCCTTATCTGAGGTGACGACGAGTTCGTGCCCTAGTGATTCAAGAAAAGATCGGAGCCCAAGTTCGCCGGTAACACTGCCAAGAAGATGCCCAGGCGTGAAGTCGCCTCCGCGCGGGGTAGGGAGCGTCTGCCCATTAGGGTAGATCGCAATTATGGGAAGGGAGTCCCGGGGAAAGTCGGTGGGATATCCATCAATGGGATCGTCATAGAGCACGCAGAGAATTTTGGCCATCTCGTTAGATCCTTACTTTGTATCGAATCCCGTCAATATACACCGAATTCTGCCCATCAGGCTAGCGGTTGTCAATTGACGGCTCTCCGTGATTAAGCGTGGTGATAGATGGCAAGTAAGTATGTAGACCGTCTCGGTGATTTAACTTCTACTTACATTTCTTAACAAGGGTTAAATCCGTTCTTTGCTCACTGCAACTGCGCGGACCGCGAGAGTGGATACGATGATTGAAATGATCACCGTGAGCAGGACTGCTGTGAATTGAACCTTCGTGAGCGCACCCTCGGCTAGCGCTGCGGCACCAAGCACAAAAGAGAATTCGCCTATCTGACTTAGTCCAACAGCCAGTTGACGTTTTTTAGCCCGCAATTTACCTAGTCTTGCGAGTAGCTCGGTAGGAATTGTTTTAAAAAGAACTAGAAGTAAAAGAAGTAGCCCTGTAAATGCAAGAGCTTCTTTAACAAGAGATGGTTCGATGAGAGAGCCAATTACAACAAAGAAGAGAACTTGAAAGAGATCTCTAAATGGCATTACTGCCTTGCGAACACTATCTGAATCTTGATTCTGGCTAATCAAAAGCCCAGCAGCAAAGGCAGCCAGAGCCATCGGAATGCCAAAAACAACAGTACCTACTGCGGCAATTGTTAATCCAATTGCCACTGAGTAGATAATCAAGAGATCGTTCTCCCACCGAATTACGCGAAGAAGTAGCGGTAACGCTTTTGCTGCAAGTATGGCAAGGAGAATGAAAGCGAGTAAGCCACCGATTTCTGCGACA
>JBCKHN010000039.1:0-4714 GCA_038905815.1 Candidatus Planktophila sp. | reverse complement strand
GGGCTATTCCGCTTGGGGGGTATTTTGCAACAAATTTGGGCTAGATACCGAGCCGGGCAAACTACTAATCCAGCGTTCGAGCAATTTGGCGTGGCCGTTAATGTAGTGATAAATCGAGCGAGTGAATTGATCTGACGCGAATTGTACTCAAACTGTAATTGTCTGGCTCAACCCTTCAATGAAAATTAATGAGTTCTGGAAAATAAGTTCGGCGTCGTAGTCCAAGGTTGCCACGTGATAACTATTAACCAACTCAATGCGATTCTTAATAGTCGAACTCACCCCTGCCATAACAATTTCGGTGTTCGAAACTGGAAGGGTGTGATCATCGACGCTATGGAATAACTGCAATGGAACAGTAACTTTAGACAAATTAGCACGAGTAACTTTCAACATTTTCAAGAGTTGGTGAACTCCGCGAGTTGGCGTGGCGTCATATCCCCACTCCGTAATCCCAGGGCGTTTAATATCATTTCCAACACTTGCGCGCATCTTCTGAAAACGCGAGAGAAGAAAAGCAAGCAACGGCCCGATTTTCGGAAGGTGAATCATTGGATTAACGAGAATAATTCCACTGAGTTTCTCGCCATGTTTCTGGGCAATATATAGCGTGGTGCCGCCGCCCATTGATAAACCACAAATAAATATTTTTTCGCAAATTTTAGCAATTTCCGCCAATTCGACTTCAACTTTAGCTGGCCATTCTTGCCACTTCACAAGGTTCAAATCATCAGGGTTAGTTCCATGACCCGGTAACAAAGGAACTCGAACGGTATAGCCCTCATTGTTTAAGAATTCAGCCCAAGGGCGCATAGAAGCTGGCGAGCCAGTAAAACCATGCACTAAAACAATTCCAATTTTCGCTTTTGGCCCGTTTCCTAAAGCCGACCAATCATTTAAAAATCCCGGCGGAGCACCTTCTATAGCCATATAAGTAGGCTAGCCCTTAGTTATTCTCACTTCAATCACCTAGTTAGACCCCAACCTTTGAGTAAGCGCGGCCCACTTAACGAGTAATCGGCTAGCCGCCCCACTATCAATAGCCCCTTGAGCTGCAATTACACCGGCAAAAATTCGTTCATCGAGCGATGAGAGAAAATCCCCTTCAAAAGCGGCAATCGCAGCTGCTGCATTAATTACTACAGCATCTCGCGGAGCGCCTCGCTCCCCTGCAAAAATCGCTGAAGTAATTCGAGCATTCTCGTTTGCATCTCCACCGACTAGCGCCGATAACGGCGCGCGATCTAGACCGAAATTTTCGGGAGCTATTAAGTCGCTGGAGATTTCCCCGCGGCCGATTGTTAACACTGAAGTCGTTGTCGCCAGTGTAATCTCGTCCAAACCATCATCTCCACGGAAAACGAAACCATCAGCTCCGCGATCACCCATTACTTGCGCCATTATTAAATGCATACGTTCGTTAGCAACGCCTATGGCTACCGCTTCCGGTTGCGCTGGATTTGCAAGTGGCCCCAAGATGTTAAACACCGTTGGTTCGCCGAGTTCCTTACGAGCAGTTGCAGCGAATCGCATCGCAGGGTGAAAAGTCGGCGCGAAACAGAAACCAATTCCCAACTCGCGCACAGTAGTTTCAACGCCTTTGCCGTCGAGAGTTATGACAACTCCCAGAGCTTCTAATAAATCAGCAGCACCCGATTTCGATGATGCGGCGCGATTGCCATGTTTGACAACGCGCGCACCAGCAGCGGCGGCAATGATTGCTGCCGTGGTCGAGATATTGATTGTGTGTGCACCGTCGCCACCGGTACCAACTACATCCACTGCGCGTTCTTGGATATTTATTGGAGCGCAATGTTGGTACATCTGCGAAACAAGGGCTCCAACTTCTTCAGATGTTTCACCTTTTCGCTTCAGCGCAAGAAGAAACTCTTTAATAATTTCATTTTCCGCACGGCCTTCGAGAATCTCTCTCATACACCATTGCACATCGCTCGGGTCGAGATCAAGGCCGAGATTCATTCTCTCGATATGAACTCTCCAACTCATAAAAAATTAAACCGATGTCGCTTTGGCACCGCGCAACAAATCAGCAACGGTACGCGCCAAGGTAAATGGATCAATTGGGTGGATAACGCTTGCCTCAGCCTTTGACCAAGCCGCTAGCCAACTATCTTCTTTACGGCCGGTAATAAGTAGGACTGGAGGGCAATTGAAGACTTCATCTTTTAATTGGCGAGCAATCCCCATGCCGCCTTCCGGTACAGCTTCTCCATCAAGGATAATCAGATCGGCACGAAGTTTGCCATCTATATTTTTTCGGTCTACAAATGCCCGAAGCGCGGCACCGGTCGCGAATTCGTGAATTTCGTGCTCTGCGATATCGCTCGCTACTCGATTCCCAAGGGCGCGCAGAACTGCGGCTCGGACCGAAGAATCATCGGAGTAAACGAGGATCGATTTCTTCTGCGCTAACTCTGACATAGTGGCAAGTCTAATCTCCAAGGCCTTAAACCACCCACTCCCTAAGGGCGAATGCGAGTGACCCGTTTCACTTACCCTTGCGAGAATTAACTCTCATTTAGGCAGGTGCGATGAGACTCTGAGCGGGTTTTCCGCAATAATCACCCCTATGTCTAGCGCCTCTATTCCGGCCCACCAGAAAATCTCACGACCGGACCCGGTCGCCGTCGGCACAATCGTCTGGCTTTCAAGTGAGCTTATGTTCTTCGCCGCAATCTTTGCCATCTATTTCACAACTCGCGCAGTTCAAGGACCAGCGATTTGGCTGGAATCAACCAAAATGCTCGCCATCCCCTTTGCCGCGCTCAACACAACTGTGCTCGTTCTCTCATCAGTAACCTGTCAATTCGGAGTTTTCGCAGCTGAACGTTTTCAGAAACGACGGAGCGGTAGTTTTTTTCAAATTAACAAGTGGGGAATGCGCGAATGGTTCTCACTTACTTTCCTCATGGGGTCTTTCTTCATTGCAGGCCAGGTCTACGAGTACGCATCACTTACTCAAGAAGGTTTAACGCTCTCAGCAAGCGCTTACGGTTCGGTTTTCTATTTCGCTACCGGATTCCATGGTCTTCACGTAATAGGTGGTTTGATTGCGTTCTTAATCGTCATGATTCGAGTTGCAAAAGCTCGCCGTTTCACCCACCAACAAGCGATAACTGCAATCGTAGTTTCGTATTACTGGCACTTCGTAGACGTTGTTTGGATTGCACTCTTCGCTGCGATCTATCTCATTAAGTAAAGGAGAAAGAAACCAAGTGAAAAATCTTTCGCGCTATCGTAGACATAAATTAGCGGCGCCTCTCCTCTTGCTTTTTGCGCTCTTCTTAGTAGGGATGACTTTTACCGTGGCGAGTGCAACTAGCAATGAATCTGCTTCAATTTTCGCACGCTCAGCCGCAATTGAAGAAGGCAAACAAATATTTCTTAAAGGCTGCTCATCTTGCCATGGTTTAAACGCTGAAGGTGGCGCGATCGCTCCTTCTCTAATCGGCGTTGGCGCAGCATCAGTGGATTTCCAAGTCGGAACTGGCCGCATGCCAATGGCTGATATGAGTGTGCAAGCCCAGCGCAAACCCCCTGTTTATAACGCCGAAGAAATAGCGGCTCTCGCCGCTTACGTAGCATCTCTTGCACCAGGGCCAGCAATTCCGGGAGCTGAGATGCTAAATTATGAACGCGATGGAAGTATCGCCGAAGGTGGCCAACTTTTCCGCACCAACTGCGCGATGTGTCATAACTTCGCAGCGCAAGGTGGCGCGCTCAGCCAAGGTAAATACGCTCCAACACTTATGAACGTTGAAGCAAAACATATTTACGAATCGATGACTACTGGCCCGCAAGCGATGCCGGTTTTTGGCGATAAAATCATCACTCCCGCTGAGAAACTTTCAATTATTAAGTGGATCAAAAGCGTCGAGGCAGAACCTAATTTGGGTGGAGCATCTCTTGGTCGTACTGGTCCAGTAACTGAAGGTTTATTAGGTTGGGTACTAGGTCTCGGATTGCTCATTGGTGCAGCAATCTGGTTGGCAGCGAAAGCAAGATGAAATAATGTCGAACGAAATCGAAGCCATCCAAGATCCAGGGTTGCCGCCACATGTGCATCGCCTTGCCGATACCGACCCTAAAGCTGAAAAGAAAGCTGAACGTCAAGTTGCAATTCTCTTTACGATCTCTGCGTTAGGAACTTTGCTCTTTATTTACTCATACATTTTTATGGCAGATGACATTTATTTTTTCTTTCCCATTCTAGGAGAAACTAACGCACATCAATTTGGTTTAGGAATGGGCTTAACGATTTCACTCTTCTTTATTGGAGCCGGCGCTATTCACTGGGCCAAAACGCTAATGCCCGATACCGAAGTTGTTGCCCATCGCCATGAATTTAGATCCTCTGATTCGGATCGAAAAGAATTTATTGACACTGTTAAAGAAGGGGTAGGCGCTGTAGCTTTGGGACGTCGCTCGTTGATCAAACGATCTCTGGGTTTATCTCTCGGTCTCGTTGGTCTGTCACCGCTGCTGCTTCTCCGTGATTTAGGACCACTACCAGGTAAAGAACTTGAAGTAACGAGTTGGAAAGCCGGAACGCGACTGGTATCTGATCCCGGTGATCGCCCTATTAGACCCGAAGATTTAGAAGTTGGCGGAGTTGCTCAAGTTCTCCCAGAACTTGTAGGAGACGAACATCGCACCTTGAACAATATTGCCAAAGATGCTGTGCTGCTAATTC
>JBCKHN010000038.1:0-5298 GCA_038905815.1 Candidatus Planktophila sp. | reverse complement strand
AAGCCGCTCCTGCCGCAGCTCCAAAGAAGCGTGGCCGTAAGAAGGCTGCTGCTAAGTAATTCTAAAATAGAAAAGCCCGTCACTTTGCGTGACGGGCTTTTCTATTGCTACGCTCGAACTTCTCTTATTAAACTCTGACTTTATTCGCCGGAAAGGTCTCTCAATGAGCAATTCCGGTTTTCATTTTGAGATTAAAAAGAGCGAAGAGAAATCTTTGGCGCGAGTGGGAGTTATCACCACTCCCCACGGCCAGATTCAAACTCCAGCTTTTATTCCAGTCGGCACAAAAGCCACTGTGAAATCGGTACTCCCTGAAACAATGGCGCAGTTAGGCGCTCAAGCTTTATTAGCGAATGCATATCACTTATACCTTCAACCCGGTCACGAAATCCTCGATGAAGCTGGCGGGCTTTCGACATTTATGAATTGGCCTGGTCCCACATTTACCGATAGCGGCGGTTTCCAAGTGCTCTCACTTGGGGTTGGTTTTAAAAAAGTCTTAGCCATGGATGCCAAGACTTTTCGCTCTGATGAGGTCATCGCTGGCAAGAGAGAACGCTTAGCCCACGTCGATGATGAAGGCGTAACTTTCAAATCTCACCTTGATGGCTCAGCGCATCGATTTACTCCAGAAATATCAATGCGAGTGCAACATAAAATCGGTGCTGACATTATTTTTGCTTTCGATGAATGCACTACTTTGCACAACACTCGTAAATACCAAGAGTTAGCCCTAGAACGGACGCTAGCGTGGGCAATTCGCGCTTTAGATGAACATTCGCGTTTAACCCTTGAACGCGCTCAGAAGCCTTATCAGGCGCTATTTGGGGTAATTCAAGGCGCTCAATACGAAGATTTACGTAAAGAAGCCGCTAGAGATATTGGTTCACTTAAATCTTCGGATATTTCATTCGATGGTTTTGGGATTGGCGGCGCCCTCGATAAAGAGAGCCTTGGGACCATCATTTCGTGGGTCAATCAAGTGCTGCCTGAAGATAAACCTAAACATTTATTGGGAATCGGTGCTCCCGAAGATCTCTTCGTAGGAGTGGAAAATGGCATTGATACTTTCGATTGCGTTTTGGCATCTCGAATAGCTCGCACTAGCGCGGTATACACAATGGAGGGGCGTTTTAACGTCTCAAACGCCCCGTTCAGGCGTGACTTTAACCCAATCGATGATGAATGCGATTGTTACACCTGCGCGCATTACACACGGGCATACCTGAACCATTTATTTCGCGGGAAAGAAATCCTTGCTGCAACGCTTGCCACAATTCATAACGAACGCTTTATTGTGCGATTGGTCGATCAGATGCGAGAAGCCCTGCTCGATGGTAATTTCAAAGATATGAAAGCCGATTTTCTAGGTCGATACAAACATAAATCTGGCCAGAGCCGAGATTAGTTTTTAGCAGCCAATCGCGCTTCACGGCGAAGTTTCTGTTCGGCTGGATCTGGCACAGGGACAGCCGAAATCAAACGACGGGTGTATTCACTCTCTGGGCGCTGCAAGATTTGATCTCGATTGCCTACTTCAACTAGCAAACCGTTCTGCATTACAGCAATGCGGTGAGCGAGAATATCTACCACGGCCAAGTCATGGCTAATGAAGAGGCAAGCAAATTGTAACTTTCCTTGCAGATCCAGAAGCAGATCCAGAAAGCGAGCTTGAATTGAAACATCGAGAGCCGATGTTGGTTCATCAGCGATTAATAGATCCGGCCTAAGTGCTAGAGCTCGAGCAATACATATACGTTGGCGTTGTCCACCAGATAGTTCGTGGGGGTAGCGGTTTCGATAGCTGCGCGGAAGTTCAACTTGATCCAATAAATCTTCAATCTTGCGCGCTAGCTCCGCACCTTTTGCCAGACCTGCTAAGTAAATCGGTTCGCCGATACTCTCTCCGATTGGCAAACGTGGGTTGAGCGAACTTGCGGGATCTTGGAAAACAATTCCAGTGTGACGCCGAATTGCAAATAAATCTTTAGATTTGGCGTGGCTGATATCTCTGCCAATAATTTCGATAACGCCCTCTTTAATTGGCAGTAAACCAATTGCAGCACGTCCAATCGTTGTTTTACCAGAGCCTGATTCACCTACCAGGCCAAGAATTTCACCGGGATAGATTTCCAAATTTATGTTCTTAGCTGCAACGAAGGCAGGAACCCGGCCACGTTTTGGATATTCAATTGTGACGTTTTCGAATCTCAATACTGGGGCCGGTTTATTTTTTTCAGAGTATGCGAGCGTGCGCTTTGCCACCGAGCCTAATTTAGGAACTGCCGCCAAAAGAGCTTGGGTATAAGGATGTTTAGGTCTATTAAAAATTTGATCTGCTGAGCCATATTCTACCGTTATGCCATCTTTCATAACCAAAATCTCATCGGCCATATCGGCGACAACGCCCATATCGTGGGTAATCAACAAAATTGCCGAATTTAATTTGCTCTTCAACCCGCGCATCAAGTCAAGAATTTCGGCTTGAATCGTTACATCTAACGCCGTTGTTGGTTCATCTGCAATAAGCAATGAAGGATCACAAGCGAGCGCTTGTGCAATCATGGCGCGTTGACGTTGTCCACCGGAGAGTTGATGCGGATATTTGTGAATCGATTTCTCTGGATCTGGAATATCGACCATCGTGATCAATTCCAAAGCGCGCGCATGGGCTTGCTTTGGTCCCATATCAAAGTGGCTGCGAAGTGTTTCAACTATCTGGAAACCGATTGTGTAAAGCGGATTGAGCGCTGTCATTGGTTCTTGGAAAATATAAGCAACTTCTCCTCCGCGGAACTTGCGCAGAAGAGCAGGCTTTGCCTCAAGCATCTCTTCGCCCTTGACCTTGACACTGCCACTCACTCGGGCGTTAGAAGCAAGAAGTGACATTAGCCCAAGTGCGGTAGTGGATTTTCCTGAGCCAGATTCACCAACAATTGCAGTCACTTTTCCCGCAGCTAAACCTAGGTTCATATCGATTACCGCTGGATACCAAACTCCATCCACCCAGAAATCAACATTAAAGTCAGAGATCTCTAATACAGTTTCTTTACTCATGGCTAAGCACCTGCCTTAATCAGTAGTTTTGCCTTAAGGCGATCCTTCTTGGTAATACGTCTCCGCTGACGCGGATCAAATGCATCACGCAATCCATCGCCAATAAAGTTAACGGAGAGTGCAATAGCAATAATGAAGAATCCTGGCCACCAGAACAGCCACGGACGAGTTGTAAATGAATCTTGATACTGGCTAATTAGAAGCCCAAGAGAGACATCTGGTGCCATAACGCCAAAGCCCAAATATGAAAGTGCGGTTTCCAGCAAGATTGCACCAGCCATGATGAGTGTCACCACGACGATGATCTGACCGATTGCATTGGGCAAAATGTGCTTAAAGGTGATTCTCAGATTGGATGCACCAGCGACCCTGGCTGCATCAACGAACTCCATTTCACGTAGTGAAAGGAACTGTGCTCGCACTAAGCGTGCTAAACCGGTCCATGCTAAAAAACCTAAAAATAGTGCAAGAAATACTGGACCAACGCGACCAACCGCTTTTCCAATAACTGCAGCGACAATGATTAGTGGAACGGTTTGAATAAAGTCAACCAAGCGCATAAGGACCGCGTCAATCATTCCACCATAAAAACCTGCAACAGATCCGACCACAATGCCAATGAATCCTGCAACTGAGCCGATGATAAACATGATCATCAAAGATCTACGTGTACCATTCATCACTAATGCGAAATAATCGCGGCCAATGTCATCTTGTCCAAACGGGTGGGTGCCCAGACCAAAACTAGATCCTGGCTTGAGTGAAAAAGTAGGACACCCTGTTGTTCCACCTGGGCAGTCTTTATATCGAAGCGCTGGAATATCCTCAGGGGTCCACATCCACCAGCCGGGGATTCGTAGCGAGCCAATCTTTGTATCAAGAGCGGTAAACACAAATAGAATGATGCTGGAAAGTGCAACAAGTGCAACAAGTGCAGCTCTGTGTCGGAAGAAGCGGCGTCGTACAATTTGTCCTTGACTTAAGCCCTCAACCTCTTTGTTTGCAATAGCGCTTTCACCGCCAGAGAGAATCTCTCCCGTTGACTTTTCTCTGCGACCAAATATTTTCATGACTTCTTCTTCAATCTAATTCGAGGGTCTAAAGCTGAATACAATAAATCTGCCATTAAGTTCCCTGAAACAACAAGAATAGATAAAAGCAAGTTAACGCCCATTAACAAATTTAGGTCATAACTATTAATTGCTTTTATGGTTAATGTGCCCATACCTTGCCAACCAAAAACTCGTTCTGTGATTATAGCACCGCTGATCAATCCAACGAATTCACCCACAAACAAACTTGATAGTGGAAGCATCATGTTTCTGAATGCGTGACGAGTAATCACGGTCCGTTCATTCAACCCCTTGGCGCGTGCGGTGCGGATATAGTCTTGATTTAAGACCTCTAATAGGGCTCCGCGTGAGAATCGAATCCAGCCTGCAAGTGAGATTAAAATCAATGCAAAAGTTGGCAAAATTAAGTGCATGATCATGTCTAGGTTGTTTAGCCAAAAATCACTTGTAACTAACTGATCTTTGCGCTGACCGTATGTTGGCACAGGGCGGTAATTCACTGCAGCAGTTTCGCTATATTCGGCCCAGCTCTGCATGATTCGATCAATTAAGATTAGGAATCCAGAAACAACTCCTGTCATTATGGCAGTTCGTGCAATTGGACCACGGTCAATCTTGCTATACAGAGCTGCGCAGGCCAGCCCTGTCCCGACAATAAGTGCGATCATTAGGAAAATTGTTAGGTAGGAGCCAAAGTTATTAAAAATCCACTGAGCCGGGTAGTACCAGACCAAGGCAAGGCCAGCCATCGTTAAAGCCGCATTCCTGGCGGGAAGATTTGAAAGGCCTGTTGAGAGTGAGGTGATACCCACCGCCGCCCCTATTGAAAGAAGAGTTATTAGGATTGGACCAAGTCCAGGATTCAAATACCAATCAGTTAAGTCAATTGCCCACAAAATAAGAAAATTAGTTGCGAATGCACCAGCGAAAACACTCCAGAACCTCTTACGCTCGCCTCCAAAAAGCGAGCTCCAAAATACTCCGACGAATGCTGAAAAGATAAACATCCACTTCAATGGGATGTCTGGTTCGCTTAAAAAATTATTAAATTGAATTGCCATAAACTCTTTGAGCAGAACAGCTACCCAGAAAATTGGGAGGGAGAAGAGGAGAAAAGCTAGGAATGTCATTCCATAATCAAATCGGCTGTACTGGCGAAGCGCTGAGA
>JBCKHN010000037.1:0-5518 GCA_038905815.1 Candidatus Planktophila sp. | reverse complement strand
CGATAGAAATTTCCGCGCCAGTTTCGGCTTGAATCTGGTTAATAATCTTGCCTTTAGGCCCGATTACTGCGCCGATCTGATCAATTGGAATCTTGATAGAGATGATGCGAGGAGCAAACGGGCTCATCTCATCAGGGGTGTCGATCGCTTCATTCATCACATCAAGAATGGCAAGTCGCGCCTCTTTTGCTTGGTGCAGCGCCGCAGCAAGTACAGATGCCGGAATTCCATCAAGCTTTGTATCTAACTGCAGAGCTGTTATGAAATCTTTTGTGCCAGCAACTTTAAAGTCCATATCGCCGAAAGCATCTTCTGCTCCGAGAATATCGCTCAGCGCAACGTATTCGATCTTGCCATCAACGTCATCAGAGATAAGTCCCATGGCAATTCCAGCAACTGGCGCGCGCAGTGGCACACCGGCATTTAGAAGTGCCAAACTCGAAGCACAAACAGCTCCCATTGAAGTAGAACCATTTGAACTAAGCGCTTCCGAGACTTGGCGAATTGCATATGGAAATTCTTCGCGCGTTGGGAGAACTGGAATCAACGCACGTTCAGCAAGTGCACCGTGGCCGATTTCGCGACGCTTTGGGGTACCCACACGCCCAGTCTCACCAGTTGAATATGGTGGGAAGTTGTAGTTGTGCATGTAACGCTTGTGGTCCTCTGGATTGAGAGTATCGAGCTTTTGCTCCATCTTGAGCATATTCAACGTTGTGATTCCAAGAATTTGAGTCTCGCCACGTTCGAAAATTGCTGAACCATGAACACGAGGAATAACTTCAACTTCAGCAGATATCGCACGAATATCGCGCAAACCGCGACCATCTATCCGAATCTTGTCGCGCAAAACGCGTTGGCGAACAAGTTTCTTGGTCAGCGATCGGAAAGCAGCCGGAACTTCTTTTTCACGACCTTCGAATTTCGCACCAACGCTCGCTTTTACGTGAGCGCTGATGGCATCAATTGCGCTCTCACGCTCGCCTTTACCCGAAATTGTCAACGCTTTTACAAGCTCATCTTTTCCAGCAACTTCAACCGCTTCAAAAACATCGCTCTGGTAATCCAAGAAGACTGGGAATTGCGCAGTTGGTTTAGCTGCAACTTTGGCAAGTTTGGATTGGGCTGCGCAAAGTGCGCGAATAAATGGCTTGGCAGCCTCTAGACCATCGGAGACAACTTCCTCCGTTGGAGCCGGTGCGCCACCCTTGATTAATTCAATTGTGCGCGCCGTTGCTTCAGCTTCAACCATCATGATTGCAACATCATCACCTGTTACGCGCCCAGCAACGACCATGTCGAAGACTGCGTTAGCAACTTGTGAGTGGTTTGGGAAAGCAACCCATTGACCTTCGATTAGTGCAACGCGTACGCCACCGATTGGACCAGAAAATGGCAAACCAGCTAGCTCTGTTGACATGGATGCCGCGTTAATCGCAATAACGTCATACATATGATCTGGATCTAACGCCATTACAGTCAGAACGATTTGAACTTCGTTGCGAAGGCCTTTAACAAATGATGGACGCAACGGACGATCAATCAAACGACAAGTTAAAATTGCATCCTCTGATGGGCGTCCTTCCCGACGGAAGAATGATCCTGGGATGCGACCAACTGCATACATCCTCTCTTCCACATCTACTGTCAAAGGGAAGAAATCGAATTGGTCTTTAGCTGTCTTTGATGCAGTTGTAGCTGAGAAGATCATTGTTTGATCATCCAAATACACCGCTACAGCTCCGCCAGCTTGGCGCGCTAAACGTCCTGTTTCAAAACGAATTTCTCTTTTTCCGAACTTACCGTTATCGATTATTGCAACGGCGGTATTAACCTCTTGACCCTCCATGGGTCACTCCATTTCTTAACTGCCCACAACCAATTGAGTCAAATGAATCTTCGATCGAAGTTCACGCAGCGCGCATCTAAAAGTGCGACCAACTGCGGAAACCACTACCGAGGACCATTTCCCATCGGTGCGGCAGTTGCGCTTATTTAACGACGAATACCGAGTTTTTCGATAATCGTTCTGTAACGATTGATATCAGTCTTTGCGAGATATTGAAGAATTCGACGACGTCGGCCTACTAGCAACAACAAGCCACGACGATTGTGGTGGTCATGTGGGTTGGTCTGTAGATGTACCGTGATTTCTTCAATGCGCTTGGATAGCAAAGCGACCTGTGTTTCAGGACTTCCTGTGTCAGTAGCGGAGGAACCGTACTTAGCGATGATCTCTTTTTTAACTTCTACTGTTAGTGCCATTTCGTATTACTCCATTTTCGTTTTATCTACCGACCAAGAGGGCTTCCGGTTTGCCTCACGGAAACACGCTTTCTCGTTGGAGGTCAAAGGGTACCAGCGAGCGTGGGCATAAGAGAAATCGGAGTTTAGAGGTTGGTCAATTCACGCGCACGAGCGCAATCGCGCGCCATTTGCTCTAATAGCGGTGGTACGCCATCGAATTTCAATGTATCGCGCAACCTCCAACCAAATTCAATTGTTGCCATTTTGTGGTAGAGATCCAAACCCACTTGATCGAGTGCGTAGGCTTCAACTTGTCGTTCACGAAGACCTGCAAAAGTTGGACTAGCACCGATAGAGATCGCTGCTGGCCAGCGATCTATTCCGACCGTTAACCACCCAGCATAAATTCCATCCAATGGGATTGTTTGGTTCTCCAAATTTCCCAAATTAGCAGTCGGATAGCCAATTTCACGACCGCGCGCTTCCCCGTGAATCACCAGGCCATCTGCGCGATGCGGGCGAGAGAGTAACTCGCTCGCCCTTTGGACATCTCCTTGCATAATCAGATTGCGGATCCTGGTGGAGGAAATAACTTCACCATCGCTTTTCAAAGAGAGAACAATTACTTGGAAACCTAAATCTTGCCCAGACTTAGTCAGAGTCTCAACGTTTCCCGCAGCTTTAAAGCCATAAGTGAAGTTTGCACCGACCACCACTTTGGTTGCAGAGAACTGTTCAATAAGAATTGCCGCCACAAACTCCGCCGGCGACATCGCGGCAAATTCTTTAGTGAATTTAACGGTGGTAACTTGATCTGCGCCATGTATTTTCAATAACTCAATGCGAGCGCTTAGCACCGTTAATAAGGTAGGGGTTTGATCGGGTGCAAAAACGGTGGTCGGGTGCGGGTCGAAAGTCAGCGCGATGATTTTTTCACCGCTAGCAATCTCTTTTGCGCGATTGAGAATTTCTTGGTGGCCCCTATGGACTCCGTCGAAAACCCCAATGACAACAACGCTCATCTGCTCATTCTCTCAGTATCAATTTGCTGCTGCAAATACCGCGATCGGCTTAGCGCTACCGTCTTTATTGCTCAATAGCGCAATCAGACGGCCATCGGGAGATATCCCTGCAAATATGCCTTCCGTTGGATTAGGCGTTAATACTCGTCCAAATGAGAGTTCATTGACTTCATCGCGCACCAATTCTCGACTCTTGAAAGTAGCTCGGGCAACGTCAGTCAAATTGAGCGGAGTGAATTCCCCACGCTTTAGCGAACCCAACGATATTGCGCTTGCGCAATCAAATCCGCCAACGCGCGAGCGACGGAGCGAATTTAAATGACCGCCCACGCCTAACGCGCCACCGCAATCGCGCGCAATTGCTCGAATGAAAGTTCCAGGCGAACAAGTAACTTCGATATCTACTTCAATCGCCGCTTCCGCGCGTCGGATTTCTCGAATATCGAGTTGGGAAATTGTTACTTCACGCGGTGAGAGTTCAACGCCTTCACCTGCACGAACTCGCGCATATGCGCGTTCACCCTTAACTTTCACGGCCGATACCGAGGATGGCCTCTGTGAAATGGTGCCGCGCATTTTCACTAGAGCGTTCTGGATTTCTTGGTTGGTAATATTAGAAACATCCCCGCGTGAAATAACTTCACCTTCAACATCATCGGTTACGGTAGCGGCGCCTAAAACAATGGTCCCCTGATAGGTTTTATCACCAGCAGTGATGTATGGCAGAAGTCGCGTTCCATTTCCAAAGCCTAAAACCAGAACACCGGTTGCCATTGGATCGAGCGTGCCTGCATGCCCAACTTTTCGTGTTCCGAGAGCGCGGCGGGCGATTGCCACCACGTCATGGCTAGTCATTCCTGGCTCTTTATCTACCACCAGAAAACCCTCAGTAACCACTACTCATTTTCTCATTTTCGGCAATAATCTTCGGAGTTTTATATGGGTCTTCTCCCCCAGCATAAGTTGCGCCACTTCGCAGCGCTGCAACTTGCGCATCAAGTTCGTGCACTTTATTTAGAAGTGAATCAAGGGCTAGCGCACTCTCTGGCAAACCATCAAGGAAGAATTCAATACTTGGCGTTATGCGGATGCCAAGTTCTCGACCAACGGCTGAGCGAATTAAACCTTTAGCGCTCTCTAACGCCGCCGCGCTTGCCTCCCGTTCTCCATCGCCGCCTAAGACGGTGTAGAAAATGGAGGCGTGTTGCAAATCGCCAGTCACGCGCGCATCAGTGAGAGTGACAAAGCCCAGACGCGGATCTTTAATCTTCGTCTCTAAGAGTTGCGCCACAACCACTTTGATGCGGTCGGCAACTTTTTCGCTGCGGTGTGATTGAGCCATCTCTTATGCTCGCTTTTTCTCGCGCATCTCGAATACCTGAACGGTATCTCCAGCTTGGAGCTCCTTAGCGCTGCCAACTCCGATACCGCACTCAAATCCTTCACGAACTTCAGTGGCATCATCTTTAAAGCGCTTGAGCGAATCAATTGTGAGATTATCCAGAACAATTACACCACCACGTAAGATTCGAGCTTGAGCGTTACGACGGATAATTCCATCTATAACGATTGAACCTGCGATATTTCCGACCTTGCTAGATTTGAATATCTCGCGAACTTCGGCGTTACCGAGTACAACTTCTTCGAACTCTGGTTTGAGCAAGCCCTTAAGGGAGAGTTCAATCTCTTCAATGGCTTTATAGATGACTGAGTAGAAGCGAACTTCAACGCCTTCTTGATCAGCAAAGATGGCAGTCTGTGGTTCTGGCTTAACGTTAAAGCCAATAACAACTGCAGTAGATGCGCTAGCCAAAGTGATATCGCTCTTTGTAATTGCACCAACACCACGGTGAATAACGCGCAAATCAACTTCAGCACCGACATCGAGTTGGACCAGTGCATCTTCGAGGGCTTCAACCGAACCGCTCACATCGCCCTTAAGAATGAGATTGAGCGTTGTGATCTTAGATTGCTCCATGAAGTCTTCCAGTGAAACCTTCTTGCGCGCTTTCGCAAGTTGAGCATTTCGCTCTGCAGCTTGACGCTTCTCAGCAATCTGACGCGCAGTTCTATCTTCAGCTGCAACTAAGAAGGTATCACCCGCGTTTGGAACCGAGGTGAAACCAAGAACTTGAACTGGACGCGATGGTCCAGCTTCATCAACGCTTTGACCATCTTCATCGAGCATCGCACGCACGCGACCAAACGCGCTTCCCGCAACGATGGCATCGCCAATCCTTAGCGTTCCG
>JBCKHN010000036.1:0-5938 GCA_038905815.1 Candidatus Planktophila sp. | reverse complement strand
GGATAGCGCGACGTTCAGAGTGGCCAATCAGAACAAAAGTGCAACCAAGTTTTGCCAACATTGCCCCCGAGATATCGCCGGTAAATGCTCCGTTGGTTTCGGGCGATAAATCTTGCGCCCCGTAGCGAAGTCTCAAGCGATCGCCATCTACCAGAGTTTGGATTGATCGAATATTAGTGAAGGGAGGAAAGATTGCTACATCAACGGCGTCGAAATCTCTATCAGTCAATCCATAAACAAGTTTTTGCGCAACAGCAATTGCTTCAAGATGGTTTAAATTCATCTTCCAATTACCTGCCATAAGCGGTTTACGCATTTTTCTCTCCTTGTAACTTAAATCAGATCTAAAGCTTTTAGACCAGGTAGCTCTTTGCCTTCTAAGTATTCCAGCGAAGCACCGCCGCCCGTGGATATATACCCAAAATCACTATCTTTAAAGCCAAGGGCGCGCGCAGCAGAGGCAGAATCTCCACCGCCAACAACCGAAATTCCAGTAACTTTAGTTAGAGCTTCTGCCACAGCTCTGGTACCAGCTGCGAAGGCAGGAAATTCGAAAACACCCATTGGGCCATTCCAGAAAACCGTTCTACATTTTGCAATCGCAATTGCAAAATCTGCTGCTGATTCTGGCCCAATGTCTAAACCTATCTGATCAGCTGGAATAGCATCGGAGGCGACAATGGTTGCTGGTGAATCTGGCGCAAAGGCAGGCGCCACAACGATGTCAGTTGGTAAATGAAGTTCAACGCCGTTCTTAGCTGCCTGATCTATTAGCCCTTTTACACTCTCTATCAACTCACTTTCGACCAGAGATTTTCCAATTTCTCGCCCCTGAGCAGCAAGAAAAGTGAAGACCATTCCCCCGCCAATTGCCATAACATCAACTTTCTCTAACAAGTTCGAAATAACGCCAATCTTCTCTGAGACTTTTGCGCCACCTAGCACAACCCCATAAGGTCGTTCTGGATTCAAAGTTAATTTCTTGAGTACTTCGACTTCGCTAGCAATCAGCAGGCCAGCTACATGAGGAAGCAGCTTGGGAAGCTCGTAAACCGATGCATGTTTGCGATGGAGCGCTCCGAATCCGTCGCCGACATAGATATCAGCAAGGCAAGATAACTCCTTAGCAAAGGTTGCTCGCTCGCTTTCATCTTTACTTGTTTCAGCTTGGTTGAAACGAATGTTTTCTAGCAGAAGAATTTCGCCAGCTTGCAAACTCGCTGCAGTAGCGATGATATTTGGACCGCTTAATTCACCAGTGAATTGAATCTGGATGCCAAGTAACTCACTTAAACGTTCTGCAATTGGCGCTAACGAGAGTTCGGATTTGACTTCACCTTTTGGTCTTCCCAGGTGGGCAGCAATTACTAGCGATGCCCCTTTTTCCAAGAGAAGTTGAATCGTTGGAAGCGAAGCTTTAATACGACCGTCATCGCTAATAACTCCATCTTTCAATGGAACATTTAGATCACAACGGAGAAAAACTCGCTTTCCAGCAACATCAAAGCGTGCGAGATCTGACATTAAAGCGAGCGTCCAACATAACTAACGAGGTCAACCAGGCGATTGGAATAACCCCACTCATTGTCATACCAACCAACAACTTTGGCAGTTGTTCCAATAACTTTTGTCAGCCCAGCATCGATGATGCATGATGAAGGATCGGTGACGATATCAGAGGAAACGATTGGGTCTTCGGTGTAAGTCAAATAGCCCTTCAGCTCGCCCTCGTCGGCTGCCGCTTTAAACGCTCCATTGATTTCGGCAACGGTGGCTTCTCGCCCTAATTCAACAGTTAAGTCAGTTGCAGAACCGATAGGGAGCGGAATGCGCATTGCATACCCATCGAGCTTCCCTCTGAGTTCGGGCAACACTAGAGAAATTGCCTTTGCCGCGCCCGTTGATGTCGGAATCATGTTAGTTGCCGCTGCCCTCGCACGACGCAGATCCTTATGTGGGAAGTCAAGAATTACTTGATCATTTGTGTAGGCATGAATAGTGGTCATGAAGCCACGAACGATTCCAAAGTTATCGTTGAGTACTTTTGCCATTGGAGCTAGACAGTTAGTTGTACAAGAAGCGTTAGAGATTACGTGGTGGTTTGCTGGGTCATAATTTTTATGATTAACGCCCATAACAATGGTTATGTCTTCATCGCTAGCAGGGGCAGAGATAATAACTTTCTTGGCGCCAGCGCTAATGTGCTTCGATGCATCAGATGCTCTGGTGAAGTGTCCAGTTGATTCAATAACAACATCTACGCCAACAAAGGCCCAAGGCAGTGCACTTGGATCACGCTGCGCGAATACTTTCATTGTGCTGCCACCAACGGTAAGGGTGTCGGCAGTATGAGTTACTGCAAGGCCTAACCGCCCCAAAATGGAGTCATACTTCAAAAGATGGGCCAGCGTTGCATTGTCAGTTAAGTCGTTGATCGCAACAATATTAATATCTGGATTTGTTAGGCTGGCACGAAAAAAATTGCGGCCGATGCGACCAAAACCGTTGATTCCTACATTTATCACTTTTAGATGTCCTTAGTTAATAGAACTTAAATTACCGCCACAACGCTGGGGACTTATTGAAATCTTATCAGCCCTACCTGGTGTCGCAGGCGAGTTAATTGAGCAGGTCAGGTGAGAGGCCAGCTTCCGTATCAGGAATTCCAAGTTCGCCAGCTTTTTTATCAGCCATCGCAAGCAAACGACGGATTCGTCCAGCGATTGCATCTTTGGTCATTGGTGGAGTTGCCAGGGAACCGAGTTCTTCCAAACTTGCTTGGCCATGGCTAATTCGAAGTTCACCAGCTTCTTTCAAATGGCTCGGAATCGTTGGGCCAAGAATTTCCATGGCACGTTGAACGCGTGCGGATGCGGCGACTGCCGCTCTCGCCGAACGGCGCAGATTTGCATCATCAAAATTAGCTAAGCGGTTGGCCGTTGCGCGAACTTCACGGCGCATTCGCCGCTCTTCCCAAGCAAGCACGCTCTGATGAGCACCCAACCGCGTTAGCAAAACTCCAATCGCATCGCCATCGCGAATTACTACTCGATCAACCCCACGTACTTCGCGGGCTTTTGCAACGATTCCTAACCGTCTGGCTGCGCCAACCAGAGCCAGCGCAGCCTCAGGTCCTGGGCAGGTAATTTCAAGGGATGATGATCGTCCGGGTTCTGTGAGTGAACCGTGCGCAATAAATGCGCCACGCCAAGCTGCTTCTGAATCACAGACTGCCGCGGAGACCACTTGCGGCGGCAGGCCTCGAACCGGACGACCATTGGCGTCAACTAAACCTGTTTGGCGAGCAAGGGCATCGCCTTCATTGAAGACGCGAACAACATAGCGAGAACCTTTCCGTAAACCGCTGGAAGACAAGACCGCCAATTCAGAGCCATGCCCGTAGATTTCGGCAATATCTTTCCGTAAACGTCTCGCACTTTGCGCAGTGTCGAGTTCGACTTCAATCACAATTTTGCCTGCCACAATATGCAGGCCTCCGGCAAAACGGAGAAGCGAAGAAACCTCAGCTTTGCGACAACACGGTTTGGTGATCGAGAGGCGGCTGAGTTCATCTTTTACTGCTGCAGTCATAGCCATGTGCTTATCCAATCAGGCTTTGGTTCATAATGTTGCCCAAAGCGAGAGCTAATTTATCCGAGGAATGATGGGCGCTGTCTTGCTCCTTGCGAAGATCCGTGATAACAATCTCACCGCCGCATTGATAAGCAGCTTCGCGTAATGAGCTTTCATTACGGAGAACGGAACCATCAACGAGGAAGTAATCTATGCGCACTTGCGGGGCGTATCGGTGGAATAATTCAACATGTTCTTCAGGTGAAGATCCAGCGAACTCATCGGCATCCTTACTTGGGTGTGCATCCAGATTAAGAATGACAATTTTTTTAGCGCGCGCCTTTCCCAGCGCTGCGCGCTGTTCGGGTACTAGTAAATGTGGCATGACACTTGAGAACCAAGATCCAGGTCCCATCGTGATCCAATCAGCGCCACTGATTGCCGAGATTGCTTCACGGCGTGCTGGCGGATTATCAGGAATTATTCGAAGTGATTCAATTCGCCCCGTTGCAGTAGCCACTTCTTTCTGACCTCTGACAACAATTGGGCCAGTTGAAGTATTAAAAGTTCCTTCAATATCTAAGGGAACTGATGCCATAGGTAAGACCCGACCAATAACTTTCAAGAGCGAGCCGACGCGATCTAAACCAATTACGGGGTCTTGGTCTCGATCCCAAAGGGCCGCCAGAAGTAAATTACCAATCGCATGCCCGCCGAGGGCTCCATCGCTACTGAATCGATATTGCATAATTTCGGCCCAGCTTCTACCCCAATCATCGTCGCTACATAAAGCGGCTAGCGCCATCCGCAAATCACCCGGCGGGAAAATCGAAAATTCTTCGCGCAGCCTTCCACTCGAACCACCATTATCAGCTACCGTGACGATGGCGGTGATCTCCTGAGTTAATTTACGGAACGCGGTAAGAACCGCGGCTAAGCCATGTCCGCCACCGAGAGCAACTACTTTTGACAAAGCCTATTCACGCCCAAGATCTCTATGTGTTGCATGTGCCGAAATCATTGGCGTAGCTCCAATTGAATTTAGTTGAGTGGAAATCTCTGCTGCAATTGCAACACTTCGGTGTTTCCCGCCAGTACAGCCGATAGCGATAGTTAAGTATTTCTTACCTTCTCGCAAATACCCCGGAACCATTGAGTCGATGAGAGTTACGTAACTCTTCACGAAAGCGGCCACTCCCTCACTTCCTAAAACTTTGGAACTTACTTCATTTGATAAACCATCCAGTGGGCGAAGTTCAGGAATCCAATGTGGATTTGGAATGAAACGGCAATCCAAAACCAAATCCGAATCCACAGGAAGTCCATATTTGTAGCCGAATGAGAGAACGTTTATACGGAGACCTTGGGATTCTCCCGCAGCGAAAATTTCACCTATGCGTTTTTCCAATTGGTGAACATTAAGGTCTGTCGTGTCGATTACAACATCTGCATGGGCGCGAACTTCTTCAAGTTTTTTCCGCTCGCGCATAATTCCATCAACAATTCGATCCCCTTGTTGCAGCGGATGTGGTCGGCGAGTGGATTCAAAACGTTGAACTAGCGATTGATCGCTTGCATCAAGGAATAGCAATCGGTACTGATCGCCATTATCCTTAAGTACACCTAAAGCATGCATCAGCTCGTCGAAGAATTCACCACCACGCACATCGACTACCACGGCTAACTTCTTGGCGGTAGAGCCACCCCCTTTGCGAAGCAAATCCGGCAAAAGCGATGGTGGCAAGTTATCAACCACGTACCACCCAAGATCTTCTAGCGCATGCGCAACTGTTGAGCGGCCAGCGCCAGACATCCCGGTAACAATTAAGACTTCTTGCTCCATCTCCTTATTCTCTTACACCTGTCAAGGAGTTCGCTCATCCGGCGTTGATTTCTCCCGTCTCTGTATTTAAGTGAGAAGTACCGCTTTTGAGATATTCAACGATGGCTTCGGCAGTTTTCGCACCAATTCCTGGAATTGATGCAATTTCACGGAGAGGCGCTCTGCGAATTGCAGAAACGGAACCAAATCGTTCCAGCAGCGCCGCTCTTCGGGTGGCTCCAAGTTCTGGAATTTCATCAAGAATTGATTCAAGCATCAATTTGGAACGTTTTGAGCGGTGAAAAGTTATTGCAAATCGATGGGCTTCATCTCGAATTCGTTGTAAAAGATATAGGCCTTCACTCGTCCGCGGCAAAATGAGTGGATCACTTGACCCATAAACCCATACTTCTTCCAGGCGTTTGGCTAAACCGCAGAGAGCAATGTCGGTGACGCCAAGTTCGCGCAGAGCCCTGGCAGCAGCGCTAACTTGAGGAACGCCTCCATCAACCACAATCAATTGTGGCGGGTAGGAAAACTTAC
>JBCKHN010000035.1:0-6706 GCA_038905815.1 Candidatus Planktophila sp. | reverse complement strand
CTTAGGCAACGACTTAGCAGGTAACCCGGTATTCCTCAAAGATATTTGGCCAACGGAGGCGGAAATTCAAGAAGTAGTTGATAAATCAATTTCATCAACGATGTTTACAGAAGATTATGCAAGTGTTTTTGATGGAGATCACCGTTGGAAATCCCTAGCGACACCTGCTGGAAAAATTTTCGAATGGGACGCTAAATCTACCTATGTTCGCAAGCCACCTTACTTTGACGGAATGCCACGGCGCCCCAAACCTGTCACCGATATTGAAGGCGCACGGGTTATGGCAATTCTTGGTGATTCAGTAACAACGGATCACATTTCACCTGCGGGAAATATCAAAGTTGATTCACCCGCTGGAAAATATTTATCTGAACATGGGATTGATCAAAAAGATTTCAATTCCTATGGTTCACGCCGTGGAAATCACGAAGTAATGATTCGCGGAACTTTTGCCAATATTCGTTTAAAGAATTTACTCCTTAACGGGGTGGAAGGCGGCTTCACTCGTAATTTCTTAAACGGCGAGCAAGCAACAATTTATGATGCATCGATGGCGTATCAAAGCGCTGGCGTCCCACTAGTTATTTTGGCTGGTAAAGAATACGGTTCGGGTTCTTCGCGAGATTGGGCAGCTAAAGGAACCGCACTCCTGGGAGTGCGTGCAGTAATCGCATCAAGTTTTGAAAGAATTCACCGTTCTAACTTAATTGGAATGGGAGTGTTGCCACTTCAATTTAGAGATGGCGAGAACGCTCAAACACTTGGCCTTACTGGGGTCGAAGTTTTCTCCATTGCTGGTATTACTCAAATGAACGGTGGCGCAACGCCTAAAGAATTAACGGTAAGCGCAGATGGTAAAACTTTCATCGCGAAAGTGCGCATTGATACACCGGGCGAAGCTGATTACTACCGCCATGGAGGCATCATGCAGTATGTCTTACGCCAATTGCTTGACTAGAATAGTTACATGCTTAAACAAATTAAATCGCCAGCAGATCTTGTTGGTCTTGACCATGTTCAACTAGATTTATTAGCTAAAGAGATTCGAGCCTTTCTCATTGAGAAAGTCACTAAAACTGGTGGGCATCTTGGTCCAAATCTTGGTGTCGTTGAGTTAACTATCGCGATCCACCGCATATTTGATTCACCAAAAGATGTGGTGCTCTTTGACACTGGTCACCAAAGCTATGTGCACAAGATTCTTACTGGGCGCGCAGAAGGTTTTGATTTACTTCGCCAACGTGGTGGGGTAGCGGGTTACCCAAATCGCGTGGAGAGCGAACACGATGTTATTGAGAACTCGCACGCATCTACTGCGCTTTCGTGGGGCGATGGAATATCTCGTGGGTTTGCCATTAGAGGTGAAAGTGATCGCCATGTCGTGGTGGTTGTGGGCGATGGCGCTTTAACAGGTGGTATGTCTTGGGAGGCGCTAAATAATATTGCTGCAGCAGAGCGCAGAAATTTAGTCATCGTAATTAACGACAACGGGCGTTCGTACTCACCAACAATTGGCGGAGTTGCAACTTATCTTTCGACCTTGCGCGTTACGCGCGGGTATGAAAAGTTTCTGGACTGGGGTAAAGAAGTTTTAGCGCGAACACCAATAGTAGGCGGACCGATTTATGAAACGCTCCACGGAATGAAAAAAGGGATTAAAGATATAGTCGCCCCGCAAGGCATGTTCGAAGATCTTGGCCTTAAATATTTGGGGCCGATAGATGGACACGACATTGCTGCGCTAGAGAGAGCGCTAGCGCGAGCTAAACAATTTGGAGCCCCAGTTTTGATTCATGTAATTACTGAAAAAGGGCGTGGCTACAAACCTGCGCTCGAAGATGAAGCTGACAAATTTCATACAGTTGGAATAGTTGATCAAGAAACTGGGGAGCCACTGCGGAGCAACGGTGATTTAACATGGACCGCAGTTTTCGCTCAAGAACTGGTAGAAATTGCTCGTACGCGTAAAGATATTGTTGCGGTCACAGCAGCGATGCTTGGGCCAACCGGCTTAGCTTACTTTCAAAGAGAGTTCCCAGAACGTACCGTTGATGTTGGAATTGCTGAAGCGCATGCGGCGACAAGTGCGGCGGGAATGGCTTTTGCTGGGTTGCACCCAGTTGTTGCGGTCTACTCGACTTTTCTAAATCGCGCCTTCGATCAATTGCTGCTCGATGTAGCGTTGCATAAAGCGGGAGTTACTTTTGTTTTGGACCGCGCTGGAATTACTGGCGATGATGGTCCTTCCCATCACGGAATCTGGGATCTTGCACTAACTGGAATCGTTCCAACGTTGCATGTAGCGGCTCCTCGTGATGGTTGCCGACTTAAAGAAGTGCTACGCGAAGCTCTCGAGATAAGCGACGCCCCCAGCGTAATTCGTTTTCCTAAGGGAACCGTTCCGCCAGACATCCCAGCCTTTGAACGGAGAGATGGAATTGATGTTCTCTATCGGGGAGAGAGCGCTGATGTCCTGTTGGTCAGTATCGGTGCGCTGGCTCACCTTGCAGTGGATGCTGCTTCGCAGGCTTATCGTGAAGGGGTTGGTGTCACGGTAATTGATCCGCGCTGGGTCAAACCGCTACCTTACGCGCTGGTAACTATGGCGCAGCGATATAAAATTGTTGTCGTTTTAGAGGATGGAATTCGACACGCTGGAATTGCTAGCACAATTTCTGAGCTATTTAGAGATGCCGACTTAAACGTGCCAATTCATTCCATAGGAGTTCCACTTGAATTTATTGAGCATGCAAAACGCTCAGAAATTCTGAGCGATTTAGGAATTACAACGCAACAAATTGTTCGAAGCGTTGTTACGTGGAGCAGTGTTCTTAAGGAAGAGATGCAATTCCCGGAGCATGAAAGCGTTGACCGCAAACTCTCTCGCTAATTCCTATGCGATCTAAGTAAGGAAGTATTCCGCCGAGATGCATCGGCCAACCAGCGCCCAGCAACATGCAGAGATCAATTTCAGCCGCAGTAGAAACAACGCCTTCATCGAGCATCATCCGCGCTTCTTGCGCCAAGGCAGTGAGCGCGCGGCTTCGTACTTCTTCCGCCGTGGATGGCCGATCACCGCCCTGGATGAGAGCTAGCGCCGCTGGATTGGGCTCCAGAGAGCCGTCCTTATTCTTTATATAAAATGTACGAACACCTTCCTTGACTATACGTTGCATTGATGGAGAGATGCGATATCGCGGTCCAAGATTTCTATTCAAAGTTTGCGAAACGTGAAGAGCCACACCGGGACCCACTAGACCAAGGAGTTCGAAAGGTGTCATTGGGAAACCAATTTCGCGCATTGCGTTATCGGCAACTTCTGGGGAAGTACCTTCATCCATTGCGTCAGTGATTTCGCCCATGAATCGGGTGATAAGTCGGTTAACAACAAAGCCGGGCGAGTCTTTTGTAATTATCATCGTTTTTTTAAGTTCTTTACCGATGGCAATTGCGGTGGCCGTTGTTGCATCGTCAGTTTTACTGGTACGTGCTACTTCAAGCAAAGGCATGAGCGCTACTGGATTGAAGAAGTGGAAACCAATCACACGTTCTGGGTTCGTTAGGCCTTCGCTCATTGCTTCAACGCTGAGTGAAGAAGTGTTGGAAGCTAAAACACATTCTGGCGAAACGATAGTTTCGAGTTTCTTAAATAGTTCTTGTTTTAAAGGTAACTCTTCAAAGATAGCTTCTATGATGAAATCGCAACCAGCGAAAACGCTTTGATCGCCAGAACCTGAAATTAGAGAAGTTAAACGTCCCGCACTCTCAGCACTCATGCGCTTCTTTTCGACTAGCTTTGCAATTTCATTCTTAACCCAAGCTACGCCTTTATCTGCGCGCTCTTGGTCGATATCGGTCATAACGATGGGACGCTTAAGGTTACGTAACATGATCAAGGCCAACTGCGAAGCCATAAGTCCGGCACCTACTACGCCTACTTTGCTCACTTTTCGAGCAAGAGCTGGCTTTGGCGCACCTTCAACTTTCTTTCGTTTCTTTTGAATTAAATTAAATGCATATAGCGAAGCACGTAGCGGATCGCTCATAATCAGATCGGCGAGGACTTGGTCTTCAGCGCCAAAACCTTCACTATTGCTATTGCTTCGGGCAGAAGCAATGAGTTCAAGCGCCTTTGTCGGGGCAGCAATTTCGGCGCCACCGTATTTCTTAAGCGCTACAGCTTTTCCGTAAGCAAGGGCTTTATCCCAATTAGCATCGCTGGCATAATCAAGGCGTTCGATTTTTGTTGAAGCGTTAAGAATTGATACAGCAAAAGCGATTGATCTCTCTAGGAAGTCGGCAGGTTCAAAAACGGAATCGACAACACCGAGAGTAAGAGCATCTTTAGCTTTCATCATCGTGTTGTTGTTGAGCGCGTTTAGAATAATTACTTGCACTGCACGTTCTGGGCCGATCAACTTAGGCAGAAGCGTTGCGCCACCCCAACCAGGAACAAGGCCTAAGAAAACTTCAGGGAGCGCGGTGAAAGCTGTGCTGGCAAGAGTTCGATAGTGACAATGCAAAGCAACTTCAAGACCGCCACCAAGGGCTAAGCCATTAATGAAAGCAAATGTTGGAATCGCGCTCTCGCCCAGGCGCCGAAAAACGTCGTGGCCGAGTTTCCCAATTGCTAGGGATTGTTCACGTTTGCTTAAGAAAGGAAGAGCAGATAAGTCAGCACCGGCGGCAAAAATAAATGGTTTGCCGATAATAGCAATCGCGCTGGGGTTTCTTCCAATGGCATCGGTGATTGCGCTATCGAGTGCTTGTAAAGATTTGACACCAAAAGTATTTGGGCGATTGTAATCATGACCATTATCTAGCGTGATCAGCGCTAACTTTCCGTTTCCGCCAAAGGCAGATAGTTCGACATCGCGCAGTAAGGCGTTGGTAATTACCTCTTCTGGCGCACCTTCTGGGAGTTGGATTTCTATGCTATTCATTATTTTGATCCATTGAAATTTGGATTTTCCCAAATAACCGTTCCGCCCATACCAAGGCCAATACACATTGTGGTTATGCCGTATCGAACTTCTGAGTGCTCTTCGAAAGCCCGAGCTAGATTCAACATCAAACGAATTCCAGATGAAGCTAACGGATGACCAACTGCTATCGCTCCACCGTATGGATTTACTCGAGGATCGTCATCACCAATTCCGAAATGATCTAGAAATGAGAGAACTTGAATCGCAAAAGCTTCGTTAATTTCGAAAGCTCCGATATCTTCAATCTTTAAGCCGGCTTTAGCGAGAGCTTTAATAGTTGATGGCACTGGACCGTAACCCATAACTTCTGGTTCTACTCCAGCGAAAGCAAATGTCACCAAACGCGCCTTAACTCCTAAACCAAGTTCGAGAGCTCTCTCTTCGCTAGCCAAAATAGCAGCGGTGGCGCCATCGTTGAGCCCGGCAGAATTTCCTGCAGTAACGCGACCTGCGGGTCTAAACGGCGTTTTCAAAGCGGCGAGAGCTGCCAGAGTTGTGTCAGGGCGCGGAGGTTCATCGACGGTAGCAATCCCCCAACCAAGCTCGGCGCTACGGATAGCTGTTGGAATTAAATCGCGCTGAATTTTGCCCTCTTCATATGCTTTTGCAGTTTTTAGCTGCGAGTTGAGTGCATATTTATCTGCGCGTTCTTTAGTTAAATGCGGAAAGCGATCATGCAAACGTTCTGCAGTGTTTCCCATAGATAAGGCATCTTCTTCCACAATTCGTTCAGCGAGATAGCGCGGGTTAGGGTCCATTAATTCGCCTATTGGGTGGTTACCCATGTGTTCAACGCCTCCAGCTATTGCAATGTCGTATGCACCCATAGCAATCGCACCGCTAATAGTTGTTACCGCTGTTAGCGCACCTGCACACCATCGATCTATTGAGTAGCCAGGTACTGTATTTGGTAGTCCAGCTAATAGGGCAGCGCTTCGCCCAATATTCATTCCTTGATCACCGGTTTGTGTAGCGGCGGCGATGGCAACATCATCGATATCTTTCAAAGCAATCTTTGGATTTCGATCAAGTAGACCTCGAATTGCGCGGACAATCAAATCATCGGCGCGCGTACCCGCGTACACGCCACCAGCTTTTCCGAAAGGGGTTCGCACAGCATCTACTAGTACTACGTTTCTTAAAATGGTCATGCCCTTAGGCTACTCGTCGGTAGCCTTTTAGTAAATCAGACGACAAGACTCATCTAAAGTGCTCGCGAAATGGGCATGCCTCATTTCATAAATGCTCGCGTGGCGATGTGTCTAACAGTGTCTGGATTAGTTGAGTTCGAATTTCTTTAATATCCGCTAGAGACCCGATCTGCACGAGCAACCAGCGCTTATCGAAAGGGAAGACGCTTATTTGGCCGGAGAATCCATTCCTAGTAGTCCTAGCATGGTGGGGAGCAGTTTCTTCAAATCCTTCTTCTGTAGATACGCGTCAATAGCGCTTTCTCGGCTGGCCTCTATCGCGAGGTCGTGAGAGGTGAAGAGAATGATCTTGATCTCTGGGTTGGCGGCCTTGATGAGTGGCGCTGCCGCCAATCCCATGATCTGACCCTCAATGAAGTGATCAAGAATGAGGACCTTGCAATCTGTGCCTCGTACGAGTTCGATCGCCTCGATTGCGTTGGTGGCTGCACCGCCGAACTTCAGGCGGGGCTCGCCCTTAAGCTTCAACTGGATCAACATCTGTAAATCGAGGTCATCCTCAATGACTTG
>JBCKHN010000034.1:0-6852 GCA_038905815.1 Candidatus Planktophila sp. | reverse complement strand
TGGCGAAACTAAACCTATCCGGTCGTATTGGCGCAAAGTTTGCGGATGCAAACCTGAGAGTTCGGCAGCTACGGAAATTACATATACCGCTGCGCCATCGTCAGGTACTTCTTCTCTGTTGATTTCACTCATGATTGCGCTTTCTTATTAAAATCTAAGCGAACATCGTGATCTTGTGTCGCTTGCGCAAATTCTTTTAACGCCGCCAGCGCTTTACCATCAACGCGTTGTGGAACTTGAACTTCAACGCCTACCAATAAGTCTCCGGTGGTACTACCTTTAGTAACACCGCGCCCTTTAACGCGAAGAACGCGACCATTTGGTGTACCAGCGGCTAAGCGAACCGTTACATCTTCGCCGCTAAGAGTTGGGACTTTGATATCGGCGCCTAGCGCTGCTTCGGCAAAAGTTACCGGCAGCGTCATGGTTAAGTTTTCAGCTTTTCGCGAAAAAATTGGATGCGTTTTAACATGTAACAAAATAAATAAATCTCCAGCTCCCGCTTCACCTGCTCCGCCTTTGCCTTTAACGCGGATCCTGGCACCGTCATGTACGCCTGGCGGTACTCGAGCGGTAATGTTCTGTGCAGGACCTCGATCGTGTGAAAGTTTGAGCTCTAAAATTGTGCCGGAAATAGCTTCTCGAAAAGTTATGGTGGCTTCTGTCTGTAAATCTTGCCCTTTGCGCGGACCGCGGCGGAGTCCGCCACCGAATAAATTAGCGAAAATATCTTGTGGGTTTCCTCCGCCGAAAATATCGTTGAAATCTCCGCCTTGTGGTACGCGAAAGCCTCCCCGTTGAAATAAAGTGCGCGCTTCATCGTATTCAGCGCGTTTTTTCGTATCGGAGAGAATTTCATACGCCTCTGAAACTTCCTTAAAACGGTCTTCCTTTACTGCGTCGCCCTTATTTTTATCGGGGTGCAATTCGCGCGCCAAAGTGCGATATTTCCGCTTAATTTCATCGCTCTGGGCGTTTTTGGCAACGCCAAGGACTTGGTAGAAATCTTTCTCGTACAAGTCCTTGGCAGCCATATTTAATCACTCGCCAAAATCGGATCGGTAACGCCCACGCGGGCAGGACGCAAAATGCGTTCTTTATATTTATATCCGGATTGCATAATTATTGTTGCCGTTGGTACTGCAACATCGGCGGAGGTCTCATGCAGAAGCGCTTCGTGAAGTTGCGGGTCGAAAGCATCGCCTTTGGTTCCATACTTCTCTAAACCAAAGCGTGAAGTAATCGCGGTCAATTGTTCAGCAACTGCTTTAAAGCCACCGTTTAATTCACCGTGCTCCTGCGCGAGATCAACGTCATCGAGCAGAGCTAACAACTCAGTCAGCACCGCGCCGATTGCTAATTCGTGAGCAAGGAAACGGTCGCGTTCGACACGTTTGCGATAATTTGAGTACTCAGCTTGCAAGCGTTGTAAATCAGATGTGAGTGCAGTAACCGGATCAATTTCTGGAACCGGCTCGCCCACCGCGCTTACTTCTTCAATAGTGACCTCGTCCGACATTACGGCTGCTCGTCAACTATTTCGGCATCTTCTACGCCATCTTCTGCGGGCGGGCTCTCGCTGGCGTCGCTTGCTTTCGCGTACAACGCCGCGCCCAGTGCCTGACTCACGGTGGCAACTTTCGCTGTTGCAGACTTAATCATTTCGAAGTTAGCCCCGCCCAGCGCAGTTTTTAGCTCTGCCAGGGCTGCCTCTGTTTCTTCTTTCTTAAGAAGCGCATCGCCTTCGCTTAACTTCTCATTGTTATCTGCAATGAACTTTTCAGTTTGGTAAACAAGAGAATCTCCGTTGTTGCGAAGCTCTGCCTCTTCTTTACGTTGGTGATCTTCTTCCGCATGTATTTGGGCATCAGCCATCATGCGATCGATTTCTTCTTTAGAAAGTGCCGAGCCGCCCGTAATAGTCATGCTCTGTTCTTTCCCAGTTCCAAGATCTTTCGCTGAGACATGCACAATTCCGTCAGCATCGATATCAAAAGTAACTTCGATTTGTGGAACTCCACGTCGCGCTGGCGGAAGCCCGGTAAGTTCAAACATGCCGAGTTTCTTGTTATAGGCGGCCATTTCACGCTCACCTTGGTAGGCCTGAATTTGTACAGCTGGTTGATTATCATCGGCAGTTGTGAAAATTTCACTACGTTTTGTGGGGATTGTGGTGTTGCGCTCAATCAACTTAGTCATAACTCCGCCCTTGGTTTCAATTCCAAGCGAGAGCGGTGTGACATCGAGTAGAAGAATATCTTTAACTTCGCCTTTTAATACCCCGGCTTGCAGGCAAGCGCCAACGGCTACAACTTCATCAGGGTTCACTCCCTTATTTGGTTCTTTCCCGCCAGTTAATTCGCGAACGAGATCGACAACTGCTGGCATCCGAGTCGAACCGCCCACAAGTATGACCGAGTGAATATTGGCAATTGGAATTCCAGCATCTTTGAGAACTGCTTGGAATGGTTTCCTGCAACGATCTAATAGCGCAGCAGTTAAAGTTTGGAACTGAGCGCGAGTAATTGTTTCATCTAAGAAGAGCGGGTTCTTCTCTGCATTTACTGTGATGTAAGGCAAGTTAATTGCTGCTTGTTGTGATGAAGATAGTTCGATCTTTGCTTTTTCAGCTGCTTCACGAATACGTTGCATCGCCATCTTATCTTTAGTTAAGTCGATTCCATTTTGTGCGCCGAAAGTTTGAACTAAGTGATCAACGAGAACCTGATCCCAATCATCTCCACCGAGATGGTTATCACCGTTAGTCGCTTTAACTTCAATAACGCCGTCACCGATTTCAAGAAGTGAAACGTCGAAAGTTCCACCACCTAAATCGAAGACGAGAATTGTCTGTTCTTTATCTGCCTTATCTAAACCGTAAGCAAGGGCAGCCGCAGTTGGTTCGTTGATGATACGTAAAACATTTAAGCCCGCAATTTCGCCAGCTTCTTTAGTTGCTTGGCGTTGTGCGTCGTTGAAATATGCAGGAACGGTGATAACAGCATCGGTCACGGTTTCACCGAGATAGGCTTCAGCATCGCGCTTAAGTTTCTGTAAAATGCGCGCAGAAATTTCTTGTGGTGTGTACTTCTTGCCATCAATATCGATACTCCATGAAGTACCCATGTGGCGTTTGACCGAACGGACTGTTCGATCTACATTTGTGATGGATTGGCGCTTGGCGACCTCTCCCACCAAAACTTCACCGTTTTTTGCAAAGGCGACGATCGACGGGGTGGTGCGAGCGCCTTCGGCGTTAGCGATAACGGTGGGTTCGCCACCTTCAAGGACTGCTACGCAACTATTGGTGGTACCTAAGTCGATTCCAACTGCTCTAGCCATTACTTTTGCTCCCTCGCACCGATTCTCGAGCCTGATATAGGGTCGAGGTACTTTCTAACCTGAGCCAATCTTACCCATAAAGTTGAGTCGGAGCGACTCAGGTTTGCTTCAATGGAACAGATTGAGAGGCGCCTTTATTCCCGCCAATTCATTTACCCTTACCGCATGAATCTCTCACTTCTAAATCTAGCCGCGGCGCTCGTGGCGCTTGCGATCACCGCCGTGGCGCTGGTGCTCATCACAATTCGAAGTCGCCACCTTTTATTAATTTATAAAAGTGGCACCGCTGACCCAACGCGTAGCAACGCTCGTG
Source organism: Candidatus Planktophila sp. (assembly GCA_038905815.1). Taxonomy (GTDB): domain Bacteria; phylum Actinomycetota; class Actinomycetes; order Nanopelagicales; family Nanopelagicaceae; genus Planktophila. Next base: position 3,197 of record JBCKHN010000034.1, on the reverse strand, counting down.
GCAAACGGCTAGTGATGGCGCTGCGAGAGATTCTTGGCCATAGCAAGATGCTCAATCTCACTATTGTCGGTTTTGCGCACTGGTTTGTGATGGTTGGTTTCGTTGCACTCTTTGGAACTTTGATAACAGCTTATGGAAAACTTTTTAATCCGCGCTTTGCGCTTCCCGTAATTGGACATTTTTGGCCTTATGAATACTTGACCGAAGTTATCGCTTGGTTAACTGGTTTTGGAATCCTAACTCTGATCGTAATTCGCCAAGTAAACCGAATTGTTAAGAAGGGCCGCACTTCACGATTCTTCGGTTCCGGGATGAAAAAAGCGTATTTCGTCGAAGCAACTATTTTGGTAATTATTTTCTGTGTAATTTTTTTGCGCGGTCTGGAAGGCGCGCTCTCGGAGGAAACTGTGCGCAATCGCCACTACATCACAACGTGGTGGCTTGCTTCGATGCTCAAGTCGCTCACGTTGGGCCAACTCACTTCCTATATTCAATTAATCGCGGCAGTAAAGATTATTATTTCGATGGCATGGTTTATTGTGATTGCAACTAATTTAACAATGGGAGTTGCTTGGCACCGCTTCTTGGCACCTTTTAATATTTATTTCCGGCGCAACCCAAACGGTAAATCATCCCTTGGCCCTTTACCCGAGATGCTCTCACATGGGAAAGTAATTAATTTCGATGATCCAGCAGATGACGATGTTTTTGGTTTAGGAACACGATCAGATATCTCATGGAAAGGCTTACTCGATATGGGTTCGTGTACCGAGTGCGGCCGTTGCCAAGATGCATGTCCGGCTTGGCATACCGATAAACCGCTCTCTCCCAAGCTTTTAATCATGGCAATGCGTGACCACGCAATGGCTAAAACCGTGGAAAGTGAAGCGCTAGTGGGTGAAGGCGCACCTATCTCGCTCGATGTTTTATGGTCTTGTACGATGTGCGGCGCTTGCGTTGAAGAATGTCCAGTCGATATCGAACATGTGGATCACATTATTAATATGCGTCGTTTTCAAGTTCTCGTTGAATCAGAGTTTCCATCCGAGCTCGGTGGAACTTTCCGCAATTTGGAACAAGCAGGTAACCCATGGGGTGCTAATCGAAGTGAGCGCGAAAACTGGATTGCTGAATGTGACTTCCCGGTGCGCGTTGTGGTCGGGGAGCTTCCGGAAGAAGTTGAATACCTCTTCTGGGTTGGTTGTGCCGGTGCTTACGATGATCGGGCAAAGAAAACTACCAAAGCGGTCGCCGAACTTTTGCATATGGCTGGCGTTAACTTCGCAGTTCTGGGAAAGCGTGAGACATGTACCGGCGATCCTGCGCGCCGATCTGGAAATGAATACCTATACCAAATTCTTGCTAAAGAAAATATTGAAACTTTCACAGAAGTTTTTGGGGACCGGCCAAAAGGTAAGAAGAAAGTTGTGGTTACCTGTCCGCATTGCTTTACCACAATCGGTCGTGACTATGCCCAAAGTGGTTTTGAATTAGAAATGGTTCACCACACTCAATTGCTCAACGATCTGGTAAAAGAGAAGCGGCTAATCCCAATTAATAAGAGCGAAAAACCATTGACTTATCACGACCCTTGCTACTTAGGCCGTCACAATGAGATTTACCAACCACCTCGCGAACTTCTTGGTGCCACCACCAGTGTTGAAATAACTGAAATGCCCCGCAATAAGGAGCGTTCCTTCTGTTGTGGCGCTGGCGGCGGACGGATGTGGATGGAAGAGAAGATCGGCGCGAAAATAAATCTGAATCGCGTTGATGAGGCGCTCAAAACTGGTGCGGAAGAAATTGCTGTGGCATGTCCCTTCTGTCGAGTGATGATCGGCGATGGCGTTAACGAGCGCGAATCAGAGGTTGAGGTCCTTGACGTCGCGCAGATGCTCTTGCGTAGCGTTAAACCTGTAACGAATTAGGGCTAACTCAAACTCTCCATTGCTTTGAGCGTTGCGATTCGCTCTTGAATTGGAGGATGGGTTGAAAAGAGCTTAGAGACCGCTTTCCCATCCAGCGGCGATTCAATCCAAATGTGGGCAACCGAAGTTGAACGTTGTCGCACAACCGTTGAGTTAGCGGCTAGAACTTCTAAAGCCGATCTTAAGCCAGTGGGGTTGCGGGTAAAGGAGACTGCAGTTGCATCAGCTAGCGATTCACGTTTCCGTGAAATCGCAGATCTTAAAAGAATCGCTGCAATGGGGGCGAGGATTAAGATAATGATGGAGATAATTAAAAGAATTGGATTGCCGCCACTACCACGGCGACCACCGCCGAACCACATCATTCTCATCAACATATCGCTAAGAATCGCGATGGCTCCTGCGGTAGTTGCCGCAACGGCTGAAACCAAAGTGTCACGATTTCCAACATGGGACATCTCGTGGGCGATAACGCCTTGTAATTGATCGCGATCCATCACATCAAGCATGCCGGTAGTAAAAGCGATTAGCGCGTGCTCCGGATTGCGTCCAGTTGCAAATGCATTTGGTGCCTCATCGATGACGATGGCAACTTTCGGCATCGGTAAACCGCTAGCGATAGCGACTTCGTTAATCAAATTAAAGAGTTTTGGGTTATCACTCTCTTGGATCAACTTTGCACCTGTCATTGTGATGACCAATTTGTCAGATGCGTAGTACGAACCCCAAACAGAGATCAGTGCAATACCGACCGCGATTGGAACAATGCCAGCGGTGCTGCCGCCGAAATAGGTCAACGCAGCGTAGATGACGAACCCCATGAGCAAGCCCATGGAGCCAAGTAGGGTGAAAGTTTTGCGGCGATTGGCCGCCTGCGCAGTTCTAAAGTTCATTATAAATTAGAACTTAACGTTTGGCACTTGTCGTGACTGCTCATCTTCCACTTCGTAAAATTCACGTTCGCTTACTTTAGCAAAACCTGCAAAGAAGTTGGTTGGTACGCTCTTTACCGCAGTATTTAAGCTGCGCACACTGTCATTATAAAACTGGCGTGCGAAAGCAACTTTATTCTCCGTTGTTGAAAGTTCTTCTTGTAGCGCAAGAAAGTTAGTTGATGCTTTTAAATCAGGATATGCCTCAGCAACTGCGAGTAAACCTCGGAGCGCTTGCGTAATCATTCCATCAGCTGCGGAAACATCTGCAACTCCAGTTGCGCTCGTTGCTTTAGCGCGAGCGCTGACTATTGCATCAAAGGTTGCCTTTTCGTGC
>JBCKHN010000033.1:0-6987 GCA_038905815.1 Candidatus Planktophila sp. | reverse complement strand
TAGGACCAAATCGTTACTCACCGGAGCTGCGTGAACGAGTGGTCAAGATGTGTCGGGACAAAACCAGATGGTCATCATCGATAGCAGTTGGAAGGTATGCCATCAGAACCCGTCTAAGCTCAAAAGAGTATCGGTACTAACCGCTGGCGTTCTAGAAGTGGTCAAGTTGGCCGAGGTTTGTCTCTGAAACCGGGACTCGCCAGCGGCGACTTCTTTAAACGATGAGACCCCGTTCAATTTCATCATTGGCGAATCGACGCCTCGCTCGACTACGTGCCACCGGATTCGAAGCCCAATACCATCACTCAAACGGGTCAGAAAGTCTGGCCGTTTTAGAAATGATTCACTCTCCAACTTTCCCGTCTCGATTCACTTGCTAGCGTCATGAAATCCCTCAACATCCAAATGATAGCCCCGCCCATCCGAATAACACTTCCAGATGCGCCTGCCCCAACCTCCAAAGTTCTCGAAGAAGAATCAAGAAGTTAAGCTTGAAGAAATACTCACTAAATTCATAAATTTTTGATCCTTGGAACTCGTCATATAAAGAACCCGAAATTGCACCACCGTAGAAGGATTTTTGTTCACCAACTCCATATATGCTCTGGTTGCGCGCTCTCTATAGTAGGGGAAAATGAACAATTTCTCGGCAGTCACGCACCAGACAAAGCTACGAATCGGATCAGCGCTTTTACTCTTAGCAACTTACTTTTATGGAGTTTTTGAGGTGTCCGCGTTCTCGGACGATTATCCAGGATTAGTTGATCCGTCGGGAATCGCAATGCATGCCACCAAGGATGCGAGACCTATATATGGTTTGGGGCTACTTCTCTTTTTCAGTTTAGCTCACTCAGTCGGAAATCTTTGGATATTGAGACTGGTCGGACTGGTCGGACTCATTCTTCTAAGCGATGTAGTCAATAGAAGACTATTGAAAAATTCCAGAAGTCACTGGTCAGTTTTTGCGTCGACGATCGCTTTTACTTCAATCTCATTCCAATTCTTTACGCACTGGGCAACAGCATTCATGTTACCTTGGGCGGCCATCTTGTCCCTTACAGGTTTAGGATTCTGGACCAAGGAATCAAAGGTCTGGAAGATAATAGGTACTGTCTATCTACTTTGTTCTTTGATGATTTACCCGCTCCTATCTTTTTTCCCTTTTTCCGTTCTCTTCGTAGAATGGTATTTTTCGAACTTCAATTTTTCTAATTACATCGCAAAACTAAGGTCGGCAATTCTCTACATAGGTACCGGAAGTGCAGTCCTATTTATTTCCATTGCCATATTCAGGGTATTCAACCCTTCGGGATTGAATGCACGCGTTGCTTATGTCTCGCTTTCCGAATTACCAGAAAAGATTGTTTGGTTTGTTTCTCGCCCAGTTGCCCTCGGGTTTAGACCATACTTCCTCACAAGTCCAACTTTCTCTCAATTGGTGGTAACTGCCCTTCCAATACTCGCGCTGCTTTCAATATTTGCCTTAAGGAAAACAAACTTCAATCTTATGAATACAGGAAAATTATTTCTTGCCCTGGCTATAACTACTGTCTTCGCGCTAACACCATTACTTGTTGTAAGTCAAAACCAAATAGATTTTCGTCTAATCGGGGCTGTTAAATGGCTTATCGAAACTCTCCTTATAGGCGGACTCTTCGAATTTTTGAGCACTATTTTTGGAACACGTCGTACAGCGATTAGTGGCCTCCTTGCGGGAGCCTTGGCATTGCTGACTCTTTACAATGTAAACCATGTATTTGCTGCGAATTTCAAAACTCACTATTTGCAAGAAATTGGTTTCTTTAAGAAATCGATAACTCAATGCGACCCGAAGGAACTCGACAATGGTGTCTTAATATTGAGCCGTACCAAGGCGTGGCCATCGAGACCGCTGGTTGGAGTGCTTTCGCAAACAACAGATCTTGCATCAGAATGGGTGCCCGTAAATAGTATGAAACTCTACCTATTCTCCCAAGGGCACAAAAACCTTCGAGTCACCGAGGAATTGAAAACTCCAATGGACTTTAAGGGCTGCACCGTTCGCCTGGATGATTTCCCTTCATAATTTTTCGAAACGTTTTAACGGAATTCACAATTAGCTCTAAAAGGCAGCAAAAAAGAAAAGAAATTTAACTTGCTGGTTAGACCAACTGGATTCTTGGCGAATCACCTCGCCCGACTATAATATATACACAGATTCGAAATTACCTTCTACAAAACGGCGCTGCTGTCGATTTAGTTTATTCGTCATAAAAATATGCTTAATCTTTAGAAGGCGGTGCTGTCGGTTTCGTTGACAAGTGTGTGTAGTTTCACGCAACAAGTAATTCCTTGTCAAGGACTTCATGTGCGCTTTCATATTCCACCGGTGTCATCTTGCCTAAACTGCGCTTGCGCCTTCTTCGGTGGTAGGTCTTTTCAATCCAATACACGATTGCGATTCGAAGTTCTTCCTGAGATTCCCATTTCTTTGAATCCAGAATGTTGTTTTGCAGAAGTGAGTGGAACGATTCCATTCGAGCGTTGTCGCCAACTGCGCCAACTCTTCCCATAGAGCCACGAAGGCCGTTGTTTTTGAGAGTGCGAGTAAAGGACCCAGATCGAAATTGGCTGCCCCTATCGCTATGACAAATTGTTCCAGTTGGCTTTCGCAAGGTAATGGCGCTATGAAGTGCTGAGAGCGCAAGACCTGAAGTCATCCTTGGGCCAATCGAGTAACCAACAATTCGCCCCGAGAAGGCATCTTCAAAAGAGCACATATAAAGTTTTCCACTCTTCGTTGGATGCTCAGTGATATCGGTGAACCAGAGTTGATTAGCTCTAGTAGCACTGAATTTTCGAAGCACCAGATCATCGTGAACTGCCGGCCCTGGCTTCTTACTTGAGCGTGGTTTCTTCACAAAGCTTGCCCAGAGGCCAGCTTGTGAACAGAGGCGCCAGACTCGTCGCTCACCAATGACCATCCCCTTGCGCTCTAACTCATCTGAAAGGAAGCGATAACCAAAGGCAGGATCCTTGCGATGAGCGCCAACTAGGACGTTGGTTAGGTAGGCGTTCTCATAGTCACGATACGAGATGGGGCGCCTTGCCAATCTGTAGTAACCCTGGGCAGAGAACTTGAGAACCCGACAAGTCAACCGGACGGGGAATCCGTCATCGGCCAATTCACGAACCAGCGGGTAGATCATTTTGGGGAATGGTCCTTAGCGAAGTAGACCGTTGCTCTTCGCAAGATCTCAACCTCTTGTTCTAGGACCTTGTTGCGACGGCGCAATTCTCGATTTTCAGCCAATTGAGCTGGACTCACGACGACCTGCCTGAGGCCATCTTTTATCTCGGCCTTTTGAAGCCACTGATAAAGAGTGGCAGCCGAGATACCAAAATCAAGGGCTATGTGACGCATAGAAATTTGGCGCAATCGAGCGACTTTTACTACGTCATCTCGAAACTCCTGTGGATAGTGCTTTGTCATTAGTTGATCCTTCCCTGAAAACTCTGTCCAGATTATAAGTGTCAACGAAACCGACAGCAGCGCCAAACTCCTATCTCATCACGTACATCGTGCTCAATTAAAGTAAACCTCTCTGATTCTCTTAAAGTTTCTAAATTTGAAAGTCTCCCAGTTGAAAAGTCATCTAAACCTATAACAGTATGCCCTAAGCTCAATAAATTTTCACAAAAATGAGAGCTAATAAAGCCGGCCAGCCCAGTCACCAAGATTTTCATTTGTGCATCATCTTACTTTCCCTTTTACACTGGTTATAATAGTTCAATGGAAATCAGGCGACTAAAGGATCGATTGCTTGAGACTTCCGCCATTGCTCGAAGACTCTACGGTTTAACTCTAACACTTCGAAATGGAAATTCGGATGTTTCAGAGTGGTTCCTGTTTAATCATGAAAAGTTGAAGTATGGAATAGATTTACACAAATATGGAATTGTATTGGACTTAGGCGCATTTAAAGGTGAATTTACCAAGAAAATCAAACTTAACAATCCTCATTTGACATTTTGGCTATATGAGCCGATCTCAGAATACTTTAGTATTGTAGCTAACAGATTTGTAGGCGCAAAAAACATAACAGTCCATCAATATGGAGTAAGTGCTGATGGTCGAAATATTGAAATGCAAATTGATGATCTCCGTAGTCGACAGGAGTTGGACAATTCAATAGAAAAAATTGAAGTCAAATCACTAAGTATACAAGAAATATTTAATTCAGTAACGGAAATTGAATTGGTTAAAATGAACATTGAAGGTATGGAGTTCGAATGCCTTGAGCAGCTGGTTAAATCCAATAGCTTAATTAAGGCGAGATATCTTTTAATTCAATTTCACAATTTTGAACATGAAGCAAAATCTAGACGTGAAGCTTTAAGGAAAGAGTTTGACAAAGACTTTAATAATCTCTTTTCCTATGAATGGATGTGGGAACTATGGATTCGAAAGGAAAAATGACTTCTTTTCGGAATTTTTTATTTTTCTCATTGCCCTTTTTGAGCTTATACTAATTAATGTACTTACAACTTCCCAACAATTAATTTTAAGAGCACTAAAAAGAAAAGATGTACCGGAGATTAGTCTTTTATCTTGCAGACAATACAAGAAAAGTCGCAAATTCAAATTCGACAAGAATATTCGTTGGAATTTATTCACTTGAAGCAGACTGATAATTTTGATCATTCTCTGCGCTTCAGATAGAAGTAATTCTGGCTGTTTGTGCATTTGATTTGGGCGAAGTCTGTACCCAACAAGAGGTTCGCTGATTAACTTTACCGGCGTAATGCGAAGTAACCGCCATGCGAACTCTATGTCCGCAGATAAGGAGAGATCGGTCCTAAACGGCCCTGCTTTATTGAACACATCCCTAGTCACCATTAAAGTTGAGGATAAAAGGCCACCATATGAACGCAAAAGTAACCAATTACGAACACCACCATAGGACCAATCTGGATGTACAATTTCTAATACGCGGGAGTCTATATCCCTAAATATCCCATAACTGCAAGCAACAGCGGAAATCCCTGACTCAACTATCTCATTGACTTGATACTCGATTTTCCTACTGAACCAGATGTCGTCCGAATCGACAAAAGTTAAAAGATCTCCAGTTGCATATCTGACTCCTTCATTTCTTGCTGCGGAGACTCCGCTATTCTTTTGTGTTATAACATGAACGCTTATATCAATAACACTTTTAGCAAACTGGGTAACCAAGTCGAGAGAAGAATCAGTCGATCCATCGTTAATAATGATTACTTCGATATTTCGATAACTCTGCTTTACCACTGATTCTAGTAAGCCAACAATCCAGTCTTGTGCATTGTAAGTGGGTATTACAATCGAAACAAGCGGGCTTCTATTTGTATTCAATTTTAGACCTAGTAAAATTGCTAACTTCATAGATTGTGTAAATAACACAACTCGAAAACCAAATAATAGTAATTGAAAGATTCACACCAAAAAAGACTAAAACTCCAAGAAAAATGATTTGAAAAAGAAATAGTGATATGAATAAATTCTGTCGATACCTAGAAGGAGACGTAGATAAATTATAGAGACATCTCATAAGAAGTATTTCTGCCGTAATACCCGAAATTGTCATACCGATGCTTGGTTTAAAGCCACGTCCCATGAGTATCGGCGTTAGTAAATAGCCAAGCATTCCAGTTATTCCGATAATCATCGCCTGCAAATGAATTGCGGATTTGGATCGCGCTGTAAACGCCAATATTCCCTTTGTTGGTGTAGAAACTGCATAGGGTTCATCCCCACTGAGTCTCAGTTGAATAACAGATGATGCCCTTAAGAATCGCACAACAACCCAGAATGACGCAAGAGCGGACATGAGTCCAAAATTGGTACTTGAAAGCATCACTGTACCAATTAGCAAATCTTTACTCAGAGATAAATGAAACAGGATTCCTAATTTAGTAAATGACTCTTTTGCCTCTAGGAGCTTGGGTTGTTCAAGATGTGGAGTATTCTTAAATATAAAATTTGCGAAGTTGAATGTTTGTAACTTTATTCTTAGAAAAACGATTAAAGTGAATACAAATAGACCATAAAAAAATACAAAAATCTGTATCACTCTTGCTGCGGAAAGCTCTTGCTGCAGCCATAACCATAGCATTGTAAGAGAAATTGCTATTTGCAAAACAAAATCAAAACTATAAACCTCGTTCTTATGAAACCTTAGTAAAAAGTCCCTGATTTGAGTGGCAACAAAATAAAAAACGACGAGTAAATCCAGTAAAATTATGTTAAGCATATCCGACATTGGACTATTTGACTTAGCTAAGAAAAAATAAACGAGATTTAGAAATACCAACGCCCCAAGATTCTTACGATTGAAGATGTGAAGACTAGTAAATAAATGTGACTTTATTTCAATCGCATTTCTTAAATTCATAATGGTCAAGAAGATAGGAGTGCTCAAAACGCTCGATGTTAGAATAGCTAATAACAAGAATTGAGTGAGCTCACCACGACCACTTGGACCAAGGTTTCTAGATATGGCGATCATTGTGATACTGGACAATGCAATGGTGGGAATTTGAAAAGCAATTCTTGAAATGAAAGAGATTTTTTTACCAGAATTCTCTAAATCCATTTAGCAACACTACCAAATAAGAGATTTTTAGGCAATTATCGCACACCTTCTCTTTGATTACATTCTTTGTTCAACAAGAGTAAATTTCACTACTTGGTTTACGTGGTGATTGCGGGCATACTTCATTGACTACCTTTAGAAGGGTGAAATTTAGGTGGAGAAGACGATTCTGATAACTGGCTCGAGTGGCCTTGTGGGGCGAAGCTGCGTTGACCTTTTCTCCAAGGTTGGTTTCAGCGTTTACGGAATTGATAACAATGCACGTGCTCTTTATTTTGGAAAGGCTGCCAGTACCAGAAGAAATTATTCTGATCTTCAAACTGGTATAAAGAATTTTACTGAGTTAGAAATTGATATTACTGATCGGCATGCG
>JBCKHN010000032.1:0-7601 GCA_038905815.1 Candidatus Planktophila sp. | reverse complement strand
GCAGACCTCGAACTGCCCGCAGAAAAAGAATTTCTTCAGTTGAGCCCGTTAGTCCGTCCTCGATTAATTCACTTTCGAATAAATCTGCAGAATCTTCTTCAACTGCGCGCACATTGGTTGCGGGTTTCAGATGTGGAGCCTCACCCTGTAAGTCGTAGTCAACATATTCATCCATCACCGCGCTCCATCCTTTTGTAAATGCCTGCTGCGGTTTCCAATAATTACGGTACGCCTCCTTGCTCTCAAAAGTCATGGCAAGTCGAGTTAAAGCGGGGCCGAGAATTAACGGTAAGACCATCTCCGGCGTATATCCAGGGGGAAGCGGCAGTGGTATGCCACCATCAATGAATACTGCGCGGTTAATTCGGGTGGGGGCAACGCTCACCATCGCTGCAACAATAAAAGCTCCCATTGAATGTCCGATGAGATCAGCTTTTTTAATTTCCAAGTAATCAAGTACTGCAACCATGTCCTGTGCATGTGTGAGCATTCCAAATGGTCGGCTTAATTTATTGCTCAGGCCGCGTCCGCGTAAATCAACGGCGTAGACCGTATAACCCTGAGCAGTTACGGTGCGAGCGAAGCATTGCCAAACACGATTCGAAGATGTTATCCCGTGGAGAGCAAGAATCGGTTTCCCGTCCTTTGCCCCGTAACGAAATACAGCTAGGTTTCCAGAATCTCGGAGAACCTTGATGTGAATCTCAGGCAGAAAAGTCGCCTGAGAAGGGTTCATAGCCATGGCTGAGAGTCTATATTGCGTTAATGGTGAGACTGGCTTCGTTGAATGAGCTTAAAAAATTATGGGAGCCTAGTGCTCGTCAGGTAGCAAATGCAGCAATCACAAAACTTTCTCGAACGATTTCGTCAAAAACAGGTACGGACTTATCTAATTACTGGGATTTGCACAGATGGAGCATAAATAATCCTGGCCAATTCTGGTCGCAAACATGGGACGATGCAGAATTCATTGGTGAGAAAGGTAATACTTTCTACAAAGCCGGCAATGATTTTATTTCCTCGGAATTCTTTCCCGAAGCCCGCATAAATGTCACTGAAAATTTGCTCCGCAACGGTGTGGACAACGCCGTGGCGATTATTTCAATCCTGGAAGATGGCACGCGTCGCGAAGTTACTTGGGAGCAATTGCGCGCACTTGTTGCCGCAACCGCCGCGGCAATGCTCCATGAAGGTGTGGTCGCTGGCGATCGCGTTGTGACATGGACACCGAATCTCATAGAGGTACTTCTCTATGGGTTAGCCGGTCTAAGTATTGGCGCGATTGTAAGTACTTCTTCCCCTGATTTCGCACCCGAGGCAATACTTGATCGCTTCGGTCAAATCGAACCGGTTCTCTTACTAGCCGCTGATAGTTATTCTTACGGAGGCAAGAAATTCGATTGTCTTGAGCGCTTAAAACAAATTATAGAAAGCCTACCAACGCTTAAAAAGACAGTAATAATTTCTCATTCTTCTGAAGAATTCACGACCTTTGATCAATGGATAGCGCCATTTAAGGATGCGCCGCTGACTTTTACCAGGTTTCCATTTAATCACCCAGGTTTTGTACTGTTTTCAAGTGGAACTACCGGTAAGCCAAAATGCATCACACACAGTGGCGCGGGAGTGCTCCTTAAAGTTACCGCCGAACATCACTATCACTTTGATTTAACTCCAAAAGATCGAGTCTTTTTTTTCACAACCTGTGGTTGGATGATGTGGAATTGGTTGCTCTATGTTCTTGGGACCGGTGCAGCCATAGTTCTTTACGACGGTTCCCCCATCTCACCGACGCCAGAGAAACTTTTTGATTTAGCCCAAGATGAGCGGGTAACTTTTTTCGGAGTTTCTGCAAAATTTATCGATGCCTCTCATAAAGAAGGTTTATCTCCGATGACTTCGCATGATCTTTCGGCAATTCGCCTCATAGTTTCAACTGGCTCTGTATTGAGCCCCGAGAGTTTTGATTACGTTTATGACCATATCAAAAAGGATGTGCATTTAGTTTCGATGTCTGGAGGTACGGATATCTGTGGTTGTTTTTTAGCTGGAATTCCGACTCTTCCCGTGTATAGAGGGCAATTGCAAGGTCCACTCCTTGGTATGGCAACCGATGTATTTAATGAGGCTGGTCTGACTGCAAAGGTAGATGAGAAAGGTGAACTTGTCTGCACTGTTCCGTTTCCTAGCAAACCGCTCAATTTCTGGGGCGATAGCAATTATGAAAAGTATCGCGAGGCATATTACGAAGGCTTTCCAGGTGTTTGGACCCATGGTGATTTCGCAGCCAAATCAAGTACTGGCGGATTCTCAATTTATGGACGCAGTGACGCAACTCTTAACTCTAAAGGTGTGCGAATCGGAACGGCAGAGATCTATCGCGTCGTCGAAACTTTCTCAGAAATTAAGGAATGCATGGCTGTTTCCCAAGATTGGGAAGGTGATACTCGAGTAATTCTTTTTGTCATCTTAAAAAATAGTGTTCAATTGACCCAAGAGTTGATAAATAATATTAAGCACGCGCTAAAAACCCAAGCTGGCCCTAGACACGTACCGGATAAAATTATTGCGACTCCAGATCTTCCACGCACAAAAAGTAACAAACTTGTGGAATTAGCCGTTGCCGATGTAATTAATGGCAGAACTGTTCGCAATCGCGATGCGTTAGCAAATTCTGGATCCCTAGATTGGTTCAAAGATTTGCCCGCTTTAAATGAAAACTAAGCGGCTAGGAGTTATTACCGATAATTTTTTCTTTTCCAACAAGGATAAATGCACATCCGCGATTAGCTGGATCTATCGCCGTTACTTTAAGAGATGCACCACTAGTTTCAATAGTTACGCTACCTCCAGGTAAATCCTTAACATTCTTATTCATGCAAAAATTCATCACTGAAATTTGATTCGCGGTCGTCCCCGTGACCAACCAAACATTTGAAGCACTGGGGTTTCCATGAACTGGTGGAGAACTCTGGTGCACAACCGTGTAGGAAGTGGTCACCTTCTTTGCAATAACAATCGCGCCACCGATTCGAGGATCAAATTGACCTAATGCAATTAATTCAGTGCCGTCCGCTAAATCGAGGCGCTCTGGATCACCGGCTTTTGGAAAATTAACTACAGCGCCATAAGTAGTACCGTCACCTTCGCGAGCATAAATTGCATCCTTGCCCGACCATAACCACTCCACTTTTCCGCTCTTATTAATATAGATGTTGGGATTGCTTGCTACATCGATGGTGCCACCATAGGAGCGTGATTGCACAGCGGTCCATGTTTTCCCGTCAGGTGACGTGGCAACGCAGGCCCACCGCGCAAAGTTAGGACCAGTGTTTCCAACGCCAAAGCCTTGGGCATGCAATAACCATGTGCCATCTGCTAATTTTACAATCGTAGGATCACCTAACGGCGCAAGTACTTGCCCGCTAGTTGTCTTACAGGTACTTACGTCAAGTCCTGCAACGGATACTTGAATAAAAGTTAATCCATCGGTTGATTCCGCATAATACATAACGTCTTTACCGCCCGATAAGGTCCAACCCCACGCCGAAAAGCCTCCTCCTGCTTTAGGTAAGACTTCAACCGGTGATTGAATCGGAATTCGCACGCCACTTTCAACGCTCCATGTGATCCCACCATCGGTCGAAAGAGCAGAATGAATGTAATTATCAAATCCTTTTATACCGGCTTGAGTATCGTTACCATTTTTGAAATATATTCGAATATTTCCATTGGGTAATTGAACTAAGGATGCATCAGCAACGTTGCCTAAGCCGTTTCCGCTGATGAGCAAACCGATTTGGCCCCAGACGGTTGAAACTTTCAACATGGATGCACCTGAAGTAGATCCCGTTGATGAATTTGAAGGTTCCCATTTACCTTTTGTGCAACGAATAGTGCCCGCACCTAGGGTTTCAGTGCTGCCTTCAGTTGAACATGTCCCGCCGAGTTGTGCAGGTTGGTTGAGAGTTGGTGAAGGTGAAGGAGTTGCAACAGGCTTTGCAGCCGCGACCTTTACGCCTTTATTCCAGACAAGTTTCTTACCCGATTTAACGCAGGTGTATTTCTTACCTGCATAGGTAGAGATAGCACCAGCTTTAGAACACTTTGCCCCAGCTTTAGGTGTTGCCGCATAGAGTGGGGTGGCAATTAATACCAGTGGCAATAAAGCACTAAAGAATCGAAGTCGAGTCTTCATCAACATAAAGTATCAAAGTAGGCAGTAAATAGACAAGGAAAACACCCAGCCCTTATCCATCCTCGCCGCTTTCCCCAAGAGGTATCTAAAAATCCATTTTGAACATCAATAACAACTAGCACTGGTTTCGAAGTCATTAATAGAAGATACCCAAAAGGATCGTCTCAAGTCAGGAATTAATGACCTAACTAGGCTCAAAATGACTAGGAGCCTGGATTTGTCTGCCAAAACCTCTAACATAGGTGCTGACGGATGTTTCCGTTGGGAGGAAGAACCTTGCATACAACCCGTCCTGAACTTGTCGGTAACGTCGGAATGGTCGCCACTAGCCATTGGCTGGCATCCGCGACCGGCATGAGTTTCCTGGAGCGAGGCGGTAACGCTGCGGATGCTGTAGTGGCTGCTGGCTTCGTGCTACAGGTCGTGGAGCCGCATTTGAATGGGCCAGGCGGTGAAGTGCCAATCCTGTTCTGGTCGGAGACGGAGCAGAAGGTATCCGTGATTTGCGGGCAGGGAGTTTCTCCCGCAATGGCCACCATCGGGCGTTTGAATGATCTGGGCCTTGATCTGATGCCGGGTACCGGTCTGTTGCCAGCGGTCGTTCCTGGTGCGTTTGGGGCATGGACCTTGCTTCTTGAGCAGCACGGAACGCTCTCATTGCGCGAGGTGCTCGAACCGGCAATCCACTATGCCGAAAAGGGTCACCCGTTGCTCGAGAGCGTCTGCCGCGCTCTTAGGACGGTCGAATCGATGTTCAAGAGCGAGTGGCTCACATCCACGGCCACGTGGTTAAAGAGTGGGTCGGTCCCGGAGGCGGGAAATTGTTTCACGAACTCGGTTCTCGCGCGAACATATCGTCGGATCATTGAGGAGTCGGAGGCGGTTGGTGGTAACCGTTCCAAGCAGTTGCGCGCTGCCCGGGATAGTTGGTACCGCGGGTTTGTCGCTGAAGCGATCGGTGATTTCTGCGCGAATAACGAGGTGATGGACACTTCGGGCAGGCGTCACTCCGGACTGCTGACCGCCGACGACATGGCCCAGTGGGAGCCGACGGTTGAAGAGCCAACTACCTTCGATTATCAGAATTACACCGTGTGTAAGACGGGTCCCTGGGGTCAGGGGCCAGTCTTTCTCCAGCAATTGGCTCTCTTAGCTGGTTTTGATCTTCAGTCGATGGGACCTGGTTCAGCCGATTGGGTACACACGATCGTGGAGAGCAGCAAACTTGCTTTCGCCGATCGTGAAGCATGGTACGGAGATCCTCGGTATAGCGATGTACCGCTTGCTGATCTGCTCAGCGTCGACTACAACAACGCTCGTCGCTCTCTGATCACCGGTACCGCGTCGTTGGAACTCCGTCCCGGAAATCCTGGAGGTCGAGAAGCTCGCCTGCCCATCTATCCAGTATTCCGGCAAGAGATGGCGCATGAGGGTGGAATTGGGGAACCAACGGTTGCTGCCACCGGTGAGACGCGGGGAGATACATGTCATGTTGATGTTGTCGATAGCAAGGGAATGATGATTTCGGCTACCCCGAGTGGCGGTTGGTTGCAGTCCTCTCCCACGATTCCTGCCCTTGGTTTCGCTTTAGGTACTCGCGGCCAAATGTTCTCGCTCGAGGCAGGTCTCCCCAACTCGTTGCGACCAGGGGCGCGTCCCCGCACGACGCTGACACCCTCCTTCGCTCTCCGTGACGGGAAACCGTGGCTTGCGTTTGGAACTCCGGGAGGGGACTCCCAGGACCAGTGGTCATTGCACTTCTTCCTCAATGTGGTCCACGGAGAGATGAACCTTCAAGAAGCGATTGATGCGCCGAGTTTTCACTCCACCCACGCGCCTAGTTCCTTTTACCCGCGTGATGCTCACCCTGCTGAACTCCTTATAGAGGATCGTTTTGACCCGAAGGTTCTCGCGGAACTAACACGTCGAGGCCACCGGCTCGTCGTGGGAGACGGTTGGTCTGAGGGTCGCCTCAGCGCCGTTGCCCAAGACCGGGGCTGGCTCAAAGCCGGAGCAAACTCCCGCGGAAATCAAGGCTATGCAGTCGGTCGGTAGGCAGTGATAGACCAACTTGGGGGGTCAGGTCACCTCGGTATTATTCTGTGATGTATCGATGGATAAGAGAGATGTACTCATTAGAAAAGAGAGTATTTATTTTTGGGTAAAGTTTCCGTCCTCAATTACAACCAGTATGCTCATTTGATGTCATTCGCCGTTATCTTTAAATCGACCAGAAGAGAAGATTCCGCTGACCTCTATCAAGAGCAAACCGAATTGATGGAATCTTTGGTGAAATCCATACCCGGCTACCTCTCTCATGTTAGCTTCCGTGATTCGGCTACCCGAGAAGGTGTAACCATCTCTTACTTTGAATCGGAAGATGACATTAAGAAATGGAAGCAAGTTGGTGACCACATAAGAGCACAGGAATTAGGTAGATCAGATTTCTATGAAAATTATGAAGTTCAAGTAGTAGAAATTCTTAGAGAATATTCTTGGTACAAATAATCAAGATCGCTATTTGACAACACTTTATTATTACTCGAAACTCACCTGCGTTGCCCAATAGCCAGCCGGTGGCGCATCTGGGGCTTCGTCTAATTTTTTGTACACCGGCAGTTCCATTTCATCGTCGCTAACGAAACAGTTGATGCATCTGACTTCGCCATTAGTGCATCGTTGAAAATCGTGATCGCACATAGCTCCACCTTACTCTTTCGGCTCTTTGCGCGCCCTCTCGAAAAGCAATGGATTCAACTCTCCAGCTGTTCCCGAAATATTGCGAGATCATTGGTCGGCAGTTCACAAACGAATTCGCGACAGAGATAAATGGTCGGGCCATCACCAATCACCGGCCGCTCATTCAAAAGTTTGACTGTTCCCTCTTCATTTGGTTTACCGACCGCGATCACGGTACCGGGCTTGCTTGAACGCCAAGCAACGCTCACGAATTGGTCCCGCTGCTGACTATCGGAGCCGATGATTGCTATTTGTACCGGACCGCAGAGTAGTGCTTGCGCGGCGACCAAGCCCCAACCAACACCCATCGGCGAGGTGGTCGCCATCTCTGAGACTGTTGTGAGCGCACTTTCCGCACGTTTTCGATATTCGGAGCCCCCAGTTAAGGCGGAGTGCGTAATCAGCGCCTTTGCGAGAGCAAATACACCAGATGGCTCCGCGTTGTCATAAATGTTTTTAGGGCGTTGCACTAAGGGTGGTGCCAATGCATCAGTGTAAAAGAATCCATTCGATTCGTCTGAGAAATTCTCACTTGCTACCGCAAGTAAATTGCTGGCCAGATCGAACCAGTGTTGGCGACCGGTCACTTGATAGAGTGCGAGAAATCCCTCTGCGACATTTGCGTAGTCATCAAGGACTCCCCAATTCGAACCCACTCGCCCGC
>JBCKHN010000031.1:0-8803 GCA_038905815.1 Candidatus Planktophila sp. | reverse complement strand
AGGTTCCCCGAAGTATTGTCATGGTGATCGATACCTTTAAGCGCGCTTACTTAAACTCTGGGTGAAGCGGATCCAACTCCTTCATTTTAGTTTTTGCGAGCGCAATTTCTGATGGGGTTGCATTTGGCAAAGTGGCAAGGACGCTCCATGCATAGAATGAATCAGGAAATTCTTCTAAAGCTTGAAGGATTATTTCGCGAGACTCCTTCTCAAGCTTTATATCTATCAGGCCTTTGGCAACATAAACCATTCTTGATATATCGTGTGGCCAAATTAGCGCAGAATCCCTAATCTTGATTGCATCATCTGCTTTTATCGCAGAATTAAATTTCACCGATGCAACAAATGGGGGAAGTCCAGCAGCTAATCCAATAATTGCCCCTACAAAGACAGCAAGGGTTGTTCCCGCCGTAACTTTCTCAACCTTCATATTCATTTTTCGTTTATTGGAAGTGGCTGACCCAAGAGCATTGCTTTCCGAAGCTGCAATGTCGCGAGTATTGATTTCATAACCAATGATTAACCCGCCAAGTACCCAACCCCACACAGCCAAACCCGGCACGTTAATGCTAATTATTGATTGAGCCTGATAAGCCACCCATGCACCAACTATTGCGGTGAATCTTGCGTCAAAACCTCCCGTACGTTTAACAACTTTCACAATAGCGATAATCACAAGAATAATTAAAGCTAGATAAGTTACTAGTAAAGGAAATCCACCATACGAAGAAATATCCAAAGGTACGTTATGTGCCGTATCTGCATAGAGCCCGGCACTGGAATTGACTGCTTCTTGACTTCGAGAACGGAAATACCAGTCGCCATAATGATCCATCCCTACACCGAAAAATGGATGATTTAAAGTCATATTCACAGCTGCGCGCCAATAAAATCTACGTGCCTCCAACGATGACTTATTAAGTGCTGCGGCAAGAGGGCCGATGTTTAACAACGCAGCAGCTACTAAAACGGTTCCAATAATTCCAATCGCAGATACTGCCCACGCAATAATTTTCGATTTCTTCATGTAAAGGTAGAGAAGTACAGCAACAAAAACACCGGCAATGAAATTCAAATAACCCTGTTGTGAACCGCTTTCTTTAACTCCCAAAATGGCAAGCAAAGCCAATAGTCCATATACCAACCTCAAGATCACGCTCTGCTTCTGCGCAAAAATTAAAACGAAAGTAACCACAGCAAACATTCCCATGAAGGCAGACTGGAAATTGGGGTTACCTAGAAAACCAGTTACGGGGCTGGGATAAACCCTTGCCCAAGGTAAAGGATCCTTGTCCATATATTGAACTTGGCCATACATCATTGAAAGTAAGCCAGCTACCAAAAGTACAAATAAAAATCTCTTTAAGAAATCTCTACTACTTGCATAAATACCGGAAGCCATTAAAAAAGCAAGCGATGCGTACGTGATGAAACCGGTATTCCTCCCACTCGTACCGAAAAGTTGTTGAGTGATATTGCCACCTGATAAAAAAAGAACGGCGCAGGAGTTCAACAGGAACACACCTAATGCGATAAGCGGAACACGATAGTTGGTAGACATTGTTTTGCCACGATTAACCAAAATCATTGCCACACCGATAAACCCAAAAACGGAGAGCACTAACATCTTGGGCAGATTTACCGGGTCTGCAGTGAGATATGGAGTAATCCCAATTGTGCCCAGCAAGGTAGCTGACAAGACCACCCACCCAAAACTGCGCTGTAGCGCCACATTAATCATTTCCTAAGTTTACTTAGCCACGGGTCGAATTGTCGATAAAAGTAAAAAAGTCACTCTCGTGACATATGGGAATCAAATTGAAAAGCAAAGACCCAATCCCCACCGAAGTGGGAACCGGGTCTTTGCTTAAATTAGATCTTTTATCAAGACCTAATCAGAAGAGGCGTATTAAGCCTTTAGCTTCTTTTGGATCTTGATTATCAAGTTAGTCAACGCTGTGATCTGCGCCTTAAGGCGTGAGAACAACGTTGCAACCTGTGCTGACAAAGCAGCAACAGCATCTACTGCAGCATTTGCAGCTTCTGTTGCTTCTTCTGCAGCGGCAGTAGCGGCATCAGCAGCTTCTGCTGCAGCATTAGCTGCATCAGTTGCGGCATTACCAGCTTCGATTGCATCAAGAGCAGCAGCTTCTGCACGTTCTGCAGCTTCTAGAGCAGCTTGTGCAATTTCGCCAGCAACTTCTGCGGCCTCAGTTGCAGCATTAGCGGCATCAGTAGCGGCATTAGCGGCATCAGTAGCGGCATCAGCAGCTTCTGCTGCAGCATTTGCAGCTTCTGTTGCTTCGACGGCAGCATCTAGAGCACCCTGTGCAATTTCGCCAGCAGCGAGTGCAGCAGTTTCAGCATCTTGAGCAGCAGAAGTTGCAGCATCAGCTGCATCTACAGCATCAAGGGCTGCATTAGTTGCAGCATCGGCCTTATCGCCAGCTTCAATTGAAGCATCAGTTGCAGCATCAGCAGCAGCCTTAGCGGCATCAGCCTTAACTCCAGCAGTAGTTGCGGCAGCAATAGCAGCAGTTGATTCCGCAAATACCTGATCAGTGGTCTTAACTGTTGAAGGTGTAAGTGCGATTGTTACTGAAGCTGGGCTAGTTGAAGCAGCGAAGCCGTTTGTTCCAGCAGTAGTCGAAGCTGGGTTAGAGCGTCCGGCAAGTGCGCCGAATTGACCTGGGCCGGTGGCGGGGACAGAGTTAACACCAGTAAAGGTAACGACAGCGTTTCCGCTTGCGTTAGATGTAGCAACAAGTGTGACCGTGAAAGTACCTGTAGCATCTGAAGTTAATCCAGCTACCGAAGTTAGGCTTCCATTGATAAATGCCGCACCTGTTACAGAGGCTGTAACCGTCTCAGCGGTTGTGTCAACAAGGTTGCCATAACCATCTGTAATAGTCCCAGTAATTACCATTACCGCGCCTTGTGCAAGTGATGTAGCTGATGTAATAGCGATATTACGAGCAGCGGCATCACGTGCTGTTGCAACACGGATCGAAACAGTCTTTGTCAATGAACCTGAAGTCATTGTCACAACATGTGTTCCAGGAGTAGTTGCATAAGCAACAACAGCTGCACCGGCTGCCCTAGTCAAAGTTGAAACACCAGTGGCGTCAGCCAATGCTGCACCGACTGCTACTCGGAACTTAAGTCCAGCAGTACCTGTGTAAGTCACATTTGCGCCTGCAGGTGTTGATGTTGATGTAAGTGAAACTGCGTTCGCAACTGGCGTGGCGTTAGTGACAACTCCAGTAGCAATTGTGAATGTCTCAGTGCTAGAGGTGCTACTGATAAATCCAGTTGTTGGCATTGTGATAAATGGCAATGTATCTGTTTGATCTCCATAAGCAACAGTAAGCGTGGTCGCTGTTGGCAAGCCAGTTTCAGTGAAGTTAGCGATGAATGTCAGTGCATCATCTGTAACGCTTGTAACACCAGTTCCTACAGCATCAATTGATAGTGCTGTTGTAGTTGCAGCAGCAGCTGGAAGAGTTACCGACCATGTGCCATCTGTTCCAACAGTAGCAGAACCTGTCTTATTTGAACCACTTGGAGTTGAAGTTCCAGTAACAGTTACTAAGTAACCAGCTGCTGGGTTGCTCCATTGATCCATAACTGTTCCGGCCAAAGTGATGGCCGAAGAAGCTACTGCAAGAGTTGTAAGAACGCTTGGAGTTGTAGTTGCCAAGGTATATGCAACAGTATTGAATGTAACTTTTGAGTGCTGTTGATTAGTTACGTTCGTAATAGTGCCATTAGCGTCCAATGTAAGAGCATCTCCATTGTCGCGAGTACCGCTAACACCAATTGCAAGGGTTACTGTTCCAGTTGATGAAGTAGTACGTGGCAATCCAACTCCTGTTGAATAAGCAACACCATCAACTGTCACTGTCATGCTTGAATCGCTGTCAGTGATTGCGATAGATGGCGACACAGAAATGTTAGGAGTAAATCCTGCGATTGTGAATGAGAAAGCTGCAACAGTTGGTGCAGCAGTGTATGTAGGCGTGCTAGTAATACCAGTAGTAACACCGGCCAAGACTCTCTTCAAGTTAGTAACTATACCAACTGATGAAGTAAGCGTGGTGCTTGCGTTAGCACCGGTAGTTGTCACAGTTGCTGTTTGCGCAGCAATTGTTCCAAGAGTTCCTGCAGGAGTCATTGTTAGCGTTGCGGTTATGTCTGGAGCATTTTCTGTTGTGTAAACAATGACACCGACACCGTCATAGAGACCAGTAGTCAAGGATGAGGTGGCAGAGAGTGAAGTAGTAGGCGCTTCAAAAGAACCTCCAGAAGTTTCAGCGAGAGTGACAGAGTCAACCGCAAGTGGTTGAGTAACAAATCCCGCAGCATCTTTAAGGGTCACAGTTAAAGTAGAAGTTCCTCCTGCTTCAATAGTTGCTGCACTAACAGAAGTTTCCATACTTGCAACTGCACCTCTTGTGGTGAAGGAGAATGAAACTGTGTGAACTGGACTAGCAGCCCGGGTCACGGTTAAGGTACCAGCATAGAAACCGGCAGTATCTGCCTGAATGGAAAGCGAAGCGATTTTGGTAGCCGTGACGGAAGGCCCGTCATCTATGCCACCGGCCCCAACCCAGTAGTCGGAATGTGCTATTGCAGCACCAGCACCAGAGTTGAGGCTGGCAACAGCACCACCAGTGAAAGTGCCCAGACTTACACCGATACTGTCGGCACTTCCTATTTGGACTTTAGCCTCTGCAGTAGGTGCAGACGTTAACGTCAAAACAACAGTGTCAACGTCACCAGTTAGGGCTATAGAACTAGTCCAAGATATCTTGGCTTGTGGAACAGTATCTGGACCGGTTCCAGTAACGCGAACTGGTGAGACCGTAGCTGTTGGTGTAATAGAGGCGTTAGCCGCCGTAGGCACCACTATAGACAACAGGCCAAAGCCCATTGCAGAAACTGCAACAAGCGCTAGGCGCTTGCGAGTTTTATTTTTCAACATTTGTTTCCTTTCATTAAAAGTCATCGCACGGACGATCCGCTTGATGGCTTGAGTAAAAAAGTTCGCCTCATATTTCATGAGAGTTACTTTTTCGCCCGCTTGATGAATCGCACGTGCTGATCCATCAAATTCCCCACCGTGTATCCGGACTCGGCGAGGAAATCTACTTGTTAGAGGGCGCTTCATGCGTTGCCTCCCGTGCTAGTTGGGGTGCTAACCGAAATGGCTTGCGCCAAAATTAGAGTCTTGCCACTATTTAGGAGCAAGCGCGTGGTGATCAAGGTAGGGACTTCCGTTAAGTCGTATCCGCGCTTACCTGTTGCGATGTACAACTCTGAAGTTGGAGTAAAGGTTAAGGATATTGTAGAGGTCAGAAGGTACTGACCGCTGGAGATACGCTCAATCTCGAAGACCGTGTTGCCCAGAACTAGCGGGGTCCAGATACCTCCCATGCCGATGTAAACGCTTGCTACTTCATAGCGGGTTCCGGCGCCATCAACGATGATCTTCTGGGCAAGCATCACATTTGGGCCGCCCTGCGCGGTTAAGGCAACGTTGCTCACCGTAACGCCAGTAGGAGTCAAAATTGGGGTCGAGCGGGTTAAGCGGATTTTGCCAATAGCGTTAGAAGAATCAGTGATTGTAAAACCTGTTGGAAGACCATCTTTATCTAAACCAGCGAAAGCCAAGCGTGTGACCTTGATATTGGCGCCGGCAAATAAGCTTGCTTTCTTCGCTGCAGCCTGGGCTGCGCTTTCGGCAGCCGATGGGCTCGCACTTGGGTCAACCGAAGTTGGCGCTGGTGCGCTATCGGTTGAACCAGTAAGTGGGTCAGCTGAAATCTCATTTTGGAGGGCGAGAGGCAATACCCCTTCGTCGCCGGTCATGGCGTTAAAGCCAAGGAAGGCGGTTATAACTAATATTAAGGAGAGAGCTGCTCTGGAAGATTTCGCAGCGAGCACGGCAGCTTTCTTATATGTGCTCGATAGCACATCGAGGGCTGTCAAACCACGCTCTTGATCGACAATAAGGGTAGAGAGCACTTTGCGAAGGGAGGCGCGAGCGCGAGAAACGGTATGGCGAACGGCAGATACCTTGATTCCAAGTTCGGCGGCGATCTCTTCGGTGGAGCGGCCTTCCATCTCCCACATAACAAGGGCGGCGCGTTCGGCTGGAGAGAGCAGGGCTAAGGCTTGGCGAATAATTGCGGCATCTTCGGCAGCGCTCATGGCGATGGAGTGGTCTCCGTTATCTTGCCAAGTGGCTTCGATTTCAGCGGTGGCATCATCGAGGAGGACCAAGTTAGGGCGGCGACCTTCCAGACGGAAGAGATCGATGCAGAGGTTTTCAATGGTGCGGTGGAGATAAGACAAGGCGTGCTCAGTTGATTCAAGCTCTGGGGCGGCGAGCATGAACTTGATTAGAGCATCTTGAGTGATTTCTTCAGCTTCTGTGGAATCTTTAAGCACGCGGTTGGCGTGGGTCAGAAGTTCGCTCCGGTGCGTTATGTAGAAAGCACCAAGCTCTGCCACGGTCCAAACACGAGGACTTAGCGAGCTAGTCGAACGCTTAATTGACACTTGATTCCTTTTTAACCGGTTTTTATGGTGCAGAGTCGACCGTCGCCGCCTCTACTTGCTACTACGAATTCGTTGGGTGATTGTCGCGGAGAATGGACAATTTGGACATTTTGCCGATAAGCGCGGGCTTGGTGGCCTTGCCTATTGGTCTGGTTCGATCGTTTTCCCATTCTATTGCAAACTCTCTATGAGCGATACTTCTGGAAGTTGCGAATATCATGTGAATACCTAAAGTGAATATACCTGTAGAGGTATATCATTACCAAATGGAAATCTTGAGCGCATCTGCTCTGGTCACAAGGGCGCGTGGGGAAAAAGGAATGACTCAGGCAGATCTCGCAGCCCGAGCTGGGACTTCACAATCGGCAGTCGCCAGATATGAAAGCGGAGCTGCCACTCCATCAACGGCAACACTTACTCGATTATTGCGTGCGGCTGGTTTCGAGTTAGAGGTTCGTTTAAAGAAGACCAGCGCCAGTGATTTATCAACGAGTAGGGCTAAGAAGATCAGAGTGGTGCGCGGTGAAATTAATAAATTGATGAAAAGCGCTGGCGCATCGAATGTGCGAATTTTCGGTTCTGTTGCGCGTGGAGAAGATAACGAAGATAGTGATATTGATTTCCTTGTTGACTTTGACACTACTAATGGATTACTGCCACTCATTGCGCTCACAAGTGAGTTAAAGAAGTTACTTGGTGAAGGCGTCGATGTCGCGCCAGTGGAGATTTTGAAAGCCTCTATTCTCGAGAACGCGCTGAAGGAAGCAATTCCACTTTGAACCCAAGGAGCCACGGAGCGCGAATTAGCGATATTCTCGAAAGAGTTGAGCGAATCAAACATTGCCAAGAGTTACTTGCAATTGCTGAAGAGAATGACCATGAGCACGATGCTGAGAGCGCCTTTGATGCAATTCTTTACTGCTTGCTTGTAATCGGTGAGGCTGTGAAAAGTGTAGATCCGCAATTACAAAAAGAAAATCCTCACATTAAGTGGGAAAATATTATTGGTATGCGAGATATTTTGGCACATCAATACTTTCGCATTGACGCTTCACAGATTCACTTAACAATCGATAAACCGCTAGATGATTTAAGAACCGTTTGCGAGCGCGAGCTCCTGAACTAGAGCGTTTGACCTGCCCCCAGTTAGTGAGCCGGAATCTTTCTTACTCCAGGGTGTGCTGATTACCTCACCTGTCGCATCATCAATAACTCACAGGGATGAAAGGGAGCTGATTACAGGCTACTGTGTACATCGTGTACAGTAGAGGGCATGAGCCAAATCCTCGAATTCACCAAGCTTTCTGACGCACGAGCAAGCCTCAAAAGTATTTACGACACCGCTGGGAGCCATATCCCTGTTAACTTACAAAGAGAAGGTGACGAGCCTTTAACGATTGTGCATCGCGAGGATTTGCGAAATGCGCTCTCTGCGCTTGTGAAAGTCAAGCCCGTTGTATCCATTCTTAAGAATGGTTCCGCGAGCATTTGGCTTGAGGGATTGCCTATTAGCGCCGAAGGTAAGAATTTATCTCTAGCCGAAAAACAATTGATCAAAGCGTTGCGAGCATACGCCGACACATGGGTTGAAGAATTGCGGTACATGGCTAGCCATCGAAGTAATTGGGCTCTTGTGAATTTGATAATTATCTCTGACGATGAAGCGTTGCAAAAAATTATTCTTGGTGAGTAACCTTTCTTTACATGCAACTTCCGACATATAAAGAGATCCGCAAATTTGTTGAAGTAGAAGGATGGGTAAACAAAGATTCTGCTTCCAAAAAGAAGACTGGTAACCACTTTAGATTTACTTTTGTCACACTCGATGGTCAATCCCTTTACATTTTTATTTCTCATGGTCGAGGCCAGATTCAAGATCCAAAATTATTTGCTCATATATTACGGAGTGAATTAAAAGTTTCTGCCAACCAATTCTGGGACGCAGTGGATCATGGAAATATTCCAATAAGGTCTAGACAATCAGGGAATTCATCGATGATCGAGTATAAGTTGATGAGCAAACTTCTCAAGATAGCCGGCGTAAGCCCGAGCAAACTAGAAAGAATTTCGCAAGTTGAAGCAGAGAAACTATGGAGCCAGTGGCTTAAAAAACATGCGCACGATTAATGCGTTGAGCTTTCTCTGCCTACCAAGGCGATGAGCCCTGCTTGGTTTCAAACGGTCATGGCAACGACCTCGGTTGTTGCACGCAAATTTATTTGTGTGGTGTTCGGTCTCT
>JBCKHN010000030.1:0-9498 GCA_038905815.1 Candidatus Planktophila sp. | reverse complement strand
TGGCGATGAAATGACCCGCATTATTTGGGCATTTATTAAGGACTCACTGATTTTGCCTTACCTCGACGTAAACCTTGAGTACTACGACTTGGGTATCGAAGCCCGCGATGCGACTAATGATCAAGTCACTATCGACTCAGCTCACGCTATTCAAAAACATGGAGTCGGAATAAAATGTGCGACTATCACGCCAGATGAAGCGCGAGTAAAAGAATTTAATTTAAAGCAAATGTGGAAATCACCGAATGGAACAGTCCGTAATATTTTAGGTGGAGTTATTTTTCGCGAACCAATCATTATTAGCAATGTTCCACGATTGGTTCCTCACTGGACCAAACCAATTGTGATAGGCCGTCACGCTTTTGGCGATCAATATCGCGCGACAGATTTCAAAGTCCCAGGTCCAGGAAAGTTAACGCTAACTTTCACGCCAGAAGATGGTTCGAAGCCAATGGAGTTCAATGTCTTTGATTTTCCATCGGCAGGGGTTGCTATGGCGATGTACAACCTCGATGATTCGATTCGCGATTTCGCTCGCGCATCTATGAATTACGGACTTAATCGCAAGTACCCAGTATTCCTATCAACTAAGAACACAATTCTTAAAGCATACGATGGTCGCTTTAAAGATATCTTCGACGAAGTTTATGAAGCCGAGTTTAAGGCCGACTTTATTGCTGCTGGAATTGAATATGAACACCGTTTAATCGATGACATGGTGGCAACTTCGCTACGTTGGGAAGGCGGATATGTCTGGGCTTGCAAGAATTACGATGGTGATGTTCAGTCAGATACCATTGCGCAAGGTTATGGTTCACTCGGTTTGATGACTTCGGTTTTGATGACGCCAGATGGAAAGATTGTTGAGTCAGAAGCGGCTCACGGAACTGTTACTCGTCACTACCGCAATCACCAAGCTGGAAAAGCCACATCAACAAACCCAATTGCTTCAATCTTTGCTTGGACTCGCGGCCTTGCGCATCGCGCAAAACTTGATAACAATCCAAAACTTGCCGAGTTCTGCGCAACTCTCGAAGCGGTCTGCATTGCCACCGTGGAGTCAGGCAAAATGACGAAGGATTTAGCTCTTCTGGTCGGCCCCGACGCTCCTTGGCAGAACACCCAAGAATTCTTGGCCGCAATCGATAAGAATTTGAAGCAGGCAATGGCTTAGCCCGCGCAACTTCTATTGATTCTAGCTAAAGTATGGAGTAATTTCCATTTCACGGGCACATTCACGGCGCCCATGAAATGGAGATTTGAATGAGCGACGTATTTATTGCACCTGGTCAACCGGGAAGTAAGGCAACTTTTCTTCCGCGCTATGAACATTGGATCAATGGTCAATGGTCGAAACCTGATTCTGGGAAGTACTTTGAAAATATAACTCCAGTAACTGGAAAAGTTTTTTGTGAAGTAGCGCGAGGCAACGCAAAAGATGTTGAAAAAGCCCTTGATGCCGCACATGCGGCAGCACCTTCATGGGGTAAAACATCTGTAACCGAACGCTCCAATATTTTGCTTAAAATTGCAGAGCGCATGGAGGCAAATCTAGAAGCGATTGCTGTGGCTGAAACGTGGGAAAACGGCAAGCCAATTCGAGAGACGTTAGCTGCAGATATTCCACTAGCGATCGATCATTTCCGCTATTTTGCTGGAGTTATCCGCGCTCAAGAAGGAACGATTAGTGAACTAAACGATGACACAGTAGCTTACCATTTCCATGAACCTCTTGGAGTTGTAGCGCAAATTATTCCTTGGAACTTTCCAATTCTTATGGCGGTTTGGAAATTAGCTCCAGCGCTAGCTGCAGGAAATTGTGTTGTTCTAAAACCTGCTGAACAAACGCCAGTTTCAATTCACTTCTTCATGGATCTGATAAAAGATCTATTGCCGCCCGGAGTACTCAATATTGTTAATGGATTTGGTGTGGAGGTAGGTAAACCACTTGCATCATCTCCACGCGTTGCAAAGGTCGCCTTTACAGGTGAAACCACAACTGGTCGATTAATTATGCAATATGCCGCAGAGAACATCATTCCTGTAACGCTGGAGCTAGGGGGCAAGAGCCCTAATATTTTCTTTGCCGACGTAGCTGCAGCCAATGATGCGTTCTATGACAAAGCCCTAGAGGGTTTCACTATGTTTGCGCTCAATCAAGGGGAAGTCTGCACTTGTCCCTCACGCGCACTCATTGATATTAAGATTTATGATCAATTCTTGACTGATGCAACAGCTCGAACCAAGGCAATTATTCAAGGAAACCCATTGGATATTTCCACCATGCTTGGTGCGCAAGCAAGCAATGATCAACTTGAGAAAATTCTTTCATATATCGAAATAGGAAAGCAGGAAGGAGCCAAAATAATTATCGGTGGCGAGCGCGCAGATTTAGGTGGCGAACTATCCGGAGGATATTACATGACTCCAACAATCTTCGAAGGAAAGAACTCCATGAGAATTTTCCAAGAAGAAATTTTCGGCCCAGTAGTCTCTGTTACTAGTTTTGATGGTTATGAGAACGCTATCGAATTGGCTAATGACACGCTCTATGGCTTAGGTGCTGGAGTTTGGACTCGAGATACAAATACTGCCTATCGCGCCGGTCGTGCAATCAAAGCCGGGCGTGTTTGGACTAACTGCTTTCACGACTATTCAGCACATGCAGCTTTCGGAGGATATAAATCTTCTGGAATTGGCCGTGAGACCCATAAGATGATGTTGGATCATTATCAACAGACAAAGAACCTGCTTGTTTCATACTCTCCAAACAAACTCGGTTTCTTTTAAGGAGTATGCAATGGCTCTGCCGTCTCGTGTTGATCTCACTCCCGCTGCGGCAGAGCTTTTACTCAAATTAACAAAAATTAATGGACCCCTGATGTTTCACCAATCAGGTGGATGTTGTGATGGTTCATCCCCAATGTGTTATCTCAAAGGAGAATTCCGCATCGGTGGGTCGGATACCTTATTAGGCGAACTGTTAGTTGAAGAAGTAAGCGAACCGATACAAGTGTGGATGTCAACCGCACAATTTCAATATTGGAAACACACACATTTAACTATTGATGTAGTTGACGGTCGTGGTGGTGGTTTTTCCTTAGAAGCACCAGAGGGGAAGCGGTTTTTAATTCGATCGCGTCTCTTTACAGATAGCGAGTGGAGCGAATTAAACCAGACGCAAGCACTTTAAGAAATATTACTCCCATGCGCCATGACGGTTTTAATAAAACTTGAGTTAAAAGGATAAAGGGGAAGTAAGCAAGCGTTAAATGCGTGGTAAGTATCTGGTTTCCCCGCCCAAGTGTGCTCAACCACTTCTTGCGCTGGATTTAGTTCGTGAAACCATGAACCATTTACTTTATCGATGACCTTTGAATCTATGTACTCCCACCAATTGTGATAATCCTGGCGGTAAGTTTCATCGCCGGTTTGCAGATAAAGAGCGTGCGCCGACATGACCGCTTCAGCGGCAACCCAGTACATTCTGGAGGTAACTATCGGTTTTCCGGACCAGTCAATTGTGTAAACAAAACCTGGGTTACCATCTACCGCCCAGCCGAATTCACGGCCAACTTGGTAGAGGGAAATCGCAGCGCTATCTATCCAATTTAAATCTTCGCCAGTTCCAACCATTTGCACTTTACTATGAAGCATTAGACGCGACCATTCAAAGAGATGGCCGATGGTGACTCCATAAGGCCTAAAGGGATCAGCGGGATTCTCTATATTGAAATCTCTGGCTTGCTCCCATTTCTCGTTGAAATGTTCGGGCAAAAACCAGTTGTTACTTCGAGCTAATCCATCAATTGCGCCCTTAGCGATTCGGTAGGCGCGATCACGGTATTTCTTCTCGCCAGTTACGTCGAAAGCTGCAGTAAATGCTTCCACTGCATGCATATTTGCATTAATACCGCGATAGGTATCTAACTTTTGGAAGTTGTTATCCCATGAATTTCTTAGAAATCCATACTCCTCATCCCAGAAATACTTTTCAATGGTTTCGTCAATTGCAGCAATTAATTCATCGGCTCTCGGGCTGCCAACTATTTTTGCAGTGCACGCGGCGAGCAGCACGAAAACTTGATCGTATGCCAGTTTTTCTGAGCTAATCGCTTCGCCTTCACCATTTATGGCGTTGTAGAAACCACCCGATCTCTGATCGTGAAAAAGTTCAAAAATCGCGGCAACTCCAGCATCGACATATTTCTTACCGTCAATGAGTCCGGCTAAGTGTCCCAAACCAAAAACTTGAACCATGCGACATTGAACATAGACTTCTCGTGGTTTGCGCTCGTCAATTTGGCCATAAGTATTTAAGTAGCCAAAACCACCCTCCTCTTTAAATGATCCGCCAGAAAAATCCAGCAACGAGCGCGCCTGCTCGGTAAGAAACTCACTCTCAAACTTTGAAATTTTACTTTTCTCCCTAAGAATTACTTAATGCGTTCGCCATTCGTTGCATTGAAGAGGTGTACCACGCTTGGAATTGCTGAAACAGTAATTGTTTGACCGGGCGCAGGTGGGTTCTTTGGATCCCAACGAATAATTACTTGTGCACTTTCATCTGATGCATTAGCGAAACTGACAGTTGAATCAGCAGGTTTTCCATAAACAAATGCATCTGCGCCGAGTTCTTCCACAACATCAACAAGAACATGGAATCCGGTAGTCGATGGAGTGAAGCTTTCTGGTCGAATTCCAACAGTGACGCTTGCATCCGCACTGGCTGGAACATCGATTGCGAGGTCGCCCAGCTTTGCTTTTCCTCCGCTAATTGGAGCGTTGAATAAGTTCATTGCAGGGGAACCAATAAATCCTGCAACGAAAGCATTTGTTGGATTCTCATAAAGATTGCGTGGTGTATCAACTTGTTGGAGCAAGCCATCTTTAAGAACTGCAACGCGATCACCCATTGTCATAGCTTCAACTTGATCGTGAGTTACATAAACTGTTGTGGTGCCTAAACGACGTTGCAGAGCTGCGATTTGGGTACGCGTTGCAACGCGCAACTTCGCATCAAGGTTTGAGAGAGGTTCATCCATAAGGAATACCTGTGGTTCGCGAACAATTGCGCGACCCATAGCAACGCGCTGACGTTGTCCACCAGAGAGTGCTTTCGGTTTGCGATCTAAATATGGTTCGAGGTCAAGCAACTTTGCAGCCTCCAAAACGCGACGTATACGTTCTTCTTTTGGAGTTCCAGCAATTTTTAGTGCGAAACCCATATTTTCTGCCACGGTCATATGTGGGTACAACGCGTATGACTGGAAGACCATGGCAATATCGCGATCTTTAGGCGCAACATTTGTTACATCGCGACCGCCAATTAAAATACGACCGGTATCAATTTCTTCAAGCCCTGCCAACATTCGAAGTGATGTTGACTTTCCGCAACCTGAGGGTCCAACGAGAACTAAGAACTCACCATCATTTACAGTGAGGTTTAATTTATTGACAGCAGGGGCGGTTGTTCCTGGATAGGTACGTGATGCGTTTTCAAATACAACTGATGCCATGAGAGATAGCTCCTTCTCCGAGCAGGTACGTGCTCGACGGTCCGAGGATGAAGGCGCTCATCGGGGTTCCGGTGAGCGTGATGGAAGGTTACGGCAGAACCCCACCCAAATGGAAGTCCTATACTTACCCACATAATGGAACCACACTCGCTGGGATCTCTGCTCGCTAATCTCGCAACCGTTGCTGGGCTCATTCTGCTCGCCTCATTCTTTGTCGCCGCAGAAATTGCTCTCATCTCTCTACGTGAGAGCCAGATTCGCCGACTCGCAACTCGCTCAAAGCGTGGCGCCAGAGTTGCAGCGCTAGCGCAAAACCCAAACCGCTTTCTTGCCACAGTACAAGTTGGCGTGACTGTCAGTGGTTTCTTATCAGCTGCCATCGGCGCGCAAAAGTTCGGAGGATATCTCACTCCGAGGCTGGAAGATTTAGGTATCGCCCATGGGTGGGCCACCACTATCGCACTCATTGGAGTGACCCTGGCAATTGCATACTTCTCATTGGTCTTTGGTGAACTTGTACCAAAGCGTTTAGCTCTATTTCGAAACGAAGAGATCGCGCTGGCATCGGCCCCAATCATAGATTTTATTGCCAAGTTGTTTCACCCGATTATTTGGCTACTTTCGCGCTCAACAAATGCGCTTGTTCGAGCGTTTGGTATAGATCCAAAAGCAGCGCGCAGTCAAATGTCAGAAGAAGAACTCCTTGATTTGGTGACAGGACATGCAGCGCTAACTGCGGTCGAACGCGATATCGTCGAAGAAGTTTTTAACGCGTCGCAGCGACAAGTTCATGAAGTCATGGTTCCGCGTACTGAAGTTGATTTTATGGATGCTTCGCTTTTGGTAAGTAAAGCAATTGCGCTCGCAGTTGATAAAGCGCATTCGCGTTATCCAGTTGTTCGTGGATCTACCGATGAAGTTGTTGGTTTCATTCACGTTCGTGATTTGCTCGACCCGACTCGAGCCAATGGGAGCGTCAAAATTCAAGAGTTAGTTCGTAACATTATGTTTTTGCCAGGGACAAAGGGCATCTTGCCTGCCCTAACTGAAATGCGTAACCAACGCCAACATCTTGCCATTGTTCTCGATGAGTATGGTGGCACGGATGGAATTGTGACCCTTGAGGATTTAGTTGAATGCTTAATTGGTGATATTCGCGATGAATATGACAGCGATGAACTCGACTTATCGGTGCAAACGCGAACGGGGGATTTCGAAGTAGATGGGCTGATCTCGATAGAGGAGCTCTTGGATCAATCTGGAATTGAACTTCCAGCAGGTCCTTACGAAACCGCGAGCGGCTTTGTCATGCATTTTCTAGGGCGAATTCCTAAAGAGCACGATGTAGTTATCGTTGCTGGCGCCCGAATTACAGTCCTATCCATGGAAGGCAAACGCGCAGGAACCTTATTAATCTCGCGTTCGGCCTAACTCATGAAAGAATAAACCATGTCCGTTAAGCGCGTGCTCTCAGGTATTCAACCGACCAGTGACTCACTCCACCTTGGAAATTATTTAGGTGCAGTAAAGCAATGGGTTGAACTACAAGAAGGACACGATACTTTTTATTGCATCGTAGATTTACACGCGCTAACTGTTGAAACCGAACCTGCACAATTACGCCGCCGCACTTTGGCATCTGCTGCGCAATTGTTAGCTCTTGGTATTTCGCCGGAGAAATCAACGCTCTTTGTTCAATCGCAAGTTCCGCAACACAATCAATTAGGTTGGCTAATGGAGTGCATGGCAGGTTTTGGTGAAGCGAGCCGCATGGTGCAATTCAAAGAAAAGTCTTCAAAATCAGGTACCGACCGTACTGTTGTTGGTTTATTTACATACCCAATGTTGCAAGCCGCCGACATCTTGTTATACCAAGCGGATTTAGTTCCAGTTGGTGAAGATCAACGTCAACATATTGAACTAACTCGTGACTTAGCGCAAAGATTTAATTCGCGTTATGGCGAGACTTTCCAATTGCCGCAGGCCTATATTCTTAAGGCAGCTGCAAAGATTCAAGATTTGCAAGACCCAACTGCCAAGATGAGTAAGTCCTGCGGGTCTGGCGCAGGCGTTATTGAAATTATGGATACCCCAGATGAAAACGCAAAGAAAATAAAGAGCGCTATGACTGATGTTGGACGTGAAGTGAGATTTGATGAGAAAGGCAAAGCGGGCATAAGTAATTTGCTCACAATCCACTCGGCCCTTTCCATGAAATCGATTGTCGAACTGGAGCGCGAGTTCGAAGGTAAGGGGTACGGAGAATTCAAAGCGGCAGTGGCGCAGGTGGTAGTTGAATATTTCCGTCCAATCCGCGCCAAAGCCCTCGATTTACTCAACGATGAGGCCCACCTCCTCCAACTTCTCCACAGTGGAGCTGAAAAAGCGCGAGAAGTGGCTTCAAAGACGCTAATGCAGGCTTATAACAACTTAGGTGTAGTGAGTTAAGAGTTTTGTTTAAGATCCAACTATCAACTTGTAGTTGAGGGTTTTCCAAAACGTTACAACCTTGCAACGTTTTTTTGCGCTCTCTTTATTGAGTTTATAGAGACTCAACTACTAGGCTCGGGATTACACATCAACCTTTTATAATTGCACATTCGAGTACTTATAAAAGACCCCTGGGAGGAAAATTGAAGAAGATATTTCGTCTAGTAGCAGTTGTGGCTGGCGCAACTCTTGTAGCAACTCTTTTTGTTGCTCCATCAGCAACGGCCGTAAAACATATAAAAATAAAAGTTGGTCTTGCCTATGACATTGGTGGACGTGGAGATAAGTCTTTCAATGACTCAGCAGCAGCTGGTCTTGATGCAGCAAAGAAGAAGTTTGGCGTTGCCACCAAGGAAGTAACTGTTGGAACTGGTTCAGATTCAGAGCGCGAAGCAAAACTTCGCCTACTTGCATCAGCTGGTTACAACCCAATTATTGCAGTCGGTTGGCTTTACGGTGGACCTTTGAAGAAGGTTGCATTGGATTATCCAAAGGTTCAATTCGGAATCGTCGATGATGCCTCCATTGATTTGCTCAACGTAGCTTCACTCGTATTTGCTGAAGAACAAGGTTCATACCTTGCTGGAGTTGCAGCAGCACTTGCTTCTAAGTCAGGCAAGATCGGCTACATCGGCGGAGTTCGCATTCCATTGCTTCAGAAGTTTGAAGCAGGTTTCGTTGCTGGAGTTAAAGCAACAAATAAGAAGGCAACTGTTAACGTCAAGTACGTTACAGAGTTCCCTGACTTCTCTGGTTTCAATGATCCTGCTAAAGCAAAAGTTATTGCTAAAGGCATGATTGACAAGAAGGTCGATGTTATCTACTCAGCAGCAGGTGGTTCAGGTGCGGGTAACTTCGCAGCTGCAACCGAAGCTGCAGCAGCAGGCAAGAAGGTATGGACAATCGGTGTTGACTCCGATCAATATCTTTCAGCATCAGCTGCCGAGAAGAAGAACATGCTCACATCAATGCTCAAGCGGGTAGACCGTGCTGTTTACGATGTTATTGCAACTGCAGTAGCAGGTAGCAGCGTTAATGACGTGCTAGATGCCAAAGCTGGTATTTACGGACGCCACTATAAC
Organism: Candidatus Planktophila sp.; assembly: GCA_038905815.1. Taxonomy (GTDB): domain Bacteria; phylum Actinomycetota; class Actinomycetes; order Nanopelagicales; family Nanopelagicaceae; genus Planktophila. The sequence goes on along the minus strand of JBCKHN010000030.1, from coordinate 407 downwards.
TTGGCATTCGATGGTGTTGGTGTTTCTTACTCAGGTGGATATATCACCAAGTACAAAGCCGCAATTGATAAGGCAGCTGCCGCAATCAAGTCTGGCAAAATCGTAGTTCCAACAAAGCCATAACCTTGGTTAAGTAGTATTTAGCCCGGTGAGAGAGTTAAATCTCCTCTTACCGGGCTAAATACTTTTCTAATTTGAGATACCTTATCAACCTTACGCTAGGAGGCTAATTTTGAGCGTCGCTGTAGAACTTCGCCACATTTCAAAGCGCTTCCCTGGAGTCATTGCGAATAAAGATGTTTCCATGAAAGTTGAAACTGGCTCTGTACACGCCTTAGTCGGCGAAAATGGCGCAGGCAAATCAACTGTTATGAAAATTCTTTATGGAATGCAGCGTCCAGATAGCG
>JBCKHN010000029.1:0-11016 GCA_038905815.1 Candidatus Planktophila sp. | reverse complement strand
AGTTTCTCCTTGACGACCAGAGGCACCAGTTAGTGCAGCAGCCCCTGTGATACTTTTTCCGTCATCGCCTGCAAGACCAGTGGGACCTTTTAGTGAAATTGGAATCGGCCATTTACCTTTGACTTTTGGTCCATACAAGTTTGCGTTCTTGGAATCAATATAAAAATCTCCATTAATACCGAACGAAATCGCAGGTGCACCGAAACCACTAAGAATTGTGTTTGGAATTGTTGCAGTAGTTCTACCGGCGCTTTTAAATTTTACAACCTTGGTTTTACCGGCCGCGAAAGTTGTAGTTGATGTGAGCAAAGTTAAAACCAATACCAAGACAGTAAAGCGTGAAGAGATTTTCATTTCTTTCTCCTAGTGAGTAAAAAGATGTTCTCTCCGCAATTCAGTCTGACGCTTGGATCACTTATCCAGAATCGGGCGTTCCCTTGCTCTAGAGCTGAGTTCTAGTGGGGTTGGCCCTATGCCTTAGCGAAGAAAACCCACAAGGTTTTCTAAAGGTTTCCGACTGCTTTTTTCAAGATTGGGGTGTTAATTACCTATTAGTCAATGGTGTGGGGTCAATGGCAAACGAAATACCAAATGAAAGGTGGACATGAAAATGTCATCGAAGAGAAAGGTCGCAACAATTGCGATCACAGTGGCGGCTCTGACCGTCGGAACTGTTGGTTTCGCCAGCGCTTTCGAACATAAGGGTAAGAAGATTTCTATCGCTAAATCATCTATGAAGGTCACCAGAGTCGGTGGCGGCATGCAGAGTGCACCAAGTGCACAACTTGATTCAATACTCAGTGGGCTTGTAATAAGTGGAACTTTGACACAAGTACAAGTAGATGCGATTAAGAAAGCTCTAACTGATGCTCGCGTTGCAGCTGATGCAACTCGCGCTGCTAATCAGGCAGCTGAAGTTGCAGAACATGCAGCACATGAGGCTCTGATTGCAAAGATAATCGGCCTAGATTTAACAGTTATCAAGGCTCGTCTTGCTGCTGGTGAGTCACTAGGTGCAATCGCTGGGACAAAGAAAGATGCACTTATTGCAGTTCTCGTTGCAGAAGCAACAAAGCACATTGATGCAGCCGTAACCGCTGGAAAGTTGACTGCTGCACAAGCAACAACTGCCAAGGCTGGGCTCGTTGCTCAGATCACTGCAAGAGTTAGCGCTACACCTGTAGCAGGTTTTCTTGGTGGTCCAACAGGTGGTAACGGACAGGGCAAGATGGATCGCGATCGCAAGGGAATGGGACGCAAGCACCGGTAATCCCAGAACCAACCGTTTAACTCTTTTCTAACGGGGTGAAAACCCGCCGCAGCCTAGTATCGGCGGGTTTTCCATTTTCGATCAGCCATTGATGCGTACTGCATGGCAAGATGCGTACATGCAAATTCATATCGGAAGCGACCATGCAGGTCTTGCATTAAAAGCCGCTCTTGTTGCTCACTTGCAAAGTAGCGGTCATCAAGTTACAGACCACGGCCCACACGCATATGACGCCCTCGATGACTACCCCGTTTTCTGCATACCCGCTGCCATTGCAACCGCTGCTGATTCAACTTCACTTGGAATTGTTTTGGGAGGTTCAGGAAATGGCGAACAGATTGCTGCAAATAAAGTTAAAGGCGTTCGTGCGGCCCTTGCTTGGAGCGCTGAAACTGCAAAGCTAGCCCGCGAACATAACAATGCAAATGTAGTTTCAATAGGTGGCCGTATGCATACGATCGAAGTGTGCAAAGAAATTATCGATACATTTATTGCGACACCGTTTACCAACGACGAGCGACATGTAAGACGAATTGGGCAAATCGCAAATTACGAGAATACGGGTTCGATTTAGTTATTTTTCGTGTAACGCAAATCAGTCACACGGTGATCTTTATCGATTCCTTGATCTTCAAATCGAGTCACTGGGCGCCATTCTGGTTTTGTTACAACTCCCCCAGTAAATAGATCGCTCTTAGAGAAAATATCTTCTATCCATCTCGCATATGGAACCCAATCGGTTGCTATATGGATAAAACCGCCATCTTTTAACTTCGGTGCGACCATTTGTAAGAAACCATCGGTGACAATTCTGCGCTTGTGATGCTTGACCTTTGGCCAAGGGTCGGGGAAAAATAGATGAATTCCATCGAGTGATTTATCGGCAATCATCGCTGGCAGAACCACATGGACATCTTCTTCAATAATTCTGATGTTGCCTATACCAAGCTCTTCAATGCGTGCCAAAAGTTTTCCAACTCCCGGTGGGTGTAAATCAACTGCGATAAATGAATCATTGGGAGAATTTTCTGCAATTAAGACTGTTGCCTCACCCATACCAAAGCCGATCTCCATGATAGTTCTACCGGCGCTAGGAAAAATCTTCCCTAAGTCAAGCATCTCTTCAGCAAACTCAATTCCATGGTGAGGCCATAAGCGATCCTTTGCCGCTTGCTGGCCTGATGTAATGCGAGAGCTGCGAATCTTGTAGCTGCGCTTGCTCGGGCGGTCCATGGCGCAACTCTGTCATGGTTGGATTGCATCCTTGAAATCGAAACGAAAATAGAGGGAGTTACCCGTGCCAGGATTGAATCTAAGTCGCGCTGAAGCTAAAGAACGTTCTACCCATATCGCCGTTGAAAGTTATGACATCACCCTTGATGTCACTAAAGGCGCGGAAACCTTTTATGCAAAGAGCGTTGCCAAATTCTCATGCAGTAATCCTGGGTATGACACTTTCATTGACGCCGTTGGCAAGAAAATCATTTCAGCAACGCTAAATGGCGCAGATATCGCCCCGTCCGATTTCGATGGCGAAACTCTTTTCCTTAAAAACTTAGCGGCAGAGAATGAGCTAGCTATTGAAATTGAAGGGGTCTATTCAAAGAGCGGCGAAGGTTTGCAACGCTCAGTAGATCCATCCGATGGTGAGGTTTATCTATATTCCCAAGGTGAAACCGCACATATCCGCCATATGTATCCCTGCTTTGATCAACCAGATTTGAAAGCAACTTTTACTTTAACTGCAATCACGCCTGCTCATTGGCAAGGGGTTTCCAATAACCCAGTGAAGAGTAAAACTGATTTAGACGAATCGAAAGTTAAGTGGGAGTTCACAACTACTCCAAGAATTCCAGTTTATATTTCGGCATTTATAGCCGGCCCTTATTCAAGCGTGCATGAGACTTATGAAGGTTCTAAAAATATTGAGATGGGAATCTATTGCCGCAAATCAATGGCGACTTTCTTAGACCCAGAAGAGATATTTCTGATTACTCGCCAAGGGTTTGATTACTTCGAAAAAACTTTCGGTCTTGCTTATCCCTTTGAAAAATATGACCAAATTGCAGTTGTGGACTTTAACTTTGGCGCAATGGAAAATGCTGGCGCAGTTACTTTCCGCGAAGATTTACTTGTCTTTCGCAGCAAAGTGACCGAACGTATGTATAACGCACGTGCAAATACGATTTTGCACGAAATGGCACATATGTGGTTTGGGGATATGGTCACAATGTCTTGGTGGGATGATTTGTGGCTCAATGAATCATTTGCTGAATGGTCTTCTTATTTAGCCCTCGTTGAAGGAACTCGTTTTAAGAACTCTTGGGCAGGATTTAATAGCGAGCGAAAGAACTGGGCGTATCGCCAAGATCAACTCTCATCGACTCACCCAATCGTTGCTGACATGGTTGATATCGAAGCCGTGAATGCCAACTTCGACGGAATTACATATGCCAAAGGCGCTTCCGTTTTGCACCAGCTGGTAGCTCATGTGGGCCGCGAGAATTTCATAGCTGGCCTTCAAAAGTATTTTGCAAAACATGCATGGAAAAACACAACCCTGGGCGACTTACTCGTTGAACTCGAAGCCAGAAGCGGGCGAACGCTAGACCCTTGGACATCAACTTGGTTACAAACCGCTGGAGTAAATACGCTGCGACCAGTTCTAGAAATCAGTGGCGACGTTTATGCATCGGTAAAGATCGCACAAGAAGCGCCAACCATGCCGATTGATTCATCAGAGTTACGACCCCACCGTTTGGCAGTTGGTCTCTATGACATCAGAGAAGGCCAATTAAAACTTCGCAAATCTGTTGAACTAGACGTTGCTGGAGCTACCACGGTTGTACCTGAATTAGCTGGTGAAAAAATAGCTGATTTACTTCTTATCAATGATCGCGATTTAAGTTATGCAAAGTTGCGCTTTGATGATCGCTCAATTGCAACGCTTAAAGCTCATCTCGGCAAACTCAATGATTCTCTCGCACGTGCACTCTGTTGGAGCGCGGCTTGGGACATGTTGCGCGATGCTGAAATCGGGGCAACTGACTTTATCGATATCGCACTTGCTGGGTTACCAGGTGAAGATGACATTACCGTTGCAACTATGATTTTGGCGCAAGTAAATGGCGCGGTAGAAATCTATTCCAGTGATGCAAACCGACCAGAGTTGCGAACCAAAGTCGCAAACGCTCTCGGCGCACTCTTAGACTCTGCAGTTGCAGGCAGTGACCATCAATTGCAATTTGCGCGCTCTTTTGCAAGCAATGCGCACTCTGGCTCTGACATCGAAGGTGTTCGGGAATCACTTGATGGAAAAGTTGATGGCATCACAGTTGATGCAGACCTTCGTTGGCATTTCATTATTTGCTTGACTGAACGCGGAGCATACTCACGCGCAGAATTAGATGCAGAGCTAATTCGTGATAACACCACCAACGGAGCCCTCGCTCACGAGTTAGCGGTAGCTGCCATGCCAACTCCATCGGCTAAAGCAACCGCTTGGGATCGCGCAGTAAATGAAGATTGCTCTAATTCCATTCGCTCCTCACTTGTTAGCGGTTTCCAACGACCAATCCAACGCGATTTGTTAGCAGCATACGTTGATACTTATTTCTCCATCTTGCTCAAAGTTTGGGAGAGTAAGTCATACGAAGGCGCCAGCAAGATTGTCACAGGGCTTTATCCAAGTTATGTAATTCAACAAAGCACGCTAGATAAAACAATTAATTGGCTAGCCGATGAAGGCAAAGATGCACCTGCAACGTTGCGCAAGCTGGTTAGCGAATCTCGTGATTCACTCTCGCGTGCATTAAATGTGGCGAAAAAAGATAGTTAAGAAATTACTTAATTGAAGTAATGGCGGAACCTTCGGACTCCGCTTTACTTTTGCGCGGAGCAGAAAGTGCCCAACTAACAAGTGCGATAAATAAAAAGAGACCGGTTGGAATCGCGATAAAAGTTACAAAGGTATCGATTGCGCTAAGGCCCATACCGACTAGCGATCCTTCTTCTTCTGTACCCATTAGGCAAGAGTAATATATTTAAGCCGATGCCGCTGCCACACCAAATGGCTCAAGATATGGCAACCAACGTTGATCGGTACGACCAGTTCCAACAATTCTCCACGCTGTCCCCGCTGGCTCATGCGGCATCTTACGAAGTTTCCAGCCCAGCTCTTTGAGAGCTTTATCTGCTTTTACACGGTTGCATCCGTGGCAAGCCGATACAACATTTTCCCAATTGTGAGCGCCACCACGACTACGTGGAATGACATGGTCAATGGAGGTCGCCGTAGCTAAACAATAAACACATCGCCCGCCATCGCGTGCAAAAATCGCGCGGCGCGAAAGTGGCACTGAGCGACGATATGGAATACGAATAAATTTTGTTAATCGAATAACGCAAGGGAGTTCAATTTGACCATGCGCATAGCGCAGAGATATTCCAGAGCCTTCGATCATCACTGCGCGCACATTGAGAACCTGAATCAGCGCGCGTCGCTCTGATACAACACCCAGCGGTTCATAGGTGGCATTTAGAACTAGTGCGCGCGACATAATCGCTCCCGATCTAGCGCGTGGCTCGCACCGATTGGTTTATCTTGCACCAAAAGTGGCAATTTAGGGGTATTTCGAGCCACTTTTTACTGTAAATTTGACTAAAGTCATATCTCTTATGAGCGATCAAATGCAAAAAGCCCTCGAGTGGTTTACCGGCACGCCTTTGCGAATTATTTTAATTCTTGCTAGCGCTATTTTCGCGCAATACTTTGGATCACGGGCAATTTCACGGGCAATGGAACGCTCTGGTATTTACGAAATGGAGAAATTCTAAAAGTTGGAAACCGTTCTCAATCGCTTTGATTAACCATGGAGTCAGCTGCCATCTCTAAGTAACTCCAGAGTTCTTCTCGAAGATCAGTTTCCATCTCCATTCCTTCGATAGCTTGCTTCATGCAACTTAGCCAAGCATCACGCGCAGCTCTATTAATGTGAAAACCATTATGGCGCATACGCAGCCGTGGGTGTCCGCGTTCTTCGGAATATGTTTTTGGTCCACCCCAATATTGCTCTAAAAATTTTTGTAAACGGAAAGCAGCGATTTTTAAGCCATCTTCTGGATACATTGGACGCAAAATTGGATCATTTGCTACATAGCTATAAAAAGTTGAGACCAAATCATTGAAGAAAATCTCGCCGCCTACGCGCTCGTAAAAAGTTTTCACGCGCTAAGGGTATCTCGGTCGATTCTCAGCGATAGCAGCCCTAGCAGCGTCACCGGAATTGCAGCGAAAACGCAGAGCCAACTATAAGAGAGCGTTCCGATGATCACACCGGCTAACGCACCTCCGCCAGCTCCAGCTAAGTTCATAACTAAATCACTAGCTCCCTGCGAGGCGCTCTTCATGTTCGCATCAACCGATTCGGTTAGCAGCGTCGAACCGGCAATCAAAGTACAGGACCAACCTAGACCTAAGAGAAATAGCGCAACTCCTAAAGTAATCGCATCCTCCGCGGTGGCGGTTCCAGCCACTAGCGTCGATGCAAGAAGGGTGAGTACACCAAGTTGGATAACTCGCACTCGGCCAAATCGATCACTTAGTGAACCGATCAGCGGAGAGAGCGCGTACATACCTACGACGTGAACGCTAATTACAAAACCGATAATCGTTAGCGTTACATTCACATGAGCCATATGAACCGGCGTCATCACCATTATGGTAACCATTGCTAAATGTCCGATGGCAATAGCCATGATTGCAAAGCGCGCTTTAGGGTTACTGCGAATATGTTTCAAAGCTGCTTTTGTTGATTCCCGTTTCTGGCCAAGCGCTTCGCTCGCTTTTTGCGCAGTTAAGTACGGATCCGGGCGCAGAAATATTTGAATAACTAGCGTTGCTAAAGCAAGGGTGAGCGCTGAAATTAAATATGGTCCAACTAAACGAGGGAGACCAAAGTTTTCGGCCAACTTCCCTGCTGACTCCATCAAGTTTGGACCTGCCACCGCTCCAACTGTTGAAGCCCATACAACAAATGAGAGTTGCTTAGCGCGCGTTTCATCGGTGGCTAAATCAATTGCAGCAAAGCGTGCCTGATATCCAGCAGCCGAAGCTGCGCCAACTAGAAAAGTACCAAGGAGCATAAGATAAACATTTCGCTGACTCCCACCAATAATGGCAAATAGTGAGCCAATAACGCCCGCGATGAAACCAACGGAGAGAGCTAAGCGCCGTCCCCCGCTATTTGTTAAGGCTGCTAGTGGCAAAGCGAGCGCTGCAGCTCCGAGCACCGAAGCTGTTTGTGCTAAACCTGCCAGAGTTTTTGAACCAGTTATAGATGCAACTAAAAGTGAACCAGCCACGAGTGTGCCTGCAGTGCCAAGACCGTTAAGGATTTGAGCGCTGGCCAGTACTTTAACTACGCGTTTTTGTAGCTGTGTATTTGACATTTACGTTAAACGTAGCCAAACCGCTGTATCAGTTGGAAGGGTGTGTCCTGCGACTGGTCCGCTACTGACCAATATTTGCGAGTTCGATGGAAGTTGTATCGCTTCCCCGAAGTTGATGTAACACGCGAAGTCTCTGGAACGTTCGAAAGCGAGAACATCACCCCCACCTTCAATAAATTCCATTGGCCCATCGCCCAGACCGTGTTCGTTCTTTCGAATTGAAAGCGCTTGGCGATACATCGTTAAAGTTGAATTCTCTTTTCCATCTTGTGAGTCAACTGAGAAATCTCCCCACCATGAACTCTGCGGCAACCACGCCTGTTCTGGCTTTAACTTTTCATTATTAGAAAAACCAAAAGCACCATCGGCTTGCGAACTCCAAGGAAGTGGAACACGACACCCATCGCGACCGCGATCTAAGAATCCGCTCATTTTCCAACGCGGGTCAGTCAAACGATTTTCTGGAATATCGCGAACTTCAGGAAGCGCCAATTCTTCGCCTTGATAAATATAAGCACCACCCGGTAGCGCTAACATCATGAGCGCCGCACTACGTGCACGAAGGGTTCCGCGGGCGAGATTGAATTTACTTTCCTCGCCTTGGCGAGATGCAGTGGTATCTCCGTGGTTTGTTAAGCCTAAATCCAAGCGATCAACAGAGCGAACAACATCATGATTATTAAATACCCACGATGCGGGAGCACCGACAGCTGCTAAGGATTCAAGCGAGAGCGAAATTTTCTTTCGTATTTCTTTAGCTTCCCAAAGCGTTGTGAGCATTTCAAAATTGAAAGAATTTGCTAGCTCATCTGGGCGAACATATCGCGCGATCCGTTCAGCGGGAGAGACCCAAGCTTCTGCCACTGCCATGCGATCGCCCGGATAAGAATCGAATATTTTTCGCCATGCGCGATAAATATCGTGTACACCTTCTTGATCCCAGAATGGTTTATGTTCGCTGCCCAACATTTCGGTTACCGTGCTCGTGCGGATATCTGGCAAACCTGCTTCCTTAACCATTCCATGGGCAACATCGATTCGAAAACCATCAACGCCACGATCTAGCCAAAACTTCAAAACCTCTTCAAAATATGCGCGAACTTCTAAATTATCCCAATTCAAATCGGGTTGTTCTACCGCAAATATATGTAAATACCATTGCCCTAGCGCACCGTCAGCTTCGATGACCCGCTCCCACGCGCACCCTCCAAAGACTGCTTCCCAGTTATTTGGAGGCAAATCTCCATTCGACCCCTTGCCATCGCGGAAAATATATCGATCGCGCTCTTTTGATCCAGGTGCGGCAGCAAGGGCGGCTTGAAACCATGCATGGGCACTTGATGAATGATTAGGAACAATGTCAACTATAAATCTAATTCCAAAATCGTGAGCTTCCTTGATCAATTGCTCTGCTTGGGCAAGGTTTCCGTAGTCAGGTTCGATATCAAAATAATCGGCAACGTCATAGCCATGATCGTATTGAGGTGATGGGTACCAAGGCGTAATCCAAATCGCGTCAATTCCGAGTTGTTTCAAATATGGAAGGCGCGAACGAATGCCTTCGATATCACCAATTCCATCGCCGTTGTTATCGGCAAAGGAGCGAATATATATTTGATAAGTAACCGCATCTCGCCACCATGGACGTTCGCTGCGTGAGGCCAACTGCGACATTCTCTCTCCGCTCTATTCCGAAATGTAGCGGCTAAGGAACGCGCGTTCGGCCTCATTCAGTGGACGAGACTTCTTTGTCTCTATTGAAATTGCAACTTGAACCGTTTTGATCTTGGCAAAAATCATTCCATCTTTTGAAATCTCATAGCTAATCACAAATGATGAATTCCCGATTGACTCAACCCAGAGGTGCACATCGACAAATATATCGCCCTGATAAATTGGCTCAAGGAAATCTAGCTCTGCCTTTGCCACTACCATTTCAAGAAGTGATGGTGCTTCCTTATTTGCTGCGAATTGACCAAAGGCCCAATGAAAGCGCGCTTCTTGTGCCAGTGTTAAATACTTTGCGTTGTTGACATGACCCATTGCATCGATGTCATCCCAGCGAACATATTGTTGATTGAGATACTTCATTAGCGAGTGAGCTTTCTATACGTGACACGATGCGGACGTGCCGCATCAGCGCCAAGGCGATCAATTTTGTTCGTTTCGTAACTTTCGAAGTTACCTTCAAACCAGAACCATTTCGATTCACCTTCGTAAGCCAAAATATGGGTAGCTACGCGGTCTAAGAACCATCGATCGTGCGAAACGACTACGACACAACCCGGAAATTCAAGGAGGGCGTTTTCTAGCGAGCCAAGCGTTTCAACATCTAAATCGTTCGTTGGTTCATCAAGGAGTAATAAATTGCCACCTTGCTTAAGAGTGAGAGCTAAATTCAAACGGTTGCGCTCACCGCCCGAGAGGATCCCAGCAGGTTTTTGTTGATCTGGACCTTTAAAACCAAAGCAAGAAACATAAGCACGCGAAGGCATTTCAACTTGACCGACTTTCATAAAATCTAAACCATCGGAGACAACTTCCCAAAGCGTCTTCTTAGGATCGATTCCGCTGCGAGATTGGTCAACGTAAGAAATTTTTACTGTTTCACCAATTTTTATTGAACCAGAATCGGGAGTTTCAAACCCCATCAACATTTTAAAGATCGTGGTTTTGCCGGCACCGTTTGGTCCAATGATTCCAATGATTCCATTGCGCGGAAGGGAGAACGAGAGATCATCGATGAGTAACTTCTCACCGAAACCTTTAGATAGATGATCGACTTCAACCACGATATTTCCAAGTCGTGGACCAGGTGGAATTTGAATTTCTTCAAAGTCCAATTTACGCAACTTGTCAGCCTCTGCCGCCATCTCTTCATAACGGGCAAGGCGAGATTTAGATTTCGCTTGGCGCCCCTTAGCGTTTTGGCGAACCCAATCGAGTTCTTCGGCTAAACGTTTTGCCCGCTTGGAGTCCTTTTGACCTTCTACCTTTAGCCGAGCTGCCTTTGTCTCAAGATAGGTCGTGTAGTTTCCCTCGTAAGGGTAAGCACGACCGCGGTCGAGTTCGAGAATCCATTCGGCAACGTTCTCCAAGAAATATCTATCGTGGGTAATCGCTACCACAGTGCCTGAATACTTGCTTAAATGTTGTTCGAGCCATAAAACTGATTCGGCATCTAGGTGGTTTGTAGGTTCATCAAGAAGTAATAAATCTGGTTGTTGCAAAAGTAATTTACAGAGCGCAACACGGCGTCGTTCACCACCGGAAAGTATTTTTACATCGGCATCCCC
>JBCKHN010000028.1:0-12087 GCA_038905815.1 Candidatus Planktophila sp. | reverse complement strand
ATGAGCAGTAGCACTCAACTATCAAGAACGCCTCTCCTTGAGATTACATTATGCTCGTAACTTAGAAACAGCAACTATCAATAGGTTTTTGAGCAATTGCCAGACTCTGGCAATTGAGAGTCGAGTGAGAGAGTTTGAAATGGCTCATAATTCAGGAAGTTCAATAACGGGCTCAGGCCCACGCCTTGATTATGCGCAACGGCCAATGCTTGTTTTCTGGGAGACTACCCGTGCATGCCTTCTTGCCTGCAAACATTGCCGAGCGAGTGCAACGGCAGCAGCGCTTCCGGGCGAATTGAGTACAACCGAAGGAAAAGAACTCATCGATCAAGTCGCGGGCTTTGGTCGCCCCTATCCCATCTTGGTTCTTACCGGCGGAGACTGCCTTTTGCGCGAGGACATATTCGAATTGGTCGATTACGCGAAAGGTCTTGGTATTCCTGTTGCGCTATCGCCATCGGTGACACCGATGTTGACGCCAGAGATGATCCAAAAAATAGTTGATAGCGGAGTCAAGGCGGTTTCAATTAGCCTGGATGGCTCCAGCGCCGAAACCCACGAAGGAGTTCGCGGCATTGCTGGACACTTTGAGAAAACAGTTGACGCAATTCGCGCCCTCAGTTCTGCTGGTATGACCGTACAGATCAACACCACCGTAATGCGCGCAAATGTGGGCGAGTTGGCCGAAATTGCAGAAATTGTTTCCGATGCCGGCGCGCACATTTGGGAGGTTTTTTTCCTTGTTCAGGTTGGGCGAGGCGAAGTTACCGAAGCCGTCTCGCCCGAGGAGCACGAAGATATCTGCAACTTCCTATTTGATGCCTCGCAATATGGTTTCATCGTGCGGACAGTAGAGGCGCCTTTCTTCCGACGCATCGTTAATCGCCGAATTGCGGGCGAGGCCGCGCCTGACACAAATTTGTATCGAACTCTTAGTGCCCAGCTTCTCGATTTGATGGGACCTCCAACTAGTCGCCTACGGGCCCACACAACCGCAACGCGTGATGGCAAAGGCATTGTCTTTATCGCCTATGACGGCGAGGTCTACCCTGCTGGATTTCTTCCATATGGTTTGGGAAACATCCGCACCGAATCGATTGCCACGATCTACCGAGAGAATCCGCTCCTACTCCAGATTCGTGCATCCAATTTCTCAGGCCGATGTGGCTATTGCGAATATGCAGATCTCTGTGGCGGCTCACGCGCGCGAGCATTTGCCGCGACCGGTGATCCACTCGGTGAAGATCCTGCCTGCGCATATGTACCCGGAGGTGCCGCAATGAATGGCACTTTTGTCGGTGGATGAAACTAACTACTAACGCTCTCTTCTTTTGCAATCCCCAAGTCGATCAAGCATTGCCTCGCAGCTTTGGAACCAGAATTGAGGCAGGCTGCGATTCCGATTCCGTCGTATGAAGATCCCGCCAAATAGATCCTTTTGAAGAGGGCAAGATTTTCGCGGATCTTGGAAACCAACTCGAGATGTCCAATCTCCAATTGCGGTATCGCATTTGGCCAGCGCTGTACATAAGAATCAATCGGCGCAGCTTTCACACCCGTGGCATCAACCAAATCTGCATGAAGTCTGGCAACCAATTCCGCATCATTCATCGCCGCGATCACTTTTTCATTTGCGCGGCCACACGACAATCGCACAAGAACAATCTCTGGATCGGCCATATGCAACCACTTTGTACTCACAAATGTGGCTGCCTTAAGGAGACGCTTCATACTTGACGGAACAAGAAGACCCGTTCCCTGGAAGGCTTTCAACCCGTCAACTGCCGCCCGTGGGTAGGAAACGATGACAGTGGCAACGGATGCATATCGAATTTTCTCCAATAACAGTGCTACGGCGTGCGTAAGTGGCCGAATGATCTTCGCCGCCACTTGTGCCGGTACGGCGAGAATTACGGCATCCACCTCCGTTGATCCATCAGTTGATGTCTTGACTACATATCGACCAGAGGGCAAGATCTCTACAAATCCAACGGTGGTGAGAGTTCGGATTTCAACAGCAGTATCGATGAGCATGCGTTCCGTGAGAACCGTTACTCCGCCAGCCCATGTCGCAAATGACATTGGCGGACCGGCTTTTTGCCCGCGCCTGCTCATCATTATCGAACGTCGCCGATCGGCAATCGCCGCCAACTCCGGAGTTATAGCCTGAAGGCTCAACCCGTAAACGTCCCCAGCATGCAAACTTCCCAGCACCGGATCTACAAGTCGATCAACTACCTCTCTACCAAACCTTTTCCCAACGTACTGACCCACTCCGATGTCACCACGAAGTTTTCGCCTGGGCACTAGTGGCTCCAGCCCCGCTCTGAGCAACCCACCGAGAGAGATCACACCAGATCGAAGTACCGGTTTTAATTTTCTAGGACCGGCTGGACCTACTCCTTCAGGAAGTCTCTGAAGTCCTTTCTCGGTCCACAACCAAGATATCCCTGGATTCGATTTTATGAGTCTCTCCGATAGACCGACCTCACTTATCAAAGCGCTCATCCCGGGAGCTGAAAGATGAATTGCTTCGGCTCCCAAATCAATGTCGCGTTCGGCGACCCTTCCGCTACGAATTTGACCGCCAAGAATCGAAGACAGTTCAAAGAGCGCTACATTCACACCTTGTTGGCTAAGTCGGCGGGCGCACATCAATCCAGTAATTCCACCACCAATGACAGCGACGGTTGGGTGAGGGCTCTTTGCTTCATCTGGATTTGTCGCCACGACCAACAGAGTACGCCAAATTACTTCCTCAATAAATGAATTCTCGATTGCTAACTTGGTTTGACCTACCTGTCCCACCATGACTGCGTGGTATCTTGCCTCTTGCCAAGATTCTCCCAGAAAGGCAGTATGGCAACATCAGATCAAGGATAGGAGTTGGCTATGAAGGTAGGGAGCATCATCGCTGGTAAACGAGTTGAAACTATCTCTGCCGGAGCCAGCGTGCATGACTTAGTAAGCGCGCTCAAAGTTCATCATGTTGGCGCCCTCGTCGTTTCAAGTGACGGGAAATCGATTGAAGGTATTGTCTCTGAACGAGATGTTGTTCGAGCTATGCCCGGCAAACTCGATCAACTTATAGAGATGCAGGTGCGAGATTTAATGACCGTTGATGTACACACATGCACCCCTGATACCTTAATTTCCGACCTCATGAAAATGATGACTGAACTTCGCATTCGCCACATACCTGTTGTAAATGCGGAGAATGTACTAATTTCAATTGTCTCTATCGGAGATGTAGTCAAGAGCTATGTGAACGAAATAGATACTGAACGTCAAGCGCTGATGGGATATGTATCACGTACTAAATAACACTTTCGAGTGGCATCCGCGGCGCACAAGAGAAGTTAACTCTACAACCTCTTGAATTGTAAGATACCCCCATGGGTATGCTAAAGTCCACCTAAAGCAAGGCTCTATTGGTGTGATGTAGAGAGTTGAGAGTTAGCACTACGAAGGAGGCCGAAATGACAAAAGCAAGGAAACCTTATGTACTCCAAGACGAGGAACAGATACAGGCAGTGCTCAGACGAGTTAAGCGAGCGCAGGGTCAGATCGCTGGTGTTATTAGAATGCTTGAAGAGGGGCGGAGTTGTGAAGAAGTTGCTCACCAGATGTCAGCGGTAGGCAAGGCGATTAATACCGCTGTCATCACTTTGATAGCTGCAAGTTTTCAAGAGTGCGTGTTGGATGGCAAAGTTAACAATAAAGAAACCTTGAAGAAGTTGCAGAAACTCTTCTTGAGTTTGGCTTAACCATGAAAAAACTACTTGCTTTAGCAATCCCAGCAGCGTTCTTCTTAGCTTCATGTTCATCAGCTGCCACTACAACTAATCTTCAAGCTGGCGATTTCGGGGCAAAGAGCCAAGAACCGGGTGTAGTCACTCTTGATGTGCGCACTGCTGGCGAATTTATGGCAGGACATATAAAAGGCGCCATTAATATTGATGTCGAGGGAACGCAATTTGCTTCTGAGATTTCCAAACTTGATAAAACTGTCACCTATACGGTGTATTGCAAGAGCGGTCGAAGATCGGCAATCGCGGCAGAAATAATGGTAAATGCAGGATTTAAGTCGCTCTTTAATTTGGAGAACGGCATTCAAGCATGGCTAGCTGCCGGACTGCCGCAGGTACAGCAATAAAGAGAATTGTAATTGTCGGTGGCGTAGCTGGAGGAATGGCGGCTGCGCCCAGACTTCGCAGGCTAGATGCCGAAGCAGAAATTATTGTTCTCGAAAAAAGTGGCCATCAATAGTAAACCTGAATCGGTCGCCATCATCGCTATCGGGGTAAAACCCGAAGTATCTCTCGCTCTCGATTGCGGACTTGCAATTGGTCAACGCGGCCATGCTGCAACGCGCCTCCTTCGAGAGTTGGGATATGAAGCCATCAATCTAGATGGTGGCTACATGACATGGAGTAATTCACCTGCAAGCAAATCTCTACAACTAACTAACTGAAGGAGCAAGGCATGTGTTCACGAAAGCCCTCGGCGCTTAAGTAGGGGTTGAATAGTTGCATCGCGACCACGGAAATTTCTAAACATCTGCATGGAATCAATTGAACCACCGCGGCTGAGTAATTCATGACGGAAATGATCCCCGTTGCTACGTTGCAGGCCACCATTTTCTTTAAACCAGTCAACCGTGTCGGCATCGAGAACTTCACTCCAGATATATCCGTAATATCCAGCGGAATACCCACCTGCATATATGTGCGAGAAATACGTTGAGCGATACCTAGTTGGGACTGGTGCAAAATCTAAACCGTAATCAGCGATCGCTTTCGCTTCAAAAGCGATTACATCATCGATTACATCATCGGGTGTAATCGAATGCCAAGCTAAATCAAGGGCTGCCGCAGCTAGATAACTGGTTGTGGCGTGCCCCTCATTAAAAGTTGCAGCAGCGTCCAAGTTCTCTATCCATTCTTGCGGCAGTTTTTCTCCTGTTACATGGTGGCGTGCATAATTTTCAACTACTTCCGGCCATAGCATCCACATCTCGTTTACTTGAGAAGGGAACTCAACAAAGTCGCGTTGGACACTTGTGCCAGAGACACGGGGGTATTTAACGCTAGATAAGAGACCATGCAGTGCGTGGCCGAATTCATGGAATAGCGTTGTAGTTTCATCGAAAGTTAAGAGCGCAGGTTCGCCTACAGGGGGTTTGGGGATATTTAAATTATTTACCACCACTGGCAATTGTTGGAATAAGAAGTTTTGATCGACAAGGGAATTCATCCAAGCGCCACCACGTTTTGAGTCGCGCGTAAAGAAGTCGCCGATAAATAGGCCAACGGGCGTGCCATCTTCATTTGCGACTTCAAAAGCCCGAGCTTCTGGGTGATAGGTGAGAAGATCTGGGCGTTCATTAAAAGTGATTCCGTACAGTTTGGTAGCCGCAAAGAAAACTCCATCTCGCAAGACGCGTTCTAGTTCAAAGTATGGACGCATCGCAGTTCTGTCAATGTTGTATTTTTCAAGGCGAACTTGTTCTGAATAGAAATCCCAATCCCAACTGCTTAATTCAAAATCTCCGCCACTGGAGTTGATTGAGCTTTGCAGGTCTGCCGCTTCAGCGCGGGCATTTTTTACTGCAGCCGGAGCAATTTGGCGTAACATTTTATGGACGTTGTCGGGATGGGCGGCAGTCTGCTCTTGAATAATATGCTCAGCGTGGGTAGCTACACCAAATAACTGTGCACGCTTAGCGCGCAAACTTGCTATTGCTAGAAGTACTTTTTTATTGTCATTTTCATTGCCACGGTTTGCTTTGTTTAGCGATGCTTCCATAACTTTTCTGCGAAGTTCTCGATTTTTCAGCGATGCTAAAACTGGATTTCCACTGAAATTGACCGCTCCAATTAACCACTTATTCTCGAAGCCGTGATCCTTAGCGGCAGTGGCCGCTGCAGCAATTTGGTTATCGCTTAAACCATCTAGTTCTATTAACTCTTCCACAATTACAGCTAAATCATTAGTCTCAGCTAAGACATTTTTTGAAAATTGGGTTTCTAAAGTAGAAAGTTCTTCGTTGATACCTTTCAGAACTTCACGCTCACTCGCGCTCAAATGGGCGCCCGCATGGATGAAATCACGGTAATAGCGTTCTAGTAGCCAACCATCTTCGCTGTTGAGGTAGAGCGATTCACGAGAATCGTAGAGCGATTTGATTCGAGCAAAGAGATCTGGATTTAAACGAATTGCATCACCATGTGCAGCAAGCTTTGGGGCAATTTCTTCTTTAATTTTATCGAGGCCATCGTCAGTATCACTTGAAGATTTATTGAAGAAAACTCTCAACATACGGCTAAGAGTTTGCCCGCTTCGCTCAAGGGCGACAATCGTGTTTTCGAAAGTTGGGCCATCGCAAGTGAGGATTGCCTCAACTTCTATCAATTGTGCGGCAGTACCTGCGTAAAAAGCTGGCAAGTACTGTTCTTCGCAGATTTGCGCAAAAGGCGGTAACTCATATTCGAGGGAACTACGTTGGGCAAATGGACTTTCGGTTTCAAGGTTCATGGCCGAAGCCTATGATATTAAAGCGAATTTACACTCACTGCGCTGAAACCAGCTGCACTAACGGCGCGCTCAAGGAGATCGTTATCAAATGCGGTTTCTGATTCAACCGTGGCGCGGCCATCAGCTGCGCTAATCGATAACAAGGTTAGTCCAGTTATCTTTTCTAACTCTGTAGTGACTTTTCCTTCGCAATGCCCACAACTCATGCCAGTGATTTCGATAACTTGAGTACTCATTTTTCTCCTAAAACTAGAATAACTATCACCCTTACAGTACCCCTTTGCATAGCTTTTCACGAATCTAGAGCGTAGTTTCACTTTTCTTTTCTTTTCGCGTACTCTACAAATATGACAACGGAGTCAACTTTACAGACTGCGCGTGCCCAATTACGTAAAGCAGTAGACCAATTAAATCTTTCAGAAAATGAATGGCACACGCTTTCAACACCTCGGCGAGTTTTACAAGTGGCGGTTCCACTTAGACGCGATAGCGGAAAAGTTGAAATGTATACGGGTTATCGCGTTCAACATTCAACAACTCGCGGCCCTTCAAAAGGCGGAGTGCGTTTTCATCCAGATGTAAATATGGATGAAACTATTGCACTCGCCATGTTGATGACATGGAAATGCGCACTCACTCATTTGCCATACGGTGGAGCTAAAGGCGGAATCGCAGTAGATGTTTCGACGCTTTCGCTGGCTGAAAATGAACGGTTAACTCGCAGATACACCTCTGAAATCTTGCCAATTATCGGACCAGAACGCGATATTCCAGCACCAGATGTCGGAACCGATGAACGTAACATGGCGTGGATGATGGATACATATTCGGTTAACGCGGGTTTCTCGGTTCCGAGTGTTGTAACAGGAAAGCCAATAGTTTTAGGCGGCACGCTCGGTCGGACATCTGCCACGGGAGATGGTGTTGCAATTGCAACGCGAGAAGCGTTGCTCGTTCGCGGAATAGAACCAGCAGGCGCAACGGTCGCAATTCAAGGTTTCGGAAAAGTTGGATATTGGGCTGCGGCAGCTCTTGAGAATATAGGGCTAAAAATTGTCGCAGTCTCTGATGCTCACGGGGGAGTGGTTGGTTTTCCTTCAGTAAACGCGCTCTGGGAACATGTTCAAAAGAACGGAGATTTGTATTTGCCGGGAACTGATCGCATCACTAACGAAGAGTTATTGCACTTAGATGTTGACGTACTAATTCCTGCCGCGCTTTCGAATGCAATTACCGAGCGCACCGCATCCGCAATTAAAGCCAAGATTGTGATTGAAGGTGCCAATGGCCCAACGACTCCAGCAGGAGATCGGATTTTGCAAGAGAATGGTGCTCTCGTGGTGCCAGATATCTTGGCTAACTCTGGCGGCGTGATTGTCTCCTACTTTGAATGGGTTCAAGATAAGCAGAGTTACTTCTGGAGCGCCCAAGAGGTCAAGACAAACTTAACGAGCATCATGATGAAAGCTTTTAAAGAAGTTGAAAGCACGGCAGAATCACAGAATATTACTTGGCGCGAAGCGGCCCTTATTCTTGGTGTTGGCCGAGTTGCAGAAGCTCATCGTCTGCGCGGTTTATATCCTTAAATAGAGCACTTTGATTGGGATGACCAATATAATTTCTCAGATGGATGCCCTTATCGTAATTTCGGTCGGCTTCATTGTTGGTTTTATTAATGCGGTTGCTGGCGGAGCATCGGCGATTTCTTTCCCGGTCTTACTCGCTATCGGGCTCAATCCGGTTAGTGCGGCAATCACGAATTCAATAGGGGTTTCAGTATCCAACTTTTTCGCCCTACTCGCCCAACGAAGTGTGCTCAAGAAATTTTGGAACGAATATCGATGGTTAGTGTTTTGGTCAGCTTTTGGGGCCATTCTCGGCGCAATTACTTTGTTAGCTTTTCCCGAAGAAGTTTTTACAAAGTTGGTGCCATTCCTCTTATTGTTTGCCACGCTCTCGATATTGATTCCATTACGGCCTTCGGATGCGCGCCGCACTCATAAGAAAGAAGCTGCCATGATTTTCGGTAGTGGTATTTACTGCGGATATTTTGGCCCTGGTCAAGGCACCATGGTTATCGCGACTTTAATACGGAAGCGCGATGCACGTACTGTCAATATTGCCAAGAATTTAATTATTGGAGTCACTGGAATCTTTACCAGCGTTATTTTCCTCTTTAGCGGAGAAGTAAATTGGTGGTTCGCCTTTCTTCTCTTCTTGGGATCTAACTCTGGCGCATATATATCTGGAAAGCTCTCCAATAGATTCCCGGTGGGTTTTCTTAAGGGGCTTGTGGTAGCTGTGGGATTAATTGCTTCGGCATGGCTTTTCAATAAATATCTTCTCTTTTGGTTTTAAGATAGCGCCATGGGTTTTAAACGGACCGAGCCAAATGAAAAAGGTTGGTCAGAGTTACACGATGTTGCCGACGATAAACATGTAGGAAGAGAGTTTCCAAGCATAAGTGAACCCTTACTTTTGATACATCACTTATCGGATTTACATGTCTGTGATGCGCAGTCACCGGTTCGACCAGAGTTTTTGGATCGATGGGCAGATCCGGATAGTCCCATTAGAGATAGCGTCGGAACAATTGGTTGTTACCGACCACAGTTACCGCTCTCTCCACACGTTGTTGAAGCAATGGTGCAAGCGTTAAATAGCGTGACACACGGACCGCTATCCGGACACGTAATTAATGCGGCAATCGTTACGGGGGATACCACCGATAACGCGCAAGTTAATGAAGTGGATTGGTACATCGCTCTCCTTGATGGTTTAGAGATTTGTCCAGACTCTGGCTCGCGTGAGAAGTATGAGGGTGTTAGCGATGACGCTCTGGCGAGTTACGATGTTAAATATTGGCATCCGCATGGAACGCCTGTTGGAAAAGAAGATGATGACGCACGTGCGAAATATGGTTTCCCCGTAGTTCCTAAACTCCTTGACTCGTGCAGAGCCCCGTTTAAAGCTACTGGTCTTAATTTTCCTTGGTATTCGGTGCACGGAAATCATGATGGTCTGCTCCAAGGAACGGTAACGCCAACTGATGCAACACAGGTAGCGATGATGGGAGAGAAACGCTACGAAGGGTTACCTTCAACAATGACGTTGCAAGAAACTCTGGCGACCTTTAATGAAATTGGTCCAGCTAGCTACCCAAGCGAGAGTGACGCGCCATTTGTAAAAGTGACTGGCGATGTGAATCGTCGTGCAGTAGAACGCGGTGAGTATGCAGCTAAACATTTAGCAGCCCCTGGTGCACCAAAAGGACATGGATTCACGGAAGCAAACGTTGATGCCAAGAATATGTATTACGCAACCGAAGTTGGAGAAGTTAAATTGATTGTCATCGACAGTGTTAATGAATTCGGGGGTTGGCAAGGATCCCTTGGCGTTGAACAATTCGAGTGGTTAGAAAATGAAATTAAGACTTCTAACAAACCTGTCGTACTTGCCTCACATCATCCGCTGAGTACCATGTTCAATGGCTACGCACCGACTGGCCGCCGAGTATGCCGCGAAGAAATTCAAGCGATGCTCGTCAAATATCCGCGCGTTATCACTTGGCTGGCAGGCCATGAACATCGCCACCACGTTGAATGGGTGGGTGAGAAGGAAGAGGAGATTGGTTTTTGGCATATTGAAACTTCATCGCATATTGATTGGCCTCAACAGAGTCGCTGCATTGAAATTGTCAGCAATCGCGGCGGTGATATCTATATTGGTTTAACCGTCATAGACCACGCAGGTGGGACTGAATACGGCGAAGGCAAAAGTGCAATTGAAATGGCAGCGCTCTCGCGGCTATTGAGCGCTAATGTCTGGCAAAAACGTGAAAGTTTAGGTGCCAAAGTTTCGCCAGATTGGGCTCTAGGAGAAATTCACGAACGTAATACTGTCCTGCGAATTATTAGACGCTAAAGCTCTGCTTTTACAAAAACTCCATCGGTAGAAAGTGATAGTTGCACTAGCGTCCCAGCGGTGAGTTGAGCGCAATCAGCGCTGGGAAGTTGGGCAATTATACGCGAACCATCTTTTACGGTAATCGTTAAACGGGCGAGGGATCCGAGAAAGCTAACTGCAAAAATTTTACTCTCGCCTTGCGGAGTTGCTTTTACATCCAGAGCTTCGGGGCGAATGAGTGCAATTCCTTTTCCGCTTGTGATTGAACCAGGAAGGGTTTTAGCTTTGGAGCCAAAGGCCGCAAAGGATTCTGAAACTACTTCGACCTTGACTTGATTAGTTAAACCAACAAATTCAGCAACGAAAGCGGTGTTTGGACGCTCATAAAGTTCAACAGGAGTAGCAATTTGTTCTAAGAGGCCGTTGCGCATAACTCCAACGCGATCTGCGATTCCGAGAGCTTCTTCTTGGTCATGAGTTACAAAGAGCGTTGTCGTTCCGAGCTCAATTTGAATACGGCGAATTTCTTCACGGAGCTGGATTCGAACTTTTGCATCGAGGGCTGAGAGTGGCTCATCGAGAAGCAAAACTTTTGGTGAAATTGCCAGCGCGCGAGCCAGAGCGATGCGCTGTTGTTGACCGCCAGAGAGTTGGTGTGGGTAGTGGTTGGCGTGCGTTGCTAGCCCAACAAGTTCAAGAAGTTCACCTGATTTAGATTTCCGTCCTGTCGAAGTAGTTCTATTTGCTTTAAGTTTGAGGCCATATTCGACATTTTCGCGCGCGCTCATATGAGGGAAGAGTGAATAAGCTTGAAAGACCATTCCCATTCCGCGTTTATTAGCTCTTTGAAAAGTTACATCTTTACCATCGACGATTATTTGGCCTCGATCGAGTCCTTGTAAACCTGCTAAAGCGCGGAGCGCAGTCGTCTTTCCGCAACCAGATGGGCCAAGGAGAGCTACGAGTTCACCTTCTGCAATCTCGAGATTGAAACCATCGAGGGCTATAACTGGCCCAAAGTGCTTGGACAAGTCATTTAACTGTACGTATGCCGAAGAGCTCACGTTTTTCCTTTCGGTTAGTCTAAATCAACGTCAAGGACTTCTTTATGACGTTTCTTAGTTGGAAATAGCAAGAGCAAAGTCAGTACAAAAAGTATTGAGGCAAGGGATACCGCCACAGCAACATTGCCGTTGGATCTTCCGATTTGAGCAATTACTACTTGGTAAGTTTTATAGTTCAAAATCCTTGAGATAGTAAACTCGCCCAGAACGAGTGCAACCGCGATAAAAGAACCGTTAAGAATTCCGGTACGAATTGTTGGCATGATAACTCCCGACATCATTCGGAAAGTCGATGCTCCAAGCGTTCTGGCAGCTTCAGCGAGAGTATGGATATCTACCGCGTCCAGTGACGCAGAGAGCGAACGATAGGTATAAGGCAGGATCAAGATTGAATAAATAGCTGCTAGCGCAATTGGAGATTCAGTTAAGTGAATTGAAATCCAGCGATAAAGTGGTGCGATCCCAACCACTATAACAATTGCGGGAATTGCCAACGGAATTAGACAGAGCAACTCAAGTGGACGTCGCAATAAAGGCAACTTCAAATGCACCCAAACTACCGTTGGAACAATCAAGAAAA
>JBCKHN010000027.1:0-12198 GCA_038905815.1 Candidatus Planktophila sp. | reverse complement strand
AAGGCACAAGGTGCAATGACGGTAATTCTAAAAGATGCTTTCCAACCAAACTTAGTTCAAACTTTGGAAAACACTCCGGCAATCATCCACGGGGGACCTTTCGCAAATATCGCGCATGGTTGCAACTCGGTAGTTGCTACCACATCAGCGTTAAAGCTGGCGGATTATGTGGTTACTGAAGCTGGCTTTGGCGCTGACTTGGGAGCAGAAAAATTTATTGACATTAAATGTCGTAAAGCAGGGATTAAACCAGCAGCAGTTGTGCTGGTGGCAACAATCCGCGCCCTGAAGTATCACGGTGGCGCAGATCTTAAGGTTATTACCGATGAAAACTTGGTTGCCCTTGATAAAGGAATAGTCAATCTCGAGCGCCACATTAATAACATCAAGAACGTTTACAACTTGCCGCTAGTAGTTTCAATCAATCACTTTACAAGTGATACAGATGCCGAAGTTACGCTGCTCAAAGAGAAAGTTGAAGCTCTTGGAGTCAAAATCGTTCTTGCTACTCACTGGGCTGATGGTGGCAAAGGAGCAGTTGATCTTGCTGGCATAGTGGTAGAACTCTGCGATAAGCCAAATTCAATGACTTTTGTCTACGAAGAAGCGGCGACTTTGTGGGAGAAAGTTACCGCCGTAGCTACCAAGGTTTATGGAGCTAAAGAAGTCACCGCTGATTCAAAAATTCGTGCAAGAATTGCAGAACTTCAGGAGAGTGGGTACGGACATTTTCCAATTTGTATTGCTAAAACACAGTATTCATTCTCAACGGACGCTTCTCTTCGCGGGGCTCCAAGTGGACATTCACTTAATATCCGTGAAGTGCGATTATCAGCTGGAGCTGAGTTTATCGTGTTGGTCTGTGGTGAAATCATGACTATGCCAGGTTTACCAAAAGTTCCATCGGCGCAACGTATGGATTACATCGACGGCAAGGTAGTTGGACTTTTCTAAATGAATTCGCCTACGTGGAGTGAGAAAGTAGCGCTAAGAGTTCGCGCTCGAGACCTGCTTCGCCCACGACTTGAATCTCTAACGGTAAGTTGATGAGCGCTGCTGCTTCGTGAGCGAGTTTTTCTAACTCGGAGTTTGGTGCTTGGGCTAACCAAATCATTCGATTGTAATTCTTGAAATAATCATCGCGCAGCTCTGGTCGCTTATCCAAACCAAGTTCAACGATGACACTTCTATGGAAAGATTTGACAAGAAAATCAGTGAGAAAATATGTTCCTGCATCACTTTCCATTATCTTTTGAATTTCATCTTTGCCCGCAAAAATGTCATAGCAATGATTGCCACCCAATCGTTTAACGCCAAAGCGTGAGATAACTTCATCGAGTGCGCCATAAGTCCCACAATCAGCGTATGCAACTGCACATTTTTCATGCTTTGAAGTAATTTCGAGCAAGAGTTTCTCAACTTCGCCCGCAATTTTCGCTGGTTGATTATGCAACAAAGGCGGGAGCGGATAGATAGTTAAATCCAGATTATGTTTCTTTTGAATTGATGTCACATGCATGGCTATTGCGCCACATGCAACGATGCCGATACTCATCTACTGTGGGAAAGCTAGTCGTTCGAAAAATTGGTCATTGAAATCTGCGCGATCGGAAAGTTCAATGTATTTAATTTCCTCAAGTAAAGTATGAGCCCCATTACGTTCTTGCGCCGAAAGCAAGACCATTTTGGCGCCTTCACCGGCGACATTTCCTGCCGAAACGATGCGCATCACCGGCAATTTTGGCACTAATCCGATCTTAATCGCCGAGGCTGGAGATAAGTACGAACCGAACGAACCTGCCAGCAAAACTTGTTGAATTTCTTTCTCAGCAACACCAAATTCATCGAGTAATAAAGCCCAACCGGTGGCAATCGCGGCTTTAGCAAACTGCAACTCTCGCACATCACGTTGGCTGAGGAAAACGCTATCGATAGCGTCACCAATTTCACCACTCCAAGAGAGCACGAAAACGCGTTCGCCCTCGCGGTTGACCAAGCGCGAGCGTAGAGAAGGCGCAATTTCTGCTGCAATCTCATCTGAAACGAAACGTCCTGTGTGGTCGAGTAAGCCAGCTTCCACTAATACTGCACACGCATCGACTAAACCTGAACCACAAATTCCAATTACTTTTGTATCTTCGATAATACCAAGCAGCAATTCGCCATCGACAATTTTTACAGTCTCGATTGCACCTGCTGCAGCGCGAACACCGCATTTGATTGAGGCTGCTTCGAAGGCAGGTCCAGCAGGAGCAGCAGTAGCCAGAATCTTTTCGCCATCGCCGAGGATAATTTCACAGTTTGTTCCGATATCGATAAATAAGCGGAGACGTTTGTCACGATCCATTCCCGAAGCGAGCGCGCCAGCAATGATATCCCCACCAACGTATGCCCCTAGTGAAGGCAGGATGACTGCTTTAGCTTGCGGATGAATATCGATTCCAATCTCCTTGGCGTTAACATCTGGGTAGGTAGCACTTGCCATAATAAAGGGTGCTACTCCAAGTGGCTCTGGATCAATTCCAAGCAAGATTTGCGTCATTGTGGCATTTCCTGCGAGTGCGACTTCATAGACATGCAAAGGGCTTACGCTAGCTTCGGCGCATACTTCTTGGGTTAATTGTGAAAGTGTTTCTTGCGCTAATCCGCGCAATTGCGCAAGTGCGCCTCTGTTCAACATCGTTGTACTTATTCGAGTGATGACATCAGCCCCAAAAGGTTGTTGCTTATTTAGCATGGATTTAACTGCTAGCGGCGTGCCGGTATTGAGATCAAGGAGAGTGGCTACCACAGTTGTTGTACCTAAATCGTAAGCAATTCCAAAGCGAATTGCGGTGGTATCACCCGCTTCAACGCCTATGAGCTCTTGATCTATAAAGACTGCGGTAACTTTGAAGTCGGCTTGACGTAACAACGTTGGTAGATTGCGCATTGCTGCAAGCGAGGCGGTTGCTTCTATATCCTCAATCGCATCAAAAAGGCGAACTAAATCCGTTCTTTGATCGCGCAGAGTTGGTTCGCTTAATTCAACATAACGTTTCTGTACTGCGGGGCGCACAATAACTTGGCGGCCAACACCTACTGTTGCTGCTTTTGGTCTTGTTGTTAATGGCGGAACATCGATTGAAGCGTCTTGAGTTGCGCGAATTAAACAGGCCAATCGCCACCCTTGTGTTATTTCACTTTGAGTGAAAGCGCGCAAATCTAACGTTGACGGTGGAATGTCGCCACTATTAACTTTTACTCTACATTTCTTACAAGTTCCATACCCACCGCACGTTGAATCGATAGCAACGCCATTCCATGAAGCGGCATCAAATGCACTTACTCCGGTAGGAACGGTAACTACACGCTCATTTGCCAAACTTCCATCTTTTTCTAAAACGCGAAAAGTCAGCTTGATACGACCCGTGCCATCATGTGATGGCACCAGGGAGGAATCGAGCTCTTTGCTAATCACTTATACCTGCACTTTCTTAGCTTCTTCTTCACGCCAGCGTGTAATCCAGTTTGCACCCCATGGGTCAAGACCCAAGAGAAGATCGGCCGCACGAACTGCCTCTACAATTTTAGGCGTACGCGCATCCATAACTGCGCAAGTTAAACCGTGGGACATTGCCGCTGCCAAGAAAGCGGCGTTGAGAGCATGACGGTTAGGAAGACCAAATGAAATATTCGATGCACCAAGTGTCATATTCAACCCCCACTTTTCGCGGATCAAATGAATAGTTTCTAAAGTAATTTTGACTGCTTCAGGATCTGCCCCAACTGTCATGGCAAGCGGGTCAATCACTAAGTTTTCGAGTGAAATTCCATATTTTTCAACGGTACGTATTATCTTCTCAGTGATAACCAAGCGTTCACGCACTGTGGCCGGAATTCCAGTTTCATCATTTGGAAGGGCAATAATCGCAGCGTTATGCTTCTTAATAAGCGGCAAGATTAACTCCATCCGGTCATCTTCGCCCGTCATACTATTTACTAACGCTTTACCTTCATAAGCTTCGAGTCCAGCTTGCAGCGCTTCGATGACTGAAGAATCGATACAAATTGGGATATCTGCAATTCTTTGGATCAATTTAATTGCTGAAGCTAAAAGTGCAGGCTCATCGGTGAGCGGCACACCCATGTTGACGTCAAGCACATCGGCCCCGCCAGCGATTTGAGCATGCACATCTATTTCGATGGCAGATAAATCTCCAGCGCGCAGTTGCCCCTGAAACTTCTTGCGCCCAGTCGGATTAATTCGTTCGCCAATTATGCAGAAAGGTTGATCGTGCCCGATAGTCACACTTCTGCTGGCGGAGGATAT
This sequence comes from Candidatus Planktophila sp., assembly GCA_038905815.1. GTDB lineage: Bacteria > Actinomycetota > Actinomycetes > Nanopelagicales > Nanopelagicaceae > Planktophila. The sequence continues at coordinate 7,886 of JBCKHN010000027.1, read as the reverse complement.
AACGGTATGCATTATTTATTCTCCTGTAATTGGTTTGGAACTCTGCCTAAATCGCGCAGCAAGCGCTCTAAAGTTTCATCATGGAGAAAATCTATGATGTGCAGCCCTCGCACCCCAGGTAATCCAAGAGCCTGCTGGCTCTGTTCAAGGGCTAATTGGTAAGCAGCTTCTCCTTGATTTTCAGATTTTTCGACGCGGTCGATTACATCGCGCGGCACATCAATTCCAGGAACTTTATCATTCATAAAGTTAAGTGGTCGAGCGCTCTTCACTAAGACAATACTTGGCAATAAATGCAGTCCAGGCACAGTAGCGGCAACACCTTTACAGAAACTTTCTAAGCGATCTGGGTGATAACCAATTTGAAGTTGCAGATACGCAGCCCCTGCTCGAGCTTTCTTTAGCGCGCGTTCAATTCGGTGATCCAGCGGGGGAGCATAAGGGTTCTCAACGGCGCTAATATAAAAATTAGGCGCTGGATTTAATTTCCGGCCAGAGAGATAAGTACCAGCATTCAAAATTGAAGCCACGTTAATAGCTTGCGGTCCATCTAAATCAAAGACTCTGCGCGCCTCTGGCTCATCACCTGCAGTGACATCATCACCGGTAAGAAGTGAGATGTTTTCAATCCCGTGCAGATTAGCCCCAGCCATATCGGCTTGGATTGCCAGACGGTTTTTATCACGACAGACGATTTGCATGATTGGTTCGAGCCCATGCATTTTCATGGCGATTGCTACTGAAACATTTGAAGCATGGGCATGAGCTGCAGTGTTATCGGTGGAATTTACTGCAACAAACCAAGGTAATAAACGTTGCACATATTTCTCTACTTGTGCCATCCCACCACCGTCAATAGCGGGAAACTCTGTGGTGAAAACTAATTCATTTGTATTCTCAAGAGCTTCGCGCAGGTTAGACATCGCTACGCGCCTTCCAACCAGCGGGCGTCTGTTGATCGCGTTTAGTTATCAGGTTTATCCATGACGATGTACCTTGCAACTGCATGTCAACCGGCGGACGCAAATCGTCGAAATGATCCTTCCAACTTTGTGGAAGCGGTAGCGATTCTTTTCGTTGGTATGCTTTCACCCAAACACATTGCATTTCGGGGTTAACTTCACAGTTACCATTCTCGCGGACCCCACCACATGGACCGTTGCGCATAGTTTTCGGACATGTCATCGGACAAGTCATTCCTGTTGAATGCAGCACACATTGACCACACATGCGACAATCCCATATAGGTTTTTTAATTACATGCTCGATGAAAGGAAGCAATTTAGGCGCCAACGAGTGCACGCTTCTTCTGTATTAAAGCTTTTGCAATGCGAACAGCGGTTGAAGCATCAGCAGCAAAACCATCAGCTCCGACCACGTCTGCGTACTCTTGGGTTACAGGTGCGCCACCGACCATGATGATTACTTTGTCACGAAGTCCAGCCTTCTTGATTTCGTGAATATTGACTTTAAACATCGGCATTGTGGTAGTTAGGAATGCGGACATTCCAACGATATCCGGCTGGTGTTCTTGTATTGCAGCTACAAATTTTTCAGGTGCAACTTGCACGCCCAGATCAATCACGGTAAAACCTGCACCTTCGAGCATGATGTTGACCAGATTCTTGCCGATGTCGTGGACATCACCCTTTACCGTTCCCATCAAGAAAGTTCCAATTGTTTCAGCCCCAGTTTCAGCCAATAGCGGGCGCAAAACGTTGAGTGCGCCAGACATCGCTTTGCCTGCAATGAGCATTTCCGGAACGAAGTAATCACCGCGTTCAAATCTTGCCCCGACTTCTTCCAGCGCAGGAATGAGAGCTTCAAAGAGAATGGCACTTGGCGTCATTCCAGCAGCTAAACCTTGCTCGGTTAGCTCGAGTACGACCGGTGCATTACCAGCCAGTGTTGCGTCAAAAAGGGCTTTAATAATCTCTTCATGTGTCATGCTGCGCCGACCTTTCGTTTCCTTTGAGTTTTGCCGAGGAGATTTTTGTTCTGTACGCTTTCAATTTCCCAGACAATGAGTTCTCCGATTTCTCGTAAAGTTTTTAGAGTTAAGCGCGATGTTGGTCCAGAAATTGAAATTGCCCCAATAACTCGACCATCTAATTCACGAATTGGCCCAGCCACCGCTACTAGACCGATTTCGAGCTCATCGTTGATGATGGCATAACCAACTTTGCGAACTTGTTCTAACTCTTCCAGCAGCTTTACGCGCGATGTAATTGTCTTATCGGTAAGACGTTGCAGTCGGCCCGATGGAATTGTGACTGCTGAGTATGCAAGAAGAATCTTTCCAAGCGCGGATGCATGATATGGAACGTGCTTACCTATCCAGTTTGTTGCACCAAGTAAATATTGCCCATCAACTTGATCTATTAAACTTATGTAACCATTTCCTGGAATTGCTAAATTTGCAGTTTCGCCAGTTTTTTGCGAAAGTTTTTCCAAGACTGAACGCATCCGGGTAATGAGAACTGAATCCTGATTCTGTTCACGTGCAAATGCAGTCAAAATGTGGCCAGCGAGAAATGCACCGCTGCTATTATCGCGCGTCACTAGCCCTTGCCGCTCGAGGGCTGAAAGAATTCTGGAAGCAGTGCTTTTTGGCAAACCATGTGTTTTGGTAAGCACGCCGAGAGAGAGGGGCGCCTTTGATTCTAAAATATTTACCAGGAGAGCGCTGGCACGGTCAACGGCTTGGGTTCCGGTTGCGAATTCGCTTTTACTCATAACCCGCCCCTTTGAAAGGTTCCATAATATGGAACGCTTGTTCCATCCCCATAGCGTATTCTCGTGCCATGCTCTCGGTCAAGAGCCAGCCTTGGGAGGTTTATCGTGTTTGAGAACAAGATGCCGCGTTATGAGATCTTGAGTGAGGAATCGATGGCCACACTAACAAAGGGTTGGCGGCGCATCGTCTCTGAAATTGGCGTTGAATTTATGAGCCCATGGGCAGTAGATATGTTGGGCGAAGCTGGACAAGAAGTATCTGGTGAAAATGTGAAATTCGATCCTGATTGGATTTTGGCTCAAATTGCGAAAGCGCCGCGCGAATTTAATTTACGCGCGCGCAATCCGAAAAACAACGTTCACATCGGCGGCAACTCGATGGTTTTCGGTGCCGTGTATGGCCCGCCATTTGTTCGTGAAGGCGATGTGCGCCGTGATGGAACCTTTAAAGATTATGAAAATTTCTGCAAGCTAGCTCAATCATTTGATGCCCTAGATAGCGTAGGTGGAGTTGTTTGCGAGCCAAATGATTTATCGCTTGATTCACGCCATTTAGATATGGCTTTTGCTGCAGCAACACTTACTGACAAGTTCTTCATGGGAAACGTTGTTACTCCGCAAAATGCTAAAGATGTAATTGCGATGGCCGAAATTATTCATGGTGGTCGGCGCGCAATCGTTGACACTCCTGCGTTGATCTCGTTAGTTAACTGCAACTCCCCACTTCGTTGGGATGACCGGATGTTGGATTCACTACGTGAATATGCCCTCGCCGGTCAACCAGTTGTGCCGACACCATTCTTGCTTATGGGTGCGATGAGTCCAGTGACAATTCCTGCAACTCTGGCACAACAAATTGCGGAAGCTCTGACTGGAATTGCCCTGGCACAGCTAGTTAATCCAGGAGTTCCAGTCGTTTTCGGCTCCTTCCTCTCCAATATTGATATGCAATCTGGTTCACCACAATTTGGTACCCCAGAGTCAGGAATTGGCTTGCTCTGTACTGGTCAAATTGCGCGTAGTTTTGGCTTACCTTTCCGTGGCGGAGGAGGTTTGAACTCATCACAGACCGTTGACGCGCAATCTGCCTATCAAACAATGATGACCATGATGCCAACATTCTTATCTGGCACTAACTTTATAATGCACACGGCCGGTTGGCTGGAAGGGGGACTCGTTTCTTCGTACGAGAAATTTGTGGTAGATATTGAAATCTTGCAGAGTTTGATGGTTGAATTTACGCCGCTGGAATTTAATGAAGGCTCTTTAGCTTTTGACGCTCACCTTGAAGTTGGTCATGGCGGCCACTTCTTAGGTGCAGCACATACCATGGAGCGCTTCCGTGACTGTTTCTATCGACCATTCTTAACTAATAGTGACAACTACGAACGGTGGAAGCGCTTAGGTGCTCGAGATACCCGAGCTCGTGCTGAAGAAATTTGGAAGAAGAAGTTAGAAGAGTATGAAAAGCCAGAGATGGATGCATCCATTCTGGAAGGTCTGACTGATTTTGTAGCAAAACGCAAAAGCGAGCTAGATTACGTAGAGTAGATTAAGTAGATGAGTGTTTCAACGCTCTACATCAACGGCGCGTGGGTGAGCGCCACAGATGGGGGCGTTCGCGAAATCCGAAGTCCTCACGATGGCAGACTCGTTGCGCAAGTCTCTGAGGCGACCAGGGAGGATGCTAGTAAAGCAATTGCTGCAGCTCGCGTTGCATTTGATGCTGGGATTTTTTCGTCATGGTCGATTCAAGCAAGATGTGAATTAGTTAATCGAGTTGCCGATTTCATTGATCGAGATAGCGAAATTCTTGCAAAACTTGAAAGTGGCGACACTGCAAAACGTTTAATTGAAGCGCGTTATGACATGGCTGATGTTGCCGCCACCTTTAGACATTTCGGCGCGATTGGCATGAATTTACATGACCGAAGCGTTGATCTGGGTATCGAAAACATCGATAGCGCCATTACGCACGAGCCAGTTGGTGTCTGTGCTCTTATCGGTCCATGGAATTATCCACTTCTACAAATTTCGTGGAAAGTAGCGCCAGCTCTTGTTGCTGGTTGCACTTTTATAGTCAAACCAAGTGAATTAACGCCATCAACGGCGATTCATTTAATGAAAATATTGCAAGAAGCGGGAACGCCTGACGGAGTTGCAAATCTAATTCTTGGGGTAGGAGCTACTGCTGGCGCGCTACTTACTGAAGATTCACGTGTTGATTTTGTTTCCTTCACCGGTGGATTAGTAACCGGCAAGGCCATCATGGCAACCGCCGCGCAGAGCGTTAAGAAAGTTGCCCTTGAATTAGGTGGGAAAAATCCCAATATTATTTTTGCAAACTCCAACCTTGATGCAGCAATCGATAACGCGCTCACTGCCGCTTTTCTTCACTCTGGACAGGTCTGTTCGGCAGGTACTCGTTTAATAGTAGAGCGATCAATTCACGACCGCGTCGTTTCTGAGATAGTTCGACGCGCTGAAAATATTTATCAAGGCGGACCTGATGATGAAAGAGCCGAGACCGGTCCGCTAATTAGCAAGCACCATTTAGAGAAAATTGAGCAATACATGGCCCGTGCAGTAGCAGATGGCGCGCGAGTGGTAACCGGTGGCGTTCGTGAACTTCGCGAAGATTTAAGAAATGGTTGGTATTTCAAACCAACGCTCTTAGCTGGTTGCACCAGCAAGATGTACTGCGTGCAAGAAGAGTCTTTTGGACCAATTATGACGGTAGAAGTTTTCGATACTGTTGACGAAGCAATTGCACTTGGCAATGACACTATTTATGGTCTTGCTGGTGCGGTCTGGTGTAGCGATGAGAAAATTGCCGAAAAAGTTGCTCGTGCGTTGCGGCATGGCACAATTTGGGTCAATGATTACGGACCTTATCGCCCTGCCGCCGAATGGGGTGGTTTTAAGGCATCGGGGATTGGACGAGAGCTAGGTGAAGCTGGACTCCATGAGTACCTTGAAATTAAGCACATTTGGACCAACAATAAGCCTGCGCGGTCAGGTTGGTTTCATGATCGGCAGGGAGGCACTCCATAAATGAACTCTTCTTCGCCCATGATTTCGGTTCGAAATATGTGGAAGGTGTTTGGACCTAACGGAGAGAAAATTATCGGGTCAGAAGATGCGAAACTCTCACGCGCAGAACTTCGAACAAAAACTGGAAATACAATTGCAGTTCGCGATGTTTCATTCGATGTAACACCAGGCGAAGTATTCGTTGTTATGGGACTTTCGGGCTCTGGGAAATCAACGCTTGTCAGGTGTATGACTCGACTAATTGAACCGACTGCCGGAAAATTGTTCTTCGGCGAAGAAGATATTTCGAGGGTCGACGCCAAACGTTTACGCGAATTGCGCAAAACTAAGTTTTCAATGGTATTTCAACATTTTGGTTTATTGCCTCATAGAAATGTGATCGACAATATTGCTTATAGCCTTGAAATAAATGGCGTAAAAAAAGAGGCGCGCTATGCACGGGCAAATGAAGTAATTGAACTCGTTGGTCTGCAAGGTTATGGCTATGCCTACCCAGAACAATTATCCGGTGGCATGGCGCAACGCGTTGGCCTCGCCCGCGCGCTAGCTGTAGATCCAGAAATCATGTTTCTAGATGAACCATTTAGCTCGCTGGATCCACTCATCCGTCGTGACATGCAAGCCGAGGTTATTCGTTTGCATCATGAGCTTGGCAAAACCATGGTTTTTATTACCCACGATCTTGCCGAAGCGGTAAAAGTTGGTGATCGAATTGCAATCATGCGCGATGGCGCACTTGTACAAATTGGCACACCAGCAGAGTTAGTGGCAAGCCCTGCTGACGCCTATGTTGCCGACTTCGTTCGAGATGTGGCCAAATCGCATGTATTAACGCTCCGTTATTTAGCGCGACCAGCCAAACTCGGGGAAGCCACAGATGGTCCAGAACTCCCAGCAAGCACCATTATTCGCGATGCTTGCTCGCTCATCATTGATCAGGCGCGGCCGGTTCGCGTTAGCGATAATGGAAAACCACTTGGAGTTGTATCTAGTGAAGATGTTTTACGTTTGATTTCTGGTGTGGCTTAATGCTCGCTCGGTTCCACGTCAAGAAGTCTTACCTAATTCTAGGCTCGATTACTTTATGGGTTTTTTTGGTCAGGCTCTTTCAAGGCCATTCAACTTTAGAAATTCCAATTTACGAAAATACCTCTGTTACTACCGCCTTTGGAGATGCGGCGGCTTCCATCCGAGGCAATCGAACCAAGGGCGCAGCATTTATTTATTTCTTTAACCCCATTCGCGTTTTCGTCAGCGGCTTCGTGCAACTAATCCGAACTTTGATTGCAGTCCCTGCACCGAATTCAACTATCCCCGTAATCGGGTGGTTCGGTTTCCTGGTTTTAGTTGCCTTCATTGTTTATGCAACGAGCAATTGGCGCACTTCACTTTTAGCTACCTTGCTACTTTTTGCCTGCGGCGTCATTGGCATGTGGGATTTTACGATGGATACCTTCGCAATGACAATCACTGCAGTACTTCTTTCGTTGGCGCTCGGCATTCCATTAGGGATCTGGGCTGGGCTAAATGACAGAGTTCTAAAAGTACTGACACCATTCCTTGACCTTGCCCAGATTTTGCCAACGCTAGTTTACTTAGCCCCTCTTGCGCTTTTCTTCCTTATCGGTACTGCATCGGCCACCATTGCAACCATGGTCTATAGCATCCCTATCTCCATTCGCATCACTTCGCATGCAATTAGAAACCTAAACTATGCTCCAATTGAGGCGTCTATCTCTATGGGGTCGACTATCAAGCAAACGTTGATAAAAGTGCAGTTACCAATGGCAAAGCAATTCATTGTTTTAGGAATCAATCAAACCGTGATGGCTGCGCTCTCATTTGTGGTCATTGCGGCGCTTATTGGAGCCCCAGGCCTTGGAAAACCAGTAATTGACGCCTTAATTATTCGCAATGTTGGAGAGGGATTTGTCGCTGGACTAGCGGTAGTTTTTGTGGCAATTCTGCTGGATAGAAGCACAAGTGCCGCCGCGGAAGTTCAAATTTCATTTGTCCCACCGAGAGCCAAAGAGGTTAAACGGAAGAGGTATATTTTAATAACTGCTGGCGTAATTTCAATTATTTCAATTATTATT
>JBCKHN010000026.1:0-12546 GCA_038905815.1 Candidatus Planktophila sp. | reverse complement strand
TTGGCGCGGGCGCAAGCGCATCATCGTCATCGCTATCAGATGACTTTGACCAAACGATGGCTGCAAGAATGGCGATACCGATAATTACTGCAAGCGCTACACGATTTGATGCACCTTGCTTTGGTGCAGCAACAGGGGCAACTCTGGGTGCAGCAACAGGGGCAAATGGAGCGCTCACGCGTGGCGTTGTTACGGGTGAGCTTTCAATTTTGACTGGAACCAATTTTGGGCGCACGGTAGATTTCTTGGCAACTTTCTTAACTACACGTTTTGCAACTTTCTTTATCGCAACTTTCTTAACTACACGTTTTGCAACTTTCTTTATCGCAACTTTCTTTACGGTCTTCTTGACCGCTCTTTTCTTCGCAACTGTTTTCTTCGCAGTGGCTTTTTTTACGCTCTTTTTGACCGCAGATTTCTTTGCAGTCTTTTTTATTACGCGCTTTTTGACCACAGATTTCTTTGCAGTCTTTTTTACTCCGCGCTTTTTTACCGCAGATTTCTTTGCGGTCTTCTTGACCGCCTTCTTAGCGGTTGATTTCTTTGCGGTCTTCTTGACCGCCTTCTTAGCGGTTGATTTCTTTGCAGCCACATTGACTCCTTGGGTAGCGGTACGCACGCGAGTAACGCACTTTGATAGGTGAGAGTTTACCTCAGCGTTGCGAGCATTTCGATGACAATTGGTGCGATGGCTCGCAGGGATTTACCTCTATGGCTAATCAAATCTTTGACGCTCGCGCTCAATTGTGCCGATGAAATTTCATATCCTTGCGGCCTAAAAATCGAGTCATACCCAAAACCTTCCTCGCCGATTGGCGCGTAAAGAATCGAGCCATCAAATTGCCCGTACCTGCAGAGCTCGCGACCATCGGGAAGTACCAGGGCTGCAACGGAAGAGAAGTGGGCGCCGCGCGCTCCTTCAGGGACGCCCTTTAATTCAAGGAGGAGCTTGGTAAGATTGGCGCGATCATTTCCATGAGAACCCGACCAGCGCGCAGAGAAGATTCCGGGTTTCCCAGCTAGAGCGTCAACACATAGCCCAGAATCATCGGCGATTGCAGGCAACCCTGTTGCTTGACAAATGGCTCGCGCTTTCAAGAGCGCATTCTCTTCGAAAGTTGATCCCGTTTCTTCAACATCAGCGATTTCGGGGAAGTTCTCTATGCCAATTAAGTCAATCGCCCCTTGGGCTAAGCCATCGAGAATACGCCGAAACTCGACAATCTTTCCTTGGTTCCGTGTAGCTAAGACTAATTTGTGGGACATTACTGTGAAAGGGCAGCGCTCTGCAACGCTGATAGTTCTTTGCATCCAGTAACGGCTAGATCGAGAAGTTGATCTAAGAGATCGCGATCAAAAGGAGTGCCTTCGGCAGTTCCTTGAACTTCTATAAAGCGGCCATCGCCACTACACACAACATTCATATCTGTATCTGCTCGAGCATCTTCTTCGTAACATAAATCCAGCATCGGAACGCCCTCGACAATTCCAACGCTTATTGCAGCAACTGAATCGCTTAAAGGCTTAGCGCTCTCTTTGATATGTCCTGCTGTTTTTGCCCAAGTGATTGCATCAGCTAGCGCCACATATGCCCCTGTGATTGCTGCGGTCCGAGTTCCACCATCAGCTTGTAAAACATCGCAGTCAATAACAATTGTGTTTTCGCCTAGCTCTTCCATATTTACAATCGCACGTAAGGAGCGTCCAACTAAGCGTGAAATTTCTTGGGTGCGGCCGCCTAATTTACCTTTGACAGATTCTCGATCTGAACGGGTATGGGTCGCACGAGGCAACATTGCATACTCTGATGTAACCCAACCTTTGCCAGAATCTTTCAACCAGCGAGGAACTCCGCGAGAAAAGGATGCCACACATAAAACTCTTGTCTTCCCAAATTCAACGAGAACTGAACCTTCGGCATGGTCGAGCCAGTTACGGGTGAACTTGATTTCACGTAAATCTTGAACTTCTCTTCCATCGCTACGCGCCATGTAGTGCTCTCCTTTAGTGGTGTTCTGAACTTCTACAAATCGCGATGTTCAACGCGAGTTACTTCTGGACCAAGAAAACGGCGGGCTAGTACTTCAAAAGTTTGCGTATCCCCCGTAGCCAAGAAACGATGAGTAGGTGCTGCGCTCTGTTGGGCTCGTAATAACGAATTCTCAACGAGCGTTCGGTATAGGTCTTTTGCACTCTCTTCTGCGCTAGAGACGAGTGAAACGCCATTTCCTATGACATAAGAGATGACTCCTGTAAGCAACGGGTAGTGCGTGCAACCCAAAACTAAAGTATCCACGTTAGCTGCTATTACCGGTTCTAAATATTCACGAGCAATTTTTGTGATTGCTTCACCTGAAGTTTCACCGCGCTCGACATATTCAACAAAGAGCGGGCATGCCACTGATGTAATTTCCAATTGAGGTGCCGCAGCGAACGCATCCAAATACGCTTTGGATTCAATTGTTGCCCGCGTTCCGATGACTCCGATTTTTCCAGTGCGGGACGCAGCAACTGCACGGCGAACTGCGGGCGCAATAACTTCTATAACCGGTACGGAATAACGCTCTCGTGCATCTCGCAACATTGCAGCACTTGCGGTATTACATGCGATCACGAGAGCTTTGACGCCTTGATCAACTAAGAAATCTAAAGTCTCTAGCGCAAAAGTTCGCACTTCGACCAATGGGCGTGGGCCATACGGTCCGCGCGCGGTATCGCCAATATATAAAGTAGATTCGTTAGGAAGTTGATCGAGAATTGCCCGTGCAACTGTCAGGCCACCTACACCTGAGTCGAAAATACCAATCGGGGCATCACTCACAACGGTCAGTCTATCGTGACTTATTTTCTGCTGGTTAATTCTCGTCTTCATCCATCAACGCTTCTAAGAGACTTTCCTGTAACCAACCCAACCAGCTATATACCAAATAAACTCCACGCAAAGGATCGTCGGGGGCCAAGCGTTCAAGCTCCTCGTGCGTACGTTTTTCTATTTTTAGTCGAACACCCAAAGCGAGTCGAAAATCATTTACGGTACCGAGCCAAGCACGTGCGCCTTCATGTTCGAGTTCTATGCTTCCATCTTCGCTGCTTTTCAATTGCGCTCGCATTGACATAGCATGAGCTTGCTTCTCGTTGCGCAAAACCGATTCGGTATATCTGCGAAATTCCGCAGCATCTACCCCATCGGCATAAGCATCAGGCAGTAGACGAAGTAAGACTTCATCATCTGGTGGAGAGTCGTGAACGGTTATTCCAACCATTGCGGCAATTGGATCATCACTTGCATGATCGGTTCGCTCACTTAACAGTTCAATAATCTGTTCGGCTAAGTTAATCAAAACTTGTCGCTGCGCTTCTTGAAAATTCGCAACATACGTATGCTCGCCATGGCGAGAAAAACCAAGTTCGCCGGCGGTCATAAACTTTCATCACTGCGTTGAAGCGTTGCCAATAAACCATACTTATGTAAGCGCGCAACATCACGTTCCATTTCTTCGCGACTGCCCGTTGATACAACCGCTTTGCCTTCATTGTGAACTTTCAGCATTAATTCAGTAGCTCGTTTTCTAGAGTATCCGAAAATCTTCATGAGGACATAAGTTACATAAATCATTAAGTTAACTGGATCATCCCAAACGATAGCGACCCAAGGCTTATCGCTATTGAAAATCGCCTGAATCTCTTCTGCTATTTTATCGGCAGTCTGTACCATTTTTGATTCCTAACGAACGAGAAGAGAAAATTGCGGTGCAGTCACTTCTGGAGAAGTTAAAGTCTGTGCTACCAAAACTCGCAACGTCTCTATCCCTCGCTTTAATTCAACCACATTAACAGTGAAGCTTCCATCATCGTTGGTTACGCTAGTAAAGCCATCGCTGCGCCATTTCCCAGAAATCAAACGTTGCACTTGTACTAACCGCCCCGCCTCATTGGGATAAAGTTTGCCGGAGATTGTTTTTCTTTCACCAATCTTGATTGTTGTTGGTGCTTGCAGGCTCAACCTCGGTTTAATTGAAACGCTGAACTCAGAGCTCATTGAATCTAATCGCTCCCATGTGCCTTCGCTCCTAACTCGCAATAGCGTCGAAGTTCCCAAGAGAATTGAAGTGCCAAAAGCTCCATTGTCATCGGTTGAAATCTCGGCAATTTTCTTCCATTCAAGAGAGGTCAGTTTCCGCGCTTCGATCAATATCGGCAAAGATTTAAGTGGAGTGTTATCTTGCAATGAAAGTGCCCCACTAAAAAATATTTCTTCTCCGAACAGTGCTTCGCTTCGATCTGTCATGGCCGTACTGATTACTTGATCTGGTGCAATCGCCACTGCCGCGCTACGAATCTCAGCAGTGGCACTTGGGTCTTCCATGCCCATAGTCCAGAGCGCTACTCCTCCCAGTCGATATTTACCAACTAGCGCGCTTCGTTCAGCAAAACTGCGGGAATTTTGAAACCAGACAGTGCGCGCAACGCTGCAAGTCGTCGCAGCACCGCTCGCCGTTTTGCCATTGAAAGTCCGCACATATGAATATGTTGCTTCGCTGCTCTTCTCATCGAATATCGGCGTTGCCCCATCTATTGCCGCTTTAGCGCTTGCGTAATTCATTTTAAATGTCGCAGCTTTCGCCGACGAAAATACGCTTGGAGGTGCAGATGTCGGACACGCTCCGGTTATCGAAGTTATCCAATCACGGCCATAACCAGGTAAGCCAATAAAAACTTTTGATGCTGGCATAACGCTTATTGCGTATTGAATTGTTTTATCGACCCAGAAAATTGGTCCTATAGGTCCCGGTTTAGCCACTGAATAGTCATAGGTCATAATTCGTAAACGATCGATTGATGGCGCAATCGCTGCCCACGAATAAACGGTGTAGCCCTTACTTCTCTCTAACGGGTTAAAGTGAACAGGGGTCGTGACAGATAAAATTTTCTTATTCTCGTGCAACACAGAAGCTAGCTCTTTAATAAAGAGAATCCAATTCGGTGCAGTACTTGGCCAAGTTGCGCTGCCGTCCACAAAAGCAAAGCCTTCAAAATCTAAATCAATTCCATCGAAATTCTTTCTATTCACTAAATCCACGATTGTCTTAACGATTTCAGCTCGAATTTTGGGATCTGCTAAGTATTTTGATAACACTAATTTGTTAGTTCCATCGGTAATGCTTGGAATAATTGAAACACCACTTTTACGCATGAGACAGAGCACATCGGCCATCGGCCACGAGGGATTACCGGTTACATAATCATCGCGAATAACGGTTGGGCTTTTCAAGGTATACCAAAACGGCATTACTTCTTTCATTAAATCTCTGTTTCGATAAAGATACGAATTGTTAATCAGCGCCAGATCTTCCAGCGAGAATTCATTATCGTCACAAGTAATTGATGCATCGCTAGCGGGCGCTGGAAGGGCTGGAATCTTCTTTACAAAAGGAAGAACGCTCTTTACGGAGTAATAAGGTATCCATCCTGAAAGCACGCGCCTAGGCTGGTTATCCGCGTTCGCGTAAATTGGTACGAAAAGTTCACTCGCAATTAATGCAAGTATGAGCAATACTCTTGAGCGCTTCATTAGGATTTTTAGAATATCGGTATGCTTCGAAAAAATACTCTAACCACGCGCACGGATTCCGAGCACCAATGGCAGGCGCAGCCCTTGCAACGCCTGCTTATTACGCTTTATCTTCTGGAGCAGGTCGCAGCCCAGCATAAATTTCTTTACAAGCTGGGCAAATTGGGTATTTTTCAGGATCGCGCGAAGGAATCCATTTCTTGCCGCATAAAGCTTTAACGGTTTTGCCAGTTACTGCCGATTCAACAATTTTATCTTTCTTCACATAATGTGAATAGCGGTCGTGTCCGCCATCGTCTTGGAGTGGAACTGGGCGCGCGAGAACATCAATATCGCCATCGAGGGCGCTTCCAGCTTTTCTAAAGATTCCCATTTTCATAATGCGAGAAGAATACTCTGGTATTGAGAGGTATGTATGCGGGTAGAATTGCGGATATGAAGGACTTGCTGCGCACCCAACATTTATCTCGCTCCGATGTTGAATTACTGCTGGATACCGCCAGTGAATTCGCGGCTAATCCGCTCCGTTCCAGTACCGCGCTGACCAACAAGACGGTCGCCATTTATATGACTAAGCCTTCAACACGTACCCGCCTTGCATCAGAGACCGCTGTGGCACATTTAGGTGGGACACCAATTTTTATCCGTGGTGAAGAGCTACAACTTGGACGCGGTGAAACAATTGCAGACACAGCAAGGGCTATCAGTGGTTATTGCAGCGCGCTTATTATCCGAACTTTTGCTCAATCCGATGTAGATGAGCTCGGCGCTAACGCAACGATTCCAGTTATCAATGCTTTGACTGACGATGATCACCCAACGCAATTGTTAGCTGACTGGTTAACAATCCGTGAAAATTTTGGGAGCGATATTTCAGGACGTAAATTTGTTTACCTCGGCGATGGAAATAACATGGCCAACGCTTGGTTAATAATGGGCGCGATCATGGGGGCGCACGTTGTCGCAGCAACACCCGCTGGAAAGTGGGCACCTAACCAAAGCGTGGTAGAAATTGCAAAAAACATTGCTACCAAGAGCGGTGGCAAAGTAGAAGTGCTGCACGATCCAGAGGTAGCCAGTAAAGATGCAAGTGTTTTATATACCGACGCGTGGATGTCAATGGGAGATTCTGAAAGCGATCGTGCAGAAAAATTCAAGGCGCTATCACCATTTGCAGTAACGGAAACCATGATGGCAAAAACTGAAAAAGATTCAATCTTTATGCACTGTCTACCTGCTCACAGAGGCGAAGAAGTAGCAGCAAGCGTTATAGATGGGCCAAAATCGGTCATCTGGCGCGAGGCCTACCATCGTCGAACCACTATTCAATCAATTGTCTACCACATCACACGGGGAGAACTTACCGGCTTTAAGCATTAGTATTTTCACATGCTTATTGCTGTTCCAAAAGAAATTCGAGCTGGCGAAAAAAGAGTCGCCCTTGTTCCTGATGTAATTAGTAAGTTAACGCGACTGGGTCTAGCAGTCGCAATCGAATCTGGCGCTGGTTTATATGCGCAAGCCTCAGATTCCCAATATCAAAGCGCAGGTGCGACCGTAAGTAGTGGTGAAGTGCTCTCTAGCGCCGATGTCGTGCTCTGCGTGCAACCATTATCGCCCACGCAAATGTCGAAATTAAAAAAAGGCGCCGTCACAATAAGTTTTCTATCCCCTGTTACTGCGGTTGACTCAATTGAGGCTGCAGTCAACGCTGGTGTCACAGCTTTTTCACTTGAATTACTACCTAGAATTTCTCGCGCGCAATCTATGGATGCGCTCACTTCACAAGCGCTATGTGCGGGATATCGAGCAGTACTTGTCGGTGCTGAGCTATCTCCACGTTTCTTTCCACTACTCATGACCGCTGCAGGAACAGTTACGCCTGCGCAAGTCTTGGTTCTTGGAGCAGGCGTTGCTGGTCTGCAAGCGATTGCGACCGCTCGCCGCTTAGGTGCAGTTGTTTCGGCCTACGATGTGCGACCATCTTCGGCCGATGAAGTCAGGTCGATGGGCGCAATATTTATTGAACTCGAACTTGAATCTCTTGAAGGCGTTGGCGGTTATGCGCGCGAGATGACGGATGAGCGAGCAGCTAAACAACGTGAGTTACTCACCCCTTACATTGCCAAATCGCATGTGCTTATTACTACTGCAGCGGTTCCGGGGCGAACTGCGCCACGCTTAGTCACTGCAGCAATGGTTGAGTCAATGGAGTCAGGAGCGATCATCATCGACCTTGCTGCAGAAACTGGCGGAAACGTTGAAGGTTCAAAACCGGGTGAAATCGTTCTTACCCCAAATGGTGTTCGTATTTGGGGTGGCAAAGATGTGCCAAGCCAATTGCCATTTCATGCTTCAAGTTTGTATTCACGGAACGTTGTCAATTTATTGACACTCATGATTAAGCCAGCAGTTGAAGGAAGCTCTGCCTCGCTCGATCTTAATTTTGACGATGAAATTATTGACGGCGCCGCCGTTACGCATGAAGGTGCCAGACGAAGCCCAGGAGGAAAATAATGGAAGCAATATCGGCTATCTCAATCTTCGTCTTAGCTGTCTTCGTGGGATTTGAAGTGGTTTCGAAAGTTTCTTCAACTCTTCATACCCCGCTTATGAGCGGTGCAAATGCGATTCACGGCGTGATTTTGGTCGGCGCCATCATCGTCGCCGACCGCAGCAGTACCAATCTTGAACTTGGTTTAGCGCTAGCAGCAGTAGTGCTCGCAACAATCAACCTGGTCGGCGGTTTCGTAGTTACGGATCGAATGCTCGAAATGTTTAAGGGGAAGAAATAATGAGCCGCGCGCTTTATAACTTAATCGGCTTAGCTGCCGGTGTAGCTTTTATTCTCGCCCTAAAAGGTTTGTCACACCCACGTACTGCTCGCCGAGGTAATTTAATTGGCGCATTTGGCGCAACGCTCGCAACGCTCGTAGTCTTCTTTTTTGTTACCGAACCTAAAGATGGATCCGCGGCTCATGCGCTTCCCCTCAACCACCTAGGTTGGATTCTTGGAGCAATTGCCCTTGGTTTACTTATTGGAGTTCCTGCAGCGCGCAAAGTTCAAATGACACAGATGCCACAACTTGTTGCTCTATTTAACGGTGCCGGTGGTGGCGCAGCTGCCCTCGTTGCAAGCGTTGAATATTTGCATTTAGGCGCGGAGACAACCACTACAAAAGTTATTTTCACTGTCTTTACCGTGATAGTTGGATGTGTCGCGTTTAGTGGTTCAATCATTACTTTCTTAAAACTTCAAGAGTTAATGACTACTCGTCCAGTCGTTTTCGCAGGCGGGCGTTTTATTATCGCTGCCACCCTTGCCAGCGTTTTGGGCGTTGGGGCATGGGTTGTTTCAGCTCTCGGCACCACTCCGCTACTTGTTTTAGCTGGGCTTTCACTGCTATTCGGCGTGCTCTTCGTACTTCCAGTTGGTGGGGCAGATGTTCCAATTGTTATCTCACTCTTAAATGCATTTACTGGTTTAGCTGTGGCGGCAAGTGGTTACGTACTGGACTCAGTTCTCTTGATTATCGCTGGAACTCTGGTTGGCGCATCAGGAACAATTCTTACCCGCAAGATGGCGCAAGCTATGGGGCGTTCGCTATTTGGAACACTATTCGGTGCATTCACTGCCAAGCCACAAGCAGTTGCAGAGGGAAGTGAAAACCGTCCTGTTCGCTCTGGTTCACCGGATGATGTTGCGATTTTGCTGAACTATGCACGTCGAGTAGTTATCGTTCCAGGCTTTGGTCTAGCGGTTGCTCAAGCACAACACACGGTGCGCGAACTTGCTGACATCATGATTGCTAAGGGAATCGATGTTGCTTATGGCATCCATCCTGTTGCAGGTCGTATGCCGGGACATATGAATGTACTTCTTGCAGAAGCGAGCGTTCCTTATGATCAACTCGTTGAAATGGATGAAGTTAATCCAACTTTCGGACAGACCGATGTGGCAATTGTTATTGGCGCAAACGATGTTGTGAACCCCGCAGCACTAACTTCTCCAGGTTGCCCAATTTACGGGATGCCAATTTTGGAAGTCTCCAATGCGGCAAACATCATCTTTCTAAAGCGCTCAATGCGTCCAGGTTTTGCTGGAATCGAAAACGAATTGCTCTTCGATCCAAAGACAATGATGCTCTTTGGCGATGCGAAAGCTTCACTCACTAAAGTTGTATCCGCGCTGAAAGCGCTCTAAGACTGGAACCCCGTGCCTGCAGTAACCGTCGCCGATATAACTATCCTCCCTCGTGTTACTGCCACACCTGGTGCTCGCGCCCGCAAAGTTAAGAGCGTTACTACTGCGCCAGAAGGTTTAGAAGGAGAAGGCTTCCCTGTTCGTCGCGCATTTGCAGGTGTTGATCTGACTGAACTTGACCCTTTCATCATGTTGGATCAAATGGGCGAAGTTGAATACGCACCTGGTGAAGCAAAAGGAACGTCATGGCATCCGCACCGCGGTTTTGAAACGGTGACATACATAATCGATGGAATTTTTGATCATCGTGATAACAATGGCGGTGGAGGAACAATTTCCAATGGAGATACGCAATGGATGACTGCTGGTGCAGGAATTCTTCACATTGAAGCTCCACCAGAACATTTAGTGGTGAGTGGTGGCTTATTCCATGGTTTTCAATTATGGGTAAATCTTCCAGCATCTAAGAAATGGTTGCCTCCTGCTTATCAAGACTTGCGAGCAAGTGAAGTTGCGCTCCTCGCATCGAGCGATGGTGGCGCGCTATTGCGCGTAATCGCCGGTGAATTAGCTGGTCACGTCGGACCTGGTTCTACTCAAACGCCAATCACTTTACTTCACGCAACTGTGCAACCTGGTGCCGAACTTCGCTTGCCGTGGCGACGGGAGTACAACGCGCTCGTATATTGCGCAGCAGGTTTTGGGTTCGCAGGAGAGGAAGGGCAGCCGATTCAAAGTGGGCAACTTGCTCTTTACGGCGAAGGTGACGCAATTGTTCTGCGGGCTGCCCAGCAACAGGATCTACGCTCGCCTGCCTTGGAACTTTTCATTTTAGGTGGCAAGCCAATTAAGGAGAGCGTTGCTTGGATGGGTCCATTTGTGATGAATACAGAACGCGAAGTTTTACAAGCTTATGAAGATTTCCAAAAAGGTCTGCTCGGTTCAATCCCAGCGCTGAATACTCCTCCATCCTCTGATCGGCTAGCCCCTCACTAAGCAGGCGACTCCTCTCATCCTCTGATCGGCTAGCCCCTCACTAAGCAGACGACTCCTCTCATCCTCTGATCGGCTAGCCCCTCACTAAGCAGACGACTCCTCGCATCCTGAATTGACCTGCCGTTAACTCCACAGTTATGGGGCTCTTTTCTGCATGTGAATAACTTTTTGCAAATGTCAGCGCCTCCATGCATTCTCCATTTATGGATTCCACAATGGTTGATACGAGAGAAATCGCAACTGGCTCACTTGCCGAGTTGTTACGTGCGGTTCCAGGAATTCAAACCCTTGCATCTTTAACCCGCATTGATCCCTTCTCGCTTCTTCATGGAGATCGCATCGATTACTTAACTGCCCTTGAACGTCAAACCGGTTGGTTGCAAGCGCTTATGCAAAAAGCGATTGTTGCAGTTGCTGGTGAGCAACCAACTAGAGCTGATGGTATTTTTTTCGGAGTCGACGATGCTGAGCGCGAAGATATTTCAACTGCGCTTCGCTTATCTGGCAGTACTGCACAAATTCGAATAGATGTTGCACGTACTCTCGTAAATCATTTACCCAATACATGTTCCGCGTTGGCCAGCGGTGAAATCTCCCCTGCCCATGCCACCGTTATTGCCAGAGAGACCGCGGCGGCAATTCGCGATGGTCTTGGTGAAGCGGCGATTTATCATATTGAAATCAAGGCTCTAGCACACGCTGAATTCCATACCCCTGCACAAGTGGCAAATAAGGTGAGAACCGTGCTTGCGAATATAGCGCCTATGCCATTTGAAGAAGTTGTCCAACGTGCGCGCGATACTCGTCGCGTAACTTGCTACAACGAGAGCGATGGAATGGCTACAGTTATTGCAATTCTTCCCGCCGCTGATGCACAGACCGTTATGAAAGCAATTGAAGGTTTCATTCTTAAGGCCAACGCTTCCGATCTCGTGGAGAGCGATTACCGAAGCGCTGATATGAAACGTGCAGATGCGTTATCTTCCATCGCTTCACAATCTTTAGCTTCCCTCATGGATGAAGTACGCCCACACCGCCGCCCAATCACAGTAAATGTCACGATAGATCTCCCAACGCTGCTTGGTTTAGCGGAAAATCCAGGTCAACTTTCAGGGTATGGAGCAATTCCTGCATCTGTGGCACGCGAATTGGCATCAGATGGAAAGTGGAGACGCTTTATCACCGATCCACAAACTGGAGCGCTCCTAGATTATGGCCGCGAAAGTTATGAACCTCCGCAAGCTCTTGTTGATTTCTTACTTGCGCGAGACCGAACTTGTCGATTCCCAGGTTGCAGAAGGCATGCAGCTCGTGCCGATCTTGACCATGCGCAAAGTTGGGAAAGTGGGGGCGGAACAAATAGTGAAAACCTCGGAGCTCTCTGTAGGCGACACCATCAATTGAAAACTCATGGGGGTTGGAAACTGGCTAGTCGAGCAGATGGTTCGTGCCAATGGACTTCTCCTGCCGGGAAAATATTTGAAGTCCCAGCTCGTCCAATTATGGAGGCGGTCTAAAATGCACTCATCGTTGGCTGGCAACCGCGGACTTTTTCGCAACTCCGCCCGTCTTCGTGGCAACCGCGGACTCTTTCGCAACTCCGCCCGTCTTCGCTACCAAGCTCGTGCCGATGCGTTGAGTGCGATACTTGCCAAATGATTTGGTGGCCAACAGAAGTTCCAACTTTGCAATATGGAACAATAACCCTGCGGCCACCGCAAGAGAGTGATATTCCTAAGATTCATCAAGGTTGCCTTGACCCACTCATTCCGAA
>JBCKHN010000025.1:0-14896 GCA_038905815.1 Candidatus Planktophila sp. | reverse complement strand
TCAGCGTTCGCACTCAGCGCAAAAGCGAGTTCACCCAGATCCTCTCCGCGTTCGCTCGCCATCGCGCGCACAATGGTGGCAATTTGTGCGGGAGTGTTACTCGCGCCACGGTGTGGAGTTGGCGCCAGAAAGGGAGAGTCAGTTTCAACTAAAAGCTGTTCCCGTGGAACTAATTTCACCGCGCTACGAAGTTCTGGCGCGTTTCTAAAAGTTAAGGTGCCTGCAAAAGAGAGTACATAGCCTCTTTCAATACAAACTTTAGCCATCGCTACATCTCCTGAAAAACAGTGGAAAATAACTTTCGCCGGAGCTCCAACTTCGAGCAATACCGAGAGCACATCATCATGTGAGTCACGATTGTGAATTACTAAAGCTTTCTTAGTGCGCTTGGCCAATTCAATATGCCATTTAAAAGATTCTTGTTGGCGCGCTCGAAGTTCTGGTGGAGTTCGGAAATAATCCAAGCCGGTTTCGCCTATTGCTCGTACTCGTGGATGTTGGGCCAACGCTTCGATAATTGCCCAATCGCTTTCAATGTCTTCCACTATGGGAGCTTCATTTGGGTGTAACGCTACTGCTGCCAAAATTGTGTCATCCCACTTCTCGGCAGCGTCTACACACCACTGAGATTGTTTTGCTGAATAACCAACTTGCACAATTCGATCTACATTGACGCTCTTAGCTTCTTCAAGTACTTGCAAAACTTCTGGCGCATCATGTTCAGTATGTGTAATTATCTCAATATGTGCATGTGAATCAACGCTTGGCACTGGTAGAGCTTCTGGAAGCGGCGCTCGCCGACGGTCAATGTCGCGATTATGGCGATCAGCCATTGGTTTTATGCGCTCGTTTCTAATCGGGGGAAGAGCGCCGGCGTTTTCGTAACGCGCGCACCTTGGGGAAGTTGGCCCCATTGCGCAACGTTTGAAATTTTTTGCGCTCCGATTTCGCCCAAGGATTCACGCGCACCCAAACTCTGCCAAAGGATTTCACAAGTGGTGGGCATAACTGCGTTTAATAAAACCGCTAAAGCGCGCAAGGATTCAGCAGTGTTATATAAAACGCGCTCTACCTCTCTCTGGTTTGCGTGGTCTTTTGCCAAAATCCATGGCTCTTTTTCGGTTACATAACCATTTACCATCTTGCAGAAATCCATAATCGTTGTGATGCCACCTTGAAAATCAAGGGCACAGATGGCTTCATCGGCTTTAACTACGCATGCCTGTAGGGCGCTTTCCAGTTTTTCATCGTGGCTAACCGCTGGCAGAACTCCTCCGCAATATTTCTCAACCATTGCGGCTAGGCGTGAAGCAAGGTTCCCAAAGCCATTGGCAAGTTCAGATGTATAACGCGCACCCATATCTTCCCAAGAAAATGATCCATCACTTCCAAATGGAATTGCACGAAGGAAGTAATATCGGAAAGCATCGACGCCAAAGTGATCGGTGATATCGCGCGGAGCAATTCCTGTGAGTCTACTTTTGCTCATTTTTTCACCACCAACAAGCAACCACCCATGAGCAAATACTTTTTTAGGAAGCGCAAGACCTGCCGCCATTAACATCGCTGGCCAAATTACGGCATGGAAGCGCAAAATATCTTTGCCAACTAAGTGAACATCGGCAGGCCAAGTTGAAGCAAATTTCTTGCCGCCCGCTGAGTTCTCGCCATCGAGCAGACCAACTGCGGTTGCATAATTTAATAACGCATCAAACCACACGTATACAACTTGATCGGTATCCCACGGAACTGGAATTCCCCAATCAAAAGTTGAACGCGAAATTGAAAGGTCAGATACTCCGCCTTCTAAGAAAGAGAGAACTTCATTGCGCGCGCTTTCCGGTTGGCAAGCGTCCGGATTCTTTCGATAGTGCGCGCGCAGTGGTTCGACAAAAGCAGATAATCTAAAGAACCAGTTATTTTCATTGACGAGTTCAACCGGCTCGCTATGAATTGGGCATAGTTTTTGGCCATCAACTTCCAAGAGATCTCCGGGAAGTTTAAATTCTTCACAACCAACGCAATATAAGCCTTCATACTCACCCGCGTAAATATGTCCTAAATCTTTCAGTGATTGTAAAAATTTCTGAACGCGTTCAGTATGGCGCGGTTCCGTCGTGCGGATGAAATCATCATTGGCGATATTGAGGGCTTTCCAGTTTGGTTTCCAAGCATCGAGGACTAACCGATCGACCCATGCGAGCGGGGCGGTGTTATTTTCTTGCGCAGTACGCATAACTTTTTGACCGTGTTCATCGGTGCCAGTTAAAAACCAGACCGCCTCACCTTTTTGCCGATGCCAACGCGTTAAAACATCGCCTGCAACTGTGGTAT
The DNA here is from genome assembly GCA_038905815.1 of Candidatus Planktophila sp. Taxonomy (GTDB): domain Bacteria; phylum Actinomycetota; class Actinomycetes; order Nanopelagicales; family Nanopelagicaceae; genus Planktophila. The sequence continues at coordinate 12,562 of JBCKHN010000025.1, read as the reverse complement.
ATGCATGCCCAATGTGAGGCGCATCGTTTACATAGTAGATGGGCGTAGTTAAGTAGAAAGCCTTCATTCCCTTATCTTATTCGCATCAACGATGGCGGCATAAACAAGGCGCTTTGCGATTCCAAATTCTTCGGCCACCGATGTAATTGCACTTTTACGATCCATACCTGCGCCTTCAAATTCTCGAACACGTGCAACCATCTCCGCCGTTGTTATATCGTGGGAATCAAGCGCTGCTCCTGCAATGACTAGCGTTATTTCACCTAAGACGCCCCGCTCATCGCTCCATACACATAACTCTTCAATACTCCCTCTAATGGTCTCCTCAAATCGCTTAGTCATCTCTCGAGCGATGACACCTAGCCGTTCACCTCCAAAAACATCGCGGAGATCATGAAGTGATTCCTTTAACCGGTGGGGGGCTTCAAAGAAAACCATTGTCCGTTCTTCAAAACGTAGCTTTTCTAACCTTGCTTTACGCGCACCCGAGCTCCGTGGAAGAAAACCTTCGAAAGTAAATCGATCCGTGGCTAATCCGGAGAGCGCTAGTGAGGTTGTGACTGCGCTCGGGCCGGGGATTACTTCAACATCTATAGCGCGCGCTATGGCTTGGCGAATTAATCGAAAACCCGGATCACTGATAGTCGGCATACCAGCGTCCGATACAACGAGAACTCTTGCACCTTTGATTAACAGTTCCATGAGTTCGCTCGTTCGCTCCTCTTCATTTCCTACAAAGAAGGAGAGCACGCGAGCAGTAAAAGTAGCTCCGATATCGGAGGCGAGGCGATGAAATCGTCTAGAGTCTTCAGCGGCAATAATTTCAGCCGATTCAATGGCTGCTTTTAAGCGCGGGCTGGCGTCGGCTGGATTTCCAAGTGGGGTAGCAGCAACGATTAAAACCATGGCGCAATCATCGCAGTATTTTTAACTCTTCGCGCCTACGCTAAAGCCATGATTGCAGCTTTAGCCCCCCTGCTAATTAGCCTCGCATCGCTCTTATTGCGTTTAATTAATTTAGGAACTCCCAAAGGGCTAGTTTTCGACGAGCTTTATTATGTTGATGGGGCACGCGATTTCCTAAAATATGGCGTTGAAGTGAGTGGGAATGGCCCTGAATTTATCGTGCATCCACCTCTTGGAAAATGGCTCATAGCTGGTGGAATTAAATTATTCGGGGATAACGAATTTGGCTGGCGGTTTGCAACTGCGCTTTTTGGAACTTTGCTCATACTTCTATTTGCTCGATTGGTGCACGTACTTTTCTATTCTCCTTTACTAACGGGGCTCGGTGCACTTCTAATGGCGCTTGATGGTTTGCACCTTGTTCATTCTCGTACAGCGCTGCTCGATTTATTCTTAACTTTCTTTATTTTGCTTGGAGTTTATTTCTGGGATCAAGGCAGAGAGTGGCTCGCTGCAATCTCGCTCGGTCTAGCGCTTGGAACGAAATGGAGTGCCATCTATTTTATTGCCGCCATTGGAATTATTTCACTTTACCGAGTTTTTACTTCATTTTCAGGTAAAGCACTCATTAAGCCAACGGTAAAGAAGTTTGCGCAATATGGAGTTCTTCCTTTGGCGGTTTACTTAACCACTTGGTTGGGTTGGTTCTTAAGCGATAGAGGTTGGAATCGCACTTGGTCTGGAAATCCATTCTTATCGTTACTTCATTACAACTCGGAGATATTCGCTTTCCATACTGGTTTGACTGAAAAACATCCCTACCAAGCAAACCCTTGGAGTTGGCTGGTCATGGGGCGGCCCACATCTTTCTTTTACGCATCTCCTAAGAGCTGTGAGGGCAACGAGTGCGCTCAAGAAGTTCTAGCGTTGGGTACTCCTCTGCTCTGGTGGTTAGGCACGCTTGCCCTCGCTGTTGTAATTGGTTTCTGGTTGCGGAGCGTTTTTAACGGTAAGAAAGATGCAACTCTCACCATCGTGGTCCTTGGCATGGGTGCGGGGTATTTGCCGTGGTTCTTTATGCAAGGGCGAACTGCGTTTACTTTTTATGCAATTGTTTTTGAGCCATACATACTCTTGGGGATTGTTTACTGCGCAAAAAAACTACTCGATAGCAAAGTTAAGGGTGCGCAAGGAGCGGTTTTGGGGCTCGTGATATTGATTTTCTTGAATTTTATCTATTTTCTTCCACTTTTCACGGGTGAAGTTATTTCTTACCAATCTTGGTTTAATAGAATGTGGTTCCCGAGTTGGATTTAATAACTACTCGTTAACTGCTCGAGCTTGTTTTAATTTATCTACCGCTTCATCGGCTAATTGTTGATCAAAAATCTCATCGCGCGAAGGTGCCGCCGCGGCTAACGCTTCACGTTCAAGTAGCTCTTGTTTCTCACTCCATGCTCCTGGAATTGTTAAGTCAATTACGCGTTTGGCAACAATTGCTTTGGGAGCGCTTATATAAGTAGGGGTTGGAACTTGCGTAGGTTGCCAAGCGCTTCGATCTTGAGCGCTTCCACTTGGAAGAATTACCACGCCTTTGAGTTCTCGCTCTGAAAGTGGAATCCAATGTTCACGCGAAACCTTAGGTGAAACTACATCTGCGAGATTTGTGGCAGATACTCCCGCACTCTGGCGCTGCAGTTGTCGTACACGACGATGTTGCAGGCGTTCAGCGATAACTTGATGGCGAACGCTTGCAACATAAATCAGAATTCCGGTTGCAGGAACTACCGCATAGAGATATGGCATTGTGTTCATGGCTCCACCTACAATCGTTGTCGTTAAAGAAAATAGTAAAATAGAAAAAATAATTCTCCTGCGAAGAATTTGCTGCGCAACTTTGGCCTCGCGATCTAGGTCAATATAAATTACTCCAGAACCCGAACTTCCTGCGGGTGATGCGCTAGCAACAACTCGAAGCGCGCTTTTGTATCGTTCAACAGATTTCCCAGAAAATTCATTTCTATCATGGACCCAGCGTGGCAAGAAATAGGCAACCCACATCCCAATAATCGCTATGTAAATTATCCCAGAAGTCATGATGCTCAAAGATAAAGGAAGAAGGCGTTACTTTTGTGGATTTGAGCTCTATTTAATCAAAAGATTTTCTTTGATGAATGTGACGTGGTCGCGCCACTCACCATTAATGTGAAGATAATTAGGTCGCTCACTCTCAAATAGATATCCGGCTTTCTCAGCAACTTTTCGTGAAGCCTCATTTTCCGGGCAAAGATTTATCTCAATTCGGTGTAAAAATAACTTCTTGAAGGCAAAATCAGTAACCATCTCAACGGCCTGCGTGGTATAGCCACGATTGGCGTAACTTTGATCAATCCAATATCCGATATGACCACCGCGCATCGCGCCATAGATGACACCGCCTAGTGAAATTTGCCCTATGAGGTTTCTCTCTTTCCAGATAATAAACGAGAAAGAGTGCCCGCTTCTCCCTTCCTCATTGAGTGCGCGCACCATTGCAAAAAAAGAAGGTAAACCAGCGGGCTCTCGCTCAGGAACCAGCGGAACGGTTGCTTCCCATGGTTTTAGCCACTGGAGATTGCGAGCGCGTACCTCGCTCCATTTCGATCGGTCACGATAACGAAGTGGCCGAAGAATTAGCTCTCCATTTTGAAGCGTTGCTGGCCAAAGCGAGGACACTGACGGCGCGCCTAGATATATCTACGCTCGAGCACAACAACAGTAACTTCGCAACCCGCGCGCAGTTCGGTATCGCTTTCAGAGAGGGCGATAAATGCGGTGGCATCAGAGAGTGTTGTTAGCTCATCTTGTCCATCAAGGGGGGCGACCGAAGTTGCATCTCCTGAGAGCGTTCCACGAATATATGCCCGCATTCCCTCACACGACGCCACGCTCTTCTCCAGTTTGGCTTTAACGCTTGGCCTATGAATTGTTGAAGCGCCTAGCATTGTGCGAATCATCGGGCGGACAAATAATTCAAAGGAGATATAGGCCGCAATTGGATCTCCCGGAAGAGTGACTATAGGCGTCTTGTCGGGGCCAATCACGCCATAGTTATGCCTACCACTAGCTTCAATCGCTAAATCAACGGTCGTGATTTCTCCAAGCTTGGCAAGGGTGCGGGTGATTAAATCGAATGAGTCATCTTCTCGTTCACCGCTAATAATAATTAAGTCCGCGCGAACCAATTGGTCTTCTATCACTTTCGCAAGTTCTTCTTCATCCTCTGGTATTGAGTGCACTCGATAAGCAACTGCTCCGGTTTCACGCACGGCAGTAGTGAGAAGCCATGAATTAGTTTCATACTCTTCATCGCCCACCAGCGCTTTTCCGGGTTCGACTAAGTTGGGACCAGCCGATAAAACGACAACGCGAGGGTGCGGGCGCGTTGGTAAGTGATCAATTCCTATGGATGCCGCTAAACCGATTTGGGTAGATCGAATTCGACTTCCTTCACGCATCACTAAACGATCTCCAACATAAATATCGCTCGCTAAAGTCGCGCCATGGGCGTCGAGCAGAGGCATATCAAAAGAATCGAGAGGTTTGCAAATTGCGAGTAATGCGGTGAGAAAGGCGTCAACTCTAGTGTGCTCTGTCATAATCACACCATACTTGTTCAACGCTAACTTCTAGGGGATTTAGATGGTTCTGCCGGATGAAAAAATAGAACTTCGGATGCGACTTCGTCGCGAACGCAATCAAAAATTCATTCCCTCCTCTTTTGAAATTATTCTCCAGCTCCCAGAAGTAATCTATGCCACAGTTATTACAAGTTACATCTCCTACGAGAGTGAACCGAGTACCGAAGAGATCAATCGCGAAATCCTCGCGCTCGGAAAAACGCTCCTGCTGCCGCGAATAAAGAACCACGAACTTGAGTGGGTGACATGGGATGGAGATGAGCAAAACTTAAATCGCAAGAAAAAGATTGCTGAACCTACTGGTGAAGCCTTTGAGAATCAAGGCTCAATTCAAGTTATGATTGTGCCAGCGCTTCATATAGATCAAGAAGGCTACCGCCTTGGGCAAGGCGGGGGTTATTATGATAAAGCGCTACCAAAGCTAAAAGCATGGAAAATTGGCATCGTTCATGCAGGTGAGTTAAGTAGCCAGAAACTGCCGCGCGAAACACACGACGTTCCTTTAGATGCTGCGGCTACACCCTTAACAATTATAAGATTTAGCCACAATTAAGAACTGGGCAGATTTCGTGCCATAACAATGCGTTGAATTTGGTTAGTGCCTTCATAAATCTGAGTTAACTTCGCATCGCGCATCGCTCGTTCTACTGGGTAATCTGAAACATATCCGTAGCCACCCAAAACCTGTATTGCATCTTGCGTAACTTGCATCGCTGTATCGCTTGCGAAACATTTACTGGCGGCTGAGAAAAACTTTAAATCTTTCTCGCCATTCTCGCTTTTAACGGCGGCGGCATAAGTTAATTGTCTGGCTGCCGCAATTTTCATTGCCATGTCGGCCAACATGAATTGCACTGCTTGGAAATCAAAGATCGCCCTCCCAAATTGCTCCCGCTCATGGGCATATTTTGTGGCCACATCAAAGGCGCCTTGAGCTAAACCAAGCGCTTGTGCTGCGATTGTGATGCGAGTGTGATCTAAAGTATCCATCGCCAGCGAAAAACCTTCGCCAACTTCTCCAATTCTGCGATCATCACTTAGCTCCACGTTATCGAAATACACTTCGCGCGTTGGGGAGCCTCTAAAACCCATTTTCTTCTCTAGTGCACCAAAGGAAAGACCTGGATCAGATTTTTCAACAATAAAAGCAGATACTCCTGCTGTGCCTTTACTTGGATCGCCTTGGGCAATTACAGTATAAAACTCAGATACACCAGCGTTGGAAATCCATTTCTTGCTTCCATTAAGAACCCATCCGCCATCGATTTTTTCAACTTTTGTACGGATGGCGGCGGCATCTGAACCTGCTTGCGATTCAGATAGGCAGTAAGAGAACCCTTTTCCTTGAGCTAGCTGCGTCAACCAACGTTTTTTCTGCTCGTAGTTTCCACCAAGGATGAGCGGCATTGACCCTAATTTATTCACTGCCGGAATTAGGGAGGATGATCCACAAACACGGGCAACTTCTTCAATAATTAATACCATCGCAAGCGCATCTGCTCCATCCCCGCCAAATTCAGTTGGGACATGAGCGGCGGCTAAACCAGCTTTTTGTAGCGCATCAGCAGCTTCTTGCGGATATCGATGTTCTTCATCAACTTCTCGCGCAAACGGTGCAATTTCTTTCTCTGCCAAGGCACGTACGCTCGCTCGCAGCGCTTTATATTCACTTGGCAAATCAAAAATAGAATCCATCATTTTTCCTTCTCATCTCTCTTTGCAAGTGCGGCTAAGTATCGATTGTAACCGGCTAACTCATCAGGTTGGCCAATCGCCGCCAAGCGCTTTGAGTTCCGATCTATTCGCAACGTTTCGCGAGAATCATCACGCATCCATTGAATGAAAGTTGCGACCAAGGCTAAGAGAATTGGAATTTCTCCCATGGCCCACCCAATTGCTCCACCTAAACGTTGATCTGCCAGCAAATCCGTTAACCAAGGAGTTCGGAGCGATGCGAAATAACCTTGGTCTATTAAAGTTGAAGTTGACATGAGTGCTACAGAGAAGAAAGCGTGGATACTCATCGCAGCGAGGAGAATAACAATGCGAACTAAGTGCGGAATTTTCCGTGGGTTTGGGTCAATTCCGATAATAACATGAAAGAAAAGATATCCGGCGAGAATAAAATGAATACTCATAAAGAAGTGTCCAGCATAACTTTGCATCATTCCACTGAATAGTGAAGTGAAATATAGCGCAAAGAGGGAACCAGCAAAGAGAGCTAAGACGACGATTGGATTAGTGTAGAAAACTCCAAGTTTTGAATGAAGTGCCGCCAATAAAGTTCCGCGCACACCGCGTTCAATATGGTCTCTGCTTTGTGGCAAAGTTCGTAACGCTAAAGTTATTGGAGCACCTAAGACAATACCAATCGGTGCAATCATTCCCAAGAACATGTGCGCGACCATATGATATGAAAAAGAAAAATGTGCATAAAGTCCAAGCCCACCACTTGTCGCATAATTGATTGCGCAAATTCCTAGAGCGAATGCGATGGTGCGACCAATAGGCCATTTATCTCCACGTTTATTCAAGACCATTACGCCTTTTAGGTAGAGGGCTAGCGCAATTAACAAGAGACCCATCATGAGCGCATTTGGTTCATATGAAAAGAGCAAGCGTGAAAGGTTTGGTCGATCCGGAGTTGTGATTCCAGTAACGCTTAGCGCTCCGTTAAAACTCTCCTTCGTTTCACGGACCGGAGCTTCGTTCGATGAGAGCCAAGCACCCATAGCAACCGTTAAAGCCATGATGGAGGCTTCTATAAATAGTAGCTTTGCTAGAGCGACCCGGTTGATTGCGCTTCGTTCGGCCAGGCTCTTGCGATGGGCGTATCCAATGAAGATAAGAGCCAGCGTTAAAGCTACTTTACCAATTACAACATAGGCATACGCTGAACTCCAAGCGCTTCGGAAATCCAAGCGCACCCATGCGCTTGCGCTGCCACTAATAACGACGACAATTGCCGCCCATAAAGCTACTTGGCTAAAGCGAGGGATTGCAATCGGTCGATCGCGTTCATCAAGTATTGCAATAGTAAATATGCCACCGACCCAGAGCGAAAGAGCCATGACATGCAATACCAGCGAACCGATCGCCAATGCGTGAGAGCCACTTGAAGCCGAGTGGCTTTGAAAAATGGGTGCAATCAAACCAATAATCGTCGTGACTAATAACGCAATTGCGCCACCGACTTTTCGAATTCGACCAATCATCAGGAGCGCATGAAGCGCGATTGCGCACTGAAAAAGTAAATACTGGCCTAAAGTAATTTGCGTGACGAAGGATCGAAGCACAGTTAAATCAAGTGCGACCGAAATTGATTGGCCTAGAACATTGGCCAACGTAAAAACAATTGTTGCCAAAGTTCCTATAAACCAAAGAAGCGCACTCGCTCGAGCATAACTTCGTAACTTATTGGCGGAAGTTGATAATTTTCCTGTCGTATCTAATAAAAGAAATCCCATGGCAAGAAGAGTTCCGATGAGGGCAAATGCTGATATGAGAGAAATAAATTTACTTACCGTAGAAAGTGAAGTTATTAATGGGCTAGAAATTGGGAAAGCCGCGGAAAGTAGCGTCATCGATTCTTAAAAAGTTTCCATGCATATAAAGACAAACCAATGAGAATAAAGAAAGCAAGTACGAGCATCCCAATAACAAAAACGTTAGTGCCAAAACTACTGCTGGCGCTCTTAGTTGGTTCGGTCACGGATGGATCGGGAATTGTAATAGCGCTCGGTGCTGAAAAATTAAAAGTAAACTTACCTTCGAGGGCGTCTTCGCCTTCAGCAAATAGAAGATAGGAGACGGTATAAAGTCCGGCATCAACAAGAGGTTTCATCCCAACCGATGCGCTCATTCCATCAATCGTGATTGTTCCATCATCGACTCGGTTACCCGAGGAATCAGTAACTAGGACTTCATTTCCATCGAGAACGAGGGCTACTTGTGAAGTAACTATCACAAAACTAGGCGCGATGGTCACCGTGGATCCACTTATAGGCGTGGTATTTACCAAAGAATTTGCGCTTGCAGGCGCGAGCATAACCAATGAGGCAAAAATAATAGCCAGCGGTGCGATTACCAAGCGCGATCTGCCTCTACCCAATTTAAACCTCCTCTGAATTCGCCTCTATCGTCTCACTTCTTTAGACTAATCCTCTACCCCTTTTGCAAGGAAAAAGGGGTAACTCGTTATTGGACCTAACCGGAGAGGGACCATGCCTACCTATCAATACGCGTGCAACTCCTGCGCCCATGAATTCGAGATTGTTCAAGCATTTTCTGATGGCTCATTGACGCATTGCCCCGAGTGTGCGGGCGGAATTCGGAAAGTATATTCAGCAGTCGGAGTGGTTTTTAAAGGATCTGGTTTCTATAAAACCGATTCTGTGAAAAGTACGAAAACGAGTTCACCAACTGCTGCGCCAACAGCAACTGCTACGCCAACAGCAACTGCTGCGCCAACAGCAACTGCTGCGCCAACAGCAACTGCTGCGCCAACACCAACTGCTGATTAGCCCTCGTGGTGCGGCGGTTTATCCGCTTTGATTTCTTCTTCGCGCAAGTCAACCTCGGCAGCTTCATCAATATCTATCTCATCCGAAGTACTCTTTGGGAAAAGTTCACTCATAGGTAGAATTCTACTTAAACTTAAAGAAGCTAGCATTTTGTAAATCCGTTCTTTTTAAACGGAAAGGTTGGTGTCCCTGACCGGAATCGGACCGGCGACCTACCGCTTAGGAGGCGATTGCTCTATCCACTGAGCTACAGGGACGTATGAAATTTTGATTTTCATGCGCAATCTTGTCAGAAAAATTTAACCAAGATAGACTCCATTTCTATCGATTTGGAGTTTATTCTCGTGAGGGGCCAACAATGAAGGCGCTAGTTATAGGCGCTGGCGGGGTTGGCAGTGCAATTGTAAATATTGCCTCGCGTAAATCATTTATTACATCCATGGTACTTGCTGATCGCACGCTTGCGCGTGCTGAAGCTGCAGTTGCGCGTGTTAACGATTCACGATTCTCCGCTGCTCAAGTCAATGCTGCAGAACTCGAAGATATTCGAGAACTTATTCGCAAAGCGAACCCCGATGTCGTTATTAATGCGGTAGATCCGCGTCATGTAATGCCGATTTTTCTAGCCTGCGAAATCGAAAATACCAATTACATAGATATGGCGATGTCTCTATCTCGCCCACATCCACATTATCCAAATAGCGAAACCGGTGTGAAATTAGGCGATGAACAATTCGCACGGGATTGGAACTGGGGCGAACGTGGCATCTATGCCTTAGTCGGCATGGGTATCGAACCCGGTATGAGTGATGTTTTTGCACGTTATGCCGCTGACCATCTTTTCAGCCGCATTGATTCCATCACGATTTTGGATGGCTCAAACTTGGTCGTTGCAGGACATAACTTTGCCCCATCATTTTCAATCTGGACCACGATTGAGGAATGCCTCAATCCACCGTTGGTTTGGGAAGATGGGCGAGGCTGGTTTACAACTGAACCATTTAGTGAAATTGAGATTTTCGATTTTCCAGAGGGTATTGGCCCAGTCGAGTGCGTAAATGTTGAACACGAAGAAGTTGTGTTAATTCCCCAAAAAGTAGATGCCAAGAAAGTTAATTTCAAATACGGACTTGGTGCGGACTTTATTACAACGCTAAAAACAATTCATATGTTAGGCATGGATCGCAAAGAGAATGTCGATGTGCAAGGAGTATCCGTCTCGCCTCGAGATTTATTGGCAGCCTCACTGCCAGACCCAGCAACGTTGGGCGCACGCATGAAAGGTAAAACTTGTGCAGGTGCGCTCGTTAAGGGCTTAGATAAAAAAGGCAAGCCTTATGCCTGCTACCTATATAACGTCGTAGATAACGCATGGTCGATGAAGGAATATGGCGATCAAGCCGTTGTTTGGCAGACCGCAGTCAATCCAGTTATTGCTATGGAGTTAATTCACGGAGGAATCTGGAAACCTGAAGGGGTCAATGGTCCAGAATGGTTTGAACCAAAACCTTTCCTCGATCTTCTAGAGTCCTATGGGACAACGTGGTCTATTCGCGATGAAGATACTGCCGGGATTACTGTTTAATCTCTTTCATTGTAGTAATCAGAGAGTTGAGATGGAATATATGAACCAGTGGGCGCTAGTAACCGGAGCAACTGCTGGAATCGGTGAAAGTTTTACCCGTTTGCTAGCCAAAAATGGTTTCAATGTAGTTTTAGTAGCGCGTGACTTACCCCGTTTACAAGAGCGAGCGGCGCTCCTTGAAAATACATTCTCCATTCAAACCCAAGTTATGCGCGCCGATTTAGCCACCGATGAAGGCTGTGCGACGGTCGAAAGATTCATCGCCGAAAATGAGATTGAAGTTCTGATAAACAACGCAGGTTTTGGAATTAGAAGTTCTTTTACTTCCAGCGAATTGGAGAGCGAGGAGAACTTACTAAACGTTCTGGTTAGAACTCCGATGCGATTGATGCATGTTGTTTTACCTGCAATGAAAGCGCGCAATTCTGGCACAGTGATAAATGTTTCCTCCGTCGCCGGTTGGACTGCGGGGGGTACATATAGCGCTTCGAAGTCGTACTTAACCGTTCTCTCTGAATCCATCCATACCGAATTGTCGGCAACAAATGTGAAAGTTAGCGCTTTATGTCCCGGATTTACGCGCACAGAATTTCACCAAAGAGGTCAGATGAAAATGACCGGATTGCCAAACTTTATGTGGCTCAATTCTGACTTCCTCGTTGCGAAATCGTGGAGCTCTTCCCAGCGAGGAAAAGCAATATCGGTCCCTGGTTGGCAATATCTGATCTTGAGCACTATTTCTCGCTATGGTCCTCGTCCCTTAGTACGGAGAATCGGAATGAAAGTTCGCTCCCGCCAACGCCGTTAACCTCACCTCCGTGAGAATTCACATGTAATTCCAAGCCTTTATGGCGGTTTATCAGGAGATTTTCAGCCACCACTCGCTACGATTGCCACACATCAATGGAGGTCTTTCATGTTTCGCAAAGTTGCAACGCTCTCAATCGCAGCAATACTCGTAGCTGGAGTTCTGATCGCTGCCCCAGCATCGGGCGTGCCCAAGATTTCCAATGGTGTGAAATGTACTAAGGCGGGGGCTACATCAAAAACCGCAACCGGAAGTTATAAGTGTGGAAAGAATCTTCTCACCACTTCGAAAAAACTTACTTGGCTCTCGGTTGACTGCATCAAAATAACAACCGTGTATAACAAAGCTAAGGCAACTCTCCCAATTATAAAAACTTCAACAGATGCGGTAATTGCAGGGTTTGAGAGAGATGTGGTTGCTGCCAAAAATAACATTAGCGCTGCTTTATTGAAAATTGGCGAATATGAAAAAAATATTGCAGAACTAACTCCAAAATTAGCAACCCTCAAAGCCGATACGGCTAATCTTGTAACCAATAAGAAGACTATTGATAATTACCAAAGCGCCATAACTAATTTTGGGAAAGCTAAAACAACTTACGAAAAAACTAATACCAATATCCAGCGTGCCATCACACGTATAGGTAATTCAAAGGTTCAAGCGCTGGCTGGATACGCAGCCACGAAAGCCGATATCGCTGACACTTTAGCGATGGCGAAATTGGTTTGTGGGGCTGGTTACTAACCAGCTGGGCGCGCAGTTATGCGAGTAAATGCAATTCTGCGTTTCTTGGCACCATCACTTCTTCTTGCCCACCTACTTAGCCGAAGCCTCTTTGCAGATTCGTCTCTCTTTGGCGAGATTTATATATATAACGCAGTCGTCTTCTTTGCAATGGTTTCTATTCAAATCTCTCCTAACTTTACTGATCACAGTTCAAAAATCTTTACAATCGCTGCACTATTCTTCTGGTTTTGTGGTTCCATAATTTCATCGGTGGGCTCTTTTTACATAATTTCAGAGCACTCTCAAGATATTGCTAATATTTTTTATCTACTTT
>JBCKHN010000024.1:0-15461 GCA_038905815.1 Candidatus Planktophila sp. | reverse complement strand
TTCTTCTACCAGAAGAGTTCCGTTCTCTTGCACTAATTGCCCGAGCTCATCAGCGCACGAAACTTTCCAAACTCCACGCCCGTCATACCCACCCGAAATGCGCTTAGCAGTGAGTGGAAAGGAAGCCCTCGTTTCTGGGGTGGAGATAACTTCCCACTTAGGTGATGGAAATGAATTTAATTTCTTGCGCATTGCACCTTTATCTTGCGAGAAAAGAAAGGCGTTAGAACTGGGTCTTACCACTACCCCATCGCTTTCCAGAGCTTTAATAATGGAGCTAGGAATCAATTCATGTTCAAAAGTTAGGACATCACATTTCTTGGCAAAATTGCTTACAGTATCAAGGTCTCTGTAATCGCCCACAACATGGCTGGTTATCAAAGCTGCAGAATCTGCTGGAGATTGGGCAAGAAGTAGCAGGTCCACCCCAAGGGCGGCCGCTGGTGCAACCATCATGCGAGCAAGTTGTCCCGCACCGATAACTCCAACGCTTGGAAAGCTTCTGCTCACTCCCTCATCGTAGATGAACTACGTCGCCAACGCTCACGTGCGCTCCATCGCCAAGGACGAGTTCTCCTGCCACGGAAATTCCGGTGGCAATACCTTCGATAAGCGTTCCGCGCGGTGATTCAATCCTAACTTGTCGACCCAAAGTTGAAGAGAATTTCCTATATGTAGCAGCCACTTCATCGCTACCCGAATCCCACTCTTGGAATCGTCTTGAAAAGTTATTGAGAATTTCAATTAATAGAAAATCTCGATCCAAGTTATTGAACCCTTCCAGGAAAAGTGATGTCGCATGCGAGACTGGTAGCTCCTTTTCCGCCATAGATACGTTTATTCCAACACCAACTATGACTTCTCCAGCTATTGTTTCGCAGAGCAGCCCCGCAACTTTCTTTTCGCCAAATAAAATATCGTTTGGCCACTTAATAGTTACTTCTGCACTTGCATCAATACCTCTTAAAGTTTCCACAATCGCAACACTTGCCAGGAGCGGAATCCAGCCCCATGAGCTTTTCGCGCGGCTTGGTGTAATAAGAAATGAAAATAAGAGCGCGCTATGAGATGGTGCAGAAAATGTTCGGTCTAGTCTGCCGCGACCTGCGCTTTGATATTCAGCGGCAATCACATCACCGATATGTGCACGATGCGATGAAAGTAAATCTTTCAAATCATTCTGTGTCGACTCAGTGACATCAACCACGCTTACTCGCCAGTAAGGCGCAATTTTACCGTTGATAACCGCAGCATCAAGGGCTTTTCGATTCAATTCACTTCCCACGCCTAGTACCGTACGGGTATGAACCACAATCTGCATACAACCGCGGGCAAAATTGAAGACATTCGTGCGAGAAAGAGTTTTTAAAATATGCCGACAATTGTGCTAGCTTCTAAATCAGCTTCACGGCGACGCTTGCTCGAATCAGCTGGCCTTACTCCACACATTATGGTCAGCGAAGTAGACGAGAATACAGAATTCTTTCTTGACATGGAACCAAAAGATATGGTCATCGCGCTTGCGATTACTAAAGTCCATGCCGTGTTGGAGAAAATAGATTTTCCCGCAATCGTTATTGGATGTGACTCCACTTTTGAATTCGAAGGCGAGTCGTTTGGCAAACCTGGCTCAGTTGAAGTTGCACTAGAACGTGCCCGCCGAGTAAGCGGCAAGAGCGGTTTACTCCACACGGGCCATTGCATAATTGATACTCAAAAAAGGAGAGAAATTGCAGATATTGTGACAACTAGCGTCACTTTTGCGCCAATGGATGAAGCTGAAATTCAAGATTACATAGCAACCGAGGAACCTCTCCATGTGGCTGGTGGGTTTACGCTCGATGGTTTTAGCTCCCCATTTATTTCAGTAATTGAAGGTGACTACACAAATGTGGTAGGTATATCTATGCCGTTCTTGCGCAGAGCAATTAAGGAACTTGGTTACTCATGGTCAGAAGTGAAGAAGATGCGATGAAACGCGTTCTCATAGCTAACCGTGGCGAGGCCTTCATTGGAGAAAGTGTCTCCAGCGACACCAAGCTCTGTGACATTATTGAGGTATGACTTCAACCGAGCTGCTCTATTTGGATCCACTTGCCACCGCCATCAAAGCGGCGTCAGAAATCTGCGAGCGCACCGGCGTTGCGGCACACGATATTGCGCTGGTCATGGGGTCAGGTTGGGTCGACGCAGTCGATCTCCTGGGAACTCCAGCTTACGAATGTAACGCGGAAGAGCTCACTGGCTTCTTGCCAGCAGCAGTGGCAGGCCACTCCGGAAAAGTTCGCTCTTACGAAATTAGCGAAGGCGGGAAAACTATTCGCGCGCTAGTTTTCTTAGGTCGTACTCATTTATACGAAGGTAAAGGAATGGAACCGGTGGTACATGGAGTACGCACGGCGGTTAAAGCCGGATGCAAAATTATCATCCTCACCAATGCTTGCGGTGGAATTAATACCGCATACAAAGTTGGTCAACCAGTATTGATCCGAGACCATATTTCATTGACTGCTGCAACACCCTTGGTTGGAGCAACTTTTGTTGACTTAACTGATTTGTACAGCAAAAGAATTCGAGCAATCGTAAAAAATGAAGATTCCTCTCTGCAAGAAGGTGTCTACGTTCATTGGCGCGGACCAGCTTACGAAACACCCGCTGAAATTTTGATGATGCGTACGATTGGCGCAGACTTAGTTGGAATGTCGACCGTACCTGAAGCTATCGCAGCCCACGCACTTGGTGCAGAAATTCTTGGCATCTCACTTGTTACTAATGCTGCAGCAGGTGTAACTGGTGAAAAACTTAACCACGAGGAAGTTCTTGCCGCAGGAAAAGCCGCCGCGCAACGAATGGGCACACTTCTGAAGAACGTTATTCCGAAACTAATCCAATAATATGAACGAAGGTCTCCGCGCGGAAGTAGAAGCATGGATCGCTGATGATCCAGATCCAGTCACAGCAAGTCAATTGCAACGTTGGATAGATACTGAAAATGATGGAGAGTTAGAACGCGCTTTCGCAGGTTTCTTACAATTTGGAACAGCTGGTTTGCGAGGTCCTATCGGAGCCGGACCTGCGCGTATGAATCGAGCCCTCGTCGGTCGAACCGCAGCTGGTTTAGGTAAATACATGGCGGCACGCGGAATGAAGAAAGTTGTCATAGGGCGCGATGCTCGCCATGGTTCTGAAGATTTTACGCGAGAGAGCGCAGAGATTCTCAGTGGGGCTGGGATGACGGTTTATGTTTTACCGCGCCCGCTGCCAACCCCGGTACTTGCTTATGCAACTCATGAATTAAAATGTGACATTGGAATTATGGTTACAGCAAGCCATAATCCAGCGCAAGATAGCGGTTATAAAGTTTATATTGGGCCGAAAGCCGACGGAATTGAGTACGGAGCATCCCAGATTATTAACCCGACCGATAGCTTTATAGCCCACGATATCGCTTCAATCACTTCCCTTAAATCGATGCCACGAGGCACTAATTGGGAAGTCCTCTCCGAGGAAATTATTGAGAAGTACATTTCTCGCACCGCTCTCCTCGCACCACGCCCAGGAGATCTTAAAATTGTTTACACCGCAATGCATGGAGTTGGAACAGAAACAATTCAAAGAACTTTTCGCGCAGCAGGTTTCCCACCACTCATCCTTGTTGATGAACAAGTGCAACCTGATCCAGATTTTCCAACCCTCGCTTTTCCAAATCCTGAAGAGCCAGGAGCAATCGATTTAGCTCTAGCTAAAGCGCGCGCGCTTGACGCAGATCTTGTGATTGCAAATGATCCTGATGCGGATCGTTGCGCGGCAGCAATTAATGATCCAAGCGTTGGGTGGCGCATGTTGCGTGGTGATGAGCTAGGAATTATTTTCGGTGAGTGGATTGCTCGCACATCGCCAGCGGGAACTTTTGGCAATTCGATAGTTTCTTCATCTGCCCTTATGAAGATTGCTGCCCATTACGGTATTGATTTCCAAGAAGTGCTCACTGGATTCAAATGGCTCGCTAAGATCGAGAATCTCGCTTTCGGTTATGAAGAGGCCATTGGATATTCCGTTGATTCTGAAACCGTTAATGATAAAGACGGAATTTCTGCCGCTCTATTCTTGGCACAGATCGCCACAGATTTAAAGGCGCAAGGCAAGAGCCTTTTAGATTTACTTGATGAAGTCTGGGAGCGTCACGGCTTTCATGGTACGGAGCAAATCTCCATACGCGTGGCCGATATGACGCGAATTACCAATCTCCTTGCCACTCTTCGCGACACACCTCCCACCTTAATTGCTTCTCGCTCCGTAATAAGTATCGATGATTTAGCAACACCAAAAGATGGATTGCCACCAACGGATGGTTTAAGGATTTGGCTCGATGGTGGTGTGCGCGTGATTATTCGTCCGAGTGGCACAGAGGCAAAAATGAAGTGCTATATAGAGGTTATTACTAGCAACGCCTGGGAAGCCAAAACCCTGCTTGATGAACTCCGTGAACCTCTGCAAGAATTGCTTTCATGAACTTCTACGGGCTAATTGATGGAAGCGAGCAATCACTAAAGAACTTCTTAAAACAATTATCTGGTGTGGATCAAGTTGGCGCTGACGAACGAGCTGCGATGTTAGCGACTCGAAGTATCAAAACAACTTCCAAGCGCTGGGCAATTGATACTGCAATTTCAATGGTTGATTTAACAACGCTGGAAGGGGCAGATACTGCAGGAAAAGTTCAAGCGCTCTGCACTAAAGCTGTCCGTCCAGACCCAACGGATTCGTCAGTCCCAAGTGTTGGTGCGGTCTGCGTCTACAACGACATGGTTGGTATTGCACGCAAACATTTAGATCTTGTTGGTGGACACCACGTGGCCGTTGCTGCAGTCTCTACCGCTTTCCCATCAGGTCGAGCATCAATGAAAGTAAAAATTCAAGATACCGAAGATGCAATCCTCGCAGGAGCGGCCGAAATAGATATGGTCATCGACCGCGGCGCTTTTCTCTCAGGTAAATTCATTGAAGTCTTTGAGGAGATTGTAAAAATCCGTGAAGTGTGTGGCGACCGCGCACATTTAAAAGTAATTCTTGAAACTGGAGAACTCGTTACATATGACAATGTGCGCAAAGCTTCGTATTTGGCGATGTTGGCGGGAGCTGATTTTATTAAGACATCTACTGGGAAAATTGCCCCGGCTGCAACTCCGCCAGTTGTTTTAGTAATGCTAGAAGCGGTTCGTGATTTCTATGCGATGACCAATGTGCGAATCGGAGTAAAACCAGCTGGCGGTATTCGAAATACAAAGGACGCTATTAAGCAACTGGTTTTAGTAAATGAAATTGCAGGGCCAGAGTGGCTTAAACCATCACTTTTCCGGATCGGAGCAAGCACCTTGCTTAATGATTTGCTAATGCAGCGCATGAAAATGGATAATGGCTACTACGCTAGTCCTCAGTATGTAACGATTGATTGATGAGAGTGGTGAAATGACTTTCGAATATGCGCCGGCACCAGAATCGCGCGCGATTACTTCGATTAAGCCTGTAAATGGCCACTTTATCAATGGCAAGTTTGTCGCTGGCACCAAGTGGTTCCCATCCATTAATCCAGCAACGGAAGAAGTACTAGCCAAGATCGCTTTAGGCAATAAAGCTGATGTCGATGCAGCTGTGAACGCGGCACGTAAAGCTTATGTTGGGACATGGTCAAAGATGTCAGGTAAAGAGCGCGGAAAATATTTGTTTCGCATTGCGAGAGCCATGCAGGAGCGCGCGCGCGAATTTGCAGTTCTCGAGACTTTGGACAATGGCAAGCCTATTCGCGAATCTCGCGATGTTGATATCCCTCTTGCCGCGGCTCATTTCTTTTATCATGCTGGTTGGGCAGATAAATTGGAGTTTGCTGGTCTTGGAACGACCACAAAACCGCACGGTGTAGCAGGTCAAATCATTCCTTGGAATTTTCCACTACTTATGCTCGCATGGAAAGTCGCACCAGCCATTGCTACTGGAAATACCGTTATATTAAAACCAGCAGAAAGCACTTCGCTAACCGCTCTGCTATTTGCGCAAATTTGTCAAGAAGCAGGCCTCCCTGCTGGTGTTGTAAATATAGTTACTGGTGATGGAAGTACCGGCGCACTCATTGTTAACCATCCCGGAATCGATAAAATCGCATTCACGGGTTCCACAGAAGTTGGAAAAATAATCGCTCGCGCAGTTGCCCCAACTCAGAAAAGTTTGACTCTCGAACTCGGTGGCAAAGCTGCAAATATCGTTTTTGATGATGCCGCAATAGACGAGACCGTTGAAGGAATTGTGAATGGAATCTTCTTTAACCAAGGCCATGTTTGTTGCGCTGGTTCTCGACTACTCTTGCAAGAAGGAATTGCCGAAGAAGTTCTAACTAAACTCAAAGTACGAATGGGAAAAATTCGAATCGGAGATCCGCTAGATAAGAACACCGATCTTGGCGCTATTAATTCAAAAGAACAGCTCCTTAAAATTCGTGATTTATCAGCATCCGGCGAGAGCGAAGGGGCGCAGCGCTGGAGCCCGCCGTGTGAATTTCCAGAAAAAGGCTTCTGGTTCCCACCAACTATCTTTACGGGAGTGGGTCAAGCTCATCGCATTGCACGAGAAGAAATTTTTGGACCAGTGCTTTCAGTGATGACTTTCAGAACACCGCAAGAAGGAATTGAGAAAGCAAATAACACGCCTTTTGGTTTATCTGCTGGCGTGTGGAGCGAGAAAGGCTCTCGCATTCTCTGGGCAAGCCAGCGACTTCGTGCGGGAGTTATTTGGGCAAATACATTTAATAAATTCGACCCGGCGAGTCCCTTTGGTGGTTACAAAGAGTCTGGCTGGGGTCGCGAAGGTGGTCGCCATGGTTTGAGCGCTTACTTAAAAGGAGTGGGTCATGAGTAGCCGCATAGATGTGAAAAAGACATATAAACTTTTTATTAACGGTGCTTTTCTTCGCACTGAATCTGGTCGCACATATCAAGTTAAATCCGCGCAAGGGGCATTTGCAGCTAACCCTTGCTTAGCTTCCCGTAAAGATTTGCGCGACGCCGTTATTGCTGCGCGAGCTGCGCATTCCGGATGGAGTAGTGCAACTGCCTATAATCGAGGTCAAATCCTTTATCGCATTGCTGAAATGCTGGAAGGTCGCCGCGGACAATTCCTTGATGAAATTACTCTTCTAACAGGAGTAACGGCTTCGGTAGCACAGAAAGAAGTTATTTCGGCAATCGATCGTCTAGTTTGGTATGCCGGCTGGAGCGATAAAATTTCATCGCTCACGGGGGCAACGAACCCGGTAGCTGGACCATTTTATAACTTTACGATTCCGGAAAGTTTAGGCGTGGTTGCTGCGATTGCCCCAGAAACTCCTGCTCTACTTGGCTTCATAGATGCGATTGCACCAATCATTACATCAGGCAACGTTGTCGTGATTCTGGCAAGTACCAAGAACCCATTACCAGCAATGACTTTCGCCGAAGTTCTTGCAACAAGTGACTTACCAGCAGGTGTTGTGAATATTTTGACTGGCAAGAAAGATGAGATTGCACCGTGGATGGCCTCACATATGGATATTGATGGCTTGGATATTTCAGGTCTTTCCCCTAAATCACATGCGCAAATTCGAGTGAGCGGGGCTGAGAATTTAAAGCGTATTTATAGTTTTAAGGGCGCTGATCCAGCACGAATCGTTGCTTTTATGGAAGCAAAAACAGTTTGGCACCCGATAGGTCTTTAAGACCACGAAGGGTCAATAGTTTTTAACCAGAGAGCACGTACACCTGCTACATCTAAATCAAGAGTTACGCGTACCTTTGCAGCGTTCTCTAAACGTAGCGGTTCGATTTCTAACTCTAGCGGCGATCTGCGATCAACGATTGTTTGACCTCGTGCAGGACCAGCGGATGTATCAACAACTACATCAAAGAGTTGCGTTGTGAAAAGTTCTGGGGCAATGACACTTGCAACCGCGCCATAATCTCCCAGAGTAACTGATGAACCAATTCGTGCTATGAAAGCTGAAATCAACGCACCACCAAACTGCGCTGCTGGATCTGTAGCTCTCTGCAATCGTTTGGCTTCCGCACCGCTCACGCATGGCCGCATAAAGACATCGAGGCCGTACATCGTAATTGGAACACCACTTTGAAAAACTATTGCTGCAGCTTCAGCGTCATGCCAGATATTAAATTCAGCAGCTGGAGTTGCATTACCAGCGGCAGCAGATCCGCCCATCAAGACAATGCGATGAACTTTCTGCGCGCTCTCTGGAAAAGCGCGCAAGAAAAGCGCGATGTTTGTAAGAGGCGCAAGTGGAACTAGGGTTACTGGGTTTTTCGAACCTTCAATTAAGTCGCGCAGAAGTTCAAGCGCAGATCGTGAATCTACCTTTCGATTGGATGGTGCAATTCCCAGATCACCCATTCCGTCAGCGCCATGAACATATTCGGCGTATTGCGAGCGCCCAAGCAGTGGACGAACCGCACCTCGCGCAACAGGGATCTCGCCAGCTCCGGCTGCATCCAGAACTTTCAAGGTATTCTCGACGACTTGATCAACGTTTGTATTTCCATCGACACAGGTGATGCCTAATAGGTTGATAGCCCGATGTCGCGCCGCGAAGAGAATTGCAAAAGCATCATCGATTCCAGTGTCAACATCAAGAATGAGCGAAGTTTTATTCATGCGCGCTAGCCTAGCGGTATGAATAAGCCTGTAATTGGCAAATTTCCTCAATAAAAGATTTACAGATTGTCATCGCGCAATGTGAAATTAAGGAAGAAGTCACGCTGAGATTGCCACGCTTTCATAGCCACGTAAAACAAAAGTCGGTCTCCGTACCGGCTCGCTAGCAAGAGCCATGCGAGGATATTTTTCCCATAAAGCCGGCAATGAAACACTCAGCTCCAGACGCGCAAGGGGGGCACCGATGCAGAAATGTATGCCAGCCCCGAAGCCAATGTGAGGGTTGGGGTCACGCGTTAAATCCATCTCTGTCGGCTTTTCAAAGACGCTTTCATCTCGATTCGCAGCCCCTATGAGAGCTGCAATTTTTTGACCGACTTCGATTGCAACGCCACCAATTAGGGTTGGGCTGGTTGCGGTGCGCTCAAAGAAATGCAGCGGCGCATCAAAGCGCATGAACTCTTCCAGAGCGGTGTCGGTAAGCGCACGAGCGTTATTTCGAAGAAGTTCACTTTGATCTGGGCGTTGGAGAGTTGCAACCATTCCATTTCCAAAGGCATTGACACTTGCTTCATGGCCAGCATTAAGGAGAAGTACGCAGGTTGCCACCAACTCGTGAGCGTTGAGTTTCTCACCGCTCTCTTCAACCGCTGCTAAATCTGTAATGAGATCGCTTCCAGGGTTGCGCTTTCGGTACGCGGCAAGGGAATAAACATAATCAGCAAATTCCTTCGCTGCCCTCTTGGCATCCATGCGCTGTTCTTGACTCGGATTGACTTCATACATCTTTACAATTGCTTGCGACCACGGCCGCAAGAGATGTTCTTCTGATGCTGGAAAACCTAACAATTCAGCAATGATTTTTACAGGTAGTGGTTCGGCGTAATCACCAATTAAATCAAAAGTTTCGCCAGCTTTAACTTTGACGTCAATCGAATCTAGTAGTTCTGCGGTAATTCTCGCTACTGCCGGACGCATTCCTTCGATTTTGTTTCGATTAAAAGCTTTGGATACCAGGGCACGGAGCCGGGTATGTTTTGGAGGTTCGCTATCTAAAATTGAATCAGCGTGAAGCCAATTAAAAACTTCCCATTCAAATTCAGGCGTTTTCGCGGTAAAGATTCGACCTAAGGATTTATTGCGGAAAACGTTATTGGCATCTTCATGAGTTGCAGCTAAAAACATTTGTAAACCTTCATGCCAAATCGGCTTTCCTTCACTTCTTAACGCTGCCAGGGCAGGGTAAGGGTCTGAAACAAACTCTGGATCAGTAAAATCAAGCACTTATTCGGCCGCGATCTGGGCATACCCTGGCTTAATCACTTCTTCAATGATTACTAGGCGCTCTGGATAAGGAATGAAAGCGCTCTTCATCGCATTGATGGTCACGCGCTGCAATTGCGCAAAATTCCAGCCAAAAGCTTTTACGCATTCTTCCATCTCAAATGACATAGAGGTTTGGCTCATTAACCGATTATCGGTATTGAGAGTCACGCGGAACCGTAACTCTGATAGCACGCCAATTGGATGTTCGGCATAACTATGAGCTGCTCCAGTTTGTAGATTCGAGGTTGGACATAGCTCAAGTGGAATTCTTCGATCTCGAACATAGGATGCCAAGATTCCTAACTTTGGTTCAGACCCAGAGAAATCAATATCGTCGATGATGCGAACGCCATGACCTAAACGGTCAGCTCCACATATTTGGAGCGCCTCCCAGATAGAGGGCAAGCCATAAGCTTCGCCGGCATGAATTGTGAAGTGTGCATTCTCTTTCCGTAAATAGTCGAAGGAATCTTTCTGATCACTTGGTGGAAAACCATCTTCAGGACCAGCGATATCAAAACCAACTACACCTTTATCACGATACTTAACTACAAGTTCTGCAACTTCTTGCGATCGGTTATTTTGTCGCATTCCACAGAGAAGTGAATAAACCTTAATCGAGTGACCCTCGCTAGCGGCATCTTGCATACCAAGCCGATAACCTGCCAGAGTCGCCTCAATAACGCCAGCAAGTGTTAGGCCTTTTTCAGTAAATAACTCTGGCGCACCACGAACTTCGGCATAGACGACCCCATCGCGAGCTAGATCTAAAGCGCATTCTCGAGCAACTCGAATAATGTCTTCCTTCCGTTGCATCACTGCAATTGTGTGAGAGAAAGTTTCCAAATATCTAACGAGTGAACCTGAGTCACATGATTGTCGAAACCATGTCGCAAGTTCGCCAGCGTCGCGCGTTGGAAGGGCGGTATAACCAATCTCGCGCGCAATATCAATAATTGTTTGTGGACGAAGGCCACCATCTAAGTGGTCATGAATTAGAACTTTCGGGATCCGTTTAATTTGATCCTTACTTGGTAGAGATGCAAGGTTCACAACCACTCCTGACTAGCCAACAATTCGCTCAAGTACTAACGGCAATCTATCGAGTTTCCCATTCGGTGGTAAATCACCAATAACGACCGAGCGCTCGAGCGATTCTTGCGCTCGAGCAAAAGCTGCTGGCGTATCGGTATGCAGGGTGTAAAGCGGTGAACCCGCGCAAACTTTATCTCCCGGTTTTGCGTGCATCTCTATTCCAGCACCTGCCTGAACGCTTTCGCCTTGTTGCGAGCGTCCAGCACCTAGCCGCCAAGCGGCAATACCAACTTTCATCGCATCCATCGAAAGCATTGTTCCAGATCGCGTCGCGATGATCACTAAATTTTCTTTAGCTCTGGGAAGCTGGGCATCAGGATCCCCACCTTGCGCCCTAATCATTTTGCGCCACACATCCATTGCTTTACCGTTCTTTAACGCATCTTCTGGATTAGCGTCATTAACTCCGGCAACTTCTAACGCTTCGCGCGCGAGAAGAATTGTTAACTCAACGATATCGGAGGGGCCGCCACCGGCGAGAACTTCAACCGATTCACGAACCTCTAACGCATTTCCTACAGTTAAACCCAGTGGAACATCCATTGCGGTGACAAGAGCTCGAGTTTTAATTCCGGCACGTGTCCCAAGCCCCACCATAACTTCTGCAAGTTCTTTAGCTTTCGCAGGGTCACTCATAAAAGCACCAGCCCCAGTTTTTACATCCAAAATCAAAGCGCTAGTTCCTTCGGCAATCTTTTTACTCATGATGGAAGAAGCGATGAGTGGTATTGACTCAACTGTTGCCGTTACATCGCGAAGTGCGTATAGCTTTCTATCTGCAGATGCAAGGCCGTCTCCCGCCGCACAAATAACTGCACCGCATTCGCGCAGCACTGCCAACATTTGCGCGTTAGAGAGGTTCGCTTGCCATCCAGGAATTGATTCCAATTTATCTAGCGTTCCACCGGTATGGCCAAGACCTCGACCAGATAGTTGTGGGACTGCGCCTCCGCATGCAGCAATAAGTGGGGCCAGCGGTAACGTGATTTTATCGCCGACGCCACCAGTTGAATGCTTATCAACGGTTGGGCGATCAAGTGCTGACCAATTCATCCGCTCACCGCTATTGACCATGGCATCGGTCCACCGTGAAATTTCGCTTAACTCCATACCGTTAAGCAAAATAGCCATAAGTAGCGCTGACATTTGCTCATCAGCGATGAATCCACGGGTATAAGCATCAACCACCCAATCTATTTGCGGATTGGTTAATTGGCGTCGATCGCGTTTTGCAGCGATGATTTCAACTGCCGAAAAAGCTTCCACTTGTGACATTTAGCGCTCGTTACGATTCAGGTCTGCTGGACCAAAAGCCCAAGGCAGCATTGCTGACATTTTTTCAATTCCAGAATCCGTCATGAGTAGAGCTCCGCCTCCGCCATGTTCAAAGAGCAATTGCCGGCAACGTCCACACGGTGCTAAATAATTTCCTTGGCCATCAACACAGACAATGGCAAGTAACCGTCCACCACCGCTTGCGATCAGAGTGGAAACGAGGCCGCATTCAGCGCATAAACCAAGTCCATAACTAGCATTTTCAACATTGCATCCAGTAACGATTCTTCCATCGCTTACCAGGGCTGCTACACCAACTGGAAACTTTGAATATGGCGCATATGCCTTTTTCATTATCTCAATAGCGCGCGCATGTAACTCTTCCCAATCGATATCGCTCATTTAAGACCACCACGACGATATGACACTCCAACGGCTGCCGGTATTCGAAGTTTTTGCGAGGCAAGCGACATAACTAAGAGCGTTGCAATATATGGGGTCATTGTTACCAGTTGTCCAGGAAGTTCCTTCACTGCGATAAAGAACCAGATTGATCCACTAGCAAAGAGGAAACTAATCGCTGCCTTTATCAACTTACCTTTACGGATATCTCGAACAATAAGCGCAAGTAAGATTAAAGCAACTATTAAAAGTAAAGCATGAATTGATGCAGAATCGCGCAGTTGTAGCGCATCGGCAAAACCAAATAACCCTGCACCCATCAAAAGACCGCCTGGTCGATAATTACCAAAGATAAGCGCAGCTAAACCAACATATCCGCGACCTGCAACTTGATTCTCTTGATAGTGATTGGTTGCGACTAGGGCTAAAAAGCCGCCACCAAGACCAGCAAAACCACCAGATAGCAGCACTCCGACACACTTCATTTTGTAAACATTTACGCCGAGAGATTCAGCGGCTGTTGGTGCTTCACCCGCGCTGCGCAATCGCAAACCAAAAGATGTTTTCCAAAGAATGAAATACGATGCTGGGATAAAGAGAATTGCTATGACAGTGATATAAGAGAGATCTCCAGTTAAGCCACGGAAAATTGATGAAACATCAGAAATAAAGAACCATCCTTTATCAGCAAGCGCCTGCGATAGATCAGGGCTCCGCCAACCAAAGAAAGTTCCGCCAGAGAGAATGGGGAGCCCGGTATAGCCAATAGCAGCAATATCGGGTGATTGTGATGGTCCTAGCCATTCACCATCCTTATAAAGCAGGGTAGATAAGTAGCGGACTAGGCCCACCGCAATGATGTTGATGGCAACACCAGAAACAACATGATCAACGCCAAAGCCAATAGTTGCAATTGCGTGAACCAAGCCGCCCACCGCGCCAAAAACAATCGCACCAAGCAAACCAAACCATGGGCCATGCCTATAGCCAATAAAACCACCAGCCCAAGCACCCATAACCATCATGCCTTCCAGACCAATATTTACCACACCTGCACGTTCTGAATAAAGTCCACCTAAGGCGGCAAGGATTATTGGAACTGAAAGTAAAAGCGCTGCGGATGCCGTACCTACGCTGGTTAAATCAGTGGCGCCAGTAAATACTCGAACTATAGATAAAATAAAAATGGAAATAAAAATATATGACCCAAGTTTTAGCGCACGGCCTCTCATTGCTGTACCGCCTTTGCGAATTCGTTACTTTGCACCGTTATCTTGTAACGGCGCACCACTTCGTAGGCAATAACTGCGCTGAGCAAAATCGAACCTTGCATAATCACATAAGTTTCAGGTGCGATATCGATTAATTCGAGCGCGCGCGAACTTACTTCAAGGAAAGCAAAGAGCAGGGCGCTAATCGCCATGCCGCCAGCAGAATTTCTCCCCAGTAGAGCTACTGCAATCGCAGTGAACCCGATTCCAGTTCTAAAACCCATAGTGAATTGGTAGGTGTCGCCAAGAATGTTGGTAAGTCCTGCCAAACTTGCGATTGCACCACTTGCTGCCATCGCCATGATGGTCATTTTCTTGGAATTCACACCACTCACTCTTGCTGCAATGGGATTAATTCCAGTAGCGCGAAGTTCAAAACCAAAACGGGTGCGATTTACGACAAACCAGAAAGTGATACCCAGAGCTATCGCCACTAATAACATTCCAAAGACTCCGCTTCCGGGTTGGTCTTTAATGCCTAATTTATTAAGAAATGGCATGAGATTGGGAATGCGACCAGATTCTGAAATTTCTTTTGTATATAAATTGTTAGAATTTAAACCGTCCATTTTCACTGTGAAGTGAGTAGCTAAAAGATATGCCGAAAGCCCGCCAGCCAAAGCGTTGAGCATGATTGTGGAAATTACTTCACTGACTCCACGTTTAACTTTAAGATAACCAGCAATCGCTGCCCACAATCCACCAACGCTCATCGCTATCAAGAAGATTGCCAGAATGTGCAAAATTGGAGGCAACGAAAACATCGCCCCGAAGTAAGCTGCGAAGAGCGCGCCTAAACGAAGTTGGCCTTCAACTCCGATATTAAATAAACCTGCTCGAAAAGTTACGGCAACTGCTAGGGCTGCAATGTAAAAAGGAGTGGCGATATTGAGCGTTTCCATTAAGTTGGCTGGCTGTGAACCAAATTCCCACATTGTCTTATACGCGTCAATTGGAGACTTCTTTGAAGCCAGAACTGCAAGACTCGAAATTAAAATTGAGAAGAGCGCAGCAGCTAGCGGGGCTACAACTGCTAAACCAATTCGCAGCGGCGAGAACTTTTTCATGACGCGCCTGTCATCGCTGAACCGAGAGCTTCGGGGGTTGTCTTGCGTGGGTCTAATTCGGCGGTAATCGCGCCACGCAACATCACAAGTAAGCGGTCAGACATCCCAATTAACTCGTGCAAATCGGCTGAAATTAAAACTATCGCCATACCGTTTTCACGCGCTCTGCGCAGCTCCTCCCAGATAGCGCCTTGCGCACCGACATCGACTCCTCGAGTTGGGTGTGAGGCAACGAGGAGCGCCGGCACTTTACTCATTTCGCGACCTACCACAAATTTTTGTTGGTTTCCACCCGAGAGCGCTGTTGCCAAGGAATCAGGACCTAAAGCTCGAA
>JBCKHN010000023.1:0-15547 GCA_038905815.1 Candidatus Planktophila sp. | reverse complement strand
CTCATTCTCATCAGCGTTGCAGTGAGCACAATTGCTTTGCAAGGCTTTTCCACCCGCTCTGCTCTCCTGCTTATTGGAATTCTCATCTTTAGTTTTTCAGACTTTCTCTTTCTTTGGCTCAACGTACATGGTTCTTATCAATTCGGATCGCTCATTGACAATGGTTGGTTGCTCGGCATTGTTTTGATTTCTGAAAGTTTTTGGCACCGTGGGGTTGATTCTTCGCATGAAAAGAGTATTAACCCAATTTTGATTGCCCTATCCATTTTTCTTAGCGCAACGCTTTTAGCCTTGATTGCACTGCGCCCCGGTTATTTTCCTACATTTGTATTAGTGCCAACAGTTCTAACGTTACTTATGGCATTTATTAGAATGACTATCGCCCTGCACCAAGCAAGAAATATTGGTCACGAGCGAATTCTTGCTCGAACGGACGAGTTAACAGGGCTACCAAATAGGCGACGTTTAATTTCTGAAATTGAAAACTTCGCAGGCAAAGAAGGTGCGCTCTTGCTTTTAGATCTCGATGGATTTAAGCCAATCAATGATCAGTATGGTCACGAAGTCGGGGACAAAGTACTACAACAAGTTGCACAACGCTTCGCGCGAGCCATTCCTCATTCAGCGATTCTGGCACGCCTTGGGGGAGATGAGTTTGGAGTGCTGCTTGAGTGCCCCTCGGACTCCGTCATTGAAGTAGCCCTTGCTTTACGAGCAACACTTAGCTACCCATTTGAAGTAGCGAATCGAAAAGTGCAGGTAGGCGTGAGCATCGGATATGTGGTTAATGACAACTCCGCCGATCTACTGCGACGTGCCGACGTGGCGATGTATCACGCCAAGAAGGAGGGGTTAGGTATTTCTGCGGCGTTAAGTTGATTTTCAACTTCAGGGCAATTGCTCTATCTTTGCCCATGGTTGTGCAATATTATCGACGAGCGCAACAGAGAATGGATTTAATTGTCTACAACTTTTCGTAATCGAGTGCTTGTATTAGGCGCTGGTTCAGTCTCTCAGTGCGTCGTACCTCTGCTAATAGAGAACCTAGTAGCGGCAAAACAGATCACAATCGTTGATCAACGCGACACCAGCTCTCGATTTACCGCCTCAATTGAGAAAGGCGCAGCATATTTAATCGATCAACTAACGCGCGAGAATATGAGCGAGTTTCTAAGTAAATACCTCACTGCCGGTGATTTTCTCCTTGACTTGGCTTGGAATATTGATACCCACGATATTATTGGTTGGGCCCATGGACACGGAGTAATTTACTTAAATACCTCCCTCGAGCTATGGGATCCGAATTCAAACCCATCAGCTCGAACCCCGCAAGAGCGCACTTTGTATCCCCGTCACATGAAGTTGCGCGAACTTACAAAAACTTGGTCCGGCAAAGGGCCTACCGCAATTGTTGAACATGGCTCCAACCCCGGTTTAGTCTCTCATTTAACTAAAAAAGCGCTCGTTGATATTGCCACGCAAGCACTTCTTGATGGAATCGCTGGAGCTGGCGTTGCCTCTGCGCTCATAGCTGACAACTATCCGAAGTTGGCACAAGCCCTTGGCGTAAAAGTTATCCATATTGCAGAGAGAGATACCCAAGTCTCTGATAAACCAAAGTTATTCAATGAGTTTGTAAATACTTGGAGCGTCGAAGGTTTTTATGAGGAAGGCATTGCCCCAGCCGAACTTGGTTGGGGAACTCACGAAAAAACTCTACCTGTTAACGCTTTTACTCACAGTGGTGGTCCTGAAAATCAAATTGGAATAGCTCAACCGGGGGCAACCACGTGGGTTCGTTCGTGGGTTCCAAATATGGAGACTACTGGCATGGTGGTTCGCCATGGTGAAGCTTTCACAATTTCAGATCATTTAACCGTTTGGGAGAACGGAAAAGCTATCTATCGGCCTACCGTTCACTATGCATATTGCCCAACGGACGCGGCAATTGCCTCGATGCGAGAACTTGAGATGATGCAATGGAACATCACCGAGAATCAGCGCATTATGAACGATGAAATTATCGATGGCGCTGACCACTTGGGTGTTTTACTAATGGGCCATCCATATAAATCATGGTGGACCGGTTCACTTCTTAATATCCATGACGCGCGCAAATTAATTCCGGGCCAATCTGCAACTACTGTCCAAGTTGGATCTGCTGTCTTCGCTGCCACCGCTTGGGCTATGGCGAATCCGGAGCGCGGCTTTATGGTTCCAGATGACATGCCGTGGCGAGAAGTATTGCCATTTGCTGAAAAATATTGGGGCGGCTATACCTCTATTGCCGTAGATTGGGATCCACTTAAATTCCGAAACGATTTATTTAGAGGTTGGAATGGTAGAAGTTATGACGAGAGTGATCCTTGGCAATTTTCTAACTTCTTAGTTTAGATTTCTTTATAGGAAGCGTTACTTTTACTATATTTGACCAAGCAATAGTTCCTTTTTGATTTTTCGCTATTGCTTGAAGCTCAAGGACTGCCCCTTTCTTGAATTCTTTAGGGCGTAAATAAACACGATGTAATCCACCTGCTGTTGTAGCAGATGTAAAAGTGCGACGATCGCTAGTTCCCAAAATTTTCCAAGGCTTTCCTAGATAGCGGGCGGCAAAAGTTACTTCTACAAACTCATTGCCTGGAACTTTTGCGGCTACGCCATACCAACCATTCGTATAAATATCTAATACTGGCTTACTAAGTGCGACCGATATCTTATTTGTAGGTCGAAATTGGCTCTTAGCTTTTAATACCAAATAAGACCGAGCAGGAATTTCTACTGAGAGTTCCGTTTTCGATGATGCGAAACTTCCTGATCCAGTTAATTTCGACCACTGCGATTCTGGAGTAGAAACCTGAAATCTAGCTTTTTGGGAGCTTTCGGTACTGTTGAACGCCACAACATATTCTTGCGAACCCTGGTATCTACTTACGGCAAAGATGTTCGCATCGGCGCTAATAATTTGTTGAACGCCATTTCGTAAGGCGGGATTTGCTGCAACGATTTGTGCAAGTTCGGTAATTTGAATCTCTAGTGGATTTATTACATCAAATGAACTTCGATCGCCGATTGCAGTACCACCAATTCGTGGCGCGTACTTCCAATAGTCAACGGCCGTGGCGAACATATCTTGGCGAGCAGCTTTATCTCCGCCAGTACCAGTCATTCCTTTTTCATCGCCATAATAAATGACGGGCGCGCCACGAAGAAAGAAAAGTAAAGCGTTTGCTAATTCAGCCCGCTGCAACTTCTGGCCATCGGTTTCACTACTGCTATTAATGAACATCCCGATGCGACCCATATCGTGATTTCCAAGGAAAGTGACTAAGTCATAGGCGCTGGTTTTTGCGGAGGTGTAATAATCGTCACTGTTAAAGAACGCTGGCAAGCCAGAAGCTGGCAAATATCCCTGTGTGTATGCAGCCATAAAACGTTGAAAAGTAAAGTCTAAAACACTTGGTGTCTGTCCACTTATGACATATTCAGAGAGCACATCCGCATCGCTGACTGCAACTTCCCCGAAGATTGGAAAGTCGGGTTTGCCTGCACTTCTTGCCACAGCCAGTACTTTAGGAATGACCGCTTTCCAGAATTCTGGATTTACATGTCTGAATGTGTCAATGCGTAAACCATCGATATCAAACTTTGTTATCCAGTCACTCCATACTTGAATCCAACCAGCGACAACTTCTGGTTTCTCGGTAAAGAGGTCATCGAGTCCGTAAAAATCTCCATCGCCATTGGAAGTCCCACTAAATGTTGAATTCCCACGGTTATGGTAATTAGTTAAGTCGTTCAACCAAGCAGGGTTCTTAATATTCTTCTTCGCATCGTCAACTACAGGTTTGTGCGGGAATGAATAGTCAACCGATAATTTCGGGAATGTACTTTTACCCGCAACTAACCCAGGAATAAACGGTTTTTTCTTTGCATCACGGTACGGATAGCGCTCTATATCACGGTAGTTATAACTTCCATCCGTATACCGAATTACGTCGGCAGTGTGATTCGCAACGACATCAATAATTACTTTGAGTCCCAACTTATGCGATGCGCTAACAAAATCTTTAAAGTCAGCTTCCGTACCCAGATGCGGATCAACAGTGGTGAAATCGATCCCCCAATAGCCGTGATAGCCAGCTGATTGCCCCTGAACATATTGCTGTTTAACGGGTGGCGTAATCCAGATTGAAGTAAATCCTAAATCCTTGATACGAGTTAAATTCTCCGTTAGCCCTTTGAAATCTCCCCCATGCCACCAGCCAATATCACTTGGGTTAAAGCCGCTCTCTAAAGCGCCCCCGGTCAAGTGAGCCGAGTCATTCGATGTATCGCCGTTTGCATATCGGTCAGTCATCACAAAATATATTGATTCATCACTTACTGGTCCACGAACAACGGATTTGGAGAAATCAACTGGCTGCGCACCGTTAACTTCTGGTAAAAAAACCAGTCCGAAGAGAAATATTGCAGCTGGTGTTAGTCTCCGTAACTTTCTCATTTTAATCTCCATATTCCAGAGACGGGACCTTTGCTCTTAAACTTAATGGTCGAGCCATTTGCCATTGGCCCGTAAAGCGTCTCCGTAACGCGCAGGCCGAGCTCGTTGAGGTTGATGTGGTGGGTGCCGCCAGAGCGCGAGACATAAACTAAGAGAGATTCTTTCTTCGATTCTCGCAAATAAGCTAAAGAGCCCTCTGAAACCAATATCCAACGGATTCCGCCATTGATTAACGCATCACTCTTCGTACGCAACTTAACGAGCGCTTTATATCCTGCAAAAAGTTCAAGATCCCAACTCTTTTTTGATTCCCAGTTAATCGTTCGCCTAGCATCTTCGCCCCACGCGCCTTCTAAACCAATTTCATCGCCAGCAAAGATGGAAGGAACTCCTGGGTAAGTAAAGAGAAGCGTTGCCCCTACTAGATGGCGAGAAATATCGTTGCCGACTATTGTTCTAAAGCGAGCAGTGTCATGCGAATCTAAAAGCACCATGCTCGAAGTTAATGAACGCCAAGGGATTCCTGCTGCGAAGGAACGGAGAATATTTGCCAGCCCTACTCCGCCCATGGTTGGGTTGTTTCCTGGCAGGCCAGCGAAATTCTTTAACTTCTTCTTCGGTTTGTATAACCAGTTAACGAGCGGGCGGGCGAAACCGTTGTAATTCATGGTTCCATGCCAACCAAAGCCATCTAGATCTTCAGGTGAATGGTCAGCATTTTCTGCCACTAGCCAAGCATCTGGATTGGTCGAATCCATAGCGCTTCTTATGCCACGGGCAATCTCTTTATTCACATCTTGATCAAAATACCGTCCTGTCATATTGCCAACATCAATTCTCCAGCCATCTAAAGCAAAGGGCGGCTTAAGCCATTTCTTTACCAGAGAGGAGGGATCTTCATACATCAACGCACGCAAAGCGCGCGAACCATAATTCAATTTTGGAAGTGAGGCTAAACCCCACCAGCCGGCATATCCATGTTTAATACTGGAATCCCAATAGAAGAATTCGCGTTCTTTGGCGCTCACATCAGCCAGAGCTCGCTTAATCCATGGATGTCCCGCGCCACAGTGATTAGTAGTTAAGTCACCTACGACTTTGAAGCCTCTCTTGTGCGCAGCTTCCATAAACTTTAAGAACTCTTCATCTCCACCTAAGAGCGGGTCCACCGTGTCAAAGCTTGTTGCATCATACCTATGCGTACTTAGGCCGGGGAAAAAGGGAGTGAAATAAATTGCATTCGCACCTAGCTCTTGTAAATGATCAAGATGTTCGCGCACGCCATCAAAATCTCCACCATAATATTCAACCCCAGTATTCTTGCTCCGTCCTGCTGGTAGCTCACTCCATTTTTTCTTAACGAAAGTTTTTGATACTTCACGTTCCTTCCCTGATGAAGCAAATCGATCTGGGAAAATCTGATAGAAAACAGCTGATCTAACCCATCGCGGCAGCGCTGGAACTGCGATTATTTGAAAATCTTCACGGTCTACCACGTCGTGGTTAAACAGACCTTCGCCATTGAGCCAGCGATTTTCGCTCTTGGCGATCAGTAGAAACCGATAGTGGATAACGCTATTAACTATTTCTATTGAGACGCTCCACCAAGTTTCAAACTTGGTCTCTCTCTTCTTTTTTAACTGGAAAGTGCGCGGCTCGCCATCGTGAAATAGACGCACCCAAATTTCGGCCGCCTGGTCGCCTTTAGGTACGCGGACTTTGAGAGTTACTTTCTCACCAATTCTCGGTGCGCTATTACTAACAAAAAGTTCAGAGCCGTCATGGTGTGCCTGAACAATGAGTCGGGCCACGCTCAGCCCTTCACGGAGCCGGCCGTTAAACCGTTAATGATGTATTTCTGAAGCGAGAGGAAGATAATCACAATTGGCACTGAAGCGATAATCGAGCCTGCGGCAAATGGTCCCCAATTCTGTGAATATTGGCCACCGATAAAGCCTTGGAGCCCAACTGCAATGGTTCTGCTATCCATATCTACTAAGAAAAGCCGAGCCAAAATGAACTCGTTGAACGTCCCAATAAAACTGAGCAAACTAACAACAGCCAAGACAGGTATGGCCAGAGGAATGAATATCAACCAGTATGTCTGCATAGCACTTGCACCATCGACTTTAGCCGCTTCATCTAATTCAATCGGGATCGAGTCAACGAATCCTTTCAAAAGCCAAATATTGACCCCCATAGCTCCACCCATATAGACCAATAGCAAACCAGGTTGCGTTCCTAAGCCCATAGCTGGCGCAAAATTATAAACTCTTTCCATAATCACATATATAGCTGAAAGCGCAAGTAAAGCTGGAAACATTTGAGCTAAAAGTAATAATTGAATCCCGATTCGCTTACCTTTGAATTTCAAACGGCTGAAAGCAAAGGCTGAGGATGCACCAACAACTACCGAAAGTATTGCGACAGTTCCGGCAATAATCAGGGAGTTCTTCATCCAAGTTAAATATGGAATTGTCGGATCATTAAACAACTTTGCAAAGTTATTGAAAGAAATCTCTTGTGGAATAAAAGATGTAATTTGCAAACTTCCAGTTGGATTTATCGATGAAATAATGACAAGGTAAAGTGGAAACAGTGCGAAGAGAGAGACAAGAACTCCAACAACATGACGCCATAAGTTCTCTCTTAGCCACTTACTCATGAGAAGCTATCCAATACTTTTGACTTTCTGATTCCGTAGAGTGAGATTGACGCAATAATTATGAAAATAATTACTGATATTGCGCTGGCAAGACCGAGATTCTGGACATTGGTGCCGAATGCAATCTTGTAGGTATAGCTAATCAAAATGTCAGTTGCACCGGCAATATCTCCATCCAATGGACTGCTCGGCCCGCCACCCGTCAACAAATAAATTAAGTTGAAGTTATTGAAATTAAAAGCAAAGGATGCCACAAGCAACGGCGAAACTATTTGCATTAAAAGTGGCAACGTGATTTTTGAAAAAATTTGTCTAGGCGAAGCACCATCAATTGATGCGGCCTCCGAAAGTTCGCTCGGAATTGCTTGCAGCGCTCCACTTGTGATTAAATAGAAGTAAGGAAACCCTAACCATAGATTCACAACGATTACGGCTACGCGAGCAAAAATTGCACTTTGAAACCAAGCTATATCGGTGCCGAAAAGATTATTAATAGCACCAAATTCGGTATTAAACATTCCACCCCAAATTAGGATGCTCATGACGCTGGGCATCGCATAAGGCAAGATGAATATTGAACGGTAAATCCTGCGGCCGTGAATTTTTCGATCCATCGCAAGTGCCAGTAATAACCCAAGTGAAAATTGTGTCAAAACAGTAAGTGCAGCGAAAATTATTGTCCAGATGAAAACACCAATGAGTGGTTTTCTCACTTTATCGTTGGTAAATAGGTCTATGTAATGTGAGAACCAAATTGGGGAACGCCAACCAGGTTGAAGGATCTCCTCTTTATCGGCCTCATTTACATAATTTCCTTGGCCGCTATCTGAGTAAACATCGCCACTTTGCAGATTAACAAAAACGTCTCTATCGCTCTTATACTCAAGAATCCTTTGATTGACCGCTCCCAGAGATGATCCTTCAAGTTTTATAAAAAAAGGTTCGTTGTAGATGAATCTAATTTCAGCAAATTCTTGATCGCTTGCTAGCCTTTCTTCACCACTTAGCGGCGTGAAGCCAGTACCTTTTTGAGCTATACCATCTGAATTTACTTCAACATCTACTGGAAATAGCTCAGTTTTACTAGTTGAACTTGAAATAAAATAGCGCCTAGTTAAGATATCCGATGCGAGAATTGCATATTCGTTTGCCGAATTACGACCCACCAGAACATCAAAGGTTGTGCCAGCCTTGTCAGGGGCAACCCCAAGTGCTTGAACTTTCAAAATAGCTTCTGGTTTGGATATGTAATTTCCTGTTTGATACTGAAAAGTTGACATTACAACGGTATAAACAATAGGACCGATAACAAATGCAAAGAGGAAGAGCGCTCCTGGGATTAGAAATTTAAATGGGATAGAGATTTCCGTCAAATACACAATCGCTATCACGATCAAAGCTACCGTAAGAAAAGCTGCGATTTCATACTCATGTGAAGCAAACGCACTCTGTACCAGCATCGCAAGAATTGCAATTACCAAGGCAACAACAACATATTTCGCGAACTTTGTTGTTTTACCGTGATACAGGGCTTTCACTCAACCACCTTTTCGCAAATTCTAGAATTGTCAAGAAAACTGGCGGATGCAAATCGCATCCGCCAGTTTCTTACTGATTTCTAGCTTGGTTTATAGATCCTTAACGCCAGCGGCGATGTTTAACTTAAAGAAGTTATTTAGCTTTGTGGCTTCTGCAAGTGGGCTCTTTCCATCAACTAGAACTGCAGTCCAGAAAGCTGGAAGAAGATCCCAGTAGCTCTTTGATCCTGGCGCGCCATTAAGAATGGAACCAATTTGTGGAATACCAGCAAGTCCTGCTGCTCTTCCAAAACCGGCCTGTGCTGCTGAAAGTGTAGAAGCCTTACCGGCACCCTTTTCTGCAGGTGGTCGTAGTTCAAGTGCTTGATAACGAACTGCGCCATCAGTTGAGGCGAAGAAGTTGACCAATAGATCTTTAGCGCCTGCTTCAACACCACGCTTTGCAGCGAAGCTAGTCAAAAGTGCACCGCTAACTGATCCGAACATTGCGCCGTGCGTACCGGCTTTATATCCTGGTACTGGCATCAAGTTCATAGCGAAGCCCTTAGCTACATAGTCTTTCCATTCCCAGTTACCAATAACAGCAAATGGAACTTTGCCTGCCAGGAAGTTGTCTTTACAACCAGCATCAGATGCTGGGAAGAATCCATTGCTCTTTCCGCTTTTATCCAAAAGGAAAGTCTGGATGTTCTGTGCAAGCAGCGCAGGATCGATTGGATCCGCTGTTGCATCAACTACGCCGCCCTTCATACGGTAGGCAGATCCGCCAAGTGCCGAGAGAACTGAGTGAGCTCCCCAAGAAGTTCCACCGCCGGCAATGCAAAGACCAGCGACTAGCCCCTTGGACACCTTGTTTTTCTTGTAATAACTAACCATCTTGCTCAAAGTGTTTGGCTTCGATGCAACTAGCTTTGTGTTGTAAATCATCGCAACGTTGTTAACATCAAGCGGCACTCCGTACAACTTTCCTTTGTAGGAAAGGTCGAAGAAATTATTTGGATTAAAGCGTGCCTTGACTGCATTGCTCAAAGTGATTGGGGCAAGCTTGCCGTTTTTAGCACCAGTTGCTACCCAGTCATTTGCACCAACAATGATGTCCGGTCCAGTAAGGTCTGTTGCATTGTCAACGGCAGTCTTTAAAGCATCAAAACTTGAGAAAGTAACGATCTCCACTGTGTATCCAAAAACCCAATCACCTTTTGCTTCAATAACTTTTTTAAGGTTTGGTCCGCGAGATTCGTCAGCCCAAACAGTAATTTTCTTTGTGTGCGTAGCAGCATGTGTTGGCGCAACGGTAAGGCCCATGCTAACTGCAAGCGCGAGAGCGCCCGCTGCGATCTTGCTAAGTTTTCCTTTAAACATGTGACTCCTTGATTCATGAATCGAAAGTGCCAGACCGAGGATGGTGGCGTCCCCCAAGTCTCACCGTTCTTCAAATTAAGGTCAAGCCAATAGCGCCAGTAAGCGCGTTGCGCCTTCTTTTTTACACGATTGTTATAAATGAACCCTGTTGCATAACCCTGTTACAGGGTCAGCTTTTTACTTGTGGAGTTGCTCCACTGTGGCATCCCAGCCCGTAACATCCTCTGGTTTACGGGGGCTTTTACCTATATAACGAGCCGATGGGCGAATTAAGCGACCAGTGCGCTTCTCTTCCAAAATGTGCGCAGACCAACCAGCAGTGCGCGCCGCTGTAAACATTGAAGTAAATAGCGGGGCTGGAACGCGCGCGAAATCCAAAATAATTGCTGCCCAGAATTCAACGTTGGTTTCTAATACGCGATCTGGTTGGCGTTCACGTAACTCTTTAAGAGCTGCTTGTTCTAACGCTTCTGCAACTTGATAACGAGGGGCGTTTAATTCGCGTGCAGTTCGGCGAAGTGTGCGTGCGCGTGGATCTTCTGCGCGATAAACACGGTGACCAAATCCCATAAGACGTTCTTTGCGATCTAACAAATCCTTTACGTACTTTGTTGCATCGCCAGTTTTTTCAACTTCTTCAATCATGTGCAGAACGCGTGAAGGTGCCCCACCATGAAGCGGACCTGACATCGCACCGATTGCACCTGAAAGCGCCGCAGCAACATCAGCACCGGTTGATGCAATGACGCGTGCCGTAAATGTTGATGCATTCATTCCATGTTCTGCTGCTGAAACAAAGTACGCATCGATTGCGCGAACATGGAGTGGATCTGGGTCTCCGCGCCAACGAATCATCATGCTCTCTACCACGGTATGTGCTTTATTAATTTCAGATTCTGGAACGGCAGGCAAGATAACTCCGCGTGCCGCTTGCGATAAGTAGGAGAGAACCATGACGGATGCACGTGCAAGATTGCTACGCACTTCTTCATCAGAAATATCTAGAATTGGTTTTAAACCCCAAGCAGGTGCAAGCATCGAAATTGCTGCTTGCACATCGACTCGAACATCGCCCGAATGAACAGGCAATGGGAATTGTTCAGCGTTAGGAAGACCCGGATTAAATTCATCATCTACCAGCAAGCCCCAAACATTTCCAAAAGAAACGCGGCCCACGAGGTCGTCAATATCTACGCCGCGATAACGGAGCGCGCTGCCGTCTTTATCGGGTTCGGCAATTTCTGACTCAAATGCAATTACACCTTCAAGACCGGGTTTGAAATCATCAGACATGTGCGGCTCCCTTGCTATTCAATTTCTTGAGCCTAATTCTGCACCCAAAGCGCGCCACTTTCGACCAGTAAGAGATGGGGTAGCGCTCTTTACAAAAGTGACGTTAAATACATCCGTGAGCGAAAGTGAGTCAATTGCCGCCATGCGCCGGTCTTACGGTGGCTCTGGTTTGGATTACCTCCCGCCCGATCCATTCGAAGCGTTTGCAGAGTGGATGTTGCAAGCCGCCGCCAGCCCAGTAATTGTCGAAGCCAATGCCATGGTGCTATCTACCCTCGGCGCCGATCTTGAAATAAGTTCACGGACAGTCTTGTTAAAAGACACCTCGCAAGGTGGCTTTACTTTCTTCACAAATTACCAATCTCGTAAAGCCCACGCAATTGAATTAAATCCGCAAGTAACGTTGCTCTTTCCTTGGCATGCAATGGGGCGGGAAATTATTATCAGTGGAGTTGCGACAAAAGTTTCAGAGATTGAGTCTTCGCAATACTTTGCAACGCGGCCTTGGGAAAGTCAAATAGGTGCTTGGGCAAGTCGCCAATCATCACCACTAGCTTCGCGCGAAGAGCTAGAGTTGAGATGGAGCGGTGCTGCGACAAAGTGGCCCGAAGGTAGCGAAGTTCCATGTCCGCCACATTGGGGTGGATTCCGAGTTGATCCGCACGCAATTGAATTTTGGCAGGGACGAGGCTCGCGTCTTCATGATCGATTGCGTTATGAACGACCTAGCGCCAACGCAAATTGGGAAATCACTCGCTATTACCCATAAGATTTACCAGTGAGCGCCGATATTACAATTCCTAATAACCTCAAGCCGGTTGATGGTCGATTTGGTTGCGGGCCTTCGAAAATTCGTCCAGAAGCTGCGCACGTTTTGAGCAGAAGTGCTTCAATTCTTGGAACTTCGCACCGTCAAAAACCGGTAAAGAGCGTG
The DNA here is from genome assembly GCA_038905815.1 of Candidatus Planktophila sp. Taxonomy (GTDB): domain Bacteria; phylum Actinomycetota; class Actinomycetes; order Nanopelagicales; family Nanopelagicaceae; genus Planktophila. Next base: position 3,254 of record JBCKHN010000023.1, on the reverse strand, counting down.
GTACATAACATCCGCGCAGGTTTGCGCGCACTTTTCGCGCTTCCTGATGGTTATGAAGTAATTCTTGGCAATGGCGGCGCTACTGCTTTTTGGGATATCGCCACGTTAGGTCTGATTGAAAACCGTTCACAACATTTAGTTTTCGGTGAATTTTCCTCAAAGTTTGCCAGCGCCGCAAAAGAAGCGCCATTCCTTGGCCAACCAAGCATTATCAACTCCGAACCTGGCTCACATCCACTGGCCCACGCAGAGGATGGAATTGATGTCTACGCGCTTACACAGAATGAAACTAGTACTGGTGTTTCCATGCCAATTCTTCGCCCGGCCGATATCGATGGCGCGTTAGTACTCGTCGATGCAACGAGCGCTGCAGGTGGGTTAATGGTGAGCGCTAAAGAGTTTGATACTTATTACTTCGCACCACAGAAATCTTTCGGCTCCGATGGAGGTTTGTGGATTGCGATTATGAGTCCTGCCGCAATAGCGCGCGCGGCGAAAATTAAAGCCAGTGGTCGTTGGATTCCGGCGTTCTTTGATTTAGGAATTGCAATTAAAAATTCGCGCCTTAATCAGACTTACAACACTCCAGCCATTGCAACGCTCATTCTTCTCGCCGAACAGATTGAGTGGATGAATGCAAATGGCGGCTTGTCTTTCTCTGCCGGACGAAGCGCGCAATCTTCCGAGAAGTTGTATTCGTGGGCCGAAAAGACTTCTTACACAACCCCATTTGTAACCAATCCAGCGATGCGCAGCAAAGTTGTCGGGACAATTAACTTTGATGAGGCACTCGATGCAACAAAAATTGCCTCGATTCTTCGCGCAAATGGAATTGTAGATACCGAGCCTTATCGCAAATTAGGTAAGAACCAATTACGTATCGGTATGTTCCCAGCAGTTGATCCAAACGACATTGACGCACTCACTGCTTGTATCGATTACGTAGTAGCAGCTCTATAGATGCCGCCCTCTTTCACCCGCAACCGGTTCTTCTGGGTTGTTGCCCTCCAAACCGCAATTGTTAACTTCTATTTAGGTGGTTTCAGCCCAGCACAAACAATTTTGCGCGCAGATCAAGGTACTTCGCTAGCAATTGCTGGCTTACATGGAACTGCACTGGGTGTTGCCGCAATTTTCGCAGGGTTCGCTAATCCATGGATTGCGCACCGATTTGGACGAGATAAATCAACATGGATTGGGTTGACCTTTTTCTCTTTTGGTTTAGTGGCCTTCGTTTTCTCGCCACCAGTGCAACTTACTTTGTTAGCCACTTTTATTGCAGGTTTCGGAACTTCGATCGTTATAAATAGCGTGTTGACGTCGATGTCTCACCACTATGGAAAATCTGCAGCTGGTGCCATTTCTCAAGCTAACAGTGTTGCTTTCGTTGGTTTTATTTTCGGAACTTTTCTGATTGGTTCGATCGCTACTCTCTTTCCATCACAGTGGCGCTTGGGTCTGCTCCTTGCGATTCCCGCCGCTATTGCACTAGCACTCTTTGGGCGCGACAAGGAGAGCGAAAAACACATACCTGATGAAGATGGTCCCCAAAGCGGAAAACTATCTCTTTCATTCTGGATTGCTTGGTGCGGATTCACTGCCAGTATTTCTTCCGCGTTCGCTATCTCTTTTTGGGCAGCGGCGCTATTGCGAGATCGTGTCGGTTTAACCGCAGCGGCTGCCACCCTTTCAATTGTGGCTTACGGAGTTGGCATGGCAATTGGCTGCTGGTATGGAGGGATGGTTCTCAAACGTTTTAAGCTTGACCACCAATTGATGGGAATTATAGCGTTGCAATTAATTGGATTTATCATTTTCTGGTTCTCACATTTATTGCTCCTTTCAATTCTTGCCTTATTTATTATCGGGCTTGGATCTTCCATTCAACTCGCGCTCTCATCAATTCGTTTAATCGGTTTAAGCGATGGACGGCCTGACTTGGCGATTGGCCTTAGCTCTCAAGCTGTAGGTCTTGCAATCGCAGCTGCGCCTTTCATTCTGGGACTTCTCGGTGACCATATTGGTATATCTCGTGCTTATTTAATGGTTCCACTCCTCATAGCGCTTGCATTTGCGGTGGTAGTAGTTATACCTTCACGTACATGAGTTACAAAACTAGAAGAATCGTCACGCTGGTAGTCCTCTTTGGGCTAATCGCTATGGCTGCCCTTTCGGCGCTGTAAAACGTCGGCAACGGTATAACTTTGCGGTGCTAAATTCGTATTTCGAAAGAAAAAATAAGTTACTAAAGCCGCAGTCAAGGAAACGAAACCGCAAATTGCTACTGTTTCTCGAACTCCAATACTTGTTGTCATCCAACCAATAAGTGGTGAAACTATCGGAGTTCCACCTAGAAAGACTGTTAGGTAGATTCCCATTACGCGACCTCGAATCGCAGGATCTGTTCGCATCTGAATCATCGAATTCGCCGCAATAAAAGTCATTAACGCGATGCAACCGATAATTGGTAGAAAAATTGCATAAACGGTATAACTTGGCGCAAATGAACTCGCGATGAGAAATACGCTAAAGAGCGCTGAACCTTTCATAATGAACCGCGGATCGCGCTTTTTTTCTTTATGTGCAGAAATTAGAGCACCTGTTAACGAACCAATCGCCAAAATGCTTCCTAGCACACCGAACTCTGCCGCATTCTTTTGAAAGATTTGGATAGCCATTAACGCATTAAAAATGTTGAAGTTAAGCCCGAAACTTGTGGCAAAAAATACCGTAAACATTACTGCCAAAATATCCGGACGTGCTCGGACGTAGGCCAGCGCTTCGCGGATCTTAGCGCTGCCTTCGCGCCGCCCTTCCTTAAACAATTCACTCGCGCGCATAAAGAAAAGCGCGATAATCACTACGAAATAACTTAAGCCGTTTATGATAAAAGAAATCCCGGTGCCATAAAGTGCGATAAGCGCGCCAGAGAGCCCGGGTCCGATAAGTCGACCTAAATTAAAATTTGCCGAGTTTAAACCCACTGCATTTGGAAGATCCTCTTTCCCCACAACTTCAGCGCTAAAACTTTGGCGCACAGGGGCGTCGATCGCATTAGATAAGCCAAGTGTGAAAGCAAAGAACATGACGTGCCAGATTTGGATTCTTTCCGTTAAAACAAGTGCTCCCACGCTTAGTGCGGAGAGCCCACCAAAAAAATTAGTGAACATTAAGATCTTCCGTTTATCGAAATTATCAGCAATTTTCCCACCGGGGATACTGAAGAAGAGAGTCGGGGCGAATTGCAGCGCGGT
>JBCKHN010000022.1:0-16161 GCA_038905815.1 Candidatus Planktophila sp. | reverse complement strand
TTTTCTACTAGTTGGCCTTGCCTTTGGAGAAGGAGGAATCATACCCTTAAAACTTAGCGACAATTTTCTCACGCTAGGGGCACAAATGGGTGCCATTCTACTCCTTCTGTTGCTGGGTCTGGAGTACTCGGCAGCTGAGTTAATTGGTGAGGTAAAACAGAGAAAATCTTTGGGAATCATTGACTTGCTGCTTAATTTCCTCCCAGGCGCATTTGTTGCCATCGCTTTGGGGTGGGGTTACGTGGGCGCAATGGCCCTTGGCGGTATCACCTATGTCTCTTCATCAGGAATTGCATCGCAATTTATTCGTGATGGAAAACTCCAAAAAAGGGGAAGTACTAAAAAGGCAATCAGTATTTTGGTCATAGAAGATCTTTTTCTAGCACCTTATCTTCCAATTCTTAGCGCAGCGATCTCATCCATTGGTGTAATCACAGGCTTGGTGACCATTTCTGGGGCACTTATAGTAACTGGAGTTGTCCTGCTTTTTAGTGCAAGAGGCAATCACATTCCTCACACGCCTTTAATGTTGGGTGATTCAGCAGCTCTACTGTTAACCGTTTTCGGTTCTACCTTACTAGCCGCAGGACTTGCCAGTTATATTGGTTTTTCTGGAGCAGTCGCAGCTTTTCTTGTTGGCTTGCTCTTGACGGGCGATGTTGCAGTAGTGGCCAGAGTTCGCCTCGCCCCATTACGCGATCTTTTTGCGGCCATCTTTTTTCTTTTCTTTGGGTTAAGAACCGACCCGGCGGAAATACCACCGGTACTTATTATTTCCTTACTTTTGGCTGCCGTTGGCATTTTCACCAAATACCTCACTGCTAAGTGGGCGGCACGAAAGAGTAATGATTCAGTTATGGCCATTGCAGCACTTCTCATTCCACGAGGAGAGTTCTCCATTGTTATCGCTGGATTGACTTCTACGCTTGCCTTTAACAGCAGATTGCAAGCAATCACAATCACTTATGTGCTCATCACAACTATTTTTGGTTCCATACTTATCAGAAAATTAGGAAAAGATTCCAATACACATTAAGTTCATTAGAGATTATTAACAGAAGAGTCGCCCTATAAGGGCGGATCCTGTCCCCCGATTGCGCAGGTGGATCACCATGGCTGAGCGCGACAGACTGCCTTACCACTGGGGTCAAATGTGCTGATATTGCGCACAATGTTTGTAAGGGAGTCAAGATGAAAACCAGTACTAAAACTCGAATGTCACAATCAATCGCACGCAGCGCTCGAGATATTTTCCTGCGAAATGAATTGGCCGAATTTGGTACTCCAAGCCGAGTTACTCGGGGAATAAATGACTTAATAAGAGAAGGAAAGATCATGAGGCTTGGATACGGCATCTACGCTAAGACGGAACCAAGTATTGTGACGGGAAACCCCATTCCTCGGAAGGTTCTGGAAACTTTGACTAAAGAGGCATTCAATTCTTTGCGCATCCCAATCGAATTAGGAAAAGTGCGAGCTGATTACGCCGAGGGCAAGACAACTCAAATCCCCATGTCAATAGTTGTTTCGACCGGAAAGAAACGAGTTAGTAGAAAATTAAGATTGGGTAATCGAGAAGTGATCTATGAGAAGCATCTCCGCAGAGCAAGCTAAATTAATAACTGCGTTGCACTGGTACAAGAAACTGCGTAAAGAAAAAGAAGAATTCTGATTTGTGCATCTCGTGCACTCAAAAGCGAGAAGAAAAGAAATTGCCTAAAAACAACAATGGACTCGAAATTAATCGAGTCCATTGCGTCGTCAACCACTAGGTATAAAGAATAATAACATATGGGAAACAGAATGGACCCGAAATTAATCGAGTCCATTCTGCCGTCAACTAATTTGCGACGTAAGGATAACATAAGCAAAACTTCGTTGATTTTTAGAGAATTCATTTGAAAACTACTCTGCGTTACTAAATAGAAGAGTCGCCCTATAAGCCGGATCCTGTCGTTCTTGCGAACGGATCACCATCCATCTAGTTACGTAATTACTTACGCAATCAAGCGACCTACCCGATAGCTTGAACGAGCAGTTCTCAAACGCTATCTATCTGGTCTTGCTCCAAGTGGGGTTTACATAGCTACACGAATTACTTCGGTCGCTGGTGGTCTCTTACACCACCGTTTCACCCTTACCAATTTCTTGGCGGTTTACTTTCTGTTGCACTATTCCTGCGCATCACTGCGAGTGGGAGTTACCCACCACTTTGCTCTGTGGAGTCCGGACTTTCCTCGGTGCCTTGCGACAACGCGGTGACCCGGGCGACTCTTCAGGTAAAAGGATACTTTGCGAACTAGTAATGGCGCAACGGAGAAATAATTATGCCCGCCACTCGTATCTGTAGCGATGATTTTTTCAACCCACTCGCGCCATGAAGGGCTTATCTTTAGCCTTTTAAGGATCCGCTGAGAAGGCCGCGCAAGAAATATCGACCAAGGAATATGTACACCAAGAGCGTCGGGATGGAAACTATGAGCGAGGCGGTCATATTGTTGCCGTAATGGACTTGTTGGCCCGAACCGACGATGAAGTTAAGCGCCGTGGTGGCCACGGATAATTTCGGCGAACCCCCAGTAAGGAAGATTGCAAAGAGGAAATCGTTCCAAGCCGAAGTAAACTGCCAGATTAAAACCACCACAAAGCAGGGGACGGAGAGAGGCAAGATAATAGTGAAATAGATACGAACTGTGCTGGCACCATCAACGCGTGCGGCTTCAATTAATTCATTGGGGATTGCTGCGTAATAGTTACGGAAAATTAAAGTACATATTGGAATTCCATAGATGACGTGCGCAACAACTAATACATAAATGGATCTGCTAAGTCCAATACTGTTATTAAATTGCACTAAAGGAATCATGATTGCTTGGTAGGGAATAAACATTCCAAATAAGAACATTGTAAATATTACTTGTGAACCCTTAAAGCGCCATTTTGCAAAAACGAATCCATTGATTGATCCAATAATTGCTGAAATAATTGATGACTGAAGCACAAAAATAAGCGTGCGAAGCATTGGTTCGCGAAGGATGAGCCATGTTGGCCCCCAGGCGTCAAAATTTAATTTTCTTGGTGGAAGAAAAGCGTTGCCTTGCGATACACCAGTTATGCCTTTTACTGAATTGACCACCATGATGTAAATAGGAAAGGCTGCAATGACAAAAAGAATTGTCAGGGCTACATATCTAAAAACAAGAGCAAATTGACCCCGACCATCTAATTTACGCTTTGTGCGTGAAATATCTTTTGTTTTAAGGGCTCTTTGAACTGTCTCGGTACTCATGAGCGAGCATCCTGACTCTTATTTACATAACGCAGATACGGAACGACAACGATAGCAACGAGAACTAACATCACAATTGCAATCGCGGCGCCTTTTGCGAAATTTTGAAAATCAAAGATGACCTGCCACAAATAGATTGCAAGAACTTTTGTTACATAGCTCTTAGATGCAATTCCATAAATCAAATCAAATACCTTCATAGATATATGACCTAAGATAATAAGAACTGTCAGAAAAGTTGGGCTGAGCTGCGGGAAAAGTATGTGGCGATAAATCTTGTATTCACTTGCGCCATCAACGCGTGCTGCCTCGCGCAGGTCATCAGGAATTCCGCGAAAGCCTGCCAAGAAGAGTGCCATGACATAACCAGCCATCTGCCAGATAGCAGGAAGGGCCATAGCGTACATACTTCCTTTTTCAGATGTGTACCAATCATTTTGCAAGAAACCCAAATTAAACCATTGAAAAATCATATTTAGTCCGGTGGCCTTGTCATCGCGGGCTGAATCTAAAAGCCAACGCCATGAAGTACCCATTGCGATAAACGAAATTGCCATTGGATAGAGATAAATAGAACGAAAGAAGCCTTCACCGCGAATTCCTTTTTCAAGCAGGAGCGCCATGATGAGACCGGATAACAGACATCCGAAGATAAAAACAAAGGTAAATTTTAAAAGGTTGCTAAAAGCGTGCGTGAATTCTGGATCATCAAGAAGTCCGATGAAATTTGAAAGACCTGCAAAGCTGTCATCCTTTGAGGCTGAGTTTGTGCGACGACCAAATGCGAGGCGCAGCGTCCAGCCAATCATGCCGTAAACAAAATAAGCCATTAATAAGATTGAAGGGAGAAGAAAGAAAAAACCACCCCATGGGTTAATTAATTTCTTTTTCTTTTTTATTAAGGCCACTTTTATCTGCTCCCAGTTAATTTTCTCTCTACCGCACCACAATACAAAAATCTGCTACAGATGTACAACAGCAGTTCTGATGGATTTTTACATCCACCAGAACTGCTGTTACGCCTTATCCTAGTTAAAAACGAAAGTTATTAACTAGTTTCTAAATTACTTCTCTTCAGTAAATGCAGCGTATGCAGCAATTAGACCCTTTACGAATCCTGCTGAATCCTTAGCACCGCCTATGTAGAAACGACCAACAGCTGAGTTATAAGCAGCCATACCAGCGTTTCCATAGTTCACACCGTGAACAGTTGAGCCAACGAGTTTATCGACCTTCCATGACTTCATTGTTGCCTGTAGGTAGCTGTCATAGAGCTTTGGATTTGAATCCTTACGAACGGCAATTGAGCCCTTCTTCGGATTAAATGCATCCTGTCCTGCCAAAGAACCGGCAACCTTAAGCCATGCAATACCTGCATCGCGGTTTAGCGCACCCTTTGGAAGTGTGAATGAATCTGAAAGCCATTGGAAAACACCTTTTGTTCCTGGACCTGGTGCCCATGTGTAGTCAGTTCCCAATTTCAGACCGTCTGATTGCCACTGTGCTGAAGCCCAGTCACCCATAATGAAGTATCCGGCTTTACCACCCGTAACAAGCTTTCCAGCATCTGGCCAGTCAAGTGACTTGCTTGGGTTTCCGTAGGAAAGAATTGTTGCAAATGAAGCGATAGCAGCCTTAACTTCTTTTCCACTCCATGAAGTCTTGCCATTCCAAAGTCCATCAAACTTTTTTGGACCCATTGATGCAAGTAGTACGTAATCGAATAGGTGAGCAATCGCCCAGTCTCCGTTACCTGCTAGCGCAATCCCATCGATTCCAACCTTTTTGAATTTAGCAAGGTCGGCGATGAAACCTTTGAGATTAGATGGAACTTTTGTGATTCCAGCCTTCTTTGCTGCTGCTGGATTCCACCACATTACGTTGGAACGGTGAATGTTAACTGGAACAGAATAAATCTTTCCGCCAGTTGTAAGAGTCTTGATTAAGTCAGCTGGGAATATTTTGTCCCAACCCTCTGACTTGTATAGGAAAGTAAGATCTTCAATTTGTCCTGCTTTTACATATGAAGAAAGTTCCCAACCTGCGTGTGCTTGGAAAGTATCAGGTGGATTACCACCGAGCATACGAGAAACTAGAACAGCCTTTGCATTAACACCAGCTCCGCCTGCAACTGTAGCGTTGATAAAAGGAATGCCTGGGTTCTGTTTTGTGAATTCAGTAGTCATACCTGCAAGACCTGCTGCTTCTCCACCACCTGTCCACCATGTAAAGATTTCTAATTGCTTGTGCTTAGCAGCATTAGCAGGAGTTGTAGCAGCAAAAAGTGCAATTACTGAAACAATCCCAACAAAAGCTAACCGCGACTTCTTTGAAAACATAGGAGTCCAATCTATTAATTCTTTCTAAAGCCGTGCAGAGTATCTACGCGGAGCCCTATTCTCTAACTGCAGGGGGGGGTTAGTCAAGAAACTTTTTATTACACATCTATAACTTTTTAACCACGATTGAAGCGAGAAAAGAGCTATCTGAAGCCTGTCATTGGCACTCTGGGGTCTGGCTCTTGCCCCGCCCACGATTGGCGAATCCAAGCATGCGTCGGGTCATCACAAAATGACATTGTCCTTTCTGGCCCCGGGCCAGCTAAAACGTTGAGGAAATACATTGGATAATCAGGGCTCGCCATCGTTGGCCCATGGAAGCCTTCAGGGATAATATAAAAATCACCATCCTTGATTATTGAGATTTTATCAACGCTTCCGTCCTCTGTGTAGCAGTGGAAAAAACCTTCCCCGCCACGGCCTTGAATTTTGAAATAGTAAATTTCTTCGTTGTTATATGGGCATCCATCTTTCCCATCATGGCGATGTGGCGGCCATGATGACCAATTCCCACCCGGTGTTAAAACTTCACAAACATTGATCTTTTGGGCACCTTGAAAAGACGATGGAGTTGCGATGTTATTTACTTGCCTTGTGGCACGACCACTCCCACGAATTTCAACTGAGACATCTTTTGCGGAGCAATAAAAAACCTCTTTCCGTTCCGTTGCGACAGATGTGCACACTGCCAAATCACCTGAGAGTCCAGCAAATGTAGCCCGTGAACCAACAGGAATATAGATCCAATCAGTTGTGGCATCAAAGACTCCCGCGCGACCTTGCAATTCATACTCTCTGCCATCAATAGTGACCAAGACGTTCTGAGCAGAGAGTGGAACGACTACCGCTTCTTGACTTGAAAAATCTAACTCCAGAGTATTTGTGTCAGAAAAATTGTGGATCAACGCTCCACAATAAGTCCATCCCGCTTCTTTGGGAGAGATGGAGTTCTTGTTTTTGTAATGCCAGTTCACGTGCGGCCTTTTGTTAAAAACTCGTCGATTTCTTCCATTGTTGGCATTGCATCCGAACATAGAAGTCTCGAAGCAACAATTGCGCCAATTGCATTTGTATAGCGACCAATTTTTTCAAGTGGCCAACCTTGGATTAGACCATGCAATAGCGCTCCACCAAAGGCATCTCCAGCACCAGCACCGGAGACTAGTTTTATCTCATGCGGTTTGAGAGTTATTTTTTCATTACCTGTCGCAAGTAGAACCCCGTCGCCACCCATTTTTACAATTGCCAAGGAAACACCTCGATCTAAGAGCGTACTTACTACTTCATCTGGATTGGTCAAACCAAGAGCTTGCTCGCATTCAACTCTATTGCCGAGTACGACGCTAGCTAACTCGATTGCCTCCTGCGCGGCTTTGCGTGAGGCGCCATCGCTCTGCCAAAAAACTGGACGATAATCTAGATCAAGTAAAGTAAATTCCTGGCGGGCGCGTGTCTGTAACCAACCCATGGCAGCCTGCGCAGTGGATCCGTGAGCAAAAGTACTCAAACTAACCCAGAGCGCTTTGCAACCCTTAATCATATTTGTAGGAAGATCGAGCTCTGAGTGAGTTGTATCTGGCGCGTCTAAATCACGAATGAAGTAGAAATATGGATCATCGGGGTGCTCGTGAGATGCCATGACAATGGGTGTGCGTCCACCTTGACTGACTCCAACGAATTGCGTGTCAACTCCAAAAGATTTTAGTTTAGCAATCGCATATGGTGCTAATACATCCGAGCCAACCTTAGTCACCAGAGCGGCAGAACTTCCTAGCCGTGCGGCTGCAATTGCAACATTTGTTGAGCTTCCGCCAATTGATTTCGTGAAAGTTTGTGGGTCTAGAAAAGAGGCACCTAACTCATTTGCATATAAATCAATACCGATTCGGCCAACGGTAATAATGTCGGGGATCGAACTCATGGCTTTGACAAAACTCGAGCAACTACAGTGTGTAGATACTCAATTGATTCAATCATGGCGGTAATTGGACCTGTGCCAACTCGCGGCAACTCCCCTGTGATTGCGGTGTCCTGCTCAATTACATACCAGCCTTGATAGCCACGCTCTTCCAGCGCAAGAATTGTTTCGAGAATTGGAACATCACCTTGGCCAAGGGGGGTAAATAACCCGCCTTGTACCCCTTGCATAATACTTATTTCTCGACGCAGTACTGGTAAGGCAGCTTTCATATTTACATCTTTAAGGTGCACGTGTCCAACTCGCGCAGCATATTTCTTCGCAAACTCTGCTGGGTCTTGGCCACCAATTGCCATGTGCCCTGTATCCAAACACCAGAGAACTCCACTATTTTCAACTACGCGATCAATATCGCGCTTACTTTCCACCGTTGTCTGCAAATGTGGATGGATTACATGTACCAGCCCGAAATCACCGGTAATTTTACTCACTTCTTCCAGCAGCGAAAACATCTGTTTTAGTTCATCCCTTGATAATTCGGTTGGTATCGCCCAGTCCCACGATGCAACAGGGGCTGAAATAAAATGCGTGGCTCCAATTTCTACAAATTTTTTGCTGGTAGCTTTGACAACTTCAAGAGTGCGCGCTTCCTGAGATTTATCGTGCAAAACCACTGGCGTGAAACCACCAATCATGGACATGGCAAATTCATCTAGCTCTCGCTTCAACTCGGCTGAGCCATCAGAGAAGAAGCCAGGTGCGCCTAGTTCGGTGGCGTGCAAAGAGAGAGATTGCATTTCTTGTAACACGCGCTTTCTCGGCAACGCCGCGCCCCAGCCTGGAACTTCGCAAATCCCCCATGAGATTGGCGCCGATGCAATTCGCTCTAGAAAGCTAGTACTCAAGAAATTCTCCCTCGGTAGCCTTACACAAGAATAACCTACGGTTATAGAGTGTATCCATGCACCTTAATCTTTCGGAAGCAATTATCAAATTCCTTGAGGCTCAAAAAATCGAGATCGACGGCGCGCTTCTTTCATATTTCCCGATTGCTTTTGCAATTTTTGGACATGGAAACGCTTTAGGCATCGGCGATGCGCTCCAGCGCTCGAAAAAAATTAAAGTCCTGCGCGGACAGAACGAGCAAGGCATGGCCCTTGCCGGCGTCGCATATGCAAAAGCAGCCAATCGTAGCCAATGCGCGATTGTCACAACTTCGATTGGTCCTGGCGCAACTAATGTAGTTACTGCGACCGGCGTGGCTATGGCTAATCGTCTACCTCTCTTAGTCTTATCTGGCGATACTTTTCACTCCAGAGCTCCTGATCCAGTGTTGCAACAGATTGAACATTTTAATTCACCTCAATTAACTGTCAACGATACTTTCCGAGCAGTTACCAGGTACTGGGATCGCATTACACATCCGGCTCAAATTCTAAATTCACTTCCCCAAGCGTTGGCAATTTTGCTTGATCCTTCAGAATGCGGTCCCGTGTTTCTTGGTTTACCACAAGATGTGCAGGTAGAAGTATTTGATTACCCTGATGATTTTTTTCAAGAGACCATACATTTTATTCCAGCCACGCGACCAGATACTCGTTCGATAAAAGCGGCAATTAGCGCCATCCGGTCGGCTAAACATCCGCTAATTATTTCTGGTGGCGGTGTTCGTTACTCTAGTGCGCAAAAAGAATTGTCCGATTTTGCAAATAAATTCGGAATTCCGGTGGTCGAAACCGTTGCAGGAAAATCAACTCTCATCGCTAGCGACCCCGCTTGGGCTGGATCAATTGGGGTAAGCGGCGCCAATGCATCAAATGATTTGGCAGCACAATCTGATCTGATAATCGCAATCGGAACACGTTTACAAGATTTCACAACTGGTTCTTGGACGCTATTTCAACACGAAAGCGTCACTTTACTTTCAATCAACGCGGCACGTTTTGATGCTAAGAAACATGGTGCGATTGCCGTTGTTTGCGATGCCAAAGAAGGTATTAATGAAATTAGCGCTCAACTTGGTCAATTTAAAGTTGATGAAACTTGGACCACGGCAGGATATGAGGCTGCCAAAGAGATTCGCAAAGCAATTGCAAGCCGCGTAAAAGCAACACACGAAACTCCTACCTATGCCCAAGTAGTTGCAATTGTTAATGAGATTAGCGAGGAAAGAGATTACGTCTTAAGCGCTTCAGGTGGACTGCCGGGCGAATTAAATATTAATTGGCTCTCTAAGTCTCTTAACTCTTTTGATTGCGAATATGGTTTTTCTTGCATGGGTTATGAAATTTCAGGCGGTTGGGGGGCCGCAATCCAATTAAAAACTCGTGGCAAAGGAGGACGCACCTTTGCCATGGTTGGTGATGGTTCTTACCTGATGATGAATTCCGAACTTTATTCAGCTGTAATAAACGGAGATGATCTAACTGTGGTTCTTTGCGATAACGGCGGCTTTGCCGTAATTCAACGTTTGCAAACCAATAACGGGTCAGCTTCCTTTCACACCATGATTCCCGGCACTGCTCCGAGAGTTGATTTTGTTGAGCACGCCCGAGCTATGGGTTGCATCGCTAGCAAAGTCGAAATTCACGACTTGGCCGAAGCGCTCATTGCAAGCAAGAATCAAACGGGTGTCCACGTAATCGTTATTAATACTCACCCATCCGAGTGGAGTGACGAGGGGTCGTTCTGGCAAGTTGGAGTGTCGGGAAATAGTTCTAACCCTAAAATTCAAGAATCGCATAATAATTTATTAGCTGGTCTTAAAAAACAGCGTTGGTAATACTCAAACTCGCTACTCCCACACCAATGATACCAACACGAATATCACTCATAGGCTCAGCCTAACTCGGGTATAGCCAAGGAGCACATTTATGGGAAGATTGAGCAATGGCGCCAGAGGAGAGACTCACTTTATCGATTGACTGTGGTGGTATGTTCATCAAGAGTTGCGCGCTTGATGAATCTGGAACGATGCACTCAAAACTTGATCGCATAGAAACTCCATACCCGCTTTCGCCAACACGTTTCGTTGAAACCATCCAACACATTTCTGCGCGCCTACCTGAGACATACCGCGCAACAATTGGCATGCCCGGAATGATTCGTCATGGCGTTGTTATTTCAACTCCGCATTACATGACTAAGAGTGGCCCGCGGTCTCGCATCGATCCAGAGCTGCAAGAAGCGTGGAACGGCTTTGATATGCAAAATACGCTAAGTAAGAGTTTAGGTATGCCCACTCGAGTATTAAATGATGCCGAAGTCCATGGAGCCGGAATCATTTCAGGAACTGGCTATGAGGTAGTCCTTACTTTGGGTACCGGTCTTGGATCTGCAATCTTTTATGGTGGGTCACTTGCGCCGCATTTTGAATTTTCTCAAGCTCCAGTCCGGCGTGGCACAACCTACGACACTTGGATTGGTGAACACGAACGCCGTCGACTTGGAAACACCTTCTGGTCTAGACGCATTCGTTTAATGGTCAATGAATTGCGACCCGTGTTTATGTGGGACCGCCTCTATCTTGGCGGTGGAAATGCTCGCTTAATCCGCCAAATTGATTTAGATAATATGGGTGAAGAAGTTGTGATTGTTCCGAATGCAGCAGGAGTTGCCGGCGGCGTTCGGGCATGGCAATTAGAACAATATAAATAGCCTCTTCTACCGTAAGTGCCCGAGTTCATTTAGCCCGCGAATCGCACGTAAACCATCACTGGGCCAAACTGCAATAGTTGAGATTGAGCAAGGCGCAACATCGATGTGGAAAATACTTTCACCGCTTGCACCTAGCGCAAGACGGGCAGCTTCTTTAATGACACCGTTATGCGTCACGACAATTATTTTCTGCCCTGGATATTGGGCGACTAATTTGTTGATTCCTTCATCTACTCGGATTCCAACTTCATCGTATGACTCACCTTGCGGAGGTTTGTAACCTGATGAACCTAACCAAGCTTCATATTCACTTGGGAATTGATCGCGAACTTCTTCAATGGACAAACCATCCCAGATGCCGAAATTACATTCCACCCAAATCTCATCGAAAACAATCGGTAACCCGGTAGCTTCGGCAATTAAATTCGCAGTCTGCATTGTGCGTTGTAGCGGTGAAGCAATCAGTACTTCCGCCCCGAGTTTAACCGCCTCCTTCGCAAGTGCGCCCGCTTGCGCCAGACCAGTTTCAGTTAACGCTGGATTAATAGGACCAGTCCCAGAAAACTTTCGATCAGGGGTTAAAATCGTTTCGCCATGGCGAAAGAAGTAAATAGTTGTTGGTTTTTCATCCATGTTCAGACGTTCAGTTAAGTAGTTCTGGCGCACTAGAAGAACTTCCCCACCGCCACTTTGCTCGTCTAGCGCCTTGTTTGCTAATCGATCGGCATGAGAATTTTGATCACGTGGAATCCATGTGTATTGAATCAGCGCTGGATTATGTGCAGCGCGTGCACTTTGAGCGAGGGTGCGCATACCTGCATGTTTAATCTGCCAACGTCCCGACATTTGTTCTACAACTAATTTGCTATCCATTCTTACATCAACGCTTGCTTGCGAATCTAAACCGTGAATTGCAGTCAGTCCGGCAATTAATCCGGAATATTCCGCGACGTTATTTGTAGCGATACCGATGAAATCGTAAAGCTCAGCGATAATTTTCCCATTTTCAGTAATTACTGAGCCATACCCTGCTGGTCCGGGATTGCCGCGTGATCCGCCATCAGCGGTCAAAGTGAAGTGGCGCGCCATAAATTACTTAGCCCGCACCAAAATACAACGACACTCCTCGCACCGTGCAACTTCATCGCCCGGCAGTTCATTAAGTCGCGCAACTTCAACGGCGCTAACCGGCAAATGACAACCTAAACATTGGTTACCAGCTAAAGCTGCCGCACCAGTTCCGCTATTTGCTGCACGTGCTTTTTCATAGAGTTCTAGGAAGGTTGAATCGATCGGAGATGAAGTCTCTATCCGTTCTTTTTTGATTGAATCTAGCTCACTATGAATCGCAGCGAGCGCGTTCTCTTTGCGAATTTCAAGGTCTGCAATTACAGCAGCTAGCGTTGCTTCCTCGTTCGCTAATTCAGTGGCGCGATCTTTGATTGCATCAACGCGCATCATGATTTCAAGTTGAACTTCTTCCAGTTCTGCCTTGCGCGCGCCTAGCGTTCCCACTTCATGTTGCAGTTGCTCTAACTCCTTAGGTGAGGCCGACCCGCCAGCAAGACGTGCTTCATCGCGAGTAATTCGAGTAACGACTTGTTCGACATCAGCTTCAGCGCGCAATAGTTCACGCTTAACATCGCTAAGTTCAGTCTGCGCAGCAATGCGCAAATCACGAGCGTTATTCGCCTTTATGCTTGTACTCGCAATTTCAGCAATTTCACTCAGCTTGTTGGCTCTATTAATGAGAGTTGCAGTAGCTTGGTCGAAGCGTTGAATATCTAAAATGGATTTTTGGTCACTGGGGCTAGCTTTCATATTTGCATCTACCCCTTCCTGCTGGTGGGCGCTGAGGGTTTCGAACCCCCGACATCTTCGGTGTAAACGAAGCGCTCTACCACTGAGCTAAGCACCCTAGTTTAATCCTGGAGCACCAATCTTACTTGACAGCGGCGTTCGGAGCGAAATTGGAACGGTAGAGATATCGACTATAGCGTTGAAATAGCAGCTTTATAGTCGATTATGTTCCGGGCATCGCCTAGCCCATTAACAACTTGCCAACGGAGCACGCCTTTTTTATCGATTACGAAAGTTCCGCGAGTTGCACAACCTGGCGACTCCTCAAAAACTCCATATGCTTTCGCTGTTGCACCATGTGGCCAAAAATCTGCAAGCACGGGAAAGGTATAACCTTCTTTTTCGGCAAATGCACGTTGGGCATACATTGGATCACACGAGATTGCTAAGAGTTGAACCTCTTCGTTTTGGAATGCTGCGAGATCATCGCGAAGTGCACACAATTCACTAGTGCAAGTTCCAGAGAAAGCAAAAGGATAGAAAAGAAGAACTACATTTTTCTCACCCTTAAAAGATGCGAGTGAGACTTTACTTCCGTGTTGGTCCTTCAATTCAAAATCAGGGGCTGTACTTCCAATAGTTAGCGTCATGGAAGAAATCTATCGCTTACTGGTTTTACGCGCCACTAGCCGAGTTGCACTCCAGTCAGGTGCAATTGAAATTGTGGAAGTTTGAGATAACCCTGCCGTCTGTGCAGAGATTTGAATCTCACTTGGTTCAACATGTCCGGCTCTACCAACTTTTGGGGTTAAAACCCAAATAGGACCATGTTCGCTTAAGTAAGTAAGTGCATCCATGATTTCATCCACGAGATCGCCATCACCCTCGCGCCACCAGAGAATTACGCCATCAACGACTTCGCGTGAATCGCTACTACGGAAGGCGGTACCTGTTATGGCCGCAACATAGGAGCGAAGGCTCTCATCGCAGCCTTCGCTGTAACCAACCTCCAAGATAAGGTCATCGCTATTGAAATTCATGCGCTCCGCCACGGGCTAAGTCCACCCAATCTTTGCCACCTACGCAAGAGGTAAAAGTTGCTGATTTCACAGTACGGGCCAGTACAAGGGAGAATATGCTCATGAGTCAAACCTTCGAAGCGCCCGACCAGCTCGTCGACCAAGCCATCGACCAGCTCGTCGATATTGATCCATCTGAGACTGCCGAATGGCGCGCCTCCTTTGATGCAGTACTCGAACATGCCGGTCCAGTCCGTGCGCGGTATTTGATGTTGAGTCTGCTCAAGCGAGCACATGAAAAGAACATTGGAGTTTCGGCGCTTCGCACAACGGATTATATAAACACCATTGCTCCCGAAAATGAACCAACTTTCCCTGGCGATGAAGGTATTGAGCGGCGTATTCGCGGCTACATTCGTTGGAACGCTGCGATGTTGGTACATCGTGCCCAGCGCCCCGGAGTTGGTGTTGGCGGACATATTTCCACCTATGCCTCAGCGGCTTCGCTATATGAAGTTGGTTTTAATCACTTCTTCCGCGGCCAAGATCACCCTGGCGGCGGTGATCAAATTTTCTTCCAAGGCCATGCCAGCCCTGGAATGTATGCACGTGCATTTATGGAAGGTCGCTTTAGCGAGGACCAACTAGATGGCTTCAGGCAAGAATTATCGCATCCCATCGGTGGGTTGTCCTCCTATCCGCATCCACGGTTGATGCCAGAGTTCTGGCAATTTCCAACCGTGTCAATGGGACTCGGACCAATTAACGCAATTTACCAAGCACGCTTCAATCGTTATTTACATAACCGTGGAATTAAAGATACCAGCCAGCAACATGTGTGGGCATTTATTGGTGATGGTGAAGTTGATGAAGTTGATACTCTCGGTGCAATCGGTTTAGCTACGCGAGAAAAACTCGATAATTTAACTTTTGTTGTTAACTGCAACTTGCAACGTTTAGATGGACCAGTTCGTGGAAATGGAAAAATCATTCAAGAACTTGAATCTATTTTCGGCGGTGCTGGTTGGAATGTAATTAAAGTTGTATGGGGTCGCGAGTGGGATCCACTGCTGGCACAGGACCGCGAAGGTGCCCTAGTTAATTTAATGAACAGAACTCTCGATGGTGATTACCAAACATTTAAAGCTGAATCTGGAGCTTATGTGCGTGAACATTTCTTCGGTCGCGATCCGCGTACCGCTGCCATGGTCGCCAACTGGAGCGATGATCAAATTTGGAGTTTGAAACGCGGTGGGCACGATTACCAGAAGCTTTACGCCGCTTATTTGCAAGCGATGCAAGCTAATGGCCGACCAACAGTAATTTTAGCTAAGACCGTTAAAGGTTGGACTCTGGGCTCACACTTCGAAGGTCGCAATTCAACGCATCAAATGAAGAAGATGACCCTGGATGATATTGTTGCTTTCCGTGATCGTTTAGGAATTCCCATCCCTGATGAAAAATTAGATAAGTATTTGCCGCCGTATTACAAACCAGCTGAAAGCTCTGCGGAAGCAAAGTACCTACAATCCAGACGTGCCGCCCTCGGTGGCTCAATCCCACGTCGACGCAAAATTTCTCGCCCGCTAGCACAACCATCAGATGCTGCATTTGAATCAGCTAAGCGCGGTTCGGGCCAACAAGAAATTGCAACAACTATGGCATTTGTTCGAATACTTAAAGATCTAATTAAAGAACCAGGTCTTGGTTCGCGATTAGTTCCGATCATCCCTGATGAGGCGCGTACTTTTGGAATGGATTCACTTTTCCCAACGTTGAAGATTTACTCGCCTGATGGCCAGCAATACACGGCAGTTGACCGCGAGTTAATGCTTTCTTATAAGGAATCCATAACTGGTGTAATTCTGCACGAAGGTATCAATGAAGCGGGCTCGGTTGCATCATTTACCGCCGTGGGTTCTTCATACTCAACGCACGATGAACCGATGATTCCAATCTATATTTTCTATTCTATGTTTGGTTTCCAACGCACAGGTGATGCTTTCTGGGCAGCTGCAGATCAACTAACTCGCGGTTTTGCCATTGGAGCAACTGCGGGTCGCACCACCCTCAACGGTGAAGGTTTGCAACATGAAGACGGTCACTCACTCCTATTGGCTTCAACAAATCCTGCCGTAG
>JBCKHN010000021.1:0-16257 GCA_038905815.1 Candidatus Planktophila sp. | reverse complement strand
ACTAAATCCATGTGGGCCTCATAATATGTATCTATCGAACCTACGTCGCGCCAATATCCCTTATCTCTATCGGTTTCTCCAGGAACTACATTGTTTGCAAAATCATAAACTTTAGCAACGCCGTTCTTAGTTAAGAATGGAATTATGTTGCCGCCCAAATCGTGGCGTGACTCTAAATCTTCAGCATCGATTATAAGAGCTTCTTCCATAACATCTCGCTTGAAAATGTAATTTCCCATTGAAACAAGTGATAAATCTGGATGACCTGGCATCGCCGGAGGATTCGCTGGTTTTTCGTGAAAAGCTTTGATTGTTATGCCATCCTGCGCTAATTCAATGACACCAAAACCGTGCGCTTCCGATCGCTTCATGCGGATTGCAGCAACAGTTACACCGGCTCCAGTTTGAAGATGTTGATCGAACATTTGACTCGGGTCCATACGATAAACGTGATCCGCACCGAAAACAAGAATGTGTTTAGGGTTTTCATCCTGAATCAAATTAAAGTTCTGGAGGATTGCATCAGCACTGCCGGTGTACCAACGCGGCCCTAAACGTTGCTGTGCCGGCACGGGAGTTATGTAATTTCCAAGAAGAGTAGACATTCTCCACGTGGTTGTGATGTGTCGGTCAAGTGAATGCGATTTGTATTGAGTTAAGACCGCGATCTTTCGAATATTGGCATTAACTAAATTGGAGAGAACAAAATCTATAAGCCGATATGCGCCGCCGAAAGGAACTGCAGGTTTTGCTCGATCGGCGGTGAGTGGCGCTAATCGCTTGCCTTCGCCACCGGCCAAGACAATGCCTAGCGGCAATTCATATCTGGGCATGGGTTAAGGATACCCTTTGACTCTCATAGAGACTAGGTATTAAAAAGGTATGAAAGTGATTAAAGTTGGAATCGTCACAAAAGAGTGGCCACCTGCAATCTATGGCGGAGCTGGCGTCCATGTTTACCAACTAACGCAAGCACTTCGCGCAGCTAACGACATCTGCGTTGATGTTCATTGCTTCGGCGGTGAACGCGAAGATGCCTTTGGATATTCAACCCCAACACAATTCGCGCACGCTAATCCAGCTTTGCAAGCCCTTGTTACGGATTTAGAAATAGCATCACATTTAGCCGACGTAGATTTAGTTCACTCGCATACTTGGTATGCGAATATGGCTGGACACATAGCATCGCTTCAATTTGCAATCCCCCACATCGTGAGTGCGCATTCGCTCGAACCGTTTCGCCCGTGGAAAGCCGAACAACTCGGAGGCGGATATCGAATTTCATCTTGGGCAGAGAAAACTGCATACGAAAGCGCCGCTGCAATCATCGCGGTTAGTGATGGCATGAAGGCAGATGTCTTAACTGCATATCCCAACGTGGATCCAAGCAAGATTGTCACTATTAGAAGCGGTGTTGATACAAATAAGTTTGCACCTAACTACGATTTAAGTGTGCTGCAGAAGTACGGTGTCACCGGCAACTATGCTCTTTTCGTAGGGCGCATAACTCGGCAAAAAGGCCTCGCGCATTTACTGCGTGCTTGGCAGAACGTGCCTTCCGAATATGGTCTTGTGGTAGCGGGCGGAAGTCCAGACGAAGCAGGAATCGGAAATGAAGTAGCTGCACTAATTGCCGGCCTGCAAAGTACTCGCTCAAATGTGTGGTGGCTTAGAGATATGTTGCCGCACGCAGAGCTAACTGCGCTGCTCACCGCCTCTGATCTCTTTATCTGTCCATCACTGTATGAACCTCTCGGAATTGTGAACTTAGAAGCAATGGGTTGCGAAACGGCCGTCTTAGCCTCACGGGTTGGTGGAATTCCAGAGGTTGTTTGCGATGGCGAAACTGGTGAATTAGTTGACTATTGCGGTGACCACGCAAAGTTTGAAAGTGACTTATCAAAGGCAATTAGTAGGCTGATGGCGCAACCTGATTTATTAAGTAAATATGGCCAAGCTGGGCGGGCTCGCGCCAGCGCCGAGTTCGGCTGGGAAACGATTGCAAAGGCTACCATTGCGCTCTATCGCAAAGTCCTTGCGCTTTAATCGAAATGGATTATCACTACCTAGATGTCAAAACGTAACTGGGCTCTCTTTGGTTTGATTGGTCTCTTGTGGGGTGTGCCATACCTATTCATGAAAGTTGCCGTGGATGGGTTTTCTCCGGCGGTAATAGTTTGCGGAAGGACGCTAATTGGTGCCGCCATATTAATTCCTTTAGCCATGCGCGAGAAATCTTTAAAGTCAGCACTGCGTGGAATCAAATATGTAATTCCATACGCCTTCCTTGAGATGGTCGGACCATGGATTCTCATCACTACTGCATCACAAGAGATTTCATCAGGGCTGACTGCGCTATTAGTTGCCACGGTTCCGATTTGGGCAACTGTACTTACTTCGTTTTTTGGTGATCGCTCGGTTTGGCACCACAAACGCCTTATCGGTTTAGTCGTGGGCTTCATTGGCGTTATTGGCGTTGTTGGCTTTGAAAGTATTGCTGGTAGCTCCAATCCCCTGGCAATCGCAATGGTGCTACTTGCATCAATGCTTTACGCCTATGCGGTTATCATGATTACTCGAGCTCTGCCCGACATCTCTGGGGTAGCAATTAACGCCGTTGCCATGGCATTTACTTTCTTCTTCTATTTACCAATCTCAATCGTGCAATGGCCAACTCATGCGATTCCCTTAAACGCAACTTTGGCACTGATTAGTCTTGGTGTTTTTAGTACCGCACTAGCTTTCCCACTTTATTTTGCCCTTGTTAAAGATATTGGGCAAGCACGCGGATCTCTTGTTACCTATATCAATACCGCAATCGCAATTGTGTTGGGGGTAGTAATTCTCTCTGAACCGATGACGCTTGGAATAATTATTGGCTTGCCGCTGATTCTCTATGGATCATACTTAGCTAGTCGAAAAAATATTGAAAACTAAACTCTTTCTCCAAAACCCAATCGCTCAAGTAATTTAGGGTCGCTCTGCCACTCCTTTGAAACTTTGATATGTAAACCAAGAAATATTCGCGCGCTTAGCGCGCGCTCTATGTCAGCGCGCGCTCGAATTCCAATCTCTTTTAATCGAGAACCTTGATGGCCAAGCAAAATAGCTCGCTGCGTGTCGCGCTCAACGTGAATAGTTGCATGAATATCAAAGAAGGGCCTTGAGCCTTTCTTTTCTCGCTCTCCAAACTCATCTATTGTGACCATGATTGAGTGAGGTAACTCCTCGCGCACATCTTGTAAGGCAGCTTCACGGATAAATTCACACATTAGAGCTTCAATCCCTTGATCACTAGTTGTTCCTGGCGGGTAATACTCAGGGCCAGTAGGTAAATACTTTGCTATTAATTCATTAAGTAAATCAATTTGATCATGAATGGCTGCTGAAACGGGAATGATTTCATCCCACTGAAAATCTTTGGCAATACCGATAATTCCAGTTAATCGAAGGGCGAGTTTCTCTTTAGATAACAAGTCGGTTTTAGTGATGACGGCAAATTTCTTAGCTCGTGGATGTTTTGCAATCTCGCCAGCAATATATGAATCACCAGCACCGGATGTCTCATCAGCAGGAATGCACATAATGACTACGTCAACTGAATCTAAACTCTCGCCTACCACGGCATTTAAGCGATGGCCAAGCAAAGTTTTTGGTTTATGAACTCCGGGGGTATCGACTAGAACCGCTTGAAAATTATCACCGTGAACGATTCCCCGAATGGCGCTGCGCGTCGTGTTGGGGTGATGAGAAGTAATTGCGATTTTGCTGCCAACTAAAGCGTTTATGAGCGTGGATTTTCCAACATTAGGTCGCCCAACGATAGCAACGAACCCAGACTTAAATTCACTCATCTCTGTATTCTCTCACTTAAATGTGCTTAGCAACTCCACTGCATCAGAGACAGAAGTTACGATTTCGCCGACGCGCTCGCCAATTAAGCGATGGCAACCTTCAGAAGTCGGTGAATTAATCGGTCCCGGAATTGCCATTACCAGGCGCATTAGTTGCGCTGCATCCCGCGCGGTTCGCAATGAACCAGACCTAAAAGCAGCTTCGACGACTAAGGTGGCTTGCGAAAGGGCGGCAATCAAGCGGTTGCGCGTCAAAAAGCGAGCAGGCAACGCTTTGCAACCTGGCATCACTTCACTGACTATCGCACCGTTCTCTAGAATTTCATCAAAGAGTCTTAAATTCCCAGCTGGATAATTGATGTCTATGCCGGAGGCGATAACGGCAACGCTAATTCCTTCCGCGGCGAGCGCGCCTTTATGGGCATAAGAGTCAATACCATAAGCCCCGCCGCTGATGACGCTCCACTCGCGATCGACAAATCCAGCAGCAAAATCGCCAGCGTTACGCGCACCGTATTGCGTTGGATTACGTGTACCAACAATTGCAATTGATTTCTCAGCTAGAACTTTGACGTTGCCTTTAATAACCAGAGCAATCGGTGGAACAGCTAAATCATCTAAGGAAATGGGCCAGTCTGAACCTTCCGGAGTGAGAAATACTCCATCTGCTTTTGCAATGGAGGCGAAAAGAGAATCCGCATTACAACTCTTAATTCTTGAAATCAACTTTTCATATTTGATTGGGTCATACCTGCCATTGACAATACGGTCATGTGTTTCTAATGGGCCGCGCGAGAGAATTTCATTACTCCAGAAAGCCGTGCCACCTTCTATGGAAGCAAATAAGCAAATTCGTGCTTCTAGTTCATTCATAGCTCAACTCCTCCCCGCAGCGCATTGGCTCTCACGACATCTGCTAGCGTCGGAGTTCGAGCTTCACTTAAATCAGCCAAAGTCCAAGCCACTCGAATTACTTTGTGTAGCCCACGGGCAGTTAGGCGCTCTTTATCAAGCTCTCCGTGAAGAAAAGCCATCGCTTTTCGTTCTGGCTGGAAAATCGTTCGCAACGCTCTGCTTGGAATCTGAGAATTTAATTTCCATGGATAGCCGCTAAAACGTTGCGCAGCTATGCCACGAGCGCTTATCACTCTTGCGCGAATATCAGCACTTGATTCACCTAACTCGCTTCGCGCCATATCCACTCTGCCAACCGGATCAACATGAACTCTCAAATCAATACGATCCATCAGCGGTCCCGAAAGCTTTCCTAAGTAACGACGAACTTGTTGCGAAGTGCATGTGCACTGCCTGCCGCGACCAGTAAATTTTCCGCACGGACAAGGATTTGCGGCAAGAACTAACAGAAATTGGGCTGGGAAAGTTAAGCTTCCAACGCTTCTGGCTATCGTGATTGTTCCTGATTCCAAAGGTTGACGCAGTGAATCCAAAACTCCGGGCGAACATTCCGGGGCTTCGTCTATAAATAACACTCCGTGATGAGCCAAGGAGCAGGCACCCGGTTTGATTGCATGTGTTCCTCCACCAACCATGGCTACGCGGGTAGTTGTGTGGTGTGGGGAAACGATTGGCGCAATCAATGAGAGTGGAGAACGTGCAGCAAAAGTTCCTGCCACTGAATGAATTGCCGTAACTTCTAGCGCTTCTTCGATCTTTAACTGCGGCAAAATACTGGGAATTCTCTCTGCAATCATTGTCTTTCCAGCCCCAGGTGGTCCTAGAAAAATGACGTGATGACCACCGCTGGCTGCAACTTCGGCAGCTAGCCGTGCGGCGGATTGTCCAGCAACATCGGCAAAATCAAGAAGTTCATTTTCGCTGCCCCACGCTAAATCCAAAGTTTGCACTTCATCACGCTCGCCGGTCCGTAGCCAGCGCAGAACTTCTCTTAAATTCTCCATGGGAATTATTTCCATGGTCTGCATCAAAGATGCCTCCCCCGCATTAGCTCGAGGAACAACTGCGACTTGCACACCACTTTTATTTGCAGCCATCAGCGCTGGCAAAACTCCTCGAACTGGTCGAATCTCTCCAGCTAATGAGAGTTCGCCCAAGAAAACAATTTTCTCAATCACTTGGGGGCGGATAGTTTGGTGGGCCGACAAAATAGCGATGCAAATTGCGAGATCAAAACTTGAACCACTTTTTGGAAGCCAAGCTGGCGATAGCGAAACAGTTACTTTTCTATTGGGCCAAAGTTCGAGGCAATTGACAATAGCGGCCCGCACTCGGTCGCGTGATTCAGAGAGTGCGGCATCAGGCAAGCCTAAAAGCGTATATGAGGGTAAGCCATCAGCAATATCTACCTCTACCGTTACCAACGAACCTTGCAACCCAAGGAGGGCAACGCTCAAAGTTCGTGCTAGCGTCATAACAAATTTGCTCGATATTCAACGCTATGAGTACCATCTTTAGCGAGAAGAACGGCAGCACAATCAATTTGAAACTCGCAACCAAGAGCGCGGTGGGTAGCTAACCAAGCCAGGGCTAAACGCTGCATCCGGTGGGCTTTCTCGTTATTAATTGCTTCTAACGGGTGGCCAAAAGCTAACGATGAGCGCGTTTTGACTTCCACAAAGAGAAATGTGCCTTCTGAATCTAAAGCGATAATATCTATCTCGCCTTCGCGCACTCGCCAATTTCGTTCGATAATTTCATTGCCGCGATTGATAAGGAATCGCGCAACGACTTCTTCGCCGAAGGCGCCAGTAGTTTTATTTGAGGAAGATTTATGAATCTTGCTTGAAGTAGGTGTCATAGGCACGTCAGGTTATGGAAGTTAGGCCACTGGAAAGTAAAGAGATAGAAAAGTTGTGGGTCAAACTCTCATGTGCATGAGAGCAGCTATGTTTGAAAACGAAGTTCTATGTTCGGCGCACGGCCCCAATTGGATCAATGAGCTACTGTGAGCAGTTGTTATATAACCCTTATGTTTAGCAAAACCATAGCTAGGGTAAAGCAAATCCATTTCTCGCATTATTCGATCTCGAGTTACTTTAGCAATAATCGACGCCGCACTAATTGAAACCACTACTTGATCACCTTTCCAGACGCCCACGTTCGGCAGACCTAAACCTTCAATTGCATAACCATCCGTTAGGACATATGCCGGTTCAATGTTTAGACCCAACACGGCACGTCGCATTCCATCCAGATTAGCAGCATGCACACCACGTTTATCAACTTCAAACGCTGGAATTATCACAACACTAATCGAGTCTGCTATTTTTGAAATGAGTTCGAAAACTTCTTCACGTTTATTTTCGGCAATCTCTTTTGAATCTCGGACACAAGCCAATTCAGGTGCGAATGGGTCTTTGAGAATTACTGCAGCTACGACTAATGGACCTGCACATGCCCCACGTCCGGCTTCATCGACACCCGCGATCGGAGAAATTTTGGCGGCTATTAACAACTGCTCAATGACTTTCATCGCAGTTGCAAACTTCTTTACTTGAGTGGATCGAATTTACTAATTAAAGCTGCGTTTTTGATTGGCCAAATTACCGCTACGGTTCGTCCCGTTACCAGTGATAACGGCACCATTCCTTTATTGATGTCATCTTGGTGATAGCGCGAATCTGCGCTCGCTCCTCGATGATCACCCATTACCCAAATTTTTCCTTTAGGGACTCTAACATCAAAAGTCATATCACTTGGAGTATCTCCAGTAAAAATATATGGCTCATTTCTAGCTTTGCCATTAACAGTTAAACGCTTATCTTTGTCGCAACAAATAACGTGATCTCCACCTACGCCTATCACGCGTTTAACTAAGAATTGCTTAGTTGGGTTAGGCAGTACTCCAACTACGACTAGCGCTTCACGAAACTTTGTTAGAAGTATTGAACCGCTGGCGGGCGCAGGTTCTGACAACCAATTTGCAGGATCTCGAAAAACTACAATATCTCCACGAGAAATTGTTTTTGCAAGAAAAGGAATTTTATTTACAGCAACGCGGTCTTTAATTTGAAGAGTATTTTCCATAGACCCCGACGGAATATAGAAAAACTGCACCATAAAAGTTTTTATAAATAACGAAACTATTAGCGCAACGACGACTAGGAGTGGGAACTCCTTGAGGAGTGACCTCTTACGTGACATTAAAGAGCGCTTAGGCTTGCGTTGTTTCTTCTTGCGCAACAACTTCCTCAATTATCTCTGCCATGACCACAGGTTCTGGTGTTGATGTAATTCCATCGCCGTAACCTGCAATGCCATCGCGCTTTTCGCGAATCTTTGCAGCTTTACCGCGTAATTCACGTAAGTAGTAAAGCTTGGCGCGACGCACTTCGCCTTTCTTTACCAATTCAATTTTTTCGATTACTGGCGTGTGGACTGGGAATGTACGTTCAACACCTACGCCGTAGGAAACTTTACGGATTGTGAAAGTTTCGCGAACTCCATCACCTTGGCGACGGATAACAATTCCTTGGAAAACCTGAAGACGGCTTTTGCTACCTTCAATAACGCGAACATGAATCTTGAGCTCATCTCCGGCACGGAAAAGGGGAATGTCTTTACGGAGCGAAGCTGCATCTACGGCATCAAGAACGTTCATTTTAGCCCTCGGTTTTCTAAATTCTTACCTCTTAAGTACCTCTCGGAGGAGCGGTACAGGCTGGTATCTTGCCATAAAGAAGGCCTTAAGCGTAAATCGAGGCGAGTTGAGCATGTAAAGAGGGTCCAGCCGCGATTGTTAGCGCGCTCTCTCGCCACTTTTGCGTTTCCACCAGCGCCCCAGCCTCTGATGCGATAAGCGCCCCAGCAGCCAAGTCCCACTCCTTTAAACCGCTCTCTACATAGGCATCAAGGGCACCCATCGCCACATGGCATAAATCAACGGCAGCTGCGCCGTTCCGTCTAATATCGCGAATATTTGGCAAGAGCTCTCCAACTATTTTCAACTGTTCAATGCGAGGGCCAACTTCATAAGCAAAACCTGTGCCAATCAGCGCGCGACTTCGATCAATTGGCTCATTGCATGCAATCGCAATCTCATTAAAGAAAGCTCCACCTCCAACGCAGGCGCGCCAAAGTGAATTAATCGAAGGTGCTGATACAACTCCAACCAGAGTTCTGCTTGTATCTTTAGCAGCGATACTTACATTCCAACCAGGCAAACCATAGAAATAATTCACAGTTCCATCTAGTGGATCAATTACCCAAGTAATGCCGCTCTTGCTCTCGCGCGATGCGCCTTCTTCGCCAATAATTCCATCACCTGGTCTTGCCGATAAAATCTTTGAAACAATTAACTCTTCACTTTTATGATCCATCTGGGTAGCAAAATCCATCTCGCTAGCTTTTCTGTTGATCTCAAAAGTTGTTGGTCGCTTCGCTAATAAAGCAGATGCTTCTTGGGCAATGCTCAGAGCCAGAGCTAATAATTCATCAAGTAATTCCACGTTATCGCCCACGAAGTAAGTCTACCTCTGTCATAGACTGCCCTCTATGTTCTCAGCCTATGGCACACTCTTTAAAACACCCGGGGGCTTGAAATTCTCTATCGCTGGACTCATTGGCCGCATGCCGCTTTCTATGGATAGCTTGGCCTTAATTTTTATCATTGTTGCTGCAAGCGGTTCTTATGCCATCGCAGGTGCGCTAAGTGCGGTCGCATCAATAATCATTGCCCTATCTGGACCTTTCTGGGCGCGCATGGCCGATCAGAAAGGTCAGAGGAGAATAATTCTCACAGTACTACCGTTGCGACTTGCCGGGTTTTCACTCTTTACATTTCTCGTGTTAAGCCATGCGCCAATTTGGACTTGGTTTCTTTCGATAATTCTCGCTGAATTAACTTCGGTTAATACGGGAGGCATGGTCAGAAGTCGTTGGTTGCATGTGCTAAGTCCCAATAAATCGACAACCGCGGAAGACGAAAGCGATCGTCACATAATTAATACTGCTTACTCGTATGAAGCGCTCATGGATGAAGTGGTCTTTATCATCGGTCCGATTATTGTCACTATCTTCGCAACCAGTATCGCGCCATCGGCAGGAGTATTTGCCGGCATGGCCTTTATTGCAATCGGTTTGCCGGCCTTAGCAGCACAACGCGCAACGGAACCGCCGCCTGCTCCTCGCCGCCACAAATCGCCGCATCCACCAGTTATTAAGAACAAGTGCGTGCAAGCAATTGTAATTCCAACAGGCTTGGTGGGCGGATTCTTCGGAGCAACTGCACTCGCGGTCATAGGTTTTGCAGAGGCCCACGGCGCGAGCGCCAAAGCAGGAATTATTTTGGCGCTCTGGGCGTTAGGAAGCGCGATTGCTGCAATCATTAACGGAGTGATCAAGTGGAACGTTCCTCCTGCCGCCAGATTCATAATATTTCTGGTCGCGCTTACTTTGCTTTCACTTCCTATGATTTTCGTAGATAACGTTCTCTGGTTAACCATCGCGCTCTTCTTTAATGGTTTTGCAGTTGCACCTCTCATCGTCAACGCCTACGCCGTTGTTCAATCTGCAGTACCAAGCGAGCAAATAACTGAAACGCTTACCTGGGTTGTGGCAGGCATGCCACTCGGGGGCGCCATGGCTACCGCGCTGACGGGTTGGGTGATAGAGAAATACGGCGCCGAGGCCGCCTTTCTTGTCCCAGCAGGCTTTTTAATTGCAGCAATTCTTGCCACGCTGCCTTACTTCTCCACTTATCAAAGCCTCATCGGATACGCTCGGAAACATGGCTGAACTACATTTAAGTGGAAAATCCGCAGATGGAACCCATTTAATTTTCATTGATGGAGATGGCAACGAATTCACGACTGACATTAACCAGACACTTCGCGCAGCGGTAAGTCAACCGCGTCTAACTTCTGTGCCAGAGCCCGATGTTGAATCCATTAGCATTAAGGAAATTCAACGGCGTTTGCGGGCAGGAATTTCAGCAGATGAAATTGCTCGAGAAAATAACATCTCACTCGAGAAAATCGAACGCTTTTCTGGACCCATCATCCAAGAACGTCGCTACATCATTGATCAAGCTCAACAAATAATCTTGCGCAAAGAAGGCGAACGCGAACCCAGTAATTTCTTAGGCGTTGTGGCTGCACGTCTTGCGCCACATAAGGTAGATATCTCCGAACTCCTCTGGCTCACTTGGCGCCTTGAAGATGCAACTTGGATCATTGAGTTGCACTATCCGAGCACCAAAGGCCAAGGCTTAGCGCAATTCTCTTTTGATCCTTCTCGTCGCTCCATTAACTCAATCGACGAGAACGCCAGCTGGATTTTCGGGGAAGAGGCTCCAGCCCGCGCGCCAATCGAAGCCGGTTTAATTTATAACGGAGCCCCGTACGCGGTTAGAAGCAATAAGCCAGTGCGCGAAATTCCTCGCCTTGCTGTGGCTCGCGAAGAACCTGATGCAGAAGCAATGCGCGATGGAATTATTGCACGGGCAAAAGTTCCCAGCTGGGATGAAATCATGTTCGGCATTAAACCAAGCGATAGCGAATAGTTTTAACCTAAAGTTGTAGTTAATAGCGAAACGGTACTTTCAATCAAAGAACCTCCCCCATGATGGCCAATCATTGCGCCTTCCTTCTCGGCGCGATCTGGATCAAGTAAAACAACCCCTCCTCGCGCAATCGCGATGACATCGCCCATCCGTTCGATTGCATCGAGAGTTGGATTTGGACCAAAAAGTTCACTTTTAATTGCCTCCTCACGCGTAATAATTTGAGCATCTTCGCGTAGAAACTCACGCCAGAGTTCTGCCACATCCGCTCGAGCGCCCACGCTCTCATTATCTAAATACAAATGACGCGCACGAGGCTCACCTGCAATCACTTTAACGCCTTGCAGCAAGGAATTTCCTTGGCCAATAATGATCTTCTTTTCAACATTAATCATGCCGTGATCTGAAGTTACCCAGACTCGAACGCCTCTGGGAAGTTCCTTCAACAATTGACCAAACATTGCATCAATTGCTTGTAGTGCGGCTAGCCACTTATCAGACCCAACGCCATCGCGATGGCCGGCGCTATCTAAATCATTCACATAAAGATAAACAAAACTTGGAGTGATCTGCAAAGCAGCTACGCTCTCCGAAATTAGATCCGCGGCGGTATTAGCTCCGCGATACTTAGCTCCCCGGAAAACTGCACGTGTAAAACCAGTATTTTCATATCTCTTAGCAGCTACATGAGTTACTGAAATTGATTCTTTCATCGCTCTTTCGAAGAGGGTGGGTACTGGTTGCCATATTTGAGGATCAACTCGTTCGTCCCACTGCAGCGCATTTAAGATTCGTCCGCCACTTCGAGGAACTTGTACGGTGTAACCCAACATTCCATGAACACTCGGCAACTCGCCTGTTGTTAGCGTTGCCAAACTTGTAGCTGTTGTAGTTGGAAATGAAATTTGAATATTGGTGAAATTCCTTAACATCGAAAGGTGCGGAATAGCATCTGGATAATTACCCAATACATCTGCGCCAAAACCATCAATAAGAAAAAGCAACTCTCTTCCAAATGGGCTCGGTCCAGCGCGCAAGAAATCTTGGGTTGTGGAAAGCCCAAGACTGGCAAAGATAGAGGGTGTAATTTGTGACAAATGCACGGACTTATCTTCTCACTTCATCCACTATTGTTATAACTATGAGCTCAATTAGATACTCGGCCGAAGTGATCGCTGCTCGTGCAACTGGTGCGCCAATCGTGGCGCTTGAATCAACGATTATTAGTCACGGTTTGCCTCGCCCATCCAATCTGCGCGTGGCACAGGAAGTTGAAGAAATTATTCGCAGCCGCGGCGCTACGCCAGCGACAATTGCCATGCTCGATGGAGTGATTCATATTGGTCTTGAACCATCGCAATTAGTTGCCATCGCAAATCGCGACGACATTTTTAAAGCATCTAGCCGAGACTTGGCGATAGCGCTGGCACAGAAGAAAAGCGCAGCAACCACAGTTGCTGCAACATCGCATATTGCGCACTTGGTGGGAATCAAAGTTTTCGCAACTGGAGGCCTAGGTGGAGTTCATCGAGGTGCAAATAAATCATTCGATGAATCTGCAGACCTCAGCGCACTTGCGCACTTGGACATTACCGTTGTCTGCGCAGGCATTAAATCAATGCTCGATGTTGGTGCGACCTTAGAACGATTGGAAACTCTCGCTATTGGTCTAGTCGGATATAGAACGAATAAGTTTCCCGGTTTCTACTTAACTGACTCGGGTTTTGAGATTGAGCACCGAGTTGAGAGCGCTGATGAAATCGCTGCCATTATCAAGGCGCGCAAAGAGATCTCAACCGATGGTAAAGCTCTCATTGTGGCTAATCCGGTAGCGAAAGAACTTCCCCGCGCGATGCATGATGAAATTTTGGCCAATGGTCTAGCCCAAGCAGAACAGGACGGAATTCACGGAAAAGCAGTAACACCATATTTGCTCGAGTATTTTCATACCGCAAGCAATGGAGCATCCCTAGCAGTTAATATAGAGATAATTAAATCAAACTCGGCGTTGGCAGCTGATATTGCCATCGCTTTAAGTAAGTAAATATGCCGAAAGTTCTCTGCATTGGTGATGTCATGCTCGATGTCATTGCAGAAATCTCCGTGGCGCCCCAACTCATTAATTTCGGAAGTGATACCGCAACCAGAATTACCACGCACGGTGGTGGTGCGGGCGGAAATGTTGCCTCATGGTTAACCATGGTAGGTTGCCAAAGCCATATCGTGGCTCGAGTTGGGAATGATTCTGCAGGCATCGCTCTAGTTGCCGAACTTGACGCTCTAGGCGTCACTCACGGAAACCTTTGCCATGAAAACCTAGCTACTGGAGTAATTGTTATATTGCTTGATCCAACTGGCGAACGAACCATGTTGGCAGGTGCTGGAGCTAACTCACACCTAGCGTTAAGCGATTTACCTGAATTAGATATTTTTGATGCAGTCTACTTAACAGGTTACGCACTTCTGAATCCGATGAGTCGAGAAGTTGCCCTGGCAATGATAAGAAAAATATCTGCAACAGGGTTGCCTATTTATTTTGATCCAGCAACTATCGGGGGAATGAGCGCCGTCGATTCTTCGGAGATACTTTCGTGGCTTGGCAATATGCAAACAATCATTCTCAACGAAGAAGAAGCGATTTTTTTAACCGGAGAAACGGAACTAGCGGCAGCCCTAAACTCTTTATTGACTTACTGCCATAGCGCAGTAATTAAACGTGGCTCTCTTGGTGCGATAGCAAAATCTCGTGAGGGCGAAATCTATGAAGTGCCAGCTATTGCAGCCTGCGTGGTTGATACAACCGGTGCCGGCGATTCATTTGCAGCGGGTTTCATCTCTTCACTTCTCAAGGGCGCCGATTTACCAACTGCTTTACTTTCAGGTACTCAAATTGCGGCCCAATGTGTTGCAATCGTGGGGGCGCGCCCACCCCTTGGTGGCGCACTTTAACTCAACCTCTTGGCAGAATGCCCCCATGGCTACTGCAAAAACATCTAGTAAAGGCGTTAGAGGGAAGAAACCGCTTGGTCGGAAACCGGGCGAATATCCGGGAAAGATTGTTGACATTGATCTCTCTCGCGAAATATCTGAAAGCTTTCTTGAGTATGCATACTCAGTAATTTATGCACGAGCACTCCCCGATGCTCGCGATGGTTTAAAACCAGTACACCGTCGTATCTTGCATCAGATGTCCGAAATGGGCTTACGCCCAGAACGCGGTCATGTAAAGAGCGCACGCGTTGTTGGTGAAGTTATGGGTAAATTACACCCGCACGGTGATGGCGCAATTTATGATGCGCTGGTGCGGATGGCGCAACCTTTCTCAATGGCGCTACCGCTAATTGATGGCCATGGAAATTTTGGTTCACTCGACTCAGGTCCTGCAGCAATGCGTTATACGGAGGCGCGCTTGGCGAATGCTGCCATGGCAATGGTTGCGCAAACCGAGGAAGGTACAGTCGATTTTGGCCCTAACTACGATGGCCAAATTGCCGAACCTCTCGTTTTGCCAGCTGCCTATCCGAACTTATTGGTCAACGGTGGATCTGGTATCGCCGTTGGTATGGCTACAAATATGGCTCCACATAATTTGAAGGAAGTCATTGCCGCAACTAAACATTTAATAGATAACCCAACTGCCACGCTTAAAGTGCTCATGAAGTTCATTCCTGGTCCGGATTTTCCAACAGGCGGAGAGATAGTTGGTTTAGAAGGTGTCCGCGATGCTTATGCAACCGGTAAGGGATCATTCAAAGTGCGTGCGACGGTAGAAATTCGTAAAGTCACAACGCGCAAAATGGGTATAGTTGTTAAAGAACTCCCGTTCACTATAGGCCCAGAAAAAATAGTTGAACGAATCGCCGACTTAGTTAAAGCTAAGAAGATCCAAGGAATCAGCGACATCGTTGATCTTTCAGATGGTCAGACCGGAACTAATGTTGTCATTGAGCTAAAGAATGGTTTCGAGCCAGCAGCCGTGCTAGCACAACTCTATAAATTAACCCCGATGGAAGATACTTTTTCAATCAATGCCGTAGCTCTAGTAAGAGGCAGACCGCAAACTCTTGGACTCAAGGAGTTACTACAAGTTTTCATCGATCACCGAATAGATGTTGTTCGGCGCCGCTCTAATTTCCGAAAAGGAAAAGCGCAAGCACGTTTAACGCTGGTAGCTGGCTTGCTCAAAGCCATAATCGATATTGATAAAGTAATCAAAATTATTAGAGCAAGCCAAGATGCGCCAATTGCAAAAGAGGCTCTCATCAAGAGTTTCAAACTCAATGACGAGCAAGCCAGCTACATCTTGGACATGCCACTGCGCCGTTTGACCAAGGTAAGCAAAATCGAATTGGAAACCGAAGAGAAGGAGCTAAAAGCAACAATCGCGCAATTAACTAAACTCCTTAAGAGTGAAGGCGCAATAAAAGCGCAAGTTTCCGAGGAGCTAACTGCCATCGGCAAGTCATTTTCGATCCCTCGTCGCACGCGCATAGGTGCTGCCTAAACTCCGCTACTCTTTGACGTGATTTCTACCCAAGCCCTCGAACTGCGCGCCGGCGCGCGCCTTTTGGTATCGGGTGTAACGGTCCGTATAAACCATGGCGACCGAATTGGCTTTGTTGGACGAAATGGAGCCGGTAAAAGCACTCTCGCAAAAGTTCTAGCCGGCGAAGCCATGCCTGCTGGTGGAGTCATAAACCGGACAGGAAAAATCGGTTACCTTCCCCAAGATCCGCGCACTGGCGAAGAGCAAGGCAGCGTTAT
Source organism: Candidatus Planktophila sp. (assembly GCA_038905815.1). Lineage (GTDB taxonomy): Bacteria > Actinomycetota > Actinomycetes > Nanopelagicales > Nanopelagicaceae > Planktophila. Next base: position 159 of record JBCKHN010000021.1, on the reverse strand, counting down.
TGAACGAATTCTCTCTGCGCGAGATTTAGATCAAATTGCCCACCGCATGAAAATGGTGGAAGAAGAAATGTCGACTACTCAAGATGAAGCGCTGGAAAAAGCGATGGAGAGATACACACGAGTGGAAGCTGAATTCAGCGCAGCGGGTGGATATGCAGC
>JBCKHN010000020.1:0-21160 GCA_038905815.1 Candidatus Planktophila sp. | reverse complement strand
AGATCTAGAAGAACATGAATATGCAGTCCGCTCCATAACTGATGCGCTTCAACCTTTCTGCTCTTCAACTAACGCCCCTGAATCTCCATTTGTTCTGCATTTAGCTAATGTCATGCATTTAGCCACCGATGTGACTGGCGCAATTGCCGAACGTCTTAGCCATGTTGATGCTTTTACTCTCCTTGAAAAACTTCATCCCTCCGCAGCGGTATGTGGAACACCGACACCTACCGCAGGTGCGCTCATCGCTGAACTCGAAGGGGTTTCACGCGGGCGATATGCCGGACCTGTTGGTTGGATTGATGCTGGCGGTGATGGTGAACTCGGAATTGCCCTTCGTTGTGGGCAAATTAGCGACGGCTCAATTCAAATTTTCGCAGGGTGTGGAATTGTTGCAGATTCAAATCCGGAGTTTGAATTAGCTGAAAGTCAAGCTAAATTCGCGCCCATGCGCAGCGCGCTCTCTCAAAGTGATTCAAGCTTGGAAGTGATTTCCTTTAAGTAATCCGCGTTAGCTTCGCGTGAAGGAACTTTTGCAATAACGATGGAAACGCCTTTGACCGGTGAAGTTAACTCTTTTTTGAGTTGATCTATTGAGTTAATTGTTCTGCTGGTAATTCCAAAAGCTGCCCCAATTTTTTCTAGGTTTAAACCATGTGGCGTTCCGAAGAGAGTTTCAAATCCATTAACTCCTCGTTGTGAGAGTGTTGAAAAAATCCCACCTCCGTCGTTATTGATGACAATAAAGCGGCAATTAATTTCTTCCTTTTTTACTAAAGCGCTTACATCATGCAAAAAAGCTAAGTCTCCAATAACGGCAAAAGTCGAACTCTCGCCGCTGGCGACACCAAGGGCGCTTGAAATATTTCCATCAATGCCAGCTAATCCGCGATTGGCATATGTCGTGATTCCGCTTCGCGCAGTTGCGAAAGCTTCCATGTCACGAATTGGACGCGAGGATGAAATAAAGAGCGCCGAACCTGTCGGTATTGTTTGCGCAATTTCGCCCGCAATAGAACCTTCATTCCACCCAGCACTCGCTGCGATAACTTTGGCGGTACGTTGCGAGAATTTATTCCATAGCGATAACCATTCATCAGATGCGCCAGTTGATTCAATTTCAGGCAACGCAGTGAAACGTTTATCTGCTGCGCGATCCGAGTCAACCGTTGCGATACGCGGATCAATGACAATGGTCTTAACGCTAGATTTAATAAATGCGTTAAGTGAACGTGAAAGCGTGGTTCGTCCTATCACGATTGTGGTTTGTGGAATCAGTGATGTGCGAATTTTGGTGGAGCTAAGAAAAAGAGATGCATGTGAAATTGCTTGCGAAAAAGTCAACGGGTCTTCACTTATAAGTGGCCAACCGAGCTTGAGTGCAAAATCTTTAACGCTATCAACGCTTAATCCAGCGCGATCATGGCCGATTACTAATACTCCGCGCGCGTCTCTCACGCTTAACTTTCCAGCAGGTTTGCGAGATACAAATGCGGGCGTGCAAACTTCAACTTCGTTGAGCCATTCATCGCCTGAATTTTGTAGCAAAGGTTCATCAAATTGTAGGTTTAGATGAACTGGGCCAGTTCGCAAACTATCGAGCGGTAAATCCATTGGAAAGACTGGTCCATCTATATCTGCAAAATAGCGCACACTTTTCCCGAAGATTCTTGCTTGCTCAGTCGTTTGATTCGCTCCGGTGCGACGTAACATCGCAGGACGATCTGCGGTAAGAATCAAGAGAGGCGCGTTTGTGTGATGTGCTTCTAGAACTGCGGGGTGGTAATTAGCAACTGCCGTACCGCTGGTACAGACAATTGGGACTGCGCGGTGAGTTGATTTAATAAGGCCGAGTGCGAAGAAAGCTGCACCGCGTTCATCAAGGCGCATATGCAACTTTATTAATTTCTGCTCTGCGGCGGCGTAGAAAGCTAAAGATAAAGGTGCGTTCCGTGATCCAGGTGAAAGAACTACATCAGTGATGCCGGCTTCAATTATTTGCCGGACAATTACTTGTGCCAAGCGCATTGAATCGCTCATGGTAATAACTCTGCAACTTTCATAACTCGATTCTTCCACCATTGGTAGCGATCTGGCGACGCTTCTACACCTATAAAATCGGGTTCAAAATCGCTTACTGCAATCTCGCCGTTTATGATTGGCAGTGCAGCTACATTTGCAGATAAAAGTGCGCCCGTCCCCAGCCCAGATGCGTACTCATTGCTTTCAAATGAGGCGGCCAATTTGAGTCCGTAATTTACGCCTACTGCGCTTTCAAGTGCGCTAGAAATTACTACGGGCAGATTATGGTGCTCCGCCAAACGATGTGCTCGCTCGATTCCACCGAGAGGTTGCACTTTCAACATCAAGATATCTATTGCGCCAGCGAGTTTTACTTCAAATGGGTGCTCTGCTTTGCGCAAGACTTCATCGCCGGCAATCATTAACGGAATATTTATTTTCTCTTTCAGCTCTCGAAGTTCTTCGATGGTGGCACATGGTTGTTCGACATATTCAAAAGTTCCTGCGCTCTCATACATCGCATGTAGATTTGTAAGCGCCTCGCTTACCGTCCACCCTCCATTTACATCAATTCGCAGCTTTGCGTGTGGCGCCAAGGACTGGACTCGAGCGATCCGAAGTATATCTTCATGCAAATTGTTGCCAACTTTGATTTTAAAAGTATCGCAACCGGAAAATGAATTCACGATGCGCTCGAGTTCTTCCTCCTCGTTTATTGCTGGAATGGTGCCATTAACCTTTATAGATTTTCGAAAGAGCGTTGGTGTGGGCAAAGTTGCGGCAGAGATCGCTGATAAAAGCCACGGAACGCACGCTTGATATCCATATTCAAGAAAAGGTGAGAACTCTCCCCAACCCATTGGGCCTTGAAATAACGCAGCTTCGCGAACTTGTATACCTCGAAAATTAGTTTTTGTGGGCAGCGCAATTACCCGCATACTTTCGAGAAGTTGCCCGAGCATAAATTATGGACGCTTAGGAAATTTCTTAAAGTCCGGCGCGCGCTTCTCTTTGTACGCGTCGCGTCCTTCTTGTGCTTCTTCCGTCATATAAAAGAGAAGGGTTGCATCGCCAGCTAATTGTTGAATCCCTGCCAGACCATCATCGGCAGCATTGAGTGATGCTTTAAGCAAGCGCAGCGCCAGTGGTGAATTAGCCAGCATTTCACGACACCAAGAAACAGTCTCGGCTTCTAATTGTGCAAGTGGGACAACGGTATTAACTAAACCCATTGCGAGCGCTTCTTGGGCATCATATTGGCGGGTTAAGAACCAAATCTCTCGTGCTTTCTTTTGGCCAACATGGGCTGCAAGTAAACCTGCACCATAACCACCATCAAAAGAACCAACCATCGGACCGGTCTGTCCAAATTTTGCGTTATCGCCAGCAATTGTTAAATCGCATACCACGTGCAATACATGTCCTCCGCCAACTGCCCAACCTGCGACCATTGCAACAACAGGTTTTGGCGTGCGGCGAATTTGAATTTGAAGATCTAAAACATTGAGGCGGCCAATTCCTTGCTCTGATAAAGCATCATCGCCAAGATATCCATCGTCACCTCGAACGTTGATATCCCCACCAGAACAGAAAGCTTCGTTGCCTTGCCCAGTCAAAATTATGACGCCTACCTCTGAATTATCACGAGCAAAGCTAAAGGCCGATTGCAATTCAAAGATAGTTTGCGGACGGAAAGCATTTCTTACTTCAGGTCGGTTAATCGTAATTTTGGCGATGCCGTCACCGATTTCATATCTAATGTCGGTAAAACTCGCTCCACCCGGAGCGATCTCCCACTGTGGAATCTCTCTACTGCCAAATTCACGTTTAATCGGCTTGCTCACATTTCCTCCATTTTCGTTCTTAGCGATAGCCTACGGCTGCAATGGATACCAAGACAGAACGCCAATTACGCGCAGTTAGCCCGCTCTCGCCCATCCCCGAAGTTATGGCGGCGATAGCCAAAGCGCTCGTGGGGGATGGTCCTGCCTTGGGTTTCGGCGAAATTGCCTCAACTTCAGTGCCCTCTCGCGTCGCCATCGTAGTAGGGACAAGTGGCTCCACCGGTCAACGGAAGGAGGTCGGCTTATCTGCCACCGCCTTACTCTCATCGGCTAAAGCTTCTAATGCTTTTCTTGGTGCCCAATTTGGGCAACGCTGGTCGTTACTACTTCCCCTGACTCACATCGCAGGCGTGAACGTATTGATTCGTTCAATGGAGCTGGGAACTATTCCAATTGACTTAAATAACTGCGCTGGCGAATTTCCAGAAGTTGATTTCACTGCCATCGTTCCAACGCAACTCTTCCGTGCACTCAATGGTAATGAGCGTTTATTAAAACACTTACAAAGTACGCGCGCTGTGCTCGTCGGTGGCGCCGCATTTTCTCGCCAACTAAAAGCAGCGGCGCAAGAACACGGCATCACGGTAATTTCTACCTATGGAATGACGGAGACATCGGGTGGTTGCGTTTATAACGGAGAACCACTTGCTGGTGTCCAAATTGAAATTACACCGGATAAATTAATTAAGATATCCGGTCCATTTGTTGCAACCACCTACATCAACGATGAATCCGCTTGGGCCGAACGCCATGTTGATGGTTGGTTTCTCACCAGCGATCTCGGTGAAATCAAGAGCGGTCGCCTTGAAATTCAAGGACGTGCCGATGGCGTCATCATTTCTGGTGGAGAGAATATCTCATTAAGCGCGATTGAAAATTTGATTGCTAAGAAATTCCCTAAAATACAATGTGCGGCTTTCGCCGTAAAAGATGCGAGCTGGGGTCAATCCCTTCAACTTGCAATTGTTGGCGAATTTAGCGAGTCAGAGTTAAATAGTTATCTTGAAGAAAATTTAGGTGCCTTCGCAAAACCTAAAGCTATCCACATCTTAAAAGCAATGCCGCTAACCGCGCTGGGGAAAATCGATCGCGCCGCACTTGCGCAATTGGTATCGCATGAATAAATGGATTCTTGGTGCGCGGTTACGAACTTTGTCTGCTGCCGCTGCTCCAGTTCTTGTTGCGACATCTCTAGCTGGAAATCAACGAAATTTGCAACGAGCGCTCTTGGCACTTGGTGTGAGTCTGCTGCTTCAAATTGGCGTTAATTTCGCCAATGATTACAGCGACGGAGTGCGCGGAAGTGACGATAATCGAATTGGACCAACACGACTTGTCGCCAGTGGGCTAGCGAGCGCGAAATCAGTTAAAACTGCCGCCGCTATTTCTTTTCTCTTCGCTGCGATCTTAGGTTTACTCCTTGCTCTCCAAACAACGTTATGGCTGGTGCTAGTCGGTGCCTTTGCGCTTTTAGCCGCTTGGGGTTACACCGGAGGCAAGAGGCCCTATGGCTATAGCGGTTTCGGCGAGGTTTCAGTCTTCATTTTCTTCGGTTTAGTAGCAACGATTGGAACTTTCTATGTTCAGACCGAGACAATTACGCTTAAAAGCGCAATAGTTGCCATACCTATCGGCGCGCTCTCATGTGCAATTTTGGCGGTAAATAACATTCGCGATCGCGCTGGAGATGAGATCGCAGGTAAGCGAACTCTGGCCGTTCAGTTAGGCGATCGCAACGCTCGGATCTTCTTCGCTCTTCTCCTACTCATTGCACACGCTGCCGCGCTAGTAACGCCATGGTCTTTAATAACTCTCGCTTTACTTCCTATCTCTCTGGCAATTGCGCGCGAAGTGCTAACTGGAGCATCTGGCACCCAACTAATTCCAGTCTTGGGTAAAACTGGCAAATTGCAACTTATCTTTGCCACAACCTTTGCAATCGCTCTCGCCCTTTAAGAAAAATGAGTTAGAATTACCCCATGACTCGGTTCCTCATATTAGTTGCACCTGTTGCATTCACGCTTTACACCCTCGTTGCTTGCGCAAGAACCGAAGAGAGTTATATTCGTAGCCTTCCTAAATGGGGTTGGATATTAGCCATCATCCTTTTGGTACCAATTGGGTCGGTTGCTTATTGGATTGCAGGACGACCAAAGCGACCACGTTCAATTCACGGACCTAAGCGTCGAATTTTACCTCCAGATGATGATCCGGATTTCTTACGCAATATCAAATTATAAACCGCTATAGGTATGTTTTCCCGTTCCCCAAATATTTATATATACATAATTAAATATAAAGGTAGATCCGGCAAATAAGCAGAGCCAAGCAGCTTTACGGCCGCGCCAACCCACAGTCACGCGTGCATGTAAATAAGCGGCATAAACCACCCATGTAATAAAAGCCCAAGTTTCTTTCGGATCCCAGCCCCAGTAGCGTCCCCATGCGCTTTCGGCCCAAATCGCACCAGAGATTACCGCAAAGGTCCAGAGCGGAAAAACAAAAGCAACTAATCGATAAGAGAGTTGGTCGAGTACTTCTAAGGATGGCAAACGTTCGGCCCAAGCACTTCGCAAACCTTTCGCTTCCATTGAATCCAAATAGAGATAAGTAGCGGAAATAACATTTGCAAGTAAGAAAACTCCACCGGAAATCATCGCAGCAGATACGTGAATGATTAACCATGTTGATCTTAGCGCAGGCATAAGTGGCACACTTGGTATGTAAAGTATCGTAACTGCGGTTCCTAAAATTAAAAGTACCAATAAAGAAACGAGCAAACCAAGCCAACGTAAATCATACCTTCGCAATACACCTAAATAAGCTCCGGTAAAAACTAGCGCACTTGTAATAGAAAACTCATACATATTGGCCCAAGGCACACGTCCAGCGGAAATACCGCGGGTAATTACTCCAGCAAATAAGAGCAAGAAACCTAAAACCATCATTGCGATGGCAATTCGTGCAACTTTTTCAGTGCGTTTGTAATCAAGTGTTTTGGCAAGCAAATTACCAGTCGGCGGGGTATCGGCGGTCTTAAATGAGCGAACCGCCCCCGCAGTTTCATATGCGTGTGCAAAAAATGAAAGGGCATAAACCGCCACTGCGGCGTAAATAAGATTGTTAGAAATATAAGCCCACGTTTCCGTCATTTACATCCCTCTCTTTAGCTCTTTACTTAGCTCAGCGATTTCTACTTCTAATCCGGGCACACTATTCTTTGCTAAGCCTGCAACTTTAACAACTCCATCACTCGATACTCTCACCCATATTCGTCGTTGACGTGTGAATAGTGAAACCAGTAGAGCTAAGATTGCCATGACTCCACCAAGTAAGGCATATCCCTTTCCAGGATCTTTCACAACCTGCAAATTCACCCAAGGAATAACCCCTTCAAAAGTGATTGACCCGGAAGGATAAGTGAAAGTTTCGCCAGGAAAAAGTGATTCCAAAGCAATGCGCTCCATTTTCGATGTATCTATTCGATAAACCGACTGTGGAGTTCCAGAATCTAACCCTAGATCACCTTCCCAAACTGAGAAGAGCAACTTTGGGTCTAGCGCTTCTGGGAAAATGCTAATTCCTCCATTGACGGCATCACGGGATTGAGTAGGTAAGAAAGATGCCACAAAACCAATCTGTGGAATGGCATCTGGAGCTTTTATGGAGCCTATCGAACGAAGGTTTCCATCTTGTGGCAAGAATGGAATCGGACCGGCCAGCGCAACGTTTCCTTGCGAATCTCGTACCGTAACGATGGGTGAGTATCCAGTTGCTTGTAAATACACCCTAGTGCTACCAAAGGTAAGTGGACTATTTACTTTTACAACTTTTTTTATCTGGGGTGAACCTGGAGCGTTAGATACTGAGACCTTAAGTGTGTAATCTTCCGGGGCATTTGTAACTACGTTATATTTTGCGTAAAAACTATCCACTTTTACTGTAAATGGAGTTAAGTTTTTTTCATTAAATAACTTTCCAAAAGAGAGTGAATCATAAGATGTAGTCGTGTTGATGAATCGTTCTCCCACGTTCACTATCGCTTCACCGCGCGCTCCAAAGAGCGAGCTAAATGAAACGCCTACCAAGATTAATACCAAGGCTAAATGAAAGAATAGATTTCCGGTTTCACGCAAATACCCTTTCTCGGCGGAAATAGATCCCTCATCACAGATCATTCGAAATCTCTTAGACTTTAACCAATTTTGCGCACGCTCTAAATCTCCAGTGGCGCCTTGCCAGGTAGTAAAGAACTCCAAACGATCAAGATGCTTTGGGGTGGGCGGTGGCAGCGCTCTGGCAGCTTTGAGATGTTCTAATGAACGTGGGAAAACACAACCGATGAGTGAAATAAAGAGCAGAATATAAATTGCGCTAAACCAAGGAGAGCCATAGACATCAAAGAGATAGAAGCGATCCATCCATTTCGCAAGCGGTAGTGAGTCTTGAAAGTATTCCCGGACTCTCATGGGGTTTTGGGTCCGTTGCGGGAATAATGAGCCAGGAATTGAAGCAATACCTAGTAAGAATAAGAGAACGAGCGCGGTGCTCATACTCGTTAGTTTGCGCCAGATGTAGCGCAGAAAACTTAGCGTATCGAGTTTCGGCGCTAGCGCTTCTTTAGACACTTATAGAACCGGCACAAAACCTGAAATGAATGAGCGTAAAGAGTTCATTACTGCACTCCATATTCCAAGTACTTGAGACGTTCCAATGAGAATTAAAAATATTCCGCCAATTTTAGAAACGAGGTCACCTTTGGAAACCATATATTTTCGTAACGCTTGCGAACGATCCAAGAACAGACCAGAAGCGATAAATGGAATACCTAGCCCTAAACAGTAACCAACCGATAAAATTGCTCCGCGTGCCGCGCTTGACTCTTGAAAAGCTAAAGTCATAATGACAGCGAGCACTGGACCAATGCAAGGTGTCCAACCGATTCCAAAGAGAAAACCTAGAACTGGGGCGCCCCAGAGGCCACCTGTAGTTGACATCTTCGGACGGAAAGTTGGCGCCATTGGAAAGCGACCTAAGAAAATTAGACCTAGAAAGATTGTGAAGATACCCAAAATTCGGATGATAAGACCTTCATTAATTGCTAAACGATTTCCAAGTCCACCAAAGAGCAGACCGTAGGAGATAAAAACCAAACTAAAGCCGAGCACAAAAAGTAGCGAGCCAAGGAGGATTTTGCCGCGATTTTGCGAAAAACCTGCCGCATATGCCAAATATCCCGGAACTAAAGGAAGAACGCAGGGCGAGAAAAAAGAGATGAGCCCAGCCAGGATTGCAACTGGAAAAGCTGTCACGAGAAATCCATCCAGGACTTGATTTACCAAGAAATCTTTCATTCTGCGCTAACTTTCTCGATTAGTTGCGAAAGCGAAGCAACCGTTACTTCACCCGATATGCGCCCCGCAACTCTGCCTAACTTATCAATAACAACTGTCACAGGAATCGCATTTGCCGGCAGTGAATGCCTAAAGCCAAGCAATACGTAGTCATCAATAAGCGATGGAAATGGCAGTGCAAAACGTCGGACAAAAGCTCGGGCAGCTGCTGGATTATCGCGCGTAAGAATTCCTATAAATGGAACGTCGGAATACTTTCTTGCTAGTTCGGCCAGGGTGGGAGCTTCTGCTCTGCAAGGCGAACACCACGAGGCCCAAACATTCACAACGGTTACTTGGCCAATGGCGAAAGAGTAGTTCTCCCCAGTTAACGTCATCCCGGAGAAGGCAGGAGCCAGATCTCTAGCGGAGGCTTTAATAAAAGTTACTGCCCCGTTTCCAGAAATAAAACTGTATTGATCGCTTGAGGATACGCCGCTACTACAACCGCTGAGCAGGAAAGTAAAAGCAATGAGAGAAATTACTCGCTTACCGTAAAACATCACTTCCTCTCTGGTAATAAATGTCGCGCGGGTTCGGAGTAAGTAAGTCCCGAAATAGCTCCTTCGCTATCGAAATGTATGCTGGTAACTGAGGCAAGTGAACACTCACGTTTTCTTGGGTCGTGAATCAAAGATCGTTTCTCGATGACACTTCTTAGAATCCAAATCGGTAATTGATGCGAGACGCAAATCGCATCTTTACCTTCTGCGGCAACTCTCGCAGCGAAAACTGCAGCAAGCATTCGATTGATCTGCTCATCGTACGGTTCACCCCATGAGGGTCTCCACGGGTTCCATAAATATTTCCAAGCAGATGGATGCCTAAAAACTCCATCGCCTACTCCGAAAGGTTTACCTTCAAAAACATTTGCAGCTTCTATTAACCGCTCATCGGTCGTTATCGAAATATTGGTAGCCGCAGAAATTGGCGCGGCAGTTTCTTGTGCACGTTGGAGTGGGGAGACATGTAACGCACCTAAATCAATCGCCTTAGACCAATCCCCTAAAGTGCGCGCCATCTCTTGGCCTCGATCAGAGAGTCTCCATCCTGACTGACGACCGTAGAGAATCTTTTGCGGATTCTCTACTTCGCCGTGACGAATGAGATGTACCATTGAACTCATTGGTAAAGCATAAAGCGTTTAATTCCACGCTTAATCGCTAAGGTAGTGACATGGCACTCAACCCAAAACGAGCCGCCTTCTTCGATATCGATAACACGCTCATTCGTGGCTCAACGCTCTACTTCCTTGCTCGTGGGATGTACCAACGGGGTTTCTTCTCCAAAGCGGACATTTCGCGTTTTGTTCTCGCGAATTTACGTTTTCGATTAACTGGAAAAGAGAATAAAGAGGAGATCAAACGCTTCCAAGACGCCGCTACAGATTTCATCGGTGGGCATAATGTGAAAGAGATTGAAACCATCGCGCAAGAGATTTATGACGAATTTGTTTCACCTGTAATTTGGCAAGGAACTATTGACATTGCAGAGTCGCATTTAAAAAATAGCGAAGAAGTTTGGTTGGTTACCGCAGCCCCTGAAGATATGGCGCTACTCATTGCTAACCGTCTAGGTTTTACTGGCGCGTTAGGAAGCAAAGCTGAAACAGAAGACGGTTGCTATACCGGAGCCCTCCTTGGCAATTTGCTCCATGGCAAAGAGAAAGCAATCGCGGTCAGAGAGCTAGCGCGCGTGAGAGGTTTTGAATTGGAAAATTGCTATGCTTATTCAGATAGCCATAATGATCTTCCACTTCTATTAACTGTTGGAAATCCAAGCGTTATAAATCCAGATGCGATTTTGGGTTTGCGCGCGTTGACGCAGGGTTGGCCAATTCATGATTTCCGTCGGGCGCGTTTCATAGGTAGAGCAATCTCACCGATTGTCATCCGATTAGCTGCCCTATATACCTGGTTGACTCCGCGTAAACGGAAAAAGTAAGGCAACGATTACGCCTTTTGCCTTACAACCGAGTAATGTAGGCAGGTTATGGAAAAACGCTCATTCACCGACTACTTACGTACCGTTGATGATGCCGCCTTTTTGCGGCTCTTTTGTGCTAGACCGGATTTAGTTTCGCCTCTCCCTCCGGATATAGCATCGCTGGCAATACGTGCCGCTTCGCCGCCCAGTTTGTCACGTGCTTTAGAGCGCTTAAATCAATGGCAATTTCAAGTTCTCGAAGCGATTGCCGCGATTGACTCACCTGCGCTGGAAAAACAAATCGTAGCTGTTACTGATAAAGCTGCTTTAAAAGTATTGCCTGAGCTCATAGCGCTAGGTCTGCTTTATCCATCCGATGACGGTTTACGTTTACCAGCGCAATTGCGCGAAGTCATTGGAAATGAACCAGCCGGACTAGGTTGCGCTTCCATGGTTAAACTGAAATTGACTCGCCTAGATGAAGCGCCAGATGGCGCTAAGAAAGTTTTAGATCGACTTATGTGGGGTCCACCTCGCGGAAGCGTTGGAGATATAAAGAACCCAGCTCCTGGAATTGCTTGGTTACTAAAAGAAAAATTCTTACTACCGCTCGATCAACGAACTGTAATTATGCCAAGAGAAGTAGCAATTTATTTACGCGGCGGCAAAGTCCATAAAGAGCGTTTCATTAACCCACCTGCTTTGAGTGGAAGCAAGCGTGAGCGCAAAAACGTAAACCTTGCATCCATTGCAAATATTTCTACCGTGTTGCGTTGGGTAGAGGAGCTACTAAATTTCTGGGGAGAAGAACCTGCAGATGTTTTGCGTGCAGGAGGTCTGGGGGTGCGCGACTTAAAGATTGCAGCAAACCACTTAGGTGTCGATGAAACATGTACAGCCTTTATCGCTGAACTTGCTTATCTAACATCGCTCGTGGCAATTGATACCAATGATCGAATTTTGCCGAGTAATAAGTTTGATATCTGGCTTATGCAAACTCCTGCCGATCGTTGGCAAGCTCTCGCTTCGCAGTGGCTTATTACTTCGCGAGTCAGCGGTTTAGTTGGCCGAGTTGACTCCAAGAATATTGCCGCGCTCGGCCCCGAATTAGATCGCGTTAACGCGACTAAAGTTAGGAGTTTAACACTCGAACTTCTCAGCGAGAGCCCCTTACTTGCGTCCGAGAAAGAATCTTTCCTCAATCTTTTTAGATGGCGCGCACCTATTCGTCGAAACTCATCGTTGCAAGATGAACTAGTTGAATTCACTTTACGCGAAGCTGAATGGTTGGGAATCACTGGCCAGGGTGCTTTATCTGAGTACGGCAAAGCTTTCTTGCGGCGTGAAGATTTGGCATCCATCAATAGCGATCTTCCAAAAACAGTGAATCACATTCTTATTCAAAATGATAACACCGCAATTGCTCCGGGCCCACTCGAACATCCAATCGCGCAAAAGTTAGCAATTCTCGCTGATATTGAGAGCCGCGGAGGTGCCACTGTTTATAGATTTAGTGAAGCAACCATTAGACGTGCCCTTGATCACGGCAAAACTGGCGAAGAGATTTTAACTTTTCTAAAAAAGACTTCGAAAACTCCGATGCCGCAACCTCTTGCGTATTTAATTACCGATGTAGCTAAAAAGCATGGCAAGTTGCGGGTTGGCAATACTTCATCATTTATTCGCTGTGAAGATTCCGCAGTGATTACCCAGATCTTGAGCGATAAACGTTTAGATGTACTACCAATCCGTCGCATCGCACCCGAAGTTCTAATTTGCGATCTCGATGCTACCGATGCAGCGCGTTTACTTCGCGATGCTGGTTATTTGCCTGCTGCAGAAAATTCAAATGGGTTGTTACTCTCCGGACCACGAGTAAATCGAGCACTCACAAAACCTCGCCCGCCCCGACCAATTGGTGAAATTGAGCCTCCCACCGATGAAGCGCTGGCAAGTGCAATTCGTGCGCTACGAACTGGCGAAAAATCTACCCATAAGCAAACTCATTTGAGAAACGTTGCAAATCGCGCCCTTGGTTCACTTCCCCGTACCACTGCCAACGAAACTTTAGATTTACTGATTCAATATATTGAGAAAGAACAAACTCTCTCAATTGGCTATGCCGATAACAACGGCGCGCTCTCCCATCGCATTATCGATCCTTTGAAAGTAAGCGCTGGCTCACTTATCGCCCGTGATCACGCCACTGGAGAATTGCAAACTTTCAGAATTTCGCGCGTAAGCGGTCTGGCACCTTTATGACCCACCAGAAAACTCCCCAATACGGCAGACTTAACCCTATGTTGGCTGACCTTGAAGCGTTAGTTCGTTTGGAATCACCCACCGGAGATCTGCGCGCTTGCCGTGGCGTGGTAGCTCTCGCTAGTGAGATAGCAGCACGGGTTTTAGGTAGCCCGGGCGAAATTCGCGAAATTCAAGGTCGCCCTGTTTTTTGGTGGGGTGATACAACTCCTGAAATTATTCTTCTTGCCCATTTAGATACTGTCTGGCCAGTTGGATCTTTCTCTCCCGTTTGGAGCGTTGCAGGAAATATTGCACGAGGTCCTGGGATCTTTGATATGAAGTGCGGTTTTATCCAAGGTTTGTATGCGCTCAAAGGAGTTGAAGGGCCGGTAGCTCTGATTGCCACAACTGATGAAGAGAGTGGAAGCCAAACTTCAAAAGAGCTAATTGTTAAAATTTCATCACAAGCAAAAGCGGTTTTAGTTCTTGAAGCCTCGCTCGACGGAAAAGTTAAAACCGGACGTAAAGGGAGTGCAATGTACCAACTGAGTGCGCATGGTCGCGCTTCACATGCTGGACTTGAGCCAGAGAAAGGAATAAATGCCAGCGTGGAAATCGCCCATGCAATTATTGCTCTCGCTCAATTGGAAAATAGAGAACTTGGAACAAGCGTTGTTCCAACAATGATTCGCTCAGGTAATACCACGAATACAGTTCCAGATTTAGCCGTACTTGATATTGATGTTCGCTCATTTACTTTAGCTGAACTGGGGCGCGTCGATTGCGCAATTCACGAACTCACGCCTTTAAATAAGAGCGCTCGCTTTGAAGTCAGCGGTGGTTTTAGCCGCCCACCTTTGGAGAGCGCCTCAACCATGGCGCTCTATGAGAGAGCAGAAAAAGTTGCGAAAGCCCTCGGTATGCCAGCCCTTGGACATGCAACTGTCGGGGGTGCCAGCGATGGCAACTTTGCTGGCGCTGCCGGGGCGCAAGTCCTTGATGGTTTAGGTGCAGTTGGCGGTGGGGCTCACGCAGCTAATGAATGGATTGATATCAGCACCATTGAAAGCAGAAGTGCACTCCTGCACGCCCTGATTAAGGATTTATTAAATGAGTGATGGTCCACTAATTGTTCAAAGCGATAAAACTTTACTTTTAGATATCGATCATCCGCTTTCAACTGAATGTCGCCGAGCGATTGCCCCTTTTGCTGAATTAGAGCGCTCCCCTGAACATATCCATACCTATCGATTGACGCCACTGGGTCTTTGGAATGCGCGTGCAGCCGGACATGATGCTGAACAAGTTATCGATGTTTTAATTAAATATTCTCGTTATGCAGTTCCACATTCGATTTTGGTCGACGTTGCAGAAACTATGTCGCGCTATGGTCGTCTCCGTTTAGAAGCAGATCCAGTACATGGATTAATTCTCATAACAACCGACACTGCAGTCCTGGAAGAGATAATACGCGCTAAGAAGATAGTTCCACTCCTCGGTGCACGAATTGATGCGCAAACAATTGCCGTTCATCCCAGCCAACGCGGACAAATTAAACAATCACTTCTTCGATTGGGTTGGCCTGCCGAAGACTTTGCTGGCTATGTAGATGGACAAGCACATGAGATTGCCCTCGTTCAAAACGATTGGAAAATTCGCCCATATCAAGAGATGGCGGCTGAAGGTTTTTGGCATGGTGGTTCAGGTGTAGTTGTATTGCCTTGCGGTGCAGGTAAAACCATTGTTGGCTTAGCCGCAATGGCGCACGCAAAAGCAACCACTCTAATCCTGGTTACAAATACCATTGCTGCGCGCCAGTGGCGCGAAGAGCTACTGCGGCGGACAACGCTCAATGAAGATGAAATTGGTGAATATTCAGGAGCTAAGAAAGAAATTCGCCCAGTAACAATTGCTACGTACCAAGTGATGATTAAGAAAAAGAATGGGGTGTATTCACATTTAGATCTATTTGATACCCATGATTGGGGACTCATTATTTATGACGAAGTTCACCTGCTTCCGGCACCAATTTTCCGTTTTACTGCTGATATCCAATCTCGCCGGCGTTTAGGTTTAACTGCCACGCTGGTGCGAGAAGATGGCATGGAAGGCGAGGTTTTCTCGCTCATCGGACCTAAACGCTTTGATGCGCCGTGGAAAGAAATTGAAACTCAAGGCTACATTGCGCCAGCTATATGTATAGAAGTACGAGTTAATTTAACCGAGAGCGAACGTTTATCGTATGCAACTTCCGAACCTGAAGAACGGTATCGAGCTTGCGCAACGGTTAGAACTAAACGCGATATTGTCGAAGCGCTCGTTAAAAAACATAAAGGTGAGCAAATTCTAGTTATCGGACAGTACCTAACCCAACTTGACGATTTGTCGGAAATGCTAGGCGTACCCATCATCAAGGGAAACACTCCAGTCAATGAGCGCGAACGATTATTTAATCTATTCCGCGATGGTGAAATCACTTGTCTAGTTGTTTCTAAAGTTGCTAACTTCTCAATTGATTTACCTGATGCGACCATCGCAATACAAGTTTCCGGAGCATTTGGTTCTCGACAAGAAGAAGCGCAACGTTTGGGCAGAATCTTGCGGCCGAAATCTGATGGGCGAAGTGCAATTTTTTATTCTCTCGTTTCACGGGACACGGTCGATCAAGACTTTGCGCAAAACCGCCAGCGTTTCTTAGCTGAACAGGGTTACTCGTATCGAATTATCGATGCTGACGATGTTTTTGAAGGGAAGATCTAAATCGCTCTGGCGTAACTTTCCAAAAATCGTGGTGCTCTCCATCGATGTGAATAACTGGAATCTGTTCACCGTAAAGCTTCTCTAACTCAAGATTCCCGTCAATGTACTTGACTTCAATTTCAAACTCTAGCTCGTCCGCCATCGCTGCAAGAACCTCCTGCGCCCTTTCGCAGAGATGGCAACCGTGTCGAGAATAGATCGTGATTACATTCTTCATTGCCATTGGCAAAGCATCTCACCCTGATAGCGTTCGCTCTTATGCGGAGCTTAAAATTGAGACGGTTTGGCTCCACGCTGGCTCTGCTCGCTCTAATTTCAACTTTTTTAATCGTTCCGCCGGCAGGGGCGCTTATTCGAGTTAGAGCTGCCACACATTGGGGCTATATATTTGCCGGTACAAACACAGTCGAAAAGAGCGAAGGCCGCCCTCGTAACGCTTCCTTGCCAGCTCTCTCCACTTTCGATGTTAGATATAGCAACTTTCCTGAGTGGGCAAAAGTTGAACTCCAAAGCGCTATCAATATTTGGGAAGCCAACTTTAAATCGAGTGTGCCTATCGTCGTCAGCGCATCGTGGGGTCCATCTTCTTGGGGGGTTTTAGGTAGCGTGCGTCCGGTTAGTTTTTATTCAGGATTTCCTAACTCACCAGATCCTTCTCTCTGGTATCCATCAGCGCTGGCAAATGCGTTGGCTGGAAAAGATTTAGACCGTGCAAAATCGGATATTCTCATTCAAGTCAATGAAGGAGCAAACTGGGATACCAGTGGTGACGGATCTCCGACAAGTAGCGAATATGATTTGCAATCAGTTTTTCTGCACGAAATAGCACATGGCTTAGGTTTTCTATCAGGTTATTCATATGACACTTACTTCGGAGTCGGAAGCATTGATCAACCAACACCACTTGATGCTTTTGCTCAAACAAGTGATGGGCGCAGACTTGCGGACTTACCATCACCCTCACTAGAACTTGGAAAAGCGTTAACTACTTCGCTCGTATGGGCTGGGCCACTTGCAATAGCAGCTAATGGCGGCGTTAAGCCAAAACTTTATACCCCTTCAAATTACGAAGCGTGGTCTTCTGTCAGTCACCTCGATGAAGCAACTTTTGCAAAGTCAGATCTGAATTCGGTAATGACTCCAAATCTTGACCCCGGTGAAGTTTTCATAGGACCTGGACCGATTTTACTTGCAATGCTGGAAGATATGCGAAATAAACCGCCGGCCGGGGCTGCAACTAGTTTGCCAGAGAGAGTGCGAAATGTTCGAGCGCTCACTGGAGATACTTCAGCGCTGATTACTTTTGACCCGCCGGTTAACCGGCGAACTGCACAAATCACTGGCTATCTTATTAAGAACCACAGAAGCGGTATTGAAACAACGAGCCCTACTAGTCCAGTTCTAGTAAGTGGACTGAAGAACGGTACTTCTTACAGATTTTCTATTGTTGCCAAAAATGCACTTGGAACATCTGCGGCGATAGAAAGTAAAGCAATAACTCCGCAAGCTGCTTGGAAAAGTACCGTCCTCGACAGCACCGCCGATGGTAAGAGCGTTGCTAGCACAGTATTTAATGGCCTACCAGCAGTTGCATATACCGACTCAAAGAGAGGCAACTTAAAACTAGCGCTATGGACAGGTTCCAGCTGGCACAAATATATAGTCGATGGCGGTGGAGGAGGACTTGGTAAAACAAAGAACCCAATTACTGGCGATATCTCTCTCTGTGTTAATGGGAGTGGGAAAAAACAAACGCTACATATTGTTTATAGCGACTCAAAGGAGAAAGATCTTCATTATGCCGCTTTTAACGGTAAGAATTTCACTCATGAAATCATCGATGGAAATGGTTTATCAGTAAACGATTACGAAAATCCAATCCGGGTTCGAACTTCAAGTGATGTAAGCGTCTCTCATGCCTGCGTCGCTGCTGCCGCTGGAGTTCAAGTTTTCTACCGTGATGAAAGTCAGGGAATTCTGTTGGGAGCGGTGAAAGGTCGAAATAACAAGTGGGTTTATGAACTCATTGATGGGGATAGCACAAAAAACTCACGAACAACCGGAGATGTTGGTTTTCACATTCAAGCAATTTATCATGATTCAAACACTTACCTTGCTTACGACTCTGTGATGGGTTTAAATCAAAGAGAAGAAATGACCTCCGGTGCAGTTCGTATCGCAACTCGTAATTCAATCTCACCAAAAAGTTGGAAGTACCAAACACTTGATCTCTCAACTGATGATGCGACAGCTTTCGGTTTTGATGTTGCGCTCGCAAAAACTCCAACTAGCATCGTGGCAACGTGGCTAGCCGCTTCAAAAAGTTCTCTCCCTAAAGCCGATCAAATCCACTGGGCTAAAATAACTTCACTTACTTCGATTTCGAAAATAACAACTGAAAACTTTGGAACACCAGCAGCAGCGATCTCAACTGACGGTCAATATATTGCCTTTAACTGTGAAGATCGTTTATGTGTGTTAGATACGAGTAAAAAGAGTTCTGGGCAAGGCGCAATACGTTTAGCGAGAAGTGCCCAAGCCTCTGAAGTTACTCAGAGCACTTGGGTCACTGTCAATAAAAGTAAATACCTGGTAACAAGCGTAAATAACCAACTCTCGCTATTAAGGCCGTAATTATTATTTAGCGTTGCGGCGCTGGATGCGTGTCTTCTTGAGAAGTTTCTTATGTTTCTTCTTTGCCATGCGCTTGCGTCGCTTCTTGATTACGGAACCCATCTATCACGCTCTTCCTTAACTAGTTACATCGATTACCAAGTCGTTAGGCTACCTTGAAGTGAGGGTAAAAATCGAAACGGTCTCCCCGCTTAAACCCAGCGCAATAACCCCTAAAACCTTGGAAAAGTGAAGGGAGAGAGGTTGTTTCATCTCGATCGGAGAATATGCAGCCTTAATTGAGCCTTTTGAATCGAAATTTAGCAGGAGTGCTGCTGCCCCTTTGGGCTTCCAACCACTTAGTTGCGTAATTGGCGATGTAGATGTGAAGAGAGCAAAGTAGCCACCGTTTGCTCCAGCCGAAGTTAGCGCGCTGCCATTGGAGGCGAAACGGTAGCTCCATTTAGGAACTAGCTTCGAAGAAAATTTAGTTATCGCGCTTTCGTTTTTCGGGCCGACACTCGAGCTGCCTCCAAGAAGTAGTGCGGTGGTTGCGCTATCCCATGAACGGCTACTTGAAGGCGTAGAACTTCTAACAACCGAGAAAACTTTGCCGCTCTTGGCAATTGAAATAATTATTCCATCACTCGATCCTTGAACTTTCTTGCCTGCGATTGTTTCGCCACTCCTCCCAATTACAGTCTGCGTCCCATCCATATTTCGAATTACGCCGTTTAACACGGTGCTAGAACTGCCTATGCGAATTGGCGGCGAGAATTCACCTTTAAGGTTGGAATTCAGAAGGTACCCTTCATCGCCTAAGCCATCGTTGACCAAACCTGCAATTGAGAATCCGCTCTTATCAACGGCAATCGAATTGAAGAGCACTGGTTTCTTAACATCATAGGTAAACTTATTTAGTATTTCGCCGCTACGCGCTAACTGCCAAATGACAAGTGATGTTAAGTCGCTTCGCAAAGGATTAAAAGTTGGGAGTGAAATATTCTCCGGATTTAGTGGCGTGGATGTTGGCGATGGCGCCGCTGGTGTAAATGGTGCCGCTGGTGTAAATGGTGCTGAACCAACAATCCAAAAATTTCCGGCACCATCTACCGTGGCAGCAGTTGGAACTGCCTCAACTCCAAGGGTTACGCGCCATTTTTCGACCCCAGCCACGCTAATTCCACTGAAATATGGCATGGCCTTATCGACTCCATAAACGCCGATTGTGGAACCTGAAACCACTGCTCCATCAACTATCTCTGGCGAGCTAAATTGTGCCGTGGCGCGAAGTGAGGTCACAGTTATCTTCTTTCCAGCCGAATACGCAGTTGGTATAGCTAAGAGGCAAAAACTAAGTAAATATGCCAGAAAACGCTTCATTTTTTAAAATTAAGCAAGTTCTTGTGAGCGATCTCGGGCTGCTCTCATCGCGCTAGCAACTACCTCGGTAAGTTTTGATTGGGTAAATGAAGCAAGAGCGGCAGCGGTTGTGCCGTTTGGGCTAGTCACATTTTCACGCAAAGTTGTTGGGCTCTTGCCTGATTCATCGAGTAACTTTGCGGCACCAACAATAGTTTGAATAGTCAATTGAGTTGCCACTTCGTAGGAAAGTCCGAGTGATTGCGCACCGCTTATCATTGATTCGACAAATGCGAAGAAATAAGCAGGTCCCGAACCACTCGTTGCAGTAACTGCATCTTGTAACTCTTCCGAAACTTCAACTACTTTCCCTGTTGCCGAAAGAAAACCTGTAACGAAACCGCGTGCGCGTGGTGAAACGCCTGCTCCGATTGAAAGCACAGCCATTCCAGCACCGACAAGTGTCGGAGTATTTGGCATGACACGAATAATTGGATTATTTCTTCCTAAACTCTCGTGTATAAAAGCAATTTTCTTACCCGCCACGAAAGTGACAATGAGGGCGCGCTCATTGAGGAAAGGTTTAATCTCGGCTAAGACGCCGCTCATATCTTGAGGTTTCACAACAAGGAGCAAGACATCACAACCACCGACGCTAGTTGCAATCTCAACAACGGTTATTCCATACTTTGAAAATAGCTCATCGCCACGTTCACTTCGCTTCTCTGAAACCATGATTTGCGAAGGCTTAACACCATACTTAATAAGCGCAACTATCAGCGCTTCTCCCATAATTCCGGCACCAATGACGCCGACTTTCATCGCGCTCTCTTCATTCATAGAAAATAGCGTACCCGCTCTATGCAAGTAGGCTTAACTCATGGCAAAAATCGAAAAGGATCCCTTTCGCTGTGGTGAATGCGGTTGGACTACTCAAAAATGGGTCGGTCGTTGTGGCGAATGCCAAGCATGGGGCTGCGTTGAAGAGTTAGCTGC
>JBCKHN010000019.1:0-21497 GCA_038905815.1 Candidatus Planktophila sp. | reverse complement strand
CACTTGCAAGAGATCGGCCTGCTCAGTTTTAGTCGGCAAACCCGTTGATGGGCCACCGCGTTGTACATCTATGACTATCAGTGGCAGCTCCAGCATGATGGCTAAGCCAATCATCTCGCTTTTAAGCGCAATTCCTGGGCCTGAAGTCGTGGTTATACCGAGCGCCCCGCCGTATGAAGCGCCCAGGGCTGCACCAACTGCTGCAATCTCATCTTCGGCTTGAAAAGTAATAATATTAAATTTCTTCTGCCTTGAAAGCTCGTGCAAAATATCTGAAGCTGGAGTGATTGGATATGAACCTAAGAATAATTGCAAACCGCTTTTTTCAGCAGCTGCGATAAGTCCATAAGCCAGCGCAGTATTTCCGCTGATATTTCGATATTTTCCGGGCGCCATTTTTGCCGGTAAAACTTCATATGAAGTGGAGAAATCTTCCGTGGTTTCTCCGTAGTTCCAACCGCTTTGGTATGCCAAAAGATTTGCTGCCAAAATATCGGGCTTTTTTCCAAATTTCGTTTTTAAGAAATTAATTGTGGCTTCAGTTGGACGGTGGTACATCCACGTCAAAATTCCGAGAGCGAACATATTCTTAGCGCGCTCGGCATCTTTGCGATTTAGCTTTAATTCGGCTAGCGCCGCAACGGTCATTGAAGTTAAGGCAACGCCATGAACTTTATAACTATCTAAAGAACCATCTTCAAGGGGGTTACTTTCATAACCAACTTTCGCCAGTTTTCGATTTGTAAACTCATCTTTATCTACAATGATGGTCGCGCCACGCGGCATATCTTTTATATTGGCTTTGAGCGCTGCTGGATTCATGGCAACTAAAACATCAGGGGCATCACCTGCAGTACGGACGGTGTGATTAGCAAAGTGCAATTGGAAAGATGAGATTCCAGCCAGCGTGCCTTGCGGCGCACGAATCTCGGCTGGATAGTTTGGCAGCGTTGCTAAATCATTGCCGAGACTTGCAGTATCCATGGTGAAGCGATCACCCGTGAGTTGCATACCATCACCGCTATCTCCAGCGAATCGGATTACCACGGAATCGAGGGCGATGACGGGTTTTGGCACGATTAAGTCTTGCTCATTTTTAGCTCTCTTGGCTACTCTTTCGCGCATCTCTTTGGTCACAGGCAGAGTTAGCTCTGGATTACTAGTGAAATCAGAGTTGCTCCAGGCCGATATGCGAGGAATTCATAGCGTGGGGCGTTGAGAATTACTATATCGGCGCGTGAACCTATTGCCAGATTGCCAATATCGCTTCGACGTAAAGCGCGCGCGCCACCACGGGTGGCTGCATAGAGGGCTTGCGCCGGAGAGAAAAACATTTCACGCACCGCAGTTGCGATAATCCACGGCATGGATGAAATAAAGGAAGTGCCGGGGTTGCAATCAGTTGCTAGCGCAACGCTCACGCCAGCTTTATAGAAACGGCGCGCATCAGGGTATGGGGAGCGAGTAGAAAACTCGGCACCTGGTAAAAGTGTGGCAACAGTTGATGAGTTAGCTAAAAGTTGTAATTGAGAATCAGTTGTATAGGTACAGTGATCAACCGAGGCACAATTTAACTCAACCGCTAATTCAATTCCGCCAGAATCGCCAAATTGATTGCCATGTAAACGTGGTTGTAAACCTTTCGCAATCCCAGCTTCGAGAATTATTCGTGCTTCTTCCTTGGTGAACGCGCCTTTGTCGCAGAAAACGTCAATCCATTTCGCATATGGCGCGCATGCATCAAGCGCGCTTCCAGCAACTAATTTCACATACCCTGCGCGGTCGTTGGCATATTCAGCAGGAATAACGTGTGCACCAAGAAAAGTTGTCTCAGTAGTAAATTCGCGGGCGATTTTCAATAATCTCACTTCGGTGTCGGTATCTAAACCGTACCCACTTTTGACTTCGTAAGTCGTGATGCCTGAAGCTTTAAACTCACGCACTATTTTTGAAAGATTATTACGGAGTTCGCCATCACTGGCATCTCGTGTGGCGCTAATAGTTGTAGCAATTCCACCAGTTGCATATTTTTTACCAGCCATGCGGGCAGTGAAATCATTGAGTCGGTCACCGGCAAAGATTGCATGCGAGTGGCTATCAACAAATCCCGGGATAACTGCGCAGCCTTCGGCATCAATTTTCGAATCAGCGCTCGGCGCGCTTTCGTTATCGCCAATCCAAGCGATGCGACCGCCTTCAATAATTAACGCTGAATTTAACGATATTCCAAGCTCACTTTGATCGCCAAGGTTTGGATCGTTACTGATTAATTGGCCGATATTACTAATTAATTGGGATGCCACGCTTACTCCTGCATCGGAATTCTGACTCCGCGAACAGCTGCAACATCATTTGCTAATTCATATCCAGCATCAACGTGGCGAATAACTCCCATGCCGGGATCATTTGTTAGCACGCGACGAAGTTTCTCGCCAGCTAGCTGCGTGCCATCGGCAACGCAGACTTGGCCTGCGTGAATGGACCTGCCAATTCCGACTCCACCGCCATGATGAATCGAAACCCACGAGGCACCAGAGGCGGTATTTACTAAAGCATTCAAAAGTGGCCAATCTGCAATCGCATCTGAGCCATCTAACATTGATTCAGTTTCACGATAAGGGGAGGCAACGGAACCGCAATCTAAATGATCGCGACCAATAACAATTGGTGCTGAAACAATTCCTTTGGCAACCATTTCATTAAATCGTTCACCTGCAACGTTCCGTTCACCATAACCTAACCAACAAATTCGAGCAGGTAAACCTTGGAAAGCAACTTTCTCAGATGCTTTTCTAATCCATCGTGCGAGTGGTTCGTTATCTGGAAAGAGCTCGAGGACTGCTTTATCAGTTTCAGCGATATCTTTCGGATCACCTGAGAGCGCTACCCAACGGAAGGGGCCTTTACCTTCACAGAAGAGTGGGCGAATGTAAGCAGGTACAAAACCTGGGAAATCAAAAGCGCGCGAATAACCATGCAACGCGGCTTCTGCCCGAATTGAATTGCCGTAATCGAAAACTTCGGCACCGCCATCCATGAAACCAACCATTGCTTCAACTTGTTTAGCCATAGAAGCGCGCGCGCGTTCTGTGAAGCCTGCTGGATCACGTCGGGCCGATTCATGCCACTCTTCCATACTTGTTCCTTCCGGAAGGTATGAAAGAGGATCATGGGCAGATGTTTGGTCGGTGACAATATCTATTTCAACGGAGCGTTTTAGAAGTTCGGTAAAGACGGTGGCGGCATTTCCTAAGAGCCCAACGCTGAGGGCTTTCCGCTCTTTCTTAGCGTCCAGCACTAGTTTGAGGGCCTCGTCAAGATCTTTAACCCAAATATCTAAATAGCGATGATCAACGCGACGTTGCAAGCGTGTTGGGTCAACATCAACGCAAAGGGCAACGCCATCATTCATTGTTACGGCAAGGGGCTGTGCACCCCCCATTCCACCAACGCCACCGGTGAGAGTAAGCGTTCCTGCCAGAGTTCCACCAAATCGTTTATTTGCAACTGCTGAAAACGTTTCATACGTGCCTTGCAAAATACCTTGTGTGCCAATGTAGATCCAAGAACCCGCAGTCATCTGACCATACATAGTTAAGCCAAGTTTTTCTAAGCGACGAAATTCTGGCCAAGTAGCCCAATCTCCAACGAGGTTTGAATTAGCAATTAATACGCGTGGCGCCCATTCATGTGTTTGCATTACCCCCACCGGGCGCCCAGATTGCACCAACATTGTTTCATCGCCTTTGAGCGTTTCTAAAGTGCGTACTAAAGCGTCAAAAGATTTCCAATCGCGTGCAGCTTTTCCGCTTCCGCCATAAACAACTAAATCATCGGGGCGTTCTGCCACCTCTGGATCTAAATTATTTTGCAACATCCGTAGCGCAGCTTCTTGGGGCCATCCAAGAGTTGAAAGTTTATTTCCTCGTGCTGCACGAACTGGACGTGCCCCTGATACGCCGGCGCTCATGCAAGTTCTCCAACTTCTCTTTCAACCGCGCTGAGAATTTCTCCAGATTTAACCAATTCATAAGTTGCTTCGATTTCAGGTGTAAGCCAACGATCTCTTCCGGGACCATCGACGCGTGAACGTAAAACGCTAATCGCCGCCTTTGTGCCAGCAGAAGGTTGAAGTGGCGCGCGCAAATCAATTGCGCGCGCTGCGGTCATTAACTCAATTGCTAATACTCGAGTAAGTGCGTCAATGCTTCGCCGCAATTTGCGAGCGGCATGCCAACCCATGGAAACATGATCTTCTTGCATCGCGCTCGTTGGAATTGAATCTACTGAGGCTGGCACTGCTAAACGTTTCATCTCTGAAACCAGCGCAGCTTGGGTGTATTGGGCCATCATCAAACCGCTATCTACGCCTGGATTATCAGCTAAAAATGGTGGTAAACCAGCGGAGCGGTGCTCATCGAGTGCTCGATCAGTGCGCCGTTCTGAAATTGAGGCAAGATCGGCTAAAGCGATGGCAAGGAAATCTAAGACATAGGCCAGCGGTGCGCCATGGAAATTTCCATTACTTCGAACAGTTCCATCTGGCAGGACTACTGGATTATCAATTGCGCTACTCAACTCGCGCAGCGCGACCGTTAACGCATGTGCAACTGTGTCACGCGCTGCACCGGCAACTTGTGGCGCGCAACGCAGTGAGTAGGCGTCCTGTACTCGCGTATCTTCTCTGTTGTCATGCGATTTAATTAGCGGTGAGTTAGCAAGCAATTCGCGGATATTTTTAGCCGAAGCTAACTGTCCTGGGTGCGGACGTAATTGGTGCAAGATTTCTGCAAAAACTTTATCTGTACCAAGTAAACCTTCAACACTCATCGCGGCAGTTACATCTGCAACTTTAAGTAGTTGCGTCGCATCATGTATCGCCAGTACCAGCATTCCTAACATGCCCTCGGTTCCGTTGATGAGTGCCAAGCCTTCTTTAGAAGAAAATTCAACGGGTGTAATTCCAGCATCGGCTAAAGCTTTTGCTGCGCTAACAACTTCACCACTCTTTAATCGAACTTCACCTTCGCCCATAACTGCTAGCGCACAAGTAGCAAGTGGAGCTAAATCGCCAGAGCAACCGAGTGAACCAAATTCACGAACAACGGGAGTGATGTGAGCATTAAGAAGTGCGACATAAGCTTCGGCAGTGTGAATATGAACGCCAGTAAAACCGGTACACATTGTTGCTACACGAAGTGCCATCATGGCGCGTACAACTTCATCTTCAACGGGTGCGCCAGATCCTGCTGCATGGGAACGGATGAGTGATTTTTGTAATTGTGATCGAAGCTCTGGGTCAATATGTTTACGGGCTAGTGCACCAAATCCGGTCGAGATTCCATAGACAGGGGTTTGGGAGTTGCTTAAGTCGTCAATAATGGAACGTGATTTCGCCATTCCGACCCGCGCCTGGGCAGAGATAACAATTCGAGCGCCGTTGCGGGCGATTGCCAGAATTTGGTCGGGTTTGAGCCCGTTATTGCCGATAGAGACTTCTGGACTCATTACTCTCCTGACTTAAGATATAGGAGAGAGATTATCCGAAAACGGAGCAAATGAAAGGCGAGAGAGTGGCACTTTATGAAGATCCGCACTGGCCTCGCGCAGGCGCATGGCTTTGGGCTGCCTCTCCAACTAAATCTGATATTGCTTTATTGGGAATTGGGTCGCACTTAAGCGCCATCACTGCCAACAATTCACATCTAACCCCCGCTGCCATCCGGGAAGCGTTATGGAAATATTCAACGTGGAGCACTATGCACGAAATTGACTTCGCGCAAGTTCTTAATGGCTCCGATTTTGGCGATGTAAGTAACCCTGATGGCGACGAGAGTGAAATTGCCAGACACGTTGAAGAAACACTGGCACAGACCCGTTTCCTAATTGCTCTCGGTGGAGATAATTCAATTACCTTTCCAAGCGTCATGGGTTTTGCAAAATTTCACGGAGGGCTTTCAAAGATCGGCTTAATAACAATGGATGCCCACCATGATTTAAGAGATGGTCAAACAAATGGTTCACCGATTGAACGTTTGGTCAAAGCTGGCTTACCGGGGGAGAACATCGTTCAAATTGGAATCAGTGATTTTGCTAATTCGAAGTTTTATGCAGGCCGCGCTAAAGAATATGGAATAAAGGTAGTTCACCGATCCAAAATAACTTTAGAAAATATTGCGGAGATAGCGTTGAAATCTCTTGCGCGCGCAGGGGCAGGAAACCGCCCGATTTTTATCGATTTTGATTTTGATGTTTGCGATCGAAGTGTGGCACCAGCTTGTCCAGCCTCAGTTCCTGGTGGAATTTCGGCGCAAGAGTTGCGTGGTTTAGCGTTCGCATTGACCAGTGATCCGCGTGTGCAGATGGTTGATATCACTGAAATTGATGCGACAATTGATGCAGCAGATCAAAGAACCATCAGGCTTGCCGCTTTGGTAATTTTGGAAATAGTAACAGCAAAAGCGCTAATCAGGCGAAGAGATGGGGGATGAAAATGAAAGCAATTCAATTAAGCGCATTTGGTGGTCCTGAAGTTATGCAATTGGTAGATCTTCCCGAACCCATAGCCACCGCTGATGAAGAAGTAATCACCGTAACTTCTATTGGCGTAAATTATGCCGATACTCATCAAATCGAGAATTCATACCTTTCGCAACAGAAGCTACCTTTAGTGCCGGGAATTGAAGTAGTTGGAATAACCATGGATGGGCGTCGAGTTCTCGCCGCAGTTTCAAGCGGGGGTTATGCTCAAAAAGCGTTGGCGCACAAGGGCGCGCTGATTGAAATTCCTGCCGGAGTAAGCGATGAACAAGCGCTATGCACGCTGGTTCAAGGAACGACCGCTTGGCATATTTTGAAAACAGTAGGGCACCTTAAGGCAGGTGAAAGCGTTGTTGTACATGCAGCTGCCGGTGGAGTTGGGACAATTGCAATTCAATTAGCGAAAATGTGGGGAGCAAAAGTTATTGCCGTAACTTCCGCTTCCGAGAAAGGAGCGCTCGCCAGCGAACTTGGTGCCGATGTTCTCGTTGACGCCAACCCGCAAGATTTAGGAGCACGAATAAAAGAGGCAAATGGTGGGAAGTCAGTTAATCTAATTTTAGAAATGGTCGGCGGTAAAACTTTTGACGAGAGTCTGGCAGTTCTTGCACCTTTTGGTCGCTTAATTACATATGGAATGGCTTCACGTACCGCGCCTACCCCAATTCATCCAGGGCTTCTTATGGGCACAAGCAAGACAATCACAGGATTTTGGTTGGCACATTGCTTTGGCAACAGAGAGTTACTAGATGCGATTGTTATTGAACTTTTCGCGCTAATTGAGGTTGGCAAACTTAAGCCAGTCATTGGTGGAACGTATCCGTTGAGCCAAGCAATCACAGCGCATCGTGCACTTCTTTCGCGGGCAACTTTCGGAAAAATTACGTTAAACCCCGCCCTCTAACCGGTTCATAAGTGATAGGGGTTGCTCTCCAATGTCTGCTTCTATGCAATTAATTACCATCTCGATTTCTGGCAAGCTCTCTTTATTTTTAAGTAACTTAACTCGCTCGACCAATTTCTCTGCGACGAGCTTTTCGCTTCTCACTAAAATGACAAATTCTTGAACTCCCAGACGAGCAAGGGTGTCATAAGAGCGCACCGTTTCTTTTAGCGCTTCGGCTAAATTGAGGATCTCTTCCGCAGAACAAAATTTCTCTTTGGCAGTCGGGCTTTTCTTAATGATGATTTGTATTAGTGAAAACGGTATCGCGCTTCTAGTTGTCATAGATATTTCGCGGTTTAACTCTTCATAAAAAAACGTTGGCGCATGCAAATGCGTCAAACTATCGTGAATGCCATCGTGCGAAAAATTCACGCCTAAGAGTGCTAATCTTTGTTTCATGTCTCAAGATTCTGCCAAAGCGGCAAAGCGTAGAACCATAGTGGCAACCCTATTATTTGTTGAATCTGCGGTTATTTCAGTTCTCTTGCTCTGGTTTGTTTTCTTAACGGTAACTTCATCAAGTACGGAGATATTGCCAGCCCTGGGCGTGGCTTTATTTGGTTTTCTCTTCGCGGCTGGCCTCTTTTTTGCCGCCCTCGGTTTTAGAAAAGGAAAATATTTCGGGCGAGCTCCGGCAGTACTTGCAAACCTCATCGCGCTCGGAGTCGCTTCGTATCAATTTGAGGCCAAACTCTGGTGGAGCGCTGCTGGAATAACCGCCATAGGCGTGGTGACTTTGATCAGCGCTATCCGCGCGATCCCTGAGTAACTCCTCCCTGCGTGTTCAGGTGCTATCGATTCTTATTCCTTCGGGCGTGCCCGAAAGTGTGATTCTGTGCGTCGAAAAATAACTTAAGATTCGGTTAAGCGATGAACGATTCAACTGTTTCCGTATTTCGTCTGTCATAGTAGAACACCAATTCGTCGTCACCTGAGTCAAAACCTGTGAGTGCACCACTGAGTTTCCAGCCTTCCACAGTTAAAAGCTCACGCATTGGGATGTTGGAGGTGTTTGTAGCCGTCCACACCCGCTGATTCTGTGAGGAGTGGACAGCGGATCTTAAGAGTTGCCGACCAATTCCCAATCGACGCATAGAACTGGAAACAACGAGTAAGTCAATGAAGTCAGAGTGGAAGAATGCATTCACGGTCCATATAACAAACCCACTAATTAGCCCACTTTCCTCCCACACAAGACATTGACCACTTTTAATGCCAGTTGAGATTTGCTCAATGCGCTGGTTGCTTTGAAACGAGGAGGTGGCATTGACTTGCAAGATCGCTTCAAAGTCTTGACTCGTCGCGAGGCGAATATTTCCAGCGGTCATGCTTGAAATTGTAGAGATGGATTTAAGAATGTCGAGCGATCTCATCTCTAGCAGACCTTTGCTCTAATCTCTAGAAACCCTCATCGGTCGATGCCCATCTAAGCGTCCGAAGTGCCGGAGTAGCCCGGAACGACTCCAAGCGAAACTCCAAAATCCCCTAGGGTTATTGGCACACGCTCGCATGACAGGTGTTACAGCTACCAGTCTTCCAAGAAATCAAAATACGATGCCAAGGAACCCCCCATTTTCTGGGTACATTGGCGAGCCGACTTGTGCCGTAGTCAATCTCCCCACTTAGCTACCCAGCCCGCTTAGGTACTCATCTTGCTTAGGTCACTCCAGCTCTCACCCGATAGGCTGGGCGATATTGTGTCTATAACCGACTTTTTACGATGCGCGCGAAGCGAAGGAGAGCGTTAGTGGCAACATCAGATTCCGCTGGTCCAATTTCGGCCAATGGTTCTGTGCACTCACCGCTGGCTAAGGAATTCGGCGCAAACGAATGGCTCGTTGAAGAGATGTACGAGCGATATCTGCAAAGCCCGCAGTCGGTAGATAAAGCTTGGTGGGACTTCTTCGCCGATTTTTCTCCCCAATCTACGGCATCAATAGTGCAAGGGACTCCAGTTGTTACTGTGCCAAAAGGTGGAACGCCACCAGTTCCCAGAGCAGCGCAAAAAGTTACCAGTATTATTGCCGTGGAACCTCTTGCTGCTCCGGTTATCGCCGCCCCACAAAGTTTGCAACCCGTATTGCGCCAAAGCGCACAAACCCAACCAACCCCTGCGGATCCAATTGTTAAACCAGTTCCAGTTTTAATAACACCGAACGCCGCCACGCTAGAACCGTTACGTGGAGTTGGCGCGCGCGTTGTACAAAGTATGGAAGCTTCGTTGACTGTCCCAACCGCCACAAGCGTCCGTGCAATTGCCGCCAAGTTAATAATCGATAATCGAATAGTTATCAATAACCACTTGAAGCGTGCACGTGGCGGGAAAGTTTCACTCACTCACCTCATCGCTTATGCGATGATAAAAGCTCTGCGCGCAGCGCCAGAGATGAACGCTTTCTTCGGTGAAATAGCGGGAAAGCCAGCAGTTGGACACCCAGAACATATCAACTTAGGAATTGCTATTGATTTAGCTAAAGCCGATGGCTCACGGCAATTACTCGTGCCATCCATTAAAGGTTGCGAGGCGCTAGATTTTGCGCAATTCTGGGTAGCTTACGAAGATGTTGTACGCAAAGCTCGAAACGGCAAACTCACTGTAGAAGATTTTGCAGGAACCACGGTTTCACTTACCAACCCCGGAACACTCGGCACAGTTCATTCTGTGCCACGATTAGTTCAAGGTCAAGGGTTAATTATTGGCGTCGGCGCGATGGATTACCCAGCCGAGTTCCAAGGCGCTAGCGAAGAAACGCTAGCCCGCATGGCTATAAGTAAAGTCATAACTCTCACAAGCACATATGACCACCGAATTATTCAAGGCGCGCAATCCGGTGATTACTTACGCCGCATTCATGAGCTACTTTTAGGCGGAGATAACTTCTACCAAGAAATATTTGCAGCTCTTCGCATTCCATATGTACCGATTGCTTGGGCTAAAGACCTTGATGTCTCCACCGATGGCGAAATTAGTAAAACCGCGCGGATTCAACAACTTATACAGGCTTATCGAACCAGCGGTCATCTCATGGCTGATACGGACCCACTTGAATATAAACAACGCATCCATCCAGACCTCGATGTTGCAACCTATGGCTTAACTCTTTGGGATTTAGATCGTGAATTTGCAACTGGCGGTTTCGGTGGAACGAAGTTTGCAAAACTTCGGACAATCTTGGGTATTTTGCGTGACTCGTATTGCTGCTCTGTCGGTGTTGAATATGTGTACATCCTTAACTCGCAAGAGCGACGCTGGATTCAAGAACGTGTAGAGATTGGTGTACCTAAACTTCCACGCGAAGAACAACTTCGAATCCTGCACCAACTCAATAGCGCGGAAGCTTTTGAATCTTTTTTGCACACGAAATTTGTTGGACAAAAAAGATTCTCGCTCGAAGGTGGTGAATCGGTTATTCCTTTACTTAGCGCAGTTATCTCGGCAGCTGCAGATGCTGGACTTGATGAAGTTTGTATCGGAATGCCACACCGAGGTCGTCTCAATGTTCTGGCAAACATTGCCGGGAAATCGTATGGACAAATTTTTGAAGAGTTCCAAGGTCATTATGCTGAAAATCAAGTACAAGGTAGCGGAGACGTTAAATATCATCTTGGTACTGAGGGTGTATTTACGGCAGAATCTGGCGCGCAAACGAAGATTTACTTAGCGGCAAACCCCTCACATCTTGAAGCAGTGAACCCAGTTCTGGAAGGGATTGTGCGAGCTAAACAAGATCGCTTAAACGTTAAGGGCGCATATTCTGTTTTGCCGCTTTTAATGCACGGAGATGCAGCTTTTGCGGGCCAAGGCGTGGTTGCAGAGACCCTTCAACTCTCACAATTAGCGGGATATCGCACTGGCGGAACAGTTCATATCGTTGTTAACAACCAAGTAGGTTTTACCACCTCTCCGCAGGCTGCACGTACTGCTACATATTCAACAGATATTGCAAAGCTAATTCAAGCTCCCGTCTTCCATGTAAATGGCGATGACCCCGAAGCTTGCGTGCGTGTTGCCAGATTAGCATTCGAATATCGCCAAGCGTTTAATAAAGATGTTGTTATCGACATGGTGTGTTACCGCCGCCGCGGACATAATGAAGGTGACGAACCAAGTTTCACACAACCACTTATGTATAAGTTGATCGATGCAAAACGATCGACCAGAAAACTTTACACTGAAGCGCTCATTGGTCGCGGGGATATCACGGTGGAAGAAGCCGAAGAAGTTTTGCGTGATTATCAACTCATTCTTGAATCCGCATTTGCAGCCGGCGCCAGCCATGAATCCAGCAACAACGCCAACTTTAAAGTTCCGGAAGTCGCGCCTCCTAGCGAAGTAATAACTAGCATCAGTGAAGAAACCGCACGAAAGATTTCCGCCACACAATTGCAAGTTCCTGCAGGTTTCACCGTTCATCCAAAATTGATGCCACAGCTAGTTAAGCGAGTTGAATCTCTCAATGAGGCAACGATTGACTGGTCGATGGGAGAAACTTTAGCCTTCGGTTCGCTACTTCTTGAAGGGCACACAATTCGATTAGCTGGACAAGATTCACGCCGTGGCACATTTAGCAATCGACATGCCGTGATAGTTGATAAAGAGAATGGCAATGAATGGACGCCACTTCGTGGATTAATTAGCGATGAAAACCAGTTCTTTGTTATTGATGCTTTGCTCTCCGAGTATGCAGCCATGGGATTCGAGTACGGCTATAGCGTTGTCCGCGAAGAAGCCATTGTCTTATGGGAAGGTCAATTTGGAGACTTTGGCAACGGGGCTCAAACAATTATTGATGAATTTATCTCCTCAGCTTTACAGAAATGGGGAGAGCGCTCATCGCTTGTGCTCTTACTTCCACATGGCTACGAAGGGCAAGGTCCAGATCATTCATCTGCCCGAATCGAGCGTTACTTAACGCTATGCGCAGAAGAGAATATGACTGTCGCTCAACCATCTACTCCTGCTTCTTATTTCCACTTACTTCGCTGGCATGCCAAGAACCCTGCTCGCCGTCCACTGATTGTTTTCACCCCAAAATCAATGTTGCGATTGCGCGCAGCTGCATCGGCTTTAAACGATTTTACCTCAGGACACTTCCAGCCAGTTATCAGTGATGAGAACGTTCAAAACGCTGCTCGAGTTATTTTCTGCTCCGGTCGAATTTATTATGACTTAATTGCAGAACGTGAAAAATTAAATGAGAGTTCAACCGCGATTATTCGAGTCGAGCAGTTGTATCCGCTTCCAATTACAGAAATGGTGGCAGCGGCCGATAAACATCCCAACGCAAATCTTTTGTGGGTTCAAGATGAACCCGCTAACCAAGGTCCTTGGCCACATATTGCCGTGAGCACTTCTGAGTGCTTAGGTGGGGTTGGTTTTGGTGCGCGCACACTTCGCAGGATTTCTCGGCGCGCCAGCGCAAGTCCGGCAACTGGTAATCACCACTTGCATGAGGACGAACAGAAAGCGCTGATTCTTGAAGCTTTTACCCGTTAAATTATTTCCCTCTTTTATATCTAAATAATACTTTTCCGCGGATTTCGTTTTCGTAAATCCAACCCCATTGACGCGAGTCAGTGCTTTCTTGACTATCTCCTTCAACCCAGAAACGTCCACCATGTGACTTTTGTAAACGCTTGATAAGAAAAATACCCGGCCGATCTTCTCGTTCAATAACAAGAACGCAACCCAGAGGCAGTGAGCCCACTTGACTATCTAGCCGACGGAGAACCAGCCAATCACCATGGTTATAGGTAGGCGCCATTGAATTGCCGAAGACGCTCACTGTGCCAAATCTCTTCACAAGCGGTAGTCTCTCACTTAACTAGAGTTTATTAACGGAGAAAGAGGCAGAAAATGTTTGCACCAAAGAGTTCTGTTTATGCGCATTGCGATCTTCCTTGCGGTGTTTACGATCCAGCTCAAGCAAGAATTGAGGCGCTATCAGTAAAGGCATGCATGGAGAAATATGGCGCCAGCAACGATCCTGATTTCAAGTCACGCTCAGTGGCAATTAAAGAAGAGCGTTCACATCAAGTTAAAGAGCATTTGTGGGTCCTTTGGACAGATTATTTCAAACCAAGCCACTTTGAAACCTACCCGCAGTTGCACACGCTCTTTAATGAAGCCACCAAACTAGCAGGAGCTGCAGGAACCAAAGGAACTCAAGATGTTGCCGTTGCAGATAAGTTGATCACTAAAATCGATGAGATTGCAGAAATCTTCTGGGCAACAAAGAAGTAATTTAAGCAATTAAAGATTGCGCGGCGGTGCGGGCGAGGAAAGATACTCGCTCCACCGTCGTTCTTTTTAACTGAGCAACCGCAATTTGTTTTTCGCCTTCATAAACTTCACATTCAAAAAGCAAATCTTTTCCCTCTATAGCAATGCATCGTGCGCTAGCCTGCAGTTCGGCGCCGATATTGGCAGGTGATACTGCAGCAAATGCCACGTTCGCGAAAATTGTTGTCTCCCCACTGTCAAGAAACTCAATAATCGCCGTGACCGCTGCGTGCTCCATCATATTTAAGAGATGCGATTGAGAGGCAATTGGTAAATCGCCAATCCCCATCGCAACCGCAGTATCACCTGGGCGCACGCTCATGGATGAAAAACCGACAACTCCAATGATCTCTTCCGCAGGCTTCATATATTTACTGG
This sequence comes from Candidatus Planktophila sp., assembly GCA_038905815.1. Taxonomy (GTDB): domain Bacteria; phylum Actinomycetota; class Actinomycetes; order Nanopelagicales; family Nanopelagicaceae; genus Planktophila. The sequence continues at coordinate 7,350 of JBCKHN010000019.1, read as the reverse complement.
TTCTCGTCCGGGAATCTAATTTCCTGAGTATGTTCGATTGTTATTTCACGGTGTTCTATCTGACCAAATTCGTCAATTTCTATCGATATTTCAGTCATGCGGAATTCGGTGACGACCTCTGAAACTCCGTACATTTGTCCGCGAATTTGTTGGCGCAGCGCTTCATGTAGCTCGCTTGGTGCACTTTCACAACAAATACGACGGAGCACATCTTGTAGAAGTAGGCGCATGAAACTCTCATGGCTTAATTCAGCTTGGCAAGGCGAGCATTGCACCAGATGGACGTCGTAGGCTTCTTGTTGAAAAGGCTCAAAGCCTTCTCCATCGATAATTCGCAGCAGAGAGTCTAGAACTTCCACGCATGGTGTTAAGTCGCCATCTGGGCGGTTCATGGCTTTACCTTTTTCTTGCGCGAGGTGTTATAGCCAAGTTCTTTTGCATACTCTGTTAACCGTTCGCGGAGCGCTTTTCTTCCCCGACTCAATCGTGACATTACTGTTCCAGTTGGTACACCAACAATTTCTGCGATCTCTTTGTAAGAGAAACCTTCAACGTCAGCGAGATAGACAGCAATTCTAAAATCTTCAGGAATATCTTGCAGCGCTCGCTTGATATCACTGTCAGGTAAGTTTTCCAGGGCTGCTACTTCAGCAGATTTTCCTTGGTCACTTGTATGTGAAGCAGCAGCAGCGAGATGCCAATCTTTTATTTCGGTGCTCGATAACTGTGGTCGTCTCTGATCTTTTCTATATGAATTGATAAAAGTAGTTGTTAATACTCGATAAAGCCAAGCTTTGAGATTTGTTCCAGGTTCGAATTGATGGAAAGAAGAGAAAGCTTTAAGAAAAGTATCTTGAACTAAATCTTTGGCATCATCTGGATTCTTGGTATATCGCAGCGCTGCAGCGTATAACTGATTTGTGTAGGCAAGGGCATCTCGCTCGAAACGCAGAGTGCGATCGGCCGAGCTCTCTTTTACCAGATCCATCGAAGTCATCGATTAATAATCTATCCGAAAAGCGAGTTAAAAGAGCGTTTCAGGCGCGCCGAGAGATTCCGTCACTTGCATGCTAACCTTTACTTATGAAATCTAAAGTAAAGGCTAAGAGCAAAGGGCTAACGCCACCGACCGTAAGGCAACGGAGAGGCCGGACATCCACGAGTCGCATCAGTACCCAGAATCAAGTGACAGTGCCGGTCGATATCTTGCGCGCTAGCGGTATACGAGAGGGAGACGAAGTGGCTTTTCTTATTAATGGCAACGGAGAAATTGAAATACAGAAGGTAGAGAGAGATCGGATCAAAGTTTGGCAGGCCGCTCTTGATGGCTTGGCGGCAGGCGGGATTGCCTTTCCAGCCGACTTTGATTGGGAGAAAGAGCGGGCGCTCGCGTGGGGCGAGTAGTACTTGATTCCTCATACGTAATCGCCCTATTAAGACCCGCAGATCAACACCACGAAAGTGCGCGTAAGAAACTGGTTATGACCAATGACTATTTGCTCTCCACCATTTCTTTGACAGAGACTTTTGTTTACGCGCAACGCATTGGAATTATGGAAAGTCAACTAAGAGCGATAAAGAAAATCCTCAGCGATGTAGTTCCAGTCTCTGAAGAAATTGCGCTAGAAGCTGCACGAATCAGAGCAAAAACTTTCATAAAAACTCCAGATGCGATTATCAGCGCTACTGCAACTTCGGCCAGCGCTCAATTATGGACTTTTGACTTAGCTCTGGCAAAAGCTCACAAAGGCGCAGTGCTCATTAAGTAATTTACTTTCGTTGATCTAAGCCGCGTTAATCACCCGCAGGATAGACTTACTAAGTGAACGCAGCTAGCGGCCTTTCCTCGCACGAGTTGTGGCCTGCTCCATTTCGCGGAGCAAAAGAGATTCACGCCACTGTTGTGATTCCGGGATCCAAATCAGTTACTAATCGAGCTTTGATTTTAGCGGCCCAAGCAGAAACATCTTCAATTTTGCGCCGCCCACTCATGTCACGTGATAGCGAATTAATGGTGGCAGGGTTGCGCGCACTCGGTGTTTCGATTGAGGAGAGAGTAGAAATTGGCGCCGCAAAAAATGAAGTGCAATGGCAGATAACGCCGGCAAAGTTGCAAGGACCGGCATCGATCGATGTTGGCAACGCTGGCACAGTTATGCGTTTTCTCCCACCACTGGCAGCGCTGGCAGCTGGCGCTATTTCTTTTGATGGTGATCCACGTTCGCATGAACGGCCACTAGGTCCAGTGATTAAAGCTTTAGAAGAACTTGGAATTAGAATTGAACATGGGAGTCGTTATAGCTTGCCGTTTATTCTGCACGGAACTGGCGGCCTCGATGGTGGCGAATTAAATATTGATGCAAGCGCATCAAGTCAATTCTTATCTGCGCTTTTACTTGTCGCGCCAAGTTTTACCAATGGATTAACTATTCGACATATAGGTGGCGCACTTCCATCGGCGCCGCATATCGACATGACCGTTTCTATGTTGCGTGAATTTGGTGCGCGCGTTGAAGTAGATAAAGAGGCGATGGTCTGGCGAGTGGGCGCTGGTGAATTGCGTGGCGTGGATTGCGTGATTGAACCAGATCTCTCTAACGCAGCACCGTTTTTATCAATGGCAATGGTCTGTGGTGGCTCAATCACAATTGCTGATTGGCCAAGGCAGACAACACAGCCAGGTGATCAGCTACGTAGTATTTTCACTTCGATGGGTGCCAGCGTTACAGAGAATGAATTCGGCTTAACACTTACTTCCCACGGAAACATTCATGGAATTGATATAGATTTACATGACGTAGGCGAGCTGACACCTTCGATTGCAGCTCTGGCAGCTCTGGCTGATTCACCCTCACATTTGCGTGGAATTGGTCACTTGCGTTTACATGAAACGGATCGACTAGCTGCGCTGACTCGCGAAATTAACGCTTTAGGCGGTACCGTTATGGAAGAAGAGAGCGCTCTGCACATCACACCAAAACCTTTACATGGTGGAGTTTTCCACACATACGAGGATCATCGATTAGCAACTGCAGGGGCAGTTATTGGTTTAGTAACCCCCGATGTATTTGTTGAAAATATCGCAACAACTCGAAAGACGATTCCAGATTTCCCCGGTCTTTGGGGTTCACTCCTTGCGTAAACGTGAATATGATGAAAGCGATGCTCGTGTTAGACCAACCCGAAGCACTCGACCCCGCAGTAAAGAGAGACCGAGCCACCCTGATGCAATTATCGCCCTCGTAACAAGCGTTGATCGTGGTCGCACCAGATGTATTACAGATGCAGGCGTAATTATCACCGCGATGCGCGCGCGAGAACTTGGGCCGAAATCAGTTGTAGTAGGTGATTTAGTTTCCATTGTGGGCGACATAAGTGGAACGGACGGGTCTCTAGCTCGAATAGTTGCTGTTAAAGGGCGCCGCAATTCTTTGAGTCGAACCGTCGATGATGTGGCAAAAATTGAGCGGATAATCGTTGCCAATATAGATCAATTAATCATCGTGGTTGCTGTTGCAAATCCGGAACCTCGTCGCGGGCTCATAGATAGGTTTCTAGTCTGCGCTTTTAACGAAGGCATAACTCCAAGAATCGTAGTTACTAAAACAGATGTTGCGAAAATTCCAGAATTCATAAAGGAATATGCAAAGTTAGATATCGACATTATCGAGACTGCAATTAAGAGCGAGCACCGCGATGAAGATATTGAGAAACTTAGGCGCGTTTTACTTGGGAAAACTTCTGTCCTTGTCGGACACTCAGGCGTTGGAAAGTCGAGCCTCATTAATGCGCTCGTGCCAGATGCGCGGCGGCTCACGGGGGATGTAAATGCCGTAACAGGGCGCGGAAGGCATACATCTTCCAACGCGATCGCGCTCCCTTTAACTCCAGTCGATGCGCTGGATACGGGCTGGATGCGCGATGGTTGGATTATTGATACACCCGGGATTCGAGCCTTTGGATTAGCTCATATTGACGCAAACCGGATTATTGCTTCATTTAGCGACCTTTCCCTGGTGGCGGCTACATGTATGTCGAATTGCTCACATAATGAATCTGGCTGCAAATTGGATTCTTGGGTGCTCACAGGCGGCGATATTGCCCCAGAACGCGCAAGCAGAGTTGCAAGTTTGCGTGCTTTGCTGGAAATTAAAGATGCAAGTGGCGCAGTTACCGATATTGAGCAATAGGCAGTTACCGATATTGAGTAATAGAATTCGAGTATATGAATAGAGTCAACAATGAAAATAACCAAGTAGCTTTTTCTCGCGCGGACGATTTGGCTTTTGCGCTACAACTTGCTGACCTTGCCGACGCAATAACTTTAGAGCGTTATCAATCTTTAGATTTAGTGGTAACCACCAAGGGCGATAACACTCCCGTAACCGATGCTGACCGCGCCACCGAGAGGGCAATCCGTATTGCGATTAAAAGCGCCAGACCCAGCGATGGTTTAGTCGGTGAAGAATTTGGAAATGAGGCCAATAACGCCAACCGTTATTGGGTAATCGATCCAATAGATGGAACAAAGAACTTTATGCGCGGAGTTCCAACATGGGCCACACTAATTGGTTTAGTCGAACGGAACTCAGAAGGCGAGGAGAGCGTAGTTGTCGGTGTTGTCAGCGCACCGGCTTTAACGCGGCGCTGGTATGCCTCCGCCGGGCGCGGCGCATTTGTGCAATTCAACCTGGGAGACGCGCGAAAAATTTCCGTTTCTGATGTTTCGCAAATATCGGATGCGTCAATCTCATATTCAGATTTCGTAGGTTTTGGCGTGCACAGAAATGGTTTTGAGCGTTTACTTGAAAGCGCTTGGAGAACGCGTGGTTATGGGGATTTTTGGTCTCACATGTTGGTCGCAGAAGGCGCCATCGATATTGCGATTGAACCGACTTTGGCGCTCTGGGATATGGTTACGCTAGATATTGTTGTTCGCGAAGCTGGAGGGACTTTTTCAAATACTGCCGGAATTGATGGACCATTTGGCGGTAGCGGTGTTTCAACAAATGGAGCGCTGCACTCAAAAGTCATTAACGCTTTAAATTCTAAAGAAAATTGAGAGAGGTTAACCACAATGAGCGTTGTTCTTGAACCTACCACCCTTTCCATCGAAGGAATGACCTGTAACGCTTGCGTCAATTCAATTGAGCGTGCTTTGAATTCCATCGAAGGTGTTAGAGCAAACGTGAATTTTGCTACTGAAACTGCGCATATCTTGGCACCAACAGCAGTAAACGTTAAAGATTTAATTAAGAAAGTTAAAGATGCCGGTTATGAGGCACGACTTCTAACAGATAACCACTCCATAGCTTCCCATAGCAAGAAAGCGGCATGGGCCCTCTTCTTCGCCTTTATTTTTGCAGTCCCTGCAATCGCAATTTCAATGGTGATGAGTTTGCACCACCGTATCGACTCGTGGATTCTCGCTCTATTGGATTATTTCAATATCTTGCACCCGCTCTATTCGCCTTCGGGGTGGTTAGTTATCGGGTTAAGTGCGCCAGTGGTTCTCATCGTTGGATACCCAATCCATAGAACAGCACTTAAAAATTTTTTCCACCCAACAATGGATAACTTGATTTCAATGGGTTCGGTCATTGCTCTCAGTTGGTCAATCTATGCAAACTCCACCGGCAACGGTGAGGTTTATACAGAGGTAGCAGTTGGGCTCATTTTCTTTGTCATTCTCGGCCGATATTTAGAAATTCGCGCTAAACGTCGCGCCAGCAGCGCGCTATCGACCCTGCTCGCGCTAGGAAGTAAAGAAGTAACAATCATACGGAACGGATTGCCACTGATAATTCCAATCGAACAGCTACAAATTGGTGATGAGTTTGAAGTCCGAGCTGGTGATCGGATTGCAACCGATGGAATTGTAATTTCGGGAAATAGTAGCGTTGATAACTCATTCTTAACGGGTGAGTCAGCGCCGATAGAAGTTACCACCGGTTGCGCAGTCATTGGCGCATCGCTCAATAACAATGGACTTCTCATAGTTCGGGCTACTCGCGTTGGTAGCGATACCGAGCTTGCTCGAATAACCGCCATGGTAATTGCCGCACAAAGTTCAAAATCCCCGATTCAACGTTTAGCGGATCAAATCAGCGCAATATTCGTGCCAGTCGTAGCCCTTATTTCGATCGGAACGTTTCTCGCTTGGTATTACGGAGCAGGATATTCACTAACTCACGCAATTTCTACCGCCATCGCAGTTCTAGTTATCGCTTGCCCTTGCGCCCTTGGTTTAGCTACTCCAGTTGCCCTCGTTGTGGCATCAGGGCGGGGCGCCTTGCGCGGCATCGTCTTACGCGAACCTAAAGTTTTAGAAATCGCGCGCAAAGTAGATACTGTCATTTTCGATAAAACTGGAACGCTAACAACAGGAGTAATGAAAGTTCATGCGGCGACTGTTTCAACTGCAGCAGGGGCGGTTCTTGGGGAAAGTTTTGCAGATTTAATGAAAGAAGCAACAATTTTATCATCGGCGCTCTCTGTTGAATCACTTAATAACCATCCTATTGCGAAATCAATCTCACAACATGTCAGTAACCTTGGGATTAAAGCAACGACGGTAACCGATTACTCCGTAACGCCAGGATCGGGTGCAGCAGCAAGAGTGAATTTAGGAATCCAATCGCCCGTAGTTCTTATCGGCTCGCCCCAAGCGGTTGCACTTAGCTCTACCGAATTTCACCCAGAAATTGTAAGCGCAATAAATAAAGCTCAAAGCGCAGGTCTGACAATTTCAGTTCTAGCTTGGGATGGCGTTGCTTTAGCTGTGTTTGCAGTCGGAGATGAACTCAAAGCCGATGCGATTAATACTGTCGAAGCTTTTAAAGCAATGGGCATTACTGCGTGGCTGGTAACGGGGGATAACGCTGAAGTTGCAGCAGGCGTAGCTGCCTATGTCGGAATTGCAGCGAGCAACGTGGTCGCTGGCGCCTTGCCTGAAACTAAGCTTGCGATTATTGAAAAACTTCAAAGCGAAAACCACACCGTCTTAATGATTGGTGATGGAATTAATGATGCAGCAGCCCTTGCCGCAGCAGATGTCAGCATGGCCATGGGAACAGGAACCGATACCGCAATTTCTAGCGCCGATATAACTTTGATGCGCCATACTTTAGGTAGCGCAATTGAAGCGCTCGCTCTAGCAAAGAAAACCCTTCACATTATTCGCACAAATCTTCTCTGGGCATTTGCCTATAACATCATCGGTATACCCATCGCGGCCTTAGGTTATCTAAAACCAATCTATGCAGCGGGGGCAATGGCGCTTAGTTCGCTCTTTGTAGTAACTAATTCACTGCGCATTCGCTAGCTTCGCTTAAAGTTTGGCAGCCTTCT
>JBCKHN010000018.1:0-22183 GCA_038905815.1 Candidatus Planktophila sp. | reverse complement strand
CGACAGTCGGCAAAGGGACTGTATTCACGGTGACACTGCCGACACAATATGCGCCCCCCTCCGCCCGCGCCCAGACTAGTTCATCGGTTGAAACCACATGAACGATAAAGAACGCCCGGTGATTGTTGACCAGCCAGCAAACTACTTATTTATAAGAAGTGCCTGAACTTTTTGCCATCTGGCAATCTCGCAGCCATTAATCTTTGAAAAATTGGCACGTATCTTCTTGCCATTCCATATTCCTCGGACATCGGCGCTTTCAGGGCCACCGTATTGTTCTGTACACATCATATTCGGATCACTTGATTTGAAAGGATCTTTCACTTTTAGTAATGCAGTGCAGGCTTTCTTAGCGCTCTTATGTGTTCCGCCAGTTGGATTACAGTGGAGTGTCCAGTGCTTTGCTGAAGCTCCATCTTGCGCTACATAGGACACGCTGATTTTGTATCGAACAGTAACATGCGCAGGAGCAGCAATCATGGATGTGAATGTAACGCCAATAATAACTGCCAGAGTGACTGTACGAAGTGGAGAATTTCTCACACAGTTACCTTAGTTTAATAGGTGCTGGTCGAGCAAGTTCAGCGGTGGCTTACGGCTTTGTGAATATAAAGAGGTTGGGTGTGTCCGATAGTGTCCCAGTAATTATGTTCAGTACTTGGTTTGCGGACGGAAGAGTAGATGGCACAGAGAGCATTTGATTGCCTTCAAGCAAGAGCGCAACAGTTCCAGCTACATGTGGGGCTGCCATAGAAGTTCCGCTTATTGTATTTGTAGCTGTGGTAGAACTGATCCAAGCGGATTTAATTCCTACCCCTGGTGCAATAATGTCAACACATACTCCATAATTTGACCAAGAAGCAAATTGATTTGCGCTATTACTTGCAGCAACGGTGATTGCATTTGGAACGCGGGCTGGTGAAGAGTCACAAGCATTTGCAGTGCTATTTCCAGCTGCAACTACAACGGTTATTCCATCAGCAATAACTCTATTAACTGCGTTATCGAGCGTTGTGTTTGCACCACCGCCAAGGCTCATATTTACAACTGCCTTTGCACTTGTGGGATTGGTTGTTACAACCCAATCAAGCCCCGCGATCACACCGCTCCATGTTCCGCTACCTTGACAATTGAGTACTCGAACTGGAGTTATACGCGCGTGCTTTGCAACTCCGTATAGTGTGCCTGCAATTGTTCCCGTCACGTGAGTTCCGTGACCATGACAATCCTCGACCCCACGCTTATCTTTAATTGCTGAAAATCCTGGATTAATACGGTTAGTGAATTCGAGATGAGTTCTATTGATACCTGTGTCGAGTACATAAACAGTTACGCCAAGACCAGTCTGAGAATATGTGTAAGTAGAATCACCGATTGTCGGAGGGTTAGAGTCAATACGCGAGATGCCCCATGTAGCGTTGGTCTGCGGAGATAGAGCTACCACATGTGCAGCGGTCGTAACAACCCCATCGAGCTCTATGTTTTCAACATTTGATTGACGCTTAAAGTCGCAGACTTGTTCTGCAGTAAGGAAGCTAGCAAAACCATTAAGCACTTTTGAATATTTGAAAGTTGGGGTAATTTCCTTATTTTTGTCTTTCTTTAATTCATCAGCAACCGATGCGCCTTTGCTAAAAGAGACGATGTAGTTTCCGTCGACTGCGCTGCATTTTGCATTTGGGTTTGCTGTCCTGAAATCTGTAGCGCTATTTTTTTGGTTTGAAGCAGACTGCCCCTGTGATTTGTCCTTACCGTTATTCGTCGCAGCAGTCGCAGCAGTCGCAGCAGTCGCAGCAGTCGCAGCAGTCGCAGCAGTCGTATTCTTTTGGTTTGAAGCAGACTTCCCCTGTGATTTGTCCTTACCTTTATCGGCGTTAACGGTCGCTGTTGAAATAGTTGCAATCAATAACGATGCGGCGACAATCGCGAGGGCTTTGTTCTTCTTCATTTTCTCTCCTTTAATTGTTGAATTATAGGGCGAATTCGTCTTACTTACAAGGACTCGACAAGACTCCGAGTTGACTCATAGGTAATGCGCGCGTAGCGGTGTGTCTAACGGTGTCGGTGAACCCGGCTCCGTAGACCCTTTCTATGGAGCTAACTATGAGTCAACGCAAGGCAGTAACAAAGAAATTGGCAGTTGAATATGGGCGCGGAAGCAAGGTGCGTAAGGGTCAGATTTTGGATCAGCTCTGTGAGTTGAATCGGTGGCATCGCAGCCATGCACGCAAAGTACTGAAGCAGGCTCTGATGTTGCAGGTGGTGAAGAAGCGGCCGGTGAAGCAGCCACTTTATGGGGAGCCAGTGATTACGGCGTTACGTTTCTTGTGGGCGGTCCAGCGCACCCCATGTGGGCGATTACTAGCTGCGGCGCTGCCGGATTTAGTGCCGAGGTTGCGAGGGTTTAAAGAACTCACTATTGATGATGCTACGGCCGCGCTGTTATTGAAGATCTCACCGGCCACTATCGACCGACGCTTGGCTCCGGATCGAGCCAAACTGACACTGCGTGGGCATTCCCATACTAAGCCGGGATCACTGCTCAAAGATTCCATTCCGATGCGGACGTGGGCCCAATGGAATGAGGCAGTGCCAGGATTTGTGGAGATCGACTTGGTGGGTCATGAAGGCGGCAATAGTGCTGGCGACTTCTGTTTCACGCTTGTATATTACAGATATTGCCACTGGATGGACCGAGAGGCTCTCGGTGAAGAATAAAGCCCAGAAGTGGGTTTTTGCTGCGATTAAGGAAGCTACCGCCTCGTTCCCATTTCCAATCTTGGGCATTGATAGTGATAACGGTTCCGAGTTCATCAACTGGGAGCTTTTTCGCTGGTGCCAAGAACACCAGCTCACCTTCACCAGGTCCAGGCCAGGCAATAAAAACGATGGCGCCCATGTTGAGCAGAAGAACTGGCATATTGTGCGCCAAATCGTTGGCTATCACCGCTATGACACTGCTGGTGAACTGGAGTTGTTGAATCAGATCTGGGCTCTGCAAAGGCTACTCACCAATCATTTCGCGCCGCAGCAAAAACTTATTTCTAAAACCCGTATCGGTGCAAAAATCACTAAGAAATACGATGCTCCAAAGACGCCATTGCAATGTGTTCAGGGCGATTTAGGAACCGTGCGCAAGAGCGTGAAAACAGAACTCACTCGCCAGAATAAGGAGTTGAACCCAGCGGCGATCCAACGCCAGATTCATGGACTCACCGAAGCATTATTAATCCTAACGACCAGCAAAAAAGGACCGAACCCAAAGCCCGCTACGCGCGCATTATCAAATGATTCTTTGATACCTGGTGAATTCAATCGGTCAGCGCAACAGTAATGGTCCAATCATCTCATTTGGTTTGGCGCAATAATATATTTCAGTTTTCAGAGGGAAGTAACCATGCGTGGCTAGCATCAAATGAAAAATCAGCGAAATCGCCAACAGGCACAATCTCGTCTGGGACTGGATCGGAAACGAGAGCAATGATATTGCCTGCTTCTGATTCGATTGAATACTCGACGTGTGCGCCATAGAAAACAACGCCAACAACACGTCCTTGTGCCCTCGAGGTTCTCTGATCGCCAGGCGGAGCCCTTCTAATTTTGATTGATTCGGGGCGCACTAAAAGAACTGGAGATTTGCAAGTTAACGCATCTTCGCTGGCGCTAACTTGAAATTCTTGGCCAAGGGCGCGCACCGAGACCAATGAGCTCTCTTTTAATCCATTTATTTTATCGATAGGGATGAAGTTAGAGCGTCCAACAAAATCTGCTACGAAGACTGATTCAGGATGCCGGTAGATTATGGAAGGAGTTCCGACTTGCTCGATTTTTGCATTTCGCATCACAACAATACGATCCGAAATACTCATAGCTTCATCTTGATCGTGTGTAACAAAAATGCTCGTTATGCCAAGTCTTTGTTGAAGTTGGCGGATTTCAATTCGCATCCGTGCTCGTAACTTTGCATCTAAGTTAGAGAGAGGTTCATCAAAGAGTAAAACTTTTGGTCTCATAACCATCGCACGGGCTAAAGCAACGCGTTGTTGTTGTCCGCCTGAAAGCTGACTAGGAGCTCGGTTAGCTAAATTCTGCAAGCTCATTGATGCCAGAACAAATCCCACTTCCTGTTTTATTTGTTTTGTTGGCAATTTCTTAATTTTCAAACCGTAAGCAATATTTTCGTAAACGTTCATATGTGGAAAAAGTGCATACGACTGAAATACCATTCCCATTGGGCGTTTATCTGGAGTAAGTCGAATAACATCTTCACCGTCGAGGAGAATTTCTCCAGTAGATGGCGTTTCGAATCCTGCAATCATTCGAAGCGTTGTTGTTTTCCCACAACCAGAAGGTCCAAGTAGAGTTATAAATTCACCGGGATGGATATCAAGATTTATATTATCGACAGCAACTACGCGCTCGGAGCCTTGCCCAAAGACCTTTGAAAGGTTGCGAAGTTCTAGCTTGCTTGATTCTTGTTTGTGTACGCCGCTAACCATATGATTTGACTTCCTTTTCGTTGTATTTAACCAATTATTGGTCCACTAATAAGAGTTTCACTTTTCTTGCCCCGTACTAGTAAATTGATAGACCCCATCACTAGTAGAACTAGCCCGATGAGCACCGTACAGAAAGCAAAAGCGCTGCCAAATCTTCCGGAGTCAACTTCGCCCAAAATCCTTGATGTCAAAATTGGAGTATCTGGCGTAGTGATAAAAATGATGGGGGAGAGCGTTGTCATAGAGCGAGCGAAAGCAAACATCAGCCCGGTAAGTAGCGCGCCTTTGATGAGAGGAAGTGTGACTTTCCAGAAAGTTTTGAAACCTGATGCTCCGAGAGAAGCTGATGCTTCATCAATTTCTGGGTGGATTTGTTGGAGGGCTGCAATCCCTGCTCTTTGGCCAGCTGGACTCGAACGAATTGTATAAACCATGATAATTGCTATTGCTCCACCAAATATTGCTGCACCACCTGCTAACTGAGGCAACCAAGTGAAATCTCCAATTTTAAGCGGGTGATTAAAAGTGATCGCGAAGCCAATCCCTAAAACTGTTCCTGGGACTGCTAGTCCCAGCATTCCAAAGAAATCTAAAATCTCGCTACCGCGACGCACCTTTCGACTGACCAGCCAAGCAATCAACATTCCCAAAATTCCAGCGATTGGGGTTGCGATTAACGCTAGTAAAGTTGTTTTGATAATTGCTTCATTTCCAATTCCACTGAGTATGTAGCGGTAGTGCTCGAGGGTGAACTCATTTGCAACGCCAAGGACTTTGATGAACCCTCCGAGGATTACGGTGGTGTAAATCATGACAATAAATATTGCGAGGAGCGTTGGGACTAATAGAAGTAAGAACTTCGCTCTCCGTGATTGTATAAGCGCAATCCTTCCTGATGGTTTACCCGTTACAGTTACTACATTTTTACGTCCGCCCAAATATCTCTGTAAAACGAAAATTAATAGACCAGGTATCAGAAGCATAAGTGAATATGCAGCGCCACCTGGCACGTTGTATTCACCATTGATTGCTATATACGCCCGCGATGCTAGAACGCTGTAATCACCGCCGATAACGAGTGGATTTGCCAGGTCGGCGATCGATTCTACAAATAGGAGCAAGAAAGAACTGGCAATTCCCGGAATTAGCATCGGAAAGGTGATTTTGCGAAAAGTTCGAATTTTTCTTCCACCAAGGATTGCCGATGCCTCATCGAGAGATGGATCCATATTCCGTAGTAGTCCAAGGAAAATCATGTACGCGACAGGAAAGAATGATGTAGTTAAAACAATAAGAAGTCCGGGGTACCCGTAGAGAGTTGGCGTCGCTTCAAAAATTCCTCTGGTAATCATTCCACTACGACCGAAGAGAATGATTACCGCCGTGGCGAAAGCAAATGGCGGTGATATTAATGGAACTAGGCAGATGACATGGAGTAATTTCTTGCCTCTAAAATCCATTCTTACTTGCACGTAAGCCAAAATAAAACCAAGTGCGGTCCCAAGGGTGCCAACTGAAATTCCCAACCAAACTGTGTTCTTAATTATTTGCCTTGTTACTTCGTGGTATAAAGCCTTGGCCAAAACGACCCGTCCTTCGGGGTCAAAGGCTCGGAGTAAGATGTTTAAGAGTGGAACAATCACCAGTAACGTCAAAAGGAGAATAACAACGGTCAGCGTTATCTTCGTCGGAAGATCTAACTTAATTCCTTTATTTCGGCGAAGCCTCGTGCGCGTTTCGTCCTTCATGGTTATAGCGGAAATTTTCAAGCCTCTCTAATGTGTGAATTGTCCTGAGGAATCTAAAAAAAATACATCACTATTGGCGATTCCTCAGGACAATTCTAAGTACTAGCTACAACGATTAACTTTTTGGTCGTGCAGCAATCTGGTCTTCGAATTTTGCAGTCAAACCAGGCTTGGCTGCGGCAGCTTTCACGAAGTCATAGTCAACGAGTTTGAGTGATTTCAATTTCACCGATCGCAGATCTGGGCGTGCTTTTGGATGTGTTAGTACTTGATAAGCAGCAACGCCAGGTCCAAGGTTCTGTGCTTGTGCACTCAGCGCAAAATCAATATAGGCCCTAGCTGCTTCAGGATTCTTAGAACCCTTAATGAGCGCAACGCCACCAACTTCGAACCCAGTTCCCTCAGAAGGAAATGAGACCTTCAGCGGCAAACCTTGTTCTGCTCCAGCAACGCAGTCGTGAGAGAAGACAAGACCTACTGCTGCTTCGCCGCGACCAACAATTGCTACAGGTCCGATTCCGCTCGATGTGTATTGAAGAACATTGTTATGAAGAGCTTTCATATATTCCATACCAGCGGCTTCGCTACCTAAGCGAGTCACGTTTGTCCAAAAAGTTGTGAACGCAGTGCCTGAAGTAGCGGGGTGCGCACTTGAAATGGATTTCTTCAAGTTTGGATTGAGTAGATCTGCCCAACTTCTTGGAAGTGCAACCCCTAAACGTCGCAACTCTTTTGTATTTGAGCAGAAACCAAGTGCACCGACATATACGCCGGTCCAATATCCATCTGCATCTTGATATTTTTTAGGAATCGCATTGCGAGTTGGCGATTCATATTTATCGAGTAAATCCTTATTGCGCGCGACACCGAAACTATCGGCAGGCCCGCCATGCCAAACATCAAATTCTGGGTTAGATTTTGCCGCCTCTAATCGCGCAGCCGTTACGCCCGATGAGAGACGCACAAATCTTGTCCTCACACCTGATAGTTCAGTGAATTTCGTAGTCATGGCATTGCACCAAGCTTCAGTTGCACCACAAACGATAGTTAGCGATCCACCACTTAGCTTCTTAGGGCTTAGAAAAAAGAGGCCGGTTGACGTTTTTGTGCAAGTTAGCGAACCAGCATCTGAGAATCTCATCGCGCCTTCAATATTGCAACGAGGTACTACCGCTGCAGTTGCCGTTTGTTGAACACTCATCAGACCCATGATTGATAAAGACATTATTGCCGCGGTGGCAAAGGATGTAATTCTTTTTTTGCGCATTTAATTTCCTAGCTCTCGAGGGGCTTTTTGTGGTACGGCCACTAATGAATGCCCGCTTCAAGGTTACCCTCTAACGGAAAATTAAGAAGGATTTTCTTCCGTTAGACGGTCACAGAGATGCGACTATTTAGCGCAAGCGGAGTACGAATCTCGTGGCTAATGACCGGATCCCACCTCCGACTACCACCGCGATGAGGCTCTTTGATTGGGCAAGTGTGGCAATCTTTATGGATTTAGAGCTCAGCCCACCTCAAATCAGGCTCAGTTCAGCCCAGATTGATACACTCGCCATATGTTGAAGTCCGGATCACAATTAGTAAAAGCCACTGGCGCTCTTGCAATTCTCTTCGCTCGAATCTAGCCCTGTTCTTACTCATTACTGTCTTATTCCATGCGAGAAAAGGATTTCGATTGTCACCATTAAAATTTCAACGCGCTAGCCGTCATCGCTCCCAGCAATTAACTGTTGCGCTCCGTACTGGACTCGCTATCTGGTTGCTTTACTTTGCGCTTGCGCCGGTTACCTCTTTTGCCGCCCCCACAGTTGCAAGCGCTCAACGTGAGGTAGATCGACTTCGAACTGTCGCTGCCGAAAAATTTGAGGCCGCAAATGAAGCAACGATTCGAGTCGCCGCGTTAGAGCGCGAAACCCGCCTACTTGAAAGCCGTGAGGCAGCGCTACGGAAAGAGCTAAACGTCGCTAGTGAAACTTTGGCTCGGATTGCAATTGAAAAGTACACATCAGATGGCTTAGGACAGACGCTCGGATTGATGTTCTCTTCAGATCCCACCAACTATCTCGCCGACGCAGCCGTCTTGGATATACTCGCAACAGATTATTCAAAGCAGTTACGTGAATTTGCCGCAACAAAACAACGCGTGGAAGCAACACAATTTGTGGTGGCCGACCGAACCGCACTCTTACGCCTTGAAAAGGCAAAACTGAATAAAGAAGTAGCAAATGCCAAAGCTGCACTTGCGCAGGCTGAAAAGATTCTCAAATCTCTTAAAAAGGAAGATCGCGAACGGTTAGCGCGAGAAGAGGCTCTGCGCGAAAATAAAATCCTTAACAAATCAAAGAAATACGCTCAAAGTTACAGAGGCGATAACACCAGAGGTTCTATTGCCCTCAAGTTTGCCTTGGCGCAAGTTGGCGATATCTATCTCTGGGCAGGTGCCGGACCAACGCGGTGGGATTGTTCCGGTCTAACAATGCGCGCATTCAAAAAGGTCGGCGTATCTCTTCCTCACTCATCACGAGTGCAAATAGGTTACGGCAAGTCCATCTCGTTTGGGTCGGTAAAACCCGGCGATCTACTCTTCTTTGGTAAACCCGTTAGCCACGTCTCCATATACATGGGTGGCGGGAAAATGGTTCACGCACCTCGAGCAGGCAAGAGAGTCGAAGTTGTCTCATTCACCAAGCGATTTGGTGCCAAACCATTTGTCGGAGCACGCCGTCTATGAATATTGTGATGCGCTCAAAAATGCGAACTCTTCTCATCGCAACCATAATTACCGTATTACCTATCCATAGCGCAATAGCGAGTAACCACAAACCAACTCTGAAGCAGATTGAAGCTGCCAAAAAAGAGGAAGCAGCAAAGAAGAAGTCAGCATATGAAGCGCTCAAGCGTTTAAATGCGGAGCGTGGAGATTTGAAACTTCTCACCGCTCTTGCAAATCAAGCCCAAGCAAAATATGTAGTTGCGCAACGAGAATTGGTGCGCGCCAGAGCGATTGCCCTCGATGCCGCGCGTAAATATCAAGAGGCAAGCGCCGCCGTTGCATTTACCCATAGGGAGATTGGGAAGCTTGCTATTAACGCCTACACATCTGGCGGTGGCTTGAGCGATCTTGAAGCAATCTTGAGCGCAAGCGGTCCGCAGGAGATGATTGATCGTATCTCTACGCTAGAAAATCTTGGCGCAGGAAATAAAACAGCCCTAAAGAGATTTAAAGCTGCAGAGGAAGTTGCGCAAGCGGCGAAAAAAGTTGCAGATACCGCAAAAGAGGAACAACGAGTAGTCACCGCTAAGGTTGCAACTGCCAAAAAAGAAGCCGATGCAACAAAAGCTGCACAACAGAGAGAGGTCGACAAACTTCAGGCTGTGCAAGATAAGTTGCAGCGAGATTTAGCATCTGCAAAAAGGGTGCGAATTACTCTTGAACAGAGACGACAACTAGCGATTCTTGAAGAGACCCGAGCTAATGAAGCAAGTAAAGTCAAAGGTCAATCCAGAATCTGGAGGACCGGTGGCCCAACAGGAAAGAGCACATCCCGCACAACGGAAACTCAACGTATGCAGGCGGTTGAATATGCCAAGAGACAAGTTCTCGCAGGGAAACCGTATGTCTGGGGCGATGAAGGTCCCAACTCATTCGACTGTTCTGGCTTGGTCTATGCGGCTTACAAATCTGCCGGATTTGGATGGCCAATCTGGGATCGACTCAACTCAGCACTCTATTACACATATACAAAACAGATTCCTCTGGCAGAGATGGAACCTGGGGATCTAATTTTTTACTCTTATAAGGGAACCATCAGCACAATTCACCACATGGGAATCTATGCGGGCAACGAAATGATGTGGGAAGCCCGTTCCACAAAGAGTGGACTCAGATATTCAAGTATTTATAGCGTCCCGGGCATGATGCCATATGCAGGAAGGGTATAAACGTTCAGGTAAGTCTCGTATTTTTTAAGAAGCGTAGCGAGCGTGTAAACCACCATCGACCATTAGGTCTGCGCCACTCATAAAAGATGCTTCATCAGATAAAACGAAGCAGACAACTTTCCCGATTTCATCTGGTTGCCCAATACGCTTCATTGGTTGCGCCCCGATGACATCCTTTTCGGCTTCTGGAAATTTAGCAAAGTAAGAACGAAGTAAAGGAGTTAGCGTGTAGCCAGGGGAGACTGAATTGCAACGAATTCCGTATTTTGCTTCATCGAGGGCAAGGTTTCTAGATAAACCAATAATTCCGCTTTTAGCAGATGAATATGGAAAGAAATTAAATGAAGTCATACGACCGTGGATTGATGAGATATTTACAATTGATCCACGCTTTGCTTTTCGCATTTCTGGTAGAGCCAGTTTTGCTAAATACCAACTAGATTTAAGATCTAGTGCAAAGAAAGATTCCCATTCTGCATCTGTGTAATCAACAGGGTCGGCATATGAATTGCGGCCCGCATTTGAAACAGCTGCAGTAACAGCTCCGTAGGTAGTAGTTAATTTATCGTATGCCTCTTTAAATGTGGCAAAGACAGAAACGTCGCCGTGCTGGAATTGAACCTTGTGCCCAAGTGCACTCATTCGTGCGACTAAGGCGCTGCCTTTTTCTGCATCGATATCTATAAAAGAAACGCGTGCGCCTTCTTCTGCAGCTTGAATAACACAGGCTTCACCAATTCCTTGGGATCCCCCCGTAACAATTACGTGCTCGTTTTTTAGTCTCATGGCTTCACGCAAACCTTGCGCCATGGGCGCCATCGACTGCCCAATCTGAGGCATTTACAAACGAGGCATCATCGGAGAGTAAAAATGAAACCGTTTTTGCAATCTCACTTGGTTTTGCAATTCGACCCAACGGAATAACCGATAGTGCATGTTCGATTCGCCCAGGAGCCCCTGCAAACCAAACTTCATTCATTGGAGTTTGCACATAACCAGGGGATACGGCATTGCAACGAATATTGTGACGGCCTTCGTCAACACCAATATTTCTAGTCATACCAATTACTGCCGCCTTTGCGGCACCGTATGGAAAGAAATTCGCGCTAGTTAGGCGCCCATGTATCGATGCAATATTTACGATTGATCCCTTCTTTGCTATGCGCATTGCAGGAAGGGCTAGTTTGGCTGTGTGCCAAATTGATTTCAAATCAACAGCAAAGAATGCATCCCATTGTTCATCAATCATTTCAACGGGATCGGCACATGAATTTATGCCTGCGTTATTGACAAGGCCTGTGACATCGCCGAACTTAGCGGTTAGCTCTTTATAAGCACTTGCTAGGCTTTGGAAATTTCCAACATTACCTTCGGCAAATGCCACCTCAAAACCTGCGCTGGTTAATTCGCTAAGAAGTGATTGGCTCGTTGCAACGTCAATATCTATAAAAGAAACCTTGGCACCTTGTGCGAGGCAGTCTCGAACGATGGCCTCGCCGATTCCTTTGGCACCACCCGTTACAAGAATGTGCTGATTTGTAAGTTTCATAGTTTCATAGTTTCAAACCTTAGCGCCTTATTTATATCAGTCATAAAATCACCCATCAAAGACCAAATAAATTTGTTTTTTGTCCAGTAACCCCAGGTTCGGCAAGATAGACCATTCCTGCATCCGGGAACTCTTTAAGATCAGTATCTTTACTAGCTGAAGTAATAATTAACTGATCTAATGCCTCACCAGCGAAAACGCAGGAAGTAATTCGTGGTGCTGGGCAGATAATTTCTTCAATCTGTTTTCCAGTTTTACCATCAAAGCATCGGATGGCGTTTCCCATCCAGAATGCTACCCATAAATTATTATTTGAATCAACCGACATACCATCTGGCATTCCCATATCGACCGCGAAAGTAACAAGAGCGCGACGGTTCTTTATATCTCGCTCTTCTACATCAAAAATATCTACGCGTCGCAGCGGTGTATCGATATAAAACATGGTGGAGCCATCAACACTCCAATCCAAGCCATTGCTAATGGTTACATCACCAAAAACGCGTCGCAAATGTTTTCCATCCGAGCGCAATTGATAGAGCGCCCCAGCATTTGTTTTAAAGTCATAAGCCATAGAGCCTAGATAGAGATCACCTTGTGGTGAAACTTTGGCATCGTTCCAGCGCAAAACTTCTGAGGAAGTATATCCATCGGCATCTGCCCTGGTTGGAAGAATCTGGCTCTTACCATCGCTACCACGAATAATCGGTCCATTTGCCGTACCGATAATGTCGCCACCACTTTTACATGGAATTGCAAAACCAACATCTTCACTTGTTCCGTATTCATCAAAGGCGCCATTTAAGAGATTGCGAGATTTAACTTTCTTGCCATAAATATCCACCCATTTAATTTCGGCGTTTTTTACACCCGTTGCAGTTGGACCTTCGCCAAGAATATTACGACGCTCATCAAAAACTCGCGCTTTCATCTGTTTACCACCGCATATTTCACTCATTAATCCTTACGGTTTGGGCAGTTAGTGTCAACATTTCTTGCATACGAGCATTTCAATTATTGAGATTTTGCGCGCTAGGCAATAGCGTTATCTCATGTCATCCGCAATTGATTTGCCAAGGCTTCGGCAAATTTGTACAGCAGCTCTAGCTTCTGATTGCTTAGATGCCTTGGGCTTTACAAAACAAGTACTCGGTAGCGATATCACGATGATCTCAGGTGATGGCGTTGCAATTGGTTTTGCATTTCCGGTGCGTCTTAAAATCGTCGATTCATTTCCAGAAGTTCCATATGTTGGTTTACTCAAAGCCTTAGATGCTGTCGGCGCCGATCAGATTTACATCACACCAACCGGGCGCACAGGTTTGGCTGCGCTCTGGGGCGAACTTCTTTCAACGGCGTCTGCCTTTAAAGGCGTTGTTGCAGCAGTAACTGATGGACCAGTTCGCGACACAACCCGAATGCGCGCTTTGGGGTTCAAAGTTTTTGGAGTCGGCACCAATCCAATCGACATAAATGGGCGCTATGAAGTCGTCGAACATAACGTCGCATGCGAAATCGATGGTGTAACAATCAATCCTGGCGATTTAATTGTCGCAGATGTTGATGGCGTAGTTGTGGTGCCACAATCTCAAATCACTGAAGTAGTTCGTCGTGCTGAAGAAAAAAATTCAGGCGAAAATCAATTTCGCAAAGCAGTCAAAGCGGGAATGAGTCCAAGTGTTGCGTTTGCAACTTACGGTGTTTTGTAGTGCTAGACGCCATATGTAATGTCGGAGTAAAGTTCTAACTATGAAACCAATTGTTCAAGTTTCTCTGGATTTAACTGATATTAACGAAGCCCTCAAGCTGGCGCACATGGCAATACGCGCTGGCGTTGACTGGATTGAAGCCGGGACCCCGCTTATTTTGGCCGAAGGTTTACATGGCGTACGAATATTGCGTAGCGAGTTTCCAAATGTGCCAATAGTTGCAGATTTAAAAACAATGGATGGCGGATATTTAGAAGCCGAAATGATGGCTAAGGCAGGCGCAACCCATGTGGTAGTTATGGCTCGGGCGCACCCAGAAACAATTAAATGTGTAGTTTTGGCCGGTCGTGATTATGGCATAAAAGTTATGGGAGATAATTTGGGTTGTGAAGACATGGTGGGCGCTGCCAGAGAATTAGAATTATTAGGCTGCGACATGGTCATTCACCACATTGGTTTTGATGAACGGAGAGGAATTGCAGCAGCAGGTCATCGCATGCCAAACCCACTTGATCAATTAAAGGCCGTTGTGGACGCAGTATCGGTACCAGTTCAAGCTGTTGGTGGTTTATCCCTTGCACAAGCAATCGCGTGCCCTTCTTATGGCGCACCACTTGTAGTTATAGGCGCACCTCTTGCCATTGATGCTGATTCATTTAGCGCAGGTGCTGGAAATGTTGAAGAGGTTCTGCGCAAAATATGTGAACAGGTGCATGCCTATGGCGACGTGCCAGTTAAAGGCGAAAAATGAGTTCATTAGGCGTCGTGAATTTTTCATCTGAATCAGGAAGTGTTGAACTTCGCCAAATCGAAAGACCGATTCCAGGTGATGGCGATGTGTTAATGCAAGTTGAAGCAGTTAGCGTTTGTGGCAGCGACTTGCACCAATGGCACGGGACTAACTCTTGGCCAGTGAATTATCCGGTCGTGCTCGGGCACGAATTTTGCGGAATCGTGGTAGAACTTGGAAAGCGCGTTACCAACTGGAATATCGGCGACCGAGTTGTCAGCGAAACCGCTGCGGTAATTGATATTGACTCGCCTATGTCTCGTCAAGGTTTGTATAACTTAGATCCCTCACGAAAAGGTTTTGGTTACGGAGTTAATGGTGGTATGACGCGATTTGTAAAAGTGCCCGCGCGATGTTTACATAGAATTCCCGATAATCTCTCATTTGAAATTGCCGCGCTAACCGAGCCTTGCTCAGTTGCTTATAGCGCAGTAATTGCGCCAGGGCGCTTGCGGGCGGGGGATCGCATCATTGTTTTTGGTCCAGGACCTATCGGTGTTTTATGTGCAGCCATGGCGCGCATTGGCGGTGCTGAAGTAGCTGTAGTTGGACTTGAGCGAGATCGCAAGCGTTTAGAAATTGCCGCTGGTTATGGCTGCGAAATAATTATCGGGGATGCAACAAAATGGTCGCGCGAAGTAGATGGTCTTGGTGCCGATGGAATAATTGACGCGGCAGGTGTCTCTGCCACCATTAAAGCCGCAATGGATTTAATACGTCCAAATGGTTGGATCTCCAAAGTTGGCTGGGGACCGCAACCACTTGAATTCTCACTCGATCCTATTGTTCAAAAAAATGTTATGTTGCAGGGAAGTTTTAGTCACAATTGGCCGATGTGGGAGAAAGTTTTAAGGCTGCTCAGCACTGGAAAATTAGATATTTCTTCGGTACTTGGTGGGGTTTGGCCTATTACCGAATGGAAAACGGCATTTGAAAAAATGCAATCTGGCGAAATTCTAAAATCAGTTATTAAGCCCGAATAAGAGGGCTTTGAATGCGTCTAAAAGATAAGTCAATTATTGTCACTGGCGCGACATCGGGTATCGGTGCCGCAATCGCCAGAACAATCGTGCGCGAAGGCGGGAAAGTACTTGTTCATGGAATTAATAAAGCGGAAGGCGAAGAGTTAGTTGCCCGCTTAGGCAAAAGCGTGGCTCTGTGTATCGAAGATATTACGGGTGCAGGCTCACCCGAGCGCATTGTGGCATCGGCACTTTCAGCTTTTGGAAAGGTAGATGGTTTAGTTAATAATGCTGCGCGTTTTGACCGTGGAACTTTAGCTGAAATAAATAGCGAATCATTTGACGCGATGATGGCTGTTAATGTCAAAGCCGCCCTTTTTATGATTAAGGCTGCATATGCAGAATTAAAAACAAATAGAGGCGTAGTGCTAAATATTGGTTCTATAAATGCGTTAGCCGGAGAATCTACCTTGCTTGCTTACAGTATTTCAAAAGGTGGCATGCAAACAATGACGCGCAATTTGGCCAATGCTCATGGAATTCATGGCATTCGATTTAACCAGATCAATCCAGGCTGGATTTTAACTGAGAATGAAAACCTACGCCAACTCAATAGTGGTTTAGAACCAGGATGGAATGATCGCCTTTCAAAAATCGAGATTCCTTTTGGCCACATGTCTACGCCGCAGAATCTTGCAGAAGCTGCAATTTATTGGTTGAGTAGCGATTCATATCCCTTTACTGGTTCTGTTGTGGAACTCGAACAGTTTTCTATGGTCGGGCGAAATCCAGAGAAGTTGTAATGCCAAAACTTGCCGCTTTCCCTAAAGGCTTTATTCGCCAGCTTGTTGCTCCTAATCAAATGAGCATTTATGAATGGATCGAACTTTCAAAGACTTTAGAAGTCGATGGACTTGAGTTTTACAGTGATTTTGCTGATTTAAAAGATCCTGCGAACTGGAAAAAAATTCGTAAAACTGTTGAAGATGCAGGAATGGTAATTCCTATGATGTGTTGCTCGCCAGATTTTACAATTCCAGATCCAGCCAAACGTCGCGCGGAGATTGATAAAGAAATCTCGTGGATTCGCATGAGCGCCGAACTGGGTGTAAAATATTGCCGTGTTTTATCGGGTCAGCGTCGTAAAGAAATTACCCGGGAAGAAGGGTTGAATTACGTAGTTGATTCCATCCAAGCATGTTTACCTGAAGCCGAAAAACTTGGCATCACTTTAATTCTTGAAAATCATTACAAGGATGATTTTTGGACCGAACCTGAATTTGCACAAATGATGGACGTATTCGTTGAACTTGTTGGACGGATAGATTCACCATGGTTTGGCGTTAACTTCGACCCTAGTAATGCAATCGCTGCTGGTGAAAATCCGCTCGACTTGCTTGAGGCGGTAAAACATCGCGTGGTAACTATGCATGCAAGTGATCGTTATCTGGCTTCAGGAACGATTGAAGATTTGCGAAAAGCTGAAGGTGGCTCGGCTGGATATGTAAGTTTTTTCAAGCATGGCGTAATTGGTAAAGGTCTTAATGATTATGATGCGATTTTTTCAATACTTAAAGAAGTGGGCTTCGATAGTTGGATAAGTATTGAAGATGGCGTAGATGGCATGGAACAAATGCAAGAAAGTGCCGATTTCTTAAAAGAAAAAATCAAGAAGTATTGGCCCTAAGTGGGGCGTCAGATACCCTGACTTGACAGCCGGAGCGAATTAAGCAACACTTCTGTTGTGTTATTAGCTGATCACCCCGTTTTCGATGGTTCCTCCGGGCTTAACCCCGGACCGGACGCTCTTGAGGCGCGCACCCGGGACCTAGTCCAGCAGGCGATCGCCAAGGATGGTCCGCTGACCGTTGCTGCTCTCGCCTCGCGCCTAGGGTTGACGCCCGCTGCGGTCCGCCGTCACATCGACCTGCTCGCCGGAGAAGGCACCATCGACGAATGCGAGCCCGCGAGCGCGGGGGAGACCGGGCGTACTCGTGGACGGCCAGCCCGCGCATACATTCTCTCCGAGGCCAGTCATGCCGGGATGAAAAGTGACTACGCAGATGTAGCCACCTCGGCATTGCGCTTTCTTGCAGAACACGCGGGCGTGGATGCCGTAGGCGAGTTCGCCAGCGAACACGGCGCACAGCTCGAAGCTCGGTATGCCGCGCAGCTCGTCACGGCGGGCGATGACGGTAACGCCCGCGCACAGGCACTGGCGACGGCGTTAAGCGCTGACGGTTTCGCCGCTTCTATCCGACCCGTTGGAGCGGGCATGCCACTCGCCGGTGTGCAATTGCGTCAAGGGCATTGCCCGGTTCAGGAGATCGCAGGCCAGTTCCCGGCGTTCTGTGAAGCAGAGGCCGAAGCGTTCTCGCGGCTGCTTGGCGTTGACGTCCAACGGCTGACGACCCTTGTCAAGGGTGGACACGCCTGCATGACCTTCATTCCAATGAGTGCCGTTCCCGTAAAGGCGATCCCATGAGTGATATTGCCTTGGGCCGGGCATTTACCACGCTGGAATCGGCCGCGATCCGGGGCGATTTCCCTATCCTCTCGCGCTCCGTGCGTGGTGGGAAACCGTTGGTCTATCTCGATTCCGGGGCGACTTCGCAGAAACCGCGTCAGGTGCTTGATGCCGAGCGATGGTTTTACGCACAACAGAACTCCGCGGTTCACCGCGGTGCGCACCAGTTGGCCGAGGAGGCCACCGACGCTTTTGAGTCCGCGCGCGGGACAATTGCCCGTTTCATCGGGGCCCAAGCCAAGGAAGTGGTCTTCACCAAAAACGCCACTGAAGCCCTGAACCTCGTGGCCTATGCCTTCAGCAATTCCTCTGCGGCAGGGGCTATGGATGGAGTTGACGCGGATATTGCGGCGCGGTTCGCGCTAAATAAGGGAGATGAGATAGTCATCACCGAGATGGAGCATCACTCCAATCTCGTTCCGTGGCAGGAGCTGGCACGGCGTAGCGGCGCCACCCTGCGCTGGATCGGTATCACCGACGATGGCCGCCTTAACTTGGACGACCTGGAATCGAGCATCACCGAGCGGACCAAGGTGGTGGCCTTCACTCATGTCTCCAACGTTCTGGGCACCATCAATCCCGTTGCTGCCATTGTGAATCGGGCCAGAGCGGTCGGCGCGCTGACCGTGTTGGATGCCTGTCAATCAGTGCCCCACATGGCCATTGACGTGGTCGATCTCGGCATCGACTTTCTCGCTTTCAGCGGCCATAAGATGTTTGGTCCAATGGGAGTCGGCGTCCTCTGGGGCCGCTATGACCTTCTGAGAGTTATGCCGCCATTCCTCACTGGGGGTTCGATGATCCAGGCCGTCCGCATGGTGGGCTCGACCTACGCGGCTCCGCCGCAGCGCTTCGAAGCGGGTACCCCGGTCGCGGCTCAGGCAGTTGGCCTGGCTGCAGCTTGCGACTACCTGACCAATCTGGGTATGGAGCGAGTAACGGCCCATGAGCACGCCCTCGCCGAGGCTCTGCTCGTCGGTCTCGCAGAACGCCCCTGGGTTCGAGTCATCGGTCCGGCCGACGGCCAGGATCGTTCCGGCGCGGTCTCCTTCGTGGTAGACGGTGTCCACTCCCATGACATCGGCCAGATCCTCGACGATGCGGGGGTAGCCGTCCGGGTCGGCCACCATTGCGCGATGCCGCTCCATCAGCGGATGAAGATAACGGCGACGACTCGAGCCAGCTTCGCGGCATACAACACGCTTGCTGAGGTCGATGCGCTCCTAAACGCGCTCGACCATGTACCAGCTCTATTTGGGGTGCCACTTGGCGCTCACTCCCACCAGGACTCTGCTCCGGCTTTCGCCTCAGCGACCACTTGGGGCGGCCGGCCTTCGGCCGAACGAGATGGAGGCGCATCGTGACCTATGTGATTGCCGAGCCATGCATTGATGTTAAAGATAAATCTTGCATCGCAGAGTGCCCCGTCGACTGCATCTATGAGGGTGATCGAATGCTCTACATCCAACCCGACGAGTGCATCGACTGCGGAGCCTGCGTACCGGTCTGTCCGGTCGAAGCCATCTACTATGAAGATGACGTGCCGGATCAGTGGGGCGAGTACACCAAGGCCAACAGCGAGTTCTTTAATGAGCTTGGCTCACCCGGCGGGGCGGCCAAGACCGGTAAAACACTCGGAGACCCCCCGCTGGTAACCGCTTTACCAGCGCAGGAGCCGCTGAACAATAGATTTACAAACAAACTTATCAACATATAATGACAAGGAGACGAAGATGAGTGCACCAACAACAACCAGCCTAATTTCAGATGAGGTCCGTGAGCTCGCCAACCAGGAATACCAGTATGGGTTTGTCACAGAGCTTGAGATCGATGTCGTCCCAAAGGGTCTAAGCGAGGACATTATTAGGCTGATCTCTTCCAAGAAAAACGAGCCGGAATGGCTCCTGGAATGGCGCCTTAAGGCTTACCGCTACTGGGTAACATTGGTAGAACCGACCTGGCAGAAAGCTAAGTACGATCCCATTGACTATCAAGATATAATTTATTACGCCGCCCATAAGCCAAAGAAAGAGATCGCCAGCCTTGATGAGGTTGATCCTGAACTTCGTGAAATGTTTAACAAACTAGGCATATCCGTGGCAGAGCAGGAGCGTCTAAGTGGCGTGGCTATAGATGTAATCGTCGACTCAGTCTCGGTAGGGACTACTTTCAAAGAGAAGTTGGCGCGTATCGGGGTCATCTTCTGTTCATTCTCCGAGGCAGTTCAGAGCCATCCAGAGTTAGTACGGAAATACCTAGGCTCGGTTGTGCCATATAAGGATAACTTCTATGCCAGCCTAAACTCTGCGGTCTTTACCGATGGCTCCTTCTGCTATATCCCCAAGGGCGTGCACTGCCCGATGGAACTCTCCACTTACTTCCGCATCAACGCTGCAGATACTGGTCAGTTTGAGCGTACCCTGATCATTGCCGAGGAAGGCTCCTATGTGAGTTACCTAGAAGGCTGCACCGCACCAATGCGTGACAAGAACCAGCTACACGCAGCCGTAGTAGAGCTGGTGGCTCTCGATGACGCTCAGATCAAATACTCGACCGTGCAGAACTGGTATCCGGGAGATGCCAATGGCAAAGGTGGCATCTACAATTTCGTCACCAAGCGGGGTCTTGCCGCTGGCCGTAACTCGAAGATTTCTTGGACTCAAGTGGAGACTGGCTCAGCGATTACCTGGAAGTATCCCGGCGTGGTCCTCAAGGGTGATAACTCGATCGGAGAGTTTTACTCGGTGGCGCTGACTGCCAGACGCCAGCAGGCCGATACCGGCAGCAAGATGGTGCACATCGGTAAGAACACCAAGAGCACCATCATCTCAAAGGCGATTTCGGCCGGTCACGGCCAGAACACCTATCGAGGCTTGGTGGATATGAGGCGCTCCGCTCTGGGAGCCCGAAACTTCACGCAGTGCGACTCGTTGTTGATTGGTAAAGATTGCGGGGCACATACCCTCCCGTATATCGACGTGAAGAACCAGAGTGGGCAGGTCGAACACGAGGCCTCCACCTCTAAAATCGGCGAGGAACAACTGCTCTACTGCCGCCAGCGCGGCATTCCAGAGGAAGAGGCAGTCTCGATGATTGTGAACGGATTCTGCCGCGAGGTATTCAAAATGCTTCCGATGGAATTCGCCGTCGAAGCCCAAAAATTGTTGACCGTGAGCCTAGAAGGAAGTGTTGGATAATGCTGAAAATCAAAGAACTACGCGCCAGTATCGATAACAAGGAGATTTTGCGGGGAGTCAATCTTGAGCTGAAGGCGGGTGAGGTACACGCCATCATGGGGCCGAACGGGTCGGGCAAGAGCACCCTTGCCAGTGTGCTGATTGGCCGCGATGGCTACGAACTCTCTGGCAGCGTGGAGTACGAGGGCCAGGATCTGCTCGCACTCTCGCCTGAGGAACGCGCCGTAGCTGGCGTTTTTCTCGCCTTCCAGCATCCGGTCGAAATTCCCGGCGTCGGCAACATGTACTTCATGCGAACAGCCTTGAATTCCCTGCGCCGTGCGCGCGGGGAGGAAGAGTTGGACGCAATGGACTTTCTCTCCCTAGCCAAGGAGCGGATGAAGTTCGTCGAGATGGACCCGACCTTTATGAATCGGTCGGTCAACGAAGGGTTCTCCGGTGGCGAAAAGAAACGGAACGAGATTTTGCAGATGTCGATTCTGGAGCCCAAATTCGCAATCCTTGATGAGACCGACTCTGGTCTGGACATCGATGCGTTGCGGATCGTAGCGAACGGTGTGAACGCCCTCCGCAGTGAGGGTCGAGCAATGCTGGTGATCACGCACCACCAGCGGTTGTTGGAGTACATCGTTCCCGACTATGTGCATGTCATGGCAGAAGGCCAAATCGTCCGTTCCGGTGATAAGGATCTCGCACTCGAGCTGGAAGAGACCGGGTATGTGGGCCTGACGCCCAGTTTGACGCAGGTCGGTGTGGCGCTATGACTCCAGTGCAGGCTATCGGGGGAGTGCTTGCAGATCTCACGCCTAAACGTGGCAGCGGCGATCCCGGTTGGCTGCGCCAGGCGCGGTTAAACGCTCTCGAATGGGTCGGCCAGCATGGCTTTCCGACCCGCAAAGACGAGGACTGGAAATATACGGGGCTGGAGCCGATTTTGGCCCTACCATTCGAGGCTGCCGCTGCCGGGTCTGGCCCGCGGGTCAGCGCAGAGCTCATCAACGGAGCCTCAATCGATCTTGGTGGCACCCGCCTAGTTTTCGTCAATGGGCATTTCTCCGCTGAATTTTCACGATTGACCGAGCTGCCGGCCGGCGCTCTCGTGACGACCTTGGCCTCGGTTCTTGCTACGGATCCGGAACGGATCGAACCGTTCTTTTCGCATACGCCGGGAGGCCATCATGCCTTCGCCGCTTTCAACGACGTCTTCGCCGAGGATGGAGCGTTCATTCACCTCACCGCCGGTGTGAGAGTGGAAGA
>JBCKHN010000017.1:0-22620 GCA_038905815.1 Candidatus Planktophila sp. | reverse complement strand
CAGTCCAAACAACCTGCCACTTATCGAACTAGAGTCGAGATATGAGTTTGCTGACAAACACTTTTCCTTAGGAATAAACGAATCGCAGCCTGTAGATGCAAGCATGCATTCTCTTTTTGGAGTCTCAAAATTATCAGCAGATATTTTAGTTCAGGAATATGGAAGATACTTTGGTATGCGAACTTGCGTTTTGAGAGGGGGATGTTTGACTGGCTCAAACCATAAAGGAGTGGAACTTCATGGATTCCTGAGCTGGCTCGTTAAATGTAATATGTTAAATACTGAATACACAATTTTTGGATATAAAGGCAAGCAAGTGAGAGATAATTTGCATGCCGATGATGTAGCTAACTTTGTTCACCAATTTATCCAAAATCCGAAATCTGCAGCTATCTATAATATCGGGGGTGGTTTTGGGAATAGTGCCTCCATCCTGGAAGCTACTAATATTGTTGAGGGTTTTTCTGGAATTAGAATGAAAACAAAATACAACCCACAATTTCGGAAGGGAGATCACATTGTTTACTATTCGGATCTTCGAAAAATTCAGAATGATTTTCCTTCATGGAAAGTGAACTGGGGTTTAAGCGAAATCGTGGAAACTCTAGTGAAAGATTTCCATGACTTATAGTTTTCTCGGAAAAACAGTCACCGTTGAAATTAAGGGTGGTCTTGGAAATCAAATGTTTCAATATGCAGCCGCGAGATCATTTTCTCTGGAAATAGGCGCTGAGCTACTTGTCGAAAGAAACTTAGGTTTTATAATTGATCGGCATTACAAGCGAAATTTTGAATTAGACAAGCTTCCGACTGTTTATTTGGTTAGTAAATTTTGTAATTCCTTTCCATTTTATTTTGATCGAATTAAATCGTTTTATATTAAAAGATTTGGTGACGGTGAAGTAAAGGAAAAATCTAGAGGTTATATTTTTGAACGGAATTTTCGTTTTATAAACTTTACACAGGTGGACCGAACAAGAAAACGCTATTGGATTTCGGGTTATTTTCAAGATCCAAAGTATTTTCAATCCCATAAGGAGAGGGTACTTCTTGAACTAACCCCGCCAATGCCCTCTGATAGAAAGTATGCGGAACTTGCCAAATTATCTGAGAAACATGAGTTAGTTGCAGTTGGTATTAGAATTTATGAAGAGAGCGCGTCCCCAGAAGCGCACGCCAGAGATGGGATGAGTAAGTCGATCGAGGATTATCAACATGTGTTAAGAAAATTACTAGAAAAGGTTTCAAACCCGTTAATTCTTGTTTTTACAACTAGGCAATTTGGTTTTCTAGAATCAATGGGGTTTCCGGCGAATACGATCTTTGTGAATGCTGATACGAATTTCCATGGCGCGACTGACAAATTATGGCTCCTTTCGAAGTGCCAACATCACATATTCAATAACAGTACTTTTTATTGGTGGGGGGCTACATTGAGTGAAGCTAGCTTTGAGGGTATCGACCAGCAGATTTTTTGTGCAGATAATTTTATAAATACAGATATCAGCTATCCTCATTGGGAGTCTTTCTAGATAAAGACCGCAGATTCTTGATTTAATAAAATTTTTATACGTGGATAATCAATAGAAGTTAAGATTATGAATCGTGCCGAGTTTATTGGAGACTAAATCATTTCTAAAACGGTCAGTCTTTCTGACTCGTTGGAGTGATAGTAGTGGGCTTCGAATTCGACTGGTGGCACGTAGTCGAGCGATTCATGAATTCGCCGGTTGTTGAACCAGTCGACGTAGTTGAGTGTGGCCCATTCGACGTGTTCGACGTTGCGCCACGATCCCTTGCGATGAATCAGTTCGCTCTTGTAGAGACCGTTGAATGATTCGGCGAGGGCATTGTCATAGGAATCGCCCTTGGATCCAACTGAGGCCACAATCTCGGCTTCACTCAGTCGTTTGGAGTAGCGAATCGATAAATATTGAACACCGCGGTCCGAATGGTGAATCAAGTTTGACAAATCGTTTCCGTTACGTGAGTAGATCGCCATCTCGAGTGCATCAATTGCAAGATCACTGCGCAGTGATGTCGAGATCTGCCAGCCCACAATGAAGCGACTGAATACGTCAATAATGAAAGCAACGTAGACCCAGCCACTATGCGTCTTCACATAAGTTAGATCCGCCACCCACAATCGATTCGGTGCGCTGGCCACGAACTGCCGATCCACCAGATCACTGGGTCGGTGCTGGTGCTCATCGCTGGTCGTAGTGATCTTAAACTGGCGACCGCGCCTAGCTCCAGATAAGCCCTCACCTTTCATGATCCGCCTCACGGTGCAGTGCGCGACGTTGATACCTTCGCGATTGAATTGCTTCCATACTTTCTTCGCACCGTAGACCCCATCACAGTTGGACTGGTGCACCCGCAAGATCTCATGTTTGAGCACTTCATCACGTTGCTTTCGTTGACATACCGGCCGTGCTTTGGTGGCGTAGTACGTCGAAGGGGCGAAGTGCAATACTCTGCAGATCGGCTCGACCCCCATCGACTCTTTCGGATGTCGATGTAACGAACTACTTCCTAGTTTGACCGTCGAGCTCGGTCGCAAAGAAAATCGATGCATCTTTCAATATGGCATTGGCCCGACGCAAGTCCTTATTCTCACGTTCGAGTTCCTTTAGCCGAGCTCGCTCATCAGATGTGATTCCGAGGCGAGAGCCGGCATCGATCTGGGTCCTACGAACCCAAGTCCTGAGTGTTTCCGGCGACATACCGAACAGATTCGAGATGGCAGTAAAGGCAGCCCACTCGGACGGGTAGTCCGCTCGGTTGTCCTTTACCATCCTCATGGCTCGTTCACGCAGTTCGGGTGAATAACGATTTGATCTTGACATGGAGTAATCCTCTGAGAGGATTACTCTCCACCTTTCCCGGCACGGTTCAGTGCGCCTTTATCTCGAATATCTACATGGCGGTCATGTTCAAAAAGATCCTTAAGATTTGCATCTAAGTAAAGTGAGCGCAACTCAGGTTTTAGAGAAATGCCAGAAACAGTATGTCCTTGCATGCTCAAAATCAGGGAGAGCCAAGAACCCTTGAATCCAGTATGTCCTGAAATCAAATAATGCATAAATCAAGACACCCTTCCCGCTTGATGTTCTGAGATTTAATTCATGAAGAAACTTCAATTGA
Organism: Candidatus Planktophila sp.; assembly: GCA_038905815.1. Classification (GTDB taxonomy): domain Bacteria; phylum Actinomycetota; class Actinomycetes; order Nanopelagicales; family Nanopelagicaceae; genus Planktophila. The sequence continues at coordinate 19,473 of JBCKHN010000017.1, read as the reverse complement.
AATCAAGATTTTTTCTCAGCTAGAATCTCAACAAATTATGACCCAAAATAATTTCTTATGCAAGCATAATTGCGGTTAGACCCTGGGATATCTCTCCAAGAACGGCCAAAGTCATTGTTTTAGCGCCTTTGGCACCGATTGAGTGAATTCGCTTCATGGAGTGTTAGGCTGTGATTACGTGATGCCATAACAAAGGAACTCAAATTGAAATGTATCTGCAGAAATAGAATTAGTGGCTGAAATATCTGCATTGGTCCTTGGCCACACAGGCTTTTTAGGCAAGAAAGTTTTTGAATCTTTAATTGGAAAAGGTATCAAAACCGTTGGGGCGTCGCGTGCGACTGGCGTTGATATTCGAATACCGAATGCACTAGATAAAATTGCTACCGAAAATAAATCTAATCTAATCATAAATTGCGCTGCAATAGTGGGTGGAATTGAATTTAGTAGATCTCACCAGGTTGAACTTTTTAGGGATAACCTTCTAATGACGATATCCATTCTTGACACAGCAGCCCGATTTGGGATGAAATTAATAAATCCAATTCCGAATTGCGTCTACCCACGAAAACTCACTGTTTTCTCGGAAGAGAAACTTTGGGATGGCCCACTTGATGAATCTGTTTTAGTCTATGGGTCTGTCCGGAAACTTGGATGGATCGGACTGTGGGCATATTCCCAGCAGTTTGAACTTAATTCGACAAATCTCATTTTCCCCAATCTTTATGGGCCAGGAGACCATTTGGATCCAGTGCGTGCCCACGCCTTGGGCGGCCTCGTTTATAGACTCATCAAAGCAGAAGTTGCGGGTGATTCTGAATTTGAAGTTTGGGGATCAGGAAATCCCGTCCGGGAGTGGATGTATGCGGACGATGCATGCCAGGCAATTCTTCTGGCTGCGGAAATCAAAACGGATGCGAACCCGATAAATGTTGGAACAGGAGTTGGGATTTCAATCAAAGATTTAACTTTTGAGATTGCTAAGCAGGTCGGCTATCGTGGGAAAATCGTTTTTGATACTTCCAAACCTGATGGCGCTCCGTACAAGACGATGGATGGGTCGCGAGGTGTGAAGCTACTAAATTGGGAACCTAAAATCGATTTCGAAGTCGGACTTGGGCGGACTGTGCAGTGGTACCGAGAAAATATGAAACATATTTAACATAAACTAAAGGGCGGAATAGTTCAATTCATTCGTGAATGAGCAATTTCTTAAGTATTGTCCTTTCCGACCTAGAATCGAAATCATTTTCGAGTTCCAACCGATACAGTGATCCTTCTCAAAATGGGCAAGAAGATTCTAAACGGAAATAAATGAACAAGAAATTTGGACCGCCTTATCCAACGAACTGCGTCCAAACTATGAGTCGTCCACTTTGTATTCACTAACCCTGGGTGTATATAAATTTGCGCACCCGCTGCTTTGGCCTTCCTATTAAGTGTGACGTGATCAGTCTCAGTCGCTGCCTCCGGAATGTCCTCCGAGTAATCAAAATTCTCAAATATCCAACGTTTGTAGATACATAATCCGCCGAATGCAGAATCAACAGGTATGGGGGCTAAAGATGGGTCAATCCGTATCATTCGATCTCCGAGGGCATGCTGCCAAGCACGCCTCCTGCCAAGGAATGGAGTCAGCCATTCCATTTCTAGGATGAAGTTATTAGGCGACCATAACGGATGGCGCAGTGCCAGAATATCGTAGTATGGTCCACTTTGATTGGCTGCAAGCATATCCCATTCGACACTCGCTTCAGCCGCGACTCGCACTTCTTTTTCAGATATTGCGGTGTTGATGCCATCTAGATCAGCGACGACGATTAAATCGCAATCAGAATACTCAACACTATTTCTGATCTCCTCTATATAAATATTCCTGCAATACTTAAGTCGATCCAGCCGATCTGGGATTGAAGTCCCTAACTCCCCCAAGGATGTGAAACGAACTCTTTCGTCTGAGGAACATAACTCTTCAAGTTCTCTTATTGTGTCATCTTCGGAATCTGATTCCACAATAAATGCGACTGTTGGTAAAAGCGCATTAAAAGAATTCAGAATTCTCGTTATGTCAGAACTCACATACTTTGAAGCATTTCGAACAGTACCAACCAAAAGGGCACGCCTGAACTCAGCAAACGGTTTAAATGTTTCGTTCAAAACAAGACTCGCTTCGCCAGAGGAATTATGCTCAATTTTAAGCGTATTATAGTCATAAACGCAATCACATGACATAATTCTAATTAAGCCCACACGTCTTTGGAGTATTTCCTCTCCTTGCGCGTCCTCAGGTTGAACTTAAATGCTACGGTACAACAAATGTCTTGCAATCGAAATCAGGTTTTGACGGTGGTCACAATCGTCAAAAATCATGCTGACGGGCTACAAAAGACTTATGACAGTATTTTCGGTCAAACTTTTCAGAATTGGGAAATGTTAATTGTCGTCGGAGAATCTAAGGACTCGACACTGCAACTCGCAACAAGTCTAGCTTTGAGAGATAATCGTGTTCGAGTTTTCATTCAGGATAGTTCAGGGATCTATGCTGCAATGAATCTGGGCCTCCAGAGTGCACGGGGACAGTTTATTTGTTTTATGAATGCAGGGGATCGATTTTCGACACCTAGTGTGCTTGATGGTGCTCTTAAAGAGATTCTAGCTACTCCAGTGGGCTTAGTTATTGGTGGATACAGTGTGAATCGGGAGAAGAAGAATGATGATTTCATTCTTTCAAGGAAATTGATTTCTGAATTGGATTTCACATTCAATCGCAGAAGTGGATGTCATCAGTCGATGTTTTTCCGAACTGAGGTGCTAACGAAAACGGGTGGGTTTGATCTGCGCTATTCCTTAGCAAGCGATTTTGATTCTGTTCTTAAGGTAATAAGATATTCGGGCGCCCTAAGAGTTGCGGAAGTATATTCGCTGATTGAGCCCGGTGGCGTGGCAGATCAAGGTATCTTTAGGGTGCACCAAGAGAAGCATGAAATCAGGCGACGCTTCTTCAAAAAGGCTACGGTGACTTTCCTAAGTTGGGTTTGGACGGTTGCAGCTAGCAGCAAGGTCTTCCTTAGTCAATATCTATCCTTTGGAAGAATCAAAACTTTGCTTCTCTAGTTTCAATAAATCGGCCCTGGCCATCAGTTCGGCCAATTCCTTCCAATGCGTTGACGCTTGCCAACCCAATGTCTCTCTTGCCTTTGTCGCGTCTCCAACGAGCGCGTCCACTTCTGTAGGTCGAATGTAACGAGAATCAGTCTCGACATACTTTTGATAGTCAAGCCCAAGCACAGAAAAAGCCGTATCGCAGAAATCACGAACCGTGGCTCCGATGCCTGTCGCAACTACATAGTCGTTTGGAGAGGACTGTTGAAGCATTAGCCACATACTCATTACATACTCAGGCGCGTATCCCCAGTCTCGAACCGAATCTAGATTTCCGAGATAAAGTTTTGATTGCATGCCAAGTTTTATTTTTGCGGCTGCCATCGTAATTTTTCTAGTGACAAATGTTTCGCCTCGTCGAGGAGATTCGTGATTAAAGAGAATCCCGTTTGTAGCATGTAGGCCGTAGGCTTCTCGATAATTCCGAACGACCCAATACGAGTAAAGTTTTGCTGCTGCGTATGGACTCCGCGGTGCGAAGATGGATTCTTCAGATTGTGGTGGAAGCGTGTTGCCAAACAGTTCCGATGTCGAGGCTTGGTAAAATTTGGTGTCGATTTTTGCAGCGCGGATGGCTTCCAGAAGTCTTATTGTGCCGACTGCATCGACCTGGGCCGTAAAGTCGGGCATTTCAAAGGAGACTTTCACATGACTTTGGGCAGCCAAATTGTAAATCTCGTTTGGCTCCAATTCTCTTATTAAATTGCACAGGCCAACGCCATCGGTGATATCTCCAAAATGTAGAATGAGGCGATTGTCCTTTTCGTGCTGGTCCTTGTATAGATGATCAATACGTGAAGTATTAAATGAAGAACTTCGGCGAATTAGACCATGGACTTGGTAGCCCTTTTTGAGTAGTAGTTCTGACAGGTACGATCCGTCTTGACCCGTAATCCCAGTAATCAAGGCACGTTTCATTTGGCTGACCCAATCTGCTGTTTATCCAAGAACCATTTGTACGTCTCTCGGACTCCATCTTCCAGAGTGACCTGCGGACGCCAACCTAACTCCAAAATTCTAGAGGAGTCAAGAAGTTTTCTTGGAGTGCCATTGGGGCGAGAGTGATCAAACACAATTCTTCCTCCAAATCCTATGGTTCTACTGAGTAGTAAGGCGAGATTCCTGATGGAAATCTCCTGACCATTTCCGATATTAATAAGCGAAGGAATTGAATCTCTTTCGAGTAACATTAGTATCGCTTTCGCAAGATCTCCAACAAACAGGAATTCTCTTAAAGGAGTACCATCCCCCCATATTTCTACGTTTTTGGATTCGGCCATATTTGCATCGTGTATTCTGTGCATAAGCCCTGGGAGGACATTTGCACTCTCAGTTTCAAAGTTGTCCTTCGGGCCGTACAAATTAGTTAATATTGCTGAAAACCAATTCCGACCGTACTGAAGGCGATAACTCTCCACCAACCGGATTCCTGCAATCTTTGCAATTCCGTAGGACTCGATATTTTCATCCAACGGCCCGGTCATAAAAGCGAACTCTGAAATTGGCTGAGAAGCAAATTTAGGATAGACGCAGGATGAACCGAGAAAAACTACTTTTTGGACATCTGAAGCGTGCGCTGCATCAAGGAGATTGGTTTGAATTTGCAAATTCACGGACAGAAAGTCAACGGGTAGCGCCAGATTTGCGCCGATACCGCCAACTTTTGCAGCGGCAATCACTAAAGCATCTGGTTTGGCACTAAGCAATTCTGAAAAAACGGCTTCACGATCTTGCAAGTTGAGCGAACTTGACGCTTTTCCCAAGGTGTCATGGCCTTGCCTCTTGGCTTCAGACGCAATTGCTGAACCTACCATTCCATTAATTCCCGCTATGTAGATACGCATTGTGTAATCCTATAGCGCTGTTGTCGGTTTAGTTAATCCTTCCCTGGAAACTCTGTCCAGATTATAGATTGTCCTGTTTCATTGGTGGATTCAAGTGGTCGTCGCAACACCTTGAGATGAAGGTGGTTAGCGATGGGTATTGGAAAGCGTCAGCAAGAGGTCCGTGCGATGCGTGGTCAGATGAGATTACCGGGTGGCATCACCTATATGGAACCGGTGAAATCCTCTAGCATTCTTTTCTACCACCTCGTTAGCATTATCGACGTTTAATAATCCAACAAACACCGCCAGACAAGAATTTTTGATGCTTTGATTGAGTCCAAATTGAGGAACTTTGAAGTGGACCCCATCAGGTTGTCCAACAAATGGGCTCCACTTCACTGCTCGAAGGCAAATCCAGAACTCTTTGGCAATAGAACATTCCAGGTACTTGCGCACTCATCATTGTAGCTGACCTACTTCTTTCTCGGTGTCACAGGAGCGATCCCAGTAATCCTGGCAGTGCTAGGAGATATAGCCCAGGGCCTAATGGCGGCTATATTTGCATACGAAATTGTTTTGAGTCATAATTTTTTAAATCCGTTGAAAGCACTGAAAGCGCTCACAACCAAATGAAAGGGGTGTGACTTATGCATTATCTGATAACAGGGCACACTGGTTTCAAGGGCTCTTGGCTCTCCCTCATTTTGAGTATGCAAGGGCACACCGTATCTGGCATCTCTCTAGACCCTGAATCAAAATCACTTTACATAGACGCGAAGCTTTCAAATATCTTCAATAAAGATCTACGAGTGGATATCCGGGATCGAGTTTCACTGCGCCGTGCCGTCGAGGAAATTTCTCCGAACGCAGTAATCCATCTTGCTGCGCAACCCCTGGTTCGATATTCGTATATTCATCCCCAAGAAACATTTGATACAAATGTCATGGGAACCATAAACCTTTTAGAGGCGACACGTACTCTGAAGGACTTGAAGGCCGTTCTGATAGTGACAACAGATAAGGTTTACAAAAACTTAAATCACTTGCGCGGATATGTCGAAACGGATGAACTTGGTGGAGTTGATCCGTATAGCGCATCAAAGGCAGCAGCAGATATAGCCGCACAGTCTTGGATAGAAAGTTTTGCGGAGATTCCCATGACGATTGCACGTGCTGGCAATGTCATCGGGGGTGGCGATTGGGCAGCTGATCGAATTATTCCCGACTTAGTGCGGGCTTACTCATCAAATGAGGTACCTGTCATCCGATATCCTGAAGCAATTCGACCATGGCAACATGTTTTAGATTGCTTGAATGGATATTTAAAGTTGATTGACGCACAAATTTCGGATCAAGTTTCTGGAGAATGGAATTTTGGACCTGATCTGCTTACGAAATCGACAGTGGTCCAGTTGGTTACCAAATTTGGGGAAGCAATGGGATTTGATGATTCAATGTGGGTGCTGGAAAATTCTTCAAGCCCACATGAAGCAGGGTATCTTCTATTGGATTCAACGAAGGCCCGCAGCATTTTGGGATGGAAAGATAGATTGGATTTTGATTCCACGATTAATTGGACTGCAGATTGGTATAAAAATGCCATGAATCTTGATGTACGGTCAGTTACAGAGGGGCAAGTTAGCCGATTCTTGTCGATTGCCGACTAGTTTTCCAGTTTCGCTCATTAGCCATACAAGTTGTCCATTAAATCAGCTAAAATGGCGCTGCTGTATTTTTCGCATTGTATAAACTTGGATAATTGCTATATTTGACACAGGATTGAGGGAAAATTGAGCGATTCATTAAATGACGCAGTTTCGCAGCTGGCATCGGATGCGATGACCTCTCGCCACCCTCATAAAACATTTATCCCGGGTGAATCATTGATCCCCGTGTCTGGAAAGGTCTTTGGTAAGGAAGAGTTAACAGCCGCTGTTGAAGCTAGTCTAGATTTCTGGCTGACCTCAGGGCCATATATGAAAAAATTTGAAAGTCGCTTTGCAAAGCTCGTTGGTATGCGCCACGCATTCATGGTGAACTCAGGATCTTCTGCAAATCTTTTGGCTCTTACATCGCTAACTAGCCCCAAACTCGGCGATCGTGCGCTGAAGGCTGGCGATGAAGTTCTCACTGTTGCAGCAGGATTTCCAACAACCGTCACCCCTATTCTTCAACATGGAATGGTTCCGGTCTATGTAGATGTTGACCTTGAAACTTATGTCGCCAACGAAGATGCGCTCGAAGCTGCGATTGGACCTAAGACAAAAGCCATCATGATGGCGCACCCGCTAGGTAACCCATTTAATTTGGACTTGGTTGAAAAATTGTCCAAGCAGCACAACCTTTGGGTTGTCGAAGATAGTTGCGATGCTCTCGGCGGAACCTACCGTGGCAAAAATGTAGGAACATTTGGCGACCTTTCAACTTTCAGCTTCTACCCTGCGCATCACATCACCACTGGTGAAGGTGGAGCTGTCTTAGTTAAAAAAGTTGCCCACAAAGTAATTGTTGAGTCATTTCGAGATTGGGGCCGCGACTGTTGGTGTGCCCCTGGTTGTGAAAACACATGTGGAAAGAGATACAAATGGCAGTTAGGAGAACTGCCAGAAGGTTATGACCACAAGTACATATATTCCCACATTGGCTATAACTTAAAGTCTGGCGATATCCAAGCTGCAATTGGATTAGCTCAGCTTGATCGACTAGGTAGTTTTGTAAAGCTTCGAAAAAGAAATTGGCAATATTTGCTTGAGGGGCTAAAAGATCTTGAGGAATTTCTCATGCTGCCTCGTGCGACCGAGCACAGTGATCCATCTTGGTTTGGATTTCTCCTTACTGTGCGCCAAGGTGCTCTGAAAACGCGTAATGAAATCGTGCAAGAGCTCAATGAGAAAAAGATTGGAACTCGCCTCTTATTCGGGGGAAACCTATTGAGACAACCAGCATTTGCCGGAACTCCGCGACGCGTTCACGGTGAACTGATCAATACAGATATTGTCATGAACGACACTTTTTGGATAGGCGTGTGGCCGGGCCTTACGATTCCGATGTTGGACTTTATGATTGAATCACTAACCGAAATCTTGGGGGGAAAGTCGTGAAGATAGTCATTCTCGCTGGTGGGCTTGGCACGCGTATTTCTGAAGAGACTGACAACAAACCAAAACCCATGGTGTTAATTGATGACAAGCCAATTCTTTGGCACCTTATGAATATCTTTGCGGTTCAAGGCTTTGAAGAGTTCGTTCTTGCCCTCGGTTATAAAAGTGATGTTATCAAGAGGTGGCTTCTTGATTTGAATGATCTCGACGGAGATATAAGCATTGATACTCTTAATAAAAAGGTAACCCATCTCTCAAAAAAGGGCGGTTATGCTTGGAAAGTTACCGCGTTGGAAACTGGCCTGAACACGCAAACTGGCGGGCGAATCGCTCAATGCATGAGAGCGTTTCCAGGTGAACGAGTAATCGTGACCTATGGCGACGGTCTTGCCAACGTCCCAATCAAGGAATTAATTGCCTTCCATAAGGCACACGGAAAGTTGGCAACAGTAACTGCAGTCCGGCCACCAGCACGATTTGGACATCTCTACATTGAAGATAGCCACGTAACTCATTTTGGTGAAAAGAACCAAGCTGATGCAGGATGGATCAACGGAGGCTTTTTCGTATTAGAACCAGAGGTTGCAGATTACGTACTTGATAATTCTGAGCCATTCGAATCATCAGTACTCCCAAGGCTGGTTGATGAGGGCCAACTGATGGGGTACGAACACGCTGCTTTCTGGCATCCTATGGATACTCTCAGGGAGAGACTAGAGCTAATGAAGTTTGCTTTACAGTCTCCCCCTCCATGGCTGAAAGGAATAGAAAATTGCGCAGAAATCGAGGATTAATTTGAAAAGTGTAAATATTATCACCTCTGCTTACAATGAGGAGGAGTGCCTTCCAGAACTATTTCGTCGAATAGATGCTGTATTCGCTTTTGAACCCGAATATAGCTATCAGATACTCATTACTGACAATCATTCTAGTGACAGATCTTGGGAGATAATCAAAGAAGCATCGCGTAATAACTCACGGATTATTGGTACAAGAATGTCGCGGACGTTTAGTCTTGATGTCGCATTTCGGAGTGGATTAGATTTCAGTGATTCAGACATTGCAATCTTGATGACATCGGATTTGCAAGATCCCCCTGAAACCATTCCTTTTTTGCTTAGGGAATATGAATTTGGGTTTGACCAAGTACTTGTCAAGATTAAGAGCAGAAAATCGATGCCTTGGCTCCGTAGAAAACTAGCCGCCCACTATTACAAACTGGCGGTGAGGATGACCGATGGACTTATCCCAGATTCGGTCAGCGACTTTAGGCTTTTATCAAAGCGCGCTTATAAAGCAATATCCACAATGAAGGAGTCCCATAGTTTCATCCGTGGCTTGGGCGCTTGGGTGGGTTTTGAAGTGACAACTGTTGAGATTGACCGTCCAGAAAGATTCGCAGGTGAATCAAAATGGTTGGATATGTCACTGTTCTCAGCAACAATGTTTGCCCTTCGCGGGTTGCTTGCTTATAGCTCACTACCGCTTATGTGGATATCGACCCTGGGGTTGGCATTGAGTTTGCTGTTTCTGGTTGTGATAGCAACATCCTCAGTATTGTGGCTTGTAAAGGGTGTTCCATTTGCAGGTTTTGGCTCAATTTTTGGTTTTATTGGTTTGGGTTTTTCATTAGTACTTTTATGTTTAGGAGTGGTTGCACAATATTTGGGCCTTATATATGAAGAGGTTAAGCAGCGTCCTCTGTATATCGTGGAGGAGAGGACTATTTAAGAAGTAGGTTTCGTACCGCTTCAAAAGTTATTATCAGTTGTTCATCAAGCGGAACGGGAAATCTCCCTAAGTGTACATTCAAAAGGTTTTCATATTTGAATGACGTAGAGAAATAGTTTGAATCTAGCGACGAACTGGGTAGGTGATGCTCTATTATCGGAATTTCTTGAATAAAAAGATTTGCGACTCTTACGGCCAATTCCCGAATTTCTACTATTTCTCCTCCGGAATCAAACTGAGCGGATATGCTATTGTCAGCTAAAAAAAGAATAAGAGACACTAACTCTTCCAATAAACAGTACCTCCGCGTCACTTTACCGGCAGACCGAATCGTAATTTCTTGCTTCCTAATTGCCTGGGATATCAGGTCCGAAATTGCGAAAAGGTTAGGTTTATTGATCTCGTGGCCAGAAATATTGAATATCCTAGATTGGATATAGGTGGCTCTTGCCGTACTTGAAGCCTTTTCAATCTGTTCTTCTTGCATCCTCTTCAAAATTGAATATGAATTTGTTGTTGGTTGCGCTTGACTATCCTGATTTAAGGCTTCGTATACGGCGCCACTACTGGCAAGAACTACGGAGTGGGGTTTGTTTGATAGGATAAAATGTGTTGATTTAGCAATTAATTCTTCATTTATTTCTTGGTACCTCTTCTGCCCAATTTCTTTCTCAATTTCTCGAGTTTTAAATGCAAAATCAAAATAGATTGCAATGTCCGAAGTCTTTTTGAAGTTCTCTATCTTTGTGACTGGAAACACTTCGTCTCTGATCTGTATTTCTCTCTCGTGAGAACCAATTCCGATAATTTCATAGTCTCGAAATCCTGAATCTCGCAAAGAACGCACGGTGGTCCTACCAAGCCAGCCTGAGATTCCATTTATTACGACCGTCTTCATACCTGAATCCTATTCAGAGTTTAAATGAAAATTTGATGATAAGGTTTTGAGGTTACTTCATACTTCGGAGATTGGCCTTATGAAAAAGTATAGTGATCAGTTGATATCATGGCTACGCGACGCTGGATACACGCATTGTTTCTATGTTTCAGGTGGAAATGTGATGCATCTTTTAGATTCGGCAGTAGACATATTTAAGTGTGTTCCTTTTATTCATGAGGTTGGAGCAGGTATAGCAGCAGACTACTTTAATGAGAGTGCTAACCCCGGAGAAAAAGCTTTCGTGCTAGTTACGGCAGGTCCCGGACTGACGAATGTGATGACGGCAATAGTGGGTGCATGGACAGAAAGTCGAGAATTGCTCATTATCGGAGGACAAGCGAAATCAGCTGATGTCTCAAGAGGTAAGTATCGGCAAATTGGTTTTCAAGAATTTGATGGTGCTGGTTTATGTAAAACGGTCACGAAAGCTTCCGTTCGAGTTGAAGCGAGAATCTCGAAACAAGAATTTCTTACGCTCGTGGAATTGTCCAGTCAAGACCGAAAAGGTCCAGTTTTCATAGAAATATGCCTCGATGTCACAGCGCTCGCGCCTTTAGATCATCCTAAGGATTATCAGGTTACCAAACTCAAGAGTAAATCATTCCAGAAAGAACTGACGCAGGTTTTGAAGGATTTTAGTCGAGCAAAAAGACCCCTAGTTCTTATTGGTGGCGGAATCTCTCGTGAGTTGAAACTTGATTCCTTATTTCAAAAACGTATTCCGTTAGCCACAACATTTAACGGTGCCGATCGGGTCGGAATTGATTATGATCTTTATTGTGGGAGACCAAACTGGTATGGATCTCGATGGTCGAATATTTTACTACAGCAATCTGACTGCGTTCTTGCTGTTGGAACTCGCTTGGGGTTGCTGCAAGTTGGTTACAATTGGGAAGAATTCGTTCCAAATGGAATGGTTTTCCAGGTTGATATTGATCCAGTTGAGTTGACGAAGGGGTTCCCCGCTCTTGACCTCGGAATATGCGCCGACGCGAACGAGTTCCTAATTGAATTTTCAAAGGGAGTTGAGTTTAAGGAAGATATTGATGAGTGGCGTGAATTCATTAAAATGGTTCGCAAAGATTTATCGGCTCCCGAGTCAGTAAATACTTCCCGTTCTGGGTTTATAGAAGCCATGAGATTTGTATCTGATTTGTCGAAATTGGCAAGAAATAGTGATGTGATTATCCCCTGTAGTTCGGGTGCGGCCGGATATGAGGGAGTTATGAGAGTCCTAGTTAACAAGAGCGGACAAAAAGTTGTTACCAGTCATGCCCTGGCAAGTATGGGGTACGGACTATCTGGCGCGATCGGCGCCGCTTTCTCAAACCCAGACACGCGCATAATAACATTCGAGGGTGACGGTGGTTTTGCTCAAAACTACCAAGAGCTTGGTACTGCAAAGGTTAATAAATTGAATCTGAAGATCTTTCTTATGGATAATGGTGGGTATATGTCCATCAAAGGAAACCAGAGATCGGTATTTGAGGGTAGATATGCCGGTTGTGATGCCGATACTGGACTCGGGTTGCCCTCTTGGCATAAAGTCGCCGAGAATTATGATATTCATTCTTTTGAGGTTAATGAAGCTACTGCCTTCAATACTGACTTCATGAGACTTTTCGAATCGAATGAATTGGTTTTGTTTATTGTGAAAGTAGATCCAGATCAAACTTATTGGCCGAGATTGATGAATTTCATCGATAGCGACGGAAGGCTGAAGTCAAGTCCATTGCATTTAATGACTCCGCCACTAGCTGAGGAACAGATTTTGAAGTATTTGCCTTATTTGAATTGAGGCCTATTTTTCACCTATGATGTGTGTGGTCAAGAACCTAGATGCCTGAATTTCAGTGTTTATTCACCTTGATAAGGGGCTCCAATGGAATTAGAATCTCACACGAGATTGATTGACTTCAAGGTGAGCAGTGATCAGGTTCTCGAACTGCCAGCACGCAATTATCTTTCGACAGGATCAGGAGATGGCAGTTCTACAATAGCCAACTTAGACTCGTGGAAATCTTTTTCTATAGTCCCTCGAGTACTTTCTGGAATTGCTAATCCAGATCTTTCGCAATCCATTTTCGGGCGAAAGTGGAGTATTCCAATTGCGCTGGCGCCCATAGCTTCTCATAGAATTTTCCACGAGAGCGCGGAGTTTGGATCCATGGAAAGCGCAGCGACTGCGGATGCGACTTTTATCATGTCGGCCCACTCATCAATTTCTCTTGCTAGTTTTCCAGGGTCATTCGACAATCCGTGGTGGTTTCAACTCTACGTTCATCGGAATTGCGATTTCACAGAGAATTTAGTAATGCAAGCAGAGAATTCGGGAGCTGAAGCTATAGTTCTGACTGTTGATACTCCAGTCGCTGGGTACAGAGACCAGGATCGGAAAACGTTCATTGGGAGTTCGCCACGATTGACGCCTGGTCAACCTGATTCCGTTTATCCAAATCTTCTCGGATTGAACAGATTCGAGGACCAGCGCCCAGTCCATAGGAAGATCTTGGATCCAGTTCTTGATCCGTCGCTAGATTGGCACGATTTAGAGTGGCTGATTGCGTTGACGCGCCTCCCCGTGATCATCAAAGGTGTTCTTCATCAAGAAGATGCAAAGCGTGCCGCAGACGTAGGCGTAGCCGGAATTGTGGTTTCAAATCATGGCGGGCGAAATCTAGATGGCGTCGTGACACCCGCTCGACAATTACCAACTATTCGGAAGGCTCTAGGGGATTCCTATCCACTTTTTGTTGATGGAGGAATTCTTAGAGGAGCCGATATTGCGAAGGCGGTAGCACTAGGTGCGGATGCAGTGCTCATTGGGCGTCCATACATTTGGGGATTGAGCGCCTTCGGAAGTCTCGGTGCGCAAAGAGTCATCGAAATTCTTACTACGGAATTAGAAACCACGATGATCTTGAGTGGTTGTTCAAATCTAAATCAGTTAAAAAGCTTAGAGCTTTTGTGACCGAACTTTTTTGATGAATTCGTGCATCCATGGTCCCATATCTTTATAGTGGGCCGTAGTCACTAAGTTTCTGTCAATAACAGCAGGTGAATCCTGGTAAATACCGCCAGCATTTTCAATGTCATCCCGAATGCTGTAGTAGCCCGAAACTGTTCTACCAGATACTGCTTTCGCTGAAATCAATATCTGGGAACCCTGACAGATTGAAGCAATCGCTTTGCGAAGACCGTTGAATTCCTTTGTCAACGCAATTAGCGATTTGTTTTGCCGTAAGTACTCAATTGCCAGCGCCCCGCCAGGAATGATTAAGCCGTCATAATTCTTGACATCCACCGCCTCCAACGCAAGATCTGGATTAATCCGTGTCCCCTTATTCGTCTCACATGGTTCGCCCAACGGGGTTGCGATCGTGAGAACAAAATCAGATTCTTCGGAAATTCGATAGAAGGGGTAAAAGAATTCATGATCTTGAATATGTTTACCTCCGATTAACAGAATCTTCTTAGTGTCTAGCATTCTGTTTACCACCGTATTCCCAAAACTAATTTGGCACCAGATGGAAACTGATCTAGATGACTACCTAAATCGCGAGGTGAGATAAATCTGGGATTACTCAAAGTCTTTGAAGCATTAACCCCTCCCATTTCTCCCGTAATGAAAGCAACGATATTCTGTCGATAAGACCAAACCCTTAATTCCTCTTGGCTAGGGTTTGTCGAGATACCGTCGATAGGGAGGATTTCAATTCTCGCAGGTCCGCCTTGTGCAAATCTCTCAACTGATTCAAAGCTATTACTTCCTATCCACTGGACTATTTCGGTGCTTGCGTACTTGTGATGTTCCGGACCCTCATAGGTACTGGAAACTGAATCGTGCCGAGTTTATTGGAGAGTATGGGCTAACCCGTGTTTCATGTAGTCGGATTAATTGATTTCGCTACTGTCACCTACCAAGGAGGACAGTATGGGAAGACGAGGGCACGATCCGGTGCTTCGCCGACGGGCAATCGATTTGCTCGAGAGCGGAAAGTCCGTTAGAGAAGTGGCCGAGGAACTCGGGGTGAGTGGCCAGTCGATCTACACCTGGCGACGTCAATATCGCGTTAACGGTAGTCAAGAGCCTGGACTGACAACAACCGAAGTGAACGAGCTCAACGCCGCACGTCGTCGAATCAAGCACATCACTTCGATTCTTTAACGTTGTAGGAACTGCCTACAGAGAATTGATGGATAACTTTCGAGAGAATTTAGTGCCGATAGTCATTCATGCACTTCAGCAAAACCAGGCCCCGTGATATTCGGAGCGGATTATCCAACTCCCGATGGGACCTGCATTCGAGACTATGTAGATGTACGAGATATTGCGAGAGCGCATTTGAAAGTAGCAGAATCACAAATCTCATTGCAATGTGCTTTAAATATTGGCACAGGGAATGGTGCCTCAGCTTTGGAAGTAATAAATGTAATTACACAGGAAAATGACCTCGGGATTACTCCAATTTTGAGTGATCGAAGACTAGGCGACCCATCACGGCTTTGTGCGGACGTATCGCTCGCTATAAGGTCCTTGAATTTCTCTGCCCACTACTCACTTGTGAAAAGTATTAGTTCTCTTTCTTAGTAGTTCCATTTAAGAGGAGTGTCTTTTCCCTCGGAGTATTGCCTAGGGACGAATTTCACGATCTAACAGCAGAGATAGAGTTCGCCAGATCTCCTCGCAAACGAAGGGTTTAGTGCAGAATTCTCCAAGCAAAGGAATTCATGTGCATCGGTGAAAATATAAATTTCAGCCATAATACGCATAGAGGAATATAGCCAGCGGTTTAAATTGAAAATTAGTACACGGATTGTAAGCTTTGATGAATGGGGCCAGAGCTAAATCGTCTGCATTTTAAAATGAGACTTCTTTTTTTCGAGCAAGTATCCCCATACGTCCAATTTTAATTTTCCTTTGCTTCAGATCGCGTTCAATACCACTCGTATGCAGTACTTCATATTCCATCTTAGCTAAAATTGAAGTAATAGAATCAAGCGAAAAGTAATTAATATGTTCTGATTGTTTTACAATTCCGAAAAATGGAATTCTTCCAAAAAATTGTCGAAGGACTCCTGAAGTAAAATCCAATAGTACCAGCAATAATCTGTGTCGAACTACATAATCTAAATATGAACTGTATAAATTACTTCTATGAAACCTGCTTGTCTTGAAATGATCTTGAGGAACTTCGACATATAGGAATCCATCTGATTTGAGGGCACTGTCCATTTCGGCAAATATCGCAAGAAAGTTAGGCACATGCTCCAATACGTTGCAATTCATAATAAATGAAAGCTTAATTGGGATCTCATTTATAGAATTGACAGACTCTATTGCCGGATCTACCAAAGTGGCATTTGAGGGATCTAGGACAAACCTTCTTCCCTGTGCATTGGCAGGAAAGAATTGCCCAAGATCGCCACCATAATCAAGACAATCATGGAAGACCCTGTCTGCTTCACCTGCATCGTAAAAAACAGCATCAAGGAAACGCTTCCTACCTTCAGTTGCCTTAGACCCTTCAGCATAAGCATTGGCCTCGTTTTGGCTGTACCAAGGTTCGAAATAATTTCGAGCAAGGAGATATTTTTCCTTTCTATATGATTCGTAAATTGCGGACATTTCAGAATCACTGAATCGATGATCAAAAAAAGCAAAACCGCATGCACTGCACGCAAACAATTTTGATTTTCTTTCGATGGATGAGCCAGAAAGCCTTGAAATCCAAGGTGCTATTATCGCATGAGCGCGAAATGATGCGGCTCCTCCACAAGTAAGACATATATTTGAATCAACTGTCCACATTTGTTACAAACCAACCTTCTCGGATATTGGCGCTGCTGTCGGTTTAGTTGACAAGTTGACCTGCCCCCAGTTTGGTTACCTCAAGATAGTGAATATCTGGCCTTTTATGAAAGGCTTTGATTATGCCCAAATCGTATCCTGACCTGCTCCCCAGTTTGGTTACCTCGAGATAGTGAATAGCAGGCCTTTTATGAAAGGCTTTGATTATGCCAAAATCGTATTCTGCCGAGTTCCGCTTGCGTGCTGTTGCGTTGGTTCGCGGCCGGTAGTAAGACAATCACTCAGAGGCGCTTATGAACTTGGAGTCAGCGCTGCTGCGTTGCATAACTGGGTTCGCCAGGACCATATTGACCAAGGAGAGATTTCGGATCTGACTTCACGGGAGAGCGTTGAGCTCGCCCGAGCGAAGAGACGGATCGGAAGAACTTGAACTTGAAGTGGAGATTCTTAGACGTGCTTCGAAGATTCTCGGGGTGGGCCATCATGACCCAAAAGAATTCACCCGGTGATCGACCAATTGGCCGATCACCGGGTTACCGACTACCTTTAGTTTTCTTATATGTACGTATAGCGCAGAGAGCAAACGAAATAAGAGGCAATGGGGTTTTACTTAAATAGAAAACTACTGTGGCTTGGGCCGGGATCGAACCGGCGACCTAACGATTTTCAGTCGTTCGCTCGTACCAACTGAGCTACCAAGCCATCCAAGGTTCTAACTTCGCTCCATTTAAAGTACGAAGCCAAAACCTTGCGACCCGGACGGGACTTGAACCCGCGACCTCCGCCGTGACAGGGCGGCGCGCTAACCAACTGCGCTACCGGGCCTTAAGAGTTGATAAACATAAGTGGCTCTTATGTCACCTTAAAGCCTTTACTACCTTTAACTCTTTACCACTGATCCTATTTTTACAACTGGTTTTGCGTGCCCCCAACGGGATTCGAACCCGTGTTACCGCCGTGAAAGGGCGATGTCCTAGGCCCCTAGACGATGGGGACGTACGAGGCTCGGCAATCTTACCCGCGATTATGCGTGCGACCAAATGGAGTAATTGTAAGTCTTATAAACCCAAGAGTTTGGCATGGCGCTCGAATTGAGGAACGGCAGATCGCACCTCTTCGAAAGTTCCCTTTGCAATGATTTGGCCACCTTCAAGGTAAATAACTTGATCCAGCTCTTGTACTGTTGCAATTCTATGAGCAATCACTATCAAAGTGACTTTGTGCGTCAGGTTATGAATAGTTTCTGCAACAGCTTTCTCAGTTTCTGCATCAAGTGCACTTGTTGCCTCATCAAGAATTAGTAATCGAGGTTTTGAATAAAGGGCACGCGCGATTCCCAATCTTTGTCGCTGCCCACCACTCAAACGTATTCCGCGTTCACCGATTAAGGTATCTAAACCAGAAGATGATTCCTTGAATAATGTGTCAAGTTGCGCCATCCGCAGACAATCCCAAATAAAGTGATCATTGGAATCGTTTGGCTCAACCCCAATGGCGACATTTTCACGAACATTTCCGTTGACAAATGCAACAACTTGGGGAACATATCCAATGGAACCTGCCCACATTTGTATCGCAGAAAAAGGATCGACTCCGCTGATGTTAACTGAGCCAGATTTGGGTTCTAGAATTCCAAGAATTAAATCAACAAGAGTTGATTTTCCAGATCCAGTTGGACCCACTATTGCCAGCGAACTTGCTGCAGGGATTGATAGCGACAAATCTTTTATAGCGAAACCGTCTCGTCCTTTGTAACTAAAATTCAAGGCGCTAATTTCGACTTTAGGATTGAAAGTTAATTTAGAAGTCTGGATTTTGGTTCGATGGCCGTTGTCGGCCACATCGGCGTCCATTAACTCAATTAATTTAAATGCAATTTCGGATCCGCCAGAAACATTTTGAATCGCGTTAGTTGCAGACTGTAAGCGCAACAATGACGGCAAAATTCGACTTCCAGCGGTTAAGAACATAATTAAAGTTGCTATTGCACTTTCGGCTGAACTTACAAAAACTTGCTGAATACCAACCAAGCATGTCCCGATGATTAGAGCCGATTCGAAAGTCAATTTAGGTATGTAGCCGATAAGTTGCATATTTGCAGTCGAATCAGCAACTTTCCAACGCAGTTTAGCAAAACGCTCTACGACAAAAGAAAGCTTATTTGAGATAAATAGTTCTTTATAAAGCGCGATGCCATCTTGAAAAGTCTGGTCTCCTTTTACTGTTGAATCTGCAGATATTCTTGAATTCTCACGCATCCATGCCCCCAATTTCTTTTGAGAAAGCAGGTATAGAGTTACAAAGTAGATAAGAAGCGTGACCGCCAAGAGCGGATCAACAATAATCATAAATCCCGACAGTAGGACAAGCATGGTAATTTCTGAAACAATTACAGTAAATGCTCCTAAAATCTCACCAATGTGTAACCCTCTTGCAACAGAGTAGGTTGCTTCCTGGCTAGAGACTCCGTTGATGACACTATATGACGAGCTCATAAATCGCATTCCGATTCTTTCAGAAATTTCTGCGCTTCGATTTGCTAGAAAGTGAAATGTTCGTTTAAGAAAAATTAAAGCCAAGATACTTTTAGACAACATAAGTACGACAGCAAATGAAATGAGATAGACCAAAGTTCGACCTAAATCATTTACTGGAAACCCAAAAAGATTTAAGTAGCGTTGAAGATTTTCTGGCAATACTGAAATACCTAAGTATGCGCTCGCGCAGTAACTGAAAAGACCCACAATGACGATGGCCAGCAAGTCTAGAAAGCCAAGCCCCATTTGGAGTGCTGTAAGAAGTAAATATTTCTTACGATTTCTAGGGTCAAGAAGTGCCAGCGTTCGTTTAACTTGTTTTATCAAAAGCACGAGCTCATCTTACTGATTGGAGCTGAATTAC
>JBCKHN010000016.1:0-23042 GCA_038905815.1 Candidatus Planktophila sp. | reverse complement strand
TCGCCCTCGATAGATTTGTTCGCTCCAGCGTTTCGGGAATAAGCCAAAGATCCACGATAGAGCTTGCATCATCAAGACTCCCGACGGTGAGCGAGACTCCGTCAAGGGTGATCGAACCTTGATTTACAACATAGCGAGTTAATTCGCGTGGGATCTCGATGGATAAGTGCGCCGAGGATTCACCTGGAATCAGCGCTTGAACTACGCCAACTCCATCCACATGTCCCGCAACGATATGTCCGCCGAGTCGGTCCGAGGCTCGCACTGCGAGCTCCAAATTAAGAAGTGTTCCAACCGCAATATTCTTAAGTGAAGTCAGCTTCAACGTCGCCACCATCACATCTGCGGTAAAAAAATCCGATCCCACCGAGGTTGCACTCAGACATACGCCATTAACTGACACCGATTCCCCTTGTGAAATCTGTGGGGCTAAAACAGGTGCAATGACCTTGATTACTGCAGATTCGCCCACATATTCAATAGCGCCTACCACGCCAAGCTCGGCTACCAAACCAGTAAACATTGTTCCTCACTTATCCGATGAGATAGTGGCTCTTGATATTGCCATCAATTACCTGGGAAGAGAGAAGCGTGAGATCGATTCGATCCGCCAGCGTTGCAATCCCCAAGCCATTAACAAAGTGCATACCTGAACCCAAAATAGTTGGAGCTTGATAATGCACAATCTCATCAATTAAACCTGCGAGTAAGAGCGCGCTTCCCAGCGTTGGGCCTGCCTCGACCAGAATTGAATTAAAGGAGCGCTCTTTGGCGAGCTTACTAAAATCTTCCATGGAATTACTCTTTAGAAATATAGTCTCTGCGCGCCCATCGTAGAGGTGATGAGTTGATGGGATTTCTTTTTTCCCAAAAACAATTCGTACCGGGTTCGCGGTATATCCTGCCGAATTTTCTGGAGTAGTTCGTGGTGTAAGTGATGGATTGTCTAAGAGCGCGGTATTAGTACCGACCATAATTGCATCACTACCACGACGGAGCGCCGCTACATCAGCGCGGGCTCCATCGGATGTAATCCACTGTGAGGTTCCATCGAGCGCAGCAATTTTTCCATCTAGCGTTGTGGCAATCTTCCAAGTTATCAGTGGTAATCCTGTAAGAATTTTCTTCAACCATGCTCGATTAGCAAACTCACTTTCGGGGCAAGAGATCTGATTAACCTTTATTCCGGCGGCTCTTAGCCGCTTAGCACCACCGCCAGCGATTGGATTTGGGTCAGCGCTGGCAAATGTTACCGCCGCAATTTTGGCAGCAATAATCGCATCCACACAGGGAGCCGTTGCACCGCTATGGTTACAGGGTTCAAGTGTCAGATAAAGATGTGCACCCCGCGCCTGAACTCCGGCACTTTTAATTGCAATAACTTCGGCGTGGCTTGGTAAACTCATCCGGTGATGAAAGCCGGTCGAAATCAGCGAACCATCAGCAGATGTAAGAACTGCTCCAACGATTGGATTAGGCGATGTTGCGCCAAGTCCGCGCAAGGATAACTCCGTGGCTAACGCCATGGCTTCGATGGAATTCATCTCTCCCCCGCTTCGGTTTTAACCTTGCTCAAAATACGAGCTACCGGGGTAGGCAAAAATTTCGCGAACATCTCGTGCATCTGTTATCTCTCATCCGGACTTTAACCGTCGGTCTCAGAATTACACTGAGTCAACCGCCAACTGGCTGTGTGCGGGTCGCGGACTTTAACCGCCGGTTCGAAATTACATCGACCCCGATAACGTATTATTATTCTAATCTAAGAGCGCTGTTCTATGCCAAGTTATGCGTTCAGGAGAGCGACTTTGTTGGACGCTTAATCCGTGGGGGTCTCGCATCAAGCCGATAAGGACTGAATCCCTCATCCCAAAATCCATTCAAATCTCATCAGAAAAGTGGACACCGAATTCCATTTTTATGACCTCCGTTGGGCAGATTCAGGTATGTCTCAGGATATTTACGCTTAAAATCTGGCAAATTGCTCTCCTTAGTGGACAACACTGTGGACAGCACCGTGGACAACACTGAGCCAAGATGGTTATATTGAGATATGGAAAACCGCAAGTACGAAAACAGTCATCCATGGCTCACTTTTCAGTTTGATGCCAATCGCCTTGGGGTCCTTACCTGGGCCCATCTAGGAGAGTGTTTTTCTAAGTGCCAACATTTGGTAGGCACTCCTTTGAAGCCAACTTTCGCCGACAACTTAGCTCAGATTTACCTACGGAGAGGTGCCCTCGCTTCGGCTGCAATCGAAGGCAACTCATTGAGCGAAGACGATGTCGAGCAGATTCTCGATCAAAAAAAGAAGTTACCTGAATCTCAACAATATTTGGAATCGGAGATTCGAAACATAATACGCGCGCTAAATGACGTAAAGGTATCGGTTTTGTCAGAAACAAAATTCAAGTTAACCCCTGAATGGATACTGCAAGTCCATTCCAAATTACTCGAGGGTCTAGAGGTGTCAGAATACGTAATTCCTGGCGAGACGAGAAAAGTGTCCATAGTGGTTGGGAACTATAAAGGAGCTCCGGCCGAGGATGTGGACTTTCTGATCCAAAAACTTTGCGATTGGGTAAATACCATGCTCCTCAAAATTGACGAGGAAAGGGCCACCTCCCCTGATGCGGCATTCATTAAGACCTTCTTCGTTGCAATTCTCGTTCATCTATATATCGCTTGGATTCACCCTTTCGGAGATGGAAATGGCCGAACAGCACGAGTTATTGAGTGCGCCATTTTTGCGCACAGCAAGCTAGTTCCTTGGATTAGTACAAATTTGCTATCAGATTATTTTAACCGGACACGCAGTAAATATTATGAAAGGCTAGAAGCAACATCCAGAAATGATGACGTATCTGGGTTTATTGCATACAGTGCAATCGGGCTGCGAGATCAGCTGCGCGCTCAAATTATTCTGGTTCAAAGTGAACAGAAGAATGTCGCTTGGGTTAATTACGTACACGAGGTTCTTGATCGTGAATCATCAACTACCTCCCATAGGGGTCGCAAGTTAGTGTTGGCAATGCCAGATGGCCAAGAGTTGTCGGCACAAGATATCCAATTCCTGACTCCTGCGATCGCCGCCAACTATGGATCCGGTCGCGAGAAGACCTTGAAGAGAGATATAAATAGACTGGTTGAACTCGGCTTATTGGAGAAGGTTGACAAGAATCTATACCGTGTGCGGATTGATCAGGTGGATGCCTTTACGCCACGACCTGAAAACAGCAGGGAAACCTCGGCAATGAAAATTAGGAAAACGAGAGGTCGAAAAATCGTAAAGAGTGACATCTAATCTGCGAGCTAGAAGGCGCTGTAGAAATGCAGTAGGTTCAATAAAATGTACAAAACCCACTTAATTCTGTACATTTCTCATATGAGCGAAATGAGTATCACCAACGCGCGCGCGGAATTTCCCACCGCCATAGCCAAGGCAAAGAAGAGCCCGGTTCACATTCTTAAACATGGCAAACCTGTCGCGGTCCTTATTGACAACTCACTCTATGAAAAGATGCTAGGCGCCATGGAAGAACTAGATGACATTGCCACCTTCGATCGCGTTATGAAAGATAAAACAAAGAACATTCCTTGGGAGAGTATCAAAAAAGAACTTGGACTTTCTTGAGCCGCTATAGCGTCGAATTTAAGCCAGCTGCTCGAAAATCACTTCTCAGCCTTACCCAAAGTAATCGACTCAAAATAGCCGCTGCAATCGAACTGCTCGCCGAAAATCCTTTACCGCCGAAATCGCTCAAGCTAACCAACCGTGATGGCTATCGCGTTCGGATTGGCAAATATCGAATCATCTATTCCTTTAACGCACATAAACTTGTAATTCTGATTATCGATATTGATCATCGCGCGGATATTTACACCAGATAACTACCAGAAACACTCTACCTACTCGCGCTCGGCCATTTCCTTTAACCGCACCAAGGTACGAGCCATAGCAATCGGTCCCCACTGTAATACGCGATTGAACTTCAACCAAATTCGCGGTCGCGCCGTGCGCCCATCCATCCATTGCGTCACCTCTGTCGTGTTGGCATCGATAGCTTTAAATTCATAGCGCCACCGATTTTTCAGCAGATGCGACCACGCAATCAGTTCATTCTCTTTATATTCAACAACGGTATTCGCTATGCGATAGGCAATCTTCCAGCGCATATTCATCGCAAATTTCGAGCCCAGCACCAACTTCTCTGGCCCCTTCGCCGCACCACGCAACATTCCCGAACCATCGATCTCTTGCTGCTTATAAGGATTGGCAACGATGTCGAATATCTTTTTAGCCGGCGCGTTAATCACAATGCGCGCACCAACCAAATAAGTCTGACCCGTATTGAGAATCTCTGCCCGCGCTTTATTCCAACCCCAATCCATCATAGGATTATTTGTTTAAGGTTCATAAACGACTGCGACAATCATGCCACTATCAGCATGATGGAGTTCGTGGCAGTGGAAAAGCCATGTGCCGGGATTATTAGCGATAAATTCAATATCATACGTTTCGCCGGGATGTATCGGCTGGGTGTTGCGCGTGAGTTGGGCAGCTTTGGGCACAGGATTACCGTCAACTGCCACAACTTTGAATTGATGGCCGTGCAGATGCATCGGGTGAATAGTTGAGGTACCGCCATTTATCATTCGTATGCGAACTCGCTCGCCCTTTTTAACCGTGAGAGGTTCGGTGTCGGGGAATGCTCTGCCATTGATAGTAAACAGGTTATATGCCATACCAGCCATACCAGCCATAGCCTCTGCATTGTTGCCCATCATGTTGCTCATTCCGGTGGTATCCCACTCATCCAAAATCAAGGTGTATTCTCTATTCGGTTTGTTCGTGGCATAATTTTTCGGTTCAATAATGAAAGCTCCGGAAAGTCCCCTATCTAACTGTTCGGCTTCATCGACCATAGCCGCGCCACCGTGTGTGTGATAGAACCGCGTGCCGGCGGGCTTAGCAGTAAATTCATAAGTATAGGTTTCGCCTGGCTTTATGGCTTTTTGAGTTACGCCGGGAACGCCATCTTGATCATTAGGGACATCAACACCATGCCAATGCAATGTCGTTGCCTTTGGAAGTTTGTTGGTAAATACGATTCTTACCTTCTCTCCTTCGGTAACTCGAATTTCTGGTCCGGGAATTTGACCATTATAACCCCACGCCACAAGCGTCTTACCTTTGACATATTCCCAGTTGATCGCTTCGGCGGTCAGCGTAAATTCTTTTACGCCATTTTTCTCTATCGCTGAAAGAGGCACGCGATCTGCAGGACTTCTGTTCGACAAATTCTTGTCATAATTGCCCGAGGCTCCCATAGGATGTTCTCCCATAGGATCTCCTCCCCGCGACGCCATGGCTATGACTCCCACTAGTACGAAAAGAATTATTGCCGATAAAATCAGAACTTTTTTTCTCATGATGATCTTCTCCCAGTGTTAGCGCCGTTGCGTCGATTTATTGTGTTCCTATTATGCACCTGGGGGATATCAATTCCATAAAATAAAGATAAAGATTTAGTAAAGAAAAATCTTGATCAGATGGCGCTGCTCTCGGTTTAGTTGACTCTTTGACCTGCCCTACGGTTTGGTTACCCGCTGGATGTGAATTTCGGGCCGCTATCGGATGGTTAGCCCTCTTCGCATTTTTCTTCTCAAAGCAAGACACAGAAACACTTTACCTAGGTGGGGAGTAGTCCTATCTTTGCCTCATGAGAACTAGCTTCTTTTTTCGCTCAAAACGTGGAATGGCAATTCCTCTTGTAATCCTGATTGCTCTGGTATCAACCCTATGGACTGTCGTTGCGCCAGTCTGGATGTCGGTTGGTCGTTCAAATCCGATCAACGGCGTAACCCACGCTCTCTTGAGCAATTCTCCTTTTAAAACCACCGCAGGGCAGTATTTCGTAACGCAATTAAAGAAGGATGCATCAGGTAAAGAATTGATTCTTCTGAATATGAAGGAAACGCAAATATCAACTGCAGTCACTGATTTATTGAGTGCTCCTGAGTTCAAAACAAAGGTCGATAGCATCACAACTCAAATTTATAACTATTATATTTTAGGATCTGAAGAAGCAAAGACAATTTCAGTTAAGCCGATTGCAGTCGCAGCGCTGAGCGCCATTACTCATGTGGATTCTCAATTTAAGCGACTTCAAAAAGAGATTGATAAGATCAAACCGATTGCACTGAAGCCAATAACAAACGGTCCCGATCTGAAACAGATTCATTCATCACTAAATCTTGCATTCACATTAATTTCTCTCTTGCTACTCGTATTAATTCTGCTTTATGCAGTTTTTGCGAGAAAGAGGAATGGATTTTCTCGAACTGTTGGGTCTGTTTTTCTTTACATCGGAGTCCCAGCTCTTGCGATACATGCAGTCGGAACGGCAATTGCGAATAGTCAGATAAAAACTATTAGTGATGATTTAGTGAGGGCTGCCGCCCCTATTGTTATTCCTCAGCTATTAAGCCCGCTCATGACAATTGGAATAGTTTTCTCCATATTGGGAGTTATTGGAGTGGTTCTTAGTTTTATAAAACAGAATAGTGAAACTAGCCAGCGGTAATTAGACGCTGAGATATCTAATCGGAGCCTAATTGCGCACCTGACACTTTGGGCAAAAGCGCGATGACCGATTTGCAAATGCAATTCTGCGAATCAGGCGATTGCATCTTGGACACGAGTGACCTTCTTGGCCATAGACCGCCAGTGATCTCTCGAAGAAGCCGCTCTCGCCATTTATATTTATATACATATCATCAAAAGATGTCCCGCCTTGGGCAATTGCCTCAGACATAACCTCGGTAGCGGCGCTAATAAGTGAGCCTATTTTCTTAACTGAGAGGTGACTTGCCGTGGACTCTGGATGAATCCGCGCTCGCCAGAGCGATTCATCAGCATAGATATTTCCAACTCCGCTCATAATCTCTTGATTGAGCAAAGCCGTCTTAATCTTGACGCTCCGTGATTTATAAATAGAGATTACTTTCTCGGGGTCAAATTTCGCATCAAAGGGATCGAGTGCGATATGGCGCGCAGATTGCGCGACACCATCAATGAGACACTCCACCGATAGCCATCCAAATGTGCGCTGATCATTGAAGTAGAGCTCTTTCCTGCGCAGCCCCTTTTTTAATTTGAAGTTGGCGCGTATATGTTTTGGCGTTGGACGATCTGGGTGATTAATCAAGAACTGCCCTGACATCCCCAAGTGAGCGACCAATACTTCTGGGCGATTGAGAATAAACCAGAGAAACTTCCCGCGGCGATTGATACCCATAATGCGCGCGCCCGACAATGAAGCAAGTGGTGCAATTGAACTTTTTTTCAGCGTTCGCGGGTGGAGATCTTGGATCGATGTAATCGTGTAGCCCACAATTAGATGCGCTAACCCACGACGGATAGTTTCAACTTCAGGTAACTCGGGCATAAGGAAGGGTAACTTGGGTATGACTAACTCTCAATAATTGGCCGCTGTTGCGCCCAGAAACCCGCAGACCTATTTACCTCTTACCCTGCTTCAGATCTCGGTAGAAATTCTCGTGCGGCCCAACTACAAGTAATTTTATTTCCTTCGCTCCGATAATACGGTAAGCAAGTAGCCATTGCAGGCCGCTGACCCTAAATTTATAGATGTAAATGCCCTCTAAATCTCCGACCTTAGGAGTTCCGATCTCTGGTTTTGCCGCGATTGCTCGAATTGATTTGTCGAGGCTTCTCTTCTGATTTGGGTGGAGTTTTTTGATAGATCTTGCGAAGGATGGAGACTGAAGAATCTTCATCAACCGAAGGTGTATTCCTCAGTTGCCTCTTGTGCGTCAGCTTTCATGATTTCGCGGATGAGTGAGAATGAAAGGTCTGGATTCTCTTCCGCAATCAGCGCCATGCGGAAGTAAAACTCGATCTGCTTGGGCACCGAGCGATGCTCAACCGCCGCAATGCGCTTGGCATCTTCGACAAGGGATTCTGAAAGTTTGACTGTGATGGACATAAGCGCTCCTAGGTTGAGCAAAGGCTATCACATCAGGTGCCGAAAGGTGACCTTTTAGCACTCCTGTGGCTGAAGGCCGTATTGTATCTATCTAAAATGTTTGTAAAGATTCTTACCGCTAGTGAATTTCTGTGTGATTCAATCCAGCGATAGCCAAATCTGCCAGCTCTTCCGGATCGAACTATGAGCCACGATAGAAAAGTATTGCCGCGTTTATTTAACAAAAATGCAATAGCGCAGGAGCCTGAATAGGTTCTGTCATCAGAGAGTACAAAAACCTCAGCAGAGCATTGCTCACGGGTTAAACCGTATGAGTTCATATCTGTGCTTTGAAAGGGTAACGCGGTTACACGCATCTTTTGTTGGAGCCATTCCAGGCTTGATCTACATAGTCGGCATTCTCCGTCATAGATTACGATGATACTTTGATTATTTTTCATCATGAGACCTACGCTACTCGTTTATTGGGCCGAGTCGAAATAATTTTAAACGTTGAGCGGGTTTAGTTTGGTTGGAATGTTGGGCGCTAAATGCTGCAGTGCCATCGATACCGCACAGTTTAGTAATAGCACCGGCTTTAGAACATGTCCCAGCAGCTTTAGGTACTGCTGCATGGAGTGGGGTGGTAATTAATACCAGCGGTACTCTGTCCAATGAGCTACAGGGGCAGTGAGCGAAAGGTATATCTTCATAAGCATCAAGAAGCCATGAGCAGGTCTTGCTGTGTAAGACTTTTCGGTGCTACTCTTTTGGAACTACGTCATTGCCGCGCTCCTAGTGAGCTACAGCAGAAAACCCGCAGAGCAATCTGCGGGTTTTTGACTTTTATACAATGATTTTTATGGGACTCTTTGGCAATTACAGGGAGTTCAGCATCGCCTGCATCTGGCTGATCTCAGTGCTCTGTGCTTTTAGAATTGCGCTGCGAAGAGTTTTGATGTCAGAATTATTAGATTTTTCAACCATCTTGGTCATTTCTATCGCCCCCTCGTGGTGAGCGATCATTCCTTCCAAGAATAATTTGTCGAAGGTGCTACCCGTTGCGCTCTTGAGAACGGTAATGTCAGAATCGGAAAGCATTCCATTATTCGTACCCATACCGTGCTCCGGCGTATACTCGGCTCCTGCAGTATTAAGCCAGGATTTTAACAAAATGATTTCAGGAGATTGTGCTGCCTTAATCTGGGCCGCGAGTGTTAATACTTCCTTATTGGTGGAATTCTTAAGGGCCAAGTCAGACATGATGACGGCTTGCTCGTGATGAGCAATCATCATTTGAGAAAACATGATATCTGAAGAATTCATTGAAGTGCTGGAGGATTGATTTTCCGTCATGCCACCCATATCGTGTGGACCACCCATGTCACTATCTGAGCCACGAAATAGAAATAAGCTGAGGAGAACCAATAGAACTGCAATTACACCAAATAGTATGCCTGTCTTCTTGTCAATTTTCATTTGCATTTTTCTCCTCTGAGATGGTGGCTAAATGCTAGTCGAATTGGGAGCCACACGCGCTACTACTTTTTTGGGCTCTGGTGCTACCATTGCAATCGAAGGGGGTCGATATGGCTTTTTGGATGTGGATTGCGGCCTTTGGAATATTTGCAATCGCGGAAATCCTCACAACTAATTTTATCTTTCTATCATTTGCTATTGCAGCGCTAGCCGGTGGCCTCGCGCAACTTGCGGGAGCCAACGCTCCTATCCAATGGGTGGCAGCCGCACTCCTATCAGTAATAAGCCTGCGCTTCTTTCGTCCGATTGCTCTCAAATATCTATACAAGAAAAGCGACCCTACCGGTTCTTGGATTGAAAGTTTGATCGGTATGGAGGCAACCGCTCTTACCGACATCAGCGATCAAAGTGGCAAGGTTCGGGTTCACAATGAAGTCTGGACAGCATATTCCACGCATAACGCCCCAGTAATTCCAGCTGGTTCGCAGGTTCACGTCGAAGGTATTAATGGCGCGATACTTACCGTTTCACCAATATCGCATTCTCAAAGGAGCAAATAAGAAGTGGAAACCGTGAGCACAACCAACATCGTCTTTCTAGTGATTTTGATTCTCTCCGTAGTGATCGTTTCTCGAGCGATTCGCATTATTCCTCAGGCGCGCGCGGGCCTAGTTGAACGCCTTGGTCGCTACCACCGAACCTTAAACGCAGGCTTAAATCTGATTATTCCGGGTTTAGATCGGGTGCGCTATCGTCTTGATCTGCGTGAGGACGTCGTCTCCTTCCCACCTCAACCAGTAATTACAGAGGATAACCTCGTTGTCAGCATTGACACCGTCATCTATTTTCAAGTGACTGATCCAAAGAAAGCCATCTATGAGATCGTTGATTACATCCAAGGTATTGAGCAACTCGTAATTACCACGCTAAGAAACTCCGTAGGTGGGTTGGATTTGGAAGAAGTACTCACATCTCGTGATCACATCAATGCCCAGCTTCGCTCTGTACTAGACGAAGCGACCAGCAAATGGGGTGTTCGAGTCAACCGAGTGGAGATCAAAGCAATTGAACCACCCCACAGCGTTGTGGAGTCGATGGAAAAGCAGATGCGCGCAGATCGTGAGAAACGCGCTGCGATCCTGACAGCTGAGGGTGAAAAGCAGAGTCAGATTTTGAACGCAGAGGGTGGTCGCCAGGCCGACATTTTACGCGCTGAGGGTGAAGCCCAAGCCGTTATTATCAATGCCAATGCCCAGGCCCAAGCGATTGCTACCGTCTTTTCTGCGATTCATGCTGGAGCCGCCGATGAGAAAGTTCTGGCTTATCTTTACCTACAACAACTTCCAGCAATCGCCAATGGCAGCGCCAGCAAGCTCTGGTTGATTCCTTCAGAACTATCTTCAATTGCTAGCACTATTGCAAAGGCTTTCAAACCAAATTGAAATAATCGAATCAAGTCTGTGGCACCAATTCAGCAGAGCCCCAGGTCGGGATTGAACCGACGATCTGCTCGTTACGAATGAGCTGCTCTACCACTGAGCCACTGAGGCGTTTTGCCAATGATAATGGAATGAGTATCTCCGAAGCACGCGCCATCAAGGAGAAGTCAAAAACGATCCCATGGGAGGCGGTAAAGAAAGAGTTAGCCCTTTAAAGTGCGATAGAAATTCTCGTGTGGTCCGATTGCCTCCCATGTGATTTTCTTCTTATCGGAGTTGAAGGAGTAGCCAAGTAAGAACTCATTTCTGGCAACTTTAAACTTGAAGATATATATTCCCTTTAAGTCACCTCTCTTTTCTGCACCGATATTTGGATTGTCCAGCACTAGATCCATAACGTCGTGCAGAGCTGAAAGTACGATTTTCGGTAGCTTCTTATAGGCGCGTGAAAAGCGGCGTGATTCAAACTCATGAAATCGCAACTAGAGCTCGCGACGGTTGAAACTTTGCTTACTTTTACTTGGCTCATCGCTTGCCGCCAATAAATCAATTATGAGACCAACAGGTAAATCAGGATTATCAATTGATGCACGACCGACTTGTGCCCAGAATTCAATCTGACCGGCGATAGTTCTATGTTCAATCACCGCTTCCCGTTTAGCGAGTTGGTATAAATCTGGGTCTATCCGTACTGGCATGCTCATGATGGCATCTTACTACATTTGTAGTAAATAGCGCTAGCACGCTATAAAATCTATTTCGAGGGGACTTCAGGACTACTGCGCATCTTGACATCATTCCTCAGGGTACTCTGCGATAATTCTTTACGATGAAAGGGAGCCATGGGGACTAGAGAACGGCTCTTAGAAAGCAGCGCCTCTCTCTTTGCAGCCAAGGGATATCACGGCGTCAGTATTGAAGAGTTGGGCGCCAATATTGGGCTGACAGGGCCTGCCATTTATCGGCACTTTCCAACGAAGAGCGCACTCCTGGCAGAGATGCTAATAACGGTGAGCCGAGCCCTCCTAGATGGCGCTAATTTGGTGCTAGCAGAACAACTCTCGCCTAAAGAGACGCTGCTCGAACTGATAAGTCATCACACTCAGTTCGCGCTGAAGAATCCAAACCTCATTAGAGTTCAGGAACAGGATTTCAGTAATCTTGATGAGGCGCACGCTAAGCAAGTCCGTGGGTTACAACGGAGATACGTTGAAGTATGGGTTGAGCAGATACTCATCGCTCGAAAAGGCGTTTCAACAGATGCTGCAAGAACAATGGCGCACGCAGTTTTCGGTATGTTGAACTCAACGCCGCGAATCAACTCCGATCAGAAAAAAGATACGCTGGCAACTCTCATGAAGGAGTTAGCCGAACGTGCACTACTGAATTAATCCCGCGATGAAATAGCTCGAAACACTAGCGCGCGAAGATTTGTGCAAACTCTTTCAACGCTTCATGTAATTGACTCTGATACCTCTGCACGTTCTCCAATTTAATAAACTCATACCCCCGAATTAGGTCTGGCAAACCAGCAATTTTGATTGCCTGTTCGTAATTGGAAGCGTTAAGGGTTGAGCAAACCTCTGAGATGGCGCCGCGATACTCGACAATAAGAGCACGCTCTACTTTTCGTACTTTCGCATAACCGAAAAGATCCCATTTCGTGCCACGGATGAACCGCGCTTTCTTAAGGAGAATAAAGATAACTTTAAACCAAGGCCCAAATGCAATTTTCTTTTTTACTCCCAGGGCGCGAAGAAAAGGAGGATGGAGAAGATAAGAGACCTTCGCATCCGCTCCAAATTGTGCTTGGATGCTCGCTTTAGTCGCTGGATCCAAGGAGAGTCGCGCAACTTCGTATTCATCCTTATATGCCATCAACTTAAATAAATTC
Organism: Candidatus Planktophila sp.; assembly: GCA_038905815.1. Classification (GTDB taxonomy): domain Bacteria; phylum Actinomycetota; class Actinomycetes; order Nanopelagicales; family Nanopelagicaceae; genus Planktophila. The sequence goes on along the minus strand of JBCKHN010000016.1, from coordinate 10,239 downwards.
TCCGCGACCATCCTGGAGAAGGTCAACGATTGCGGAAAGTGACTCTCCTCTGCCAGAAGAGTTTCTGACATAAATCGTCCATACTCAGCGGCATATGCGTAATTCTGATACTCCGCTAGCTCATTGGTTCTTTTTGCTATCAAAGATTCAAGAGTCAGCTCTTGGAGTGGTGGCTCAACCATCTGAGTTTGCATTATCTCGGCCAGAGCGTTGGGGTCGGCGACAGCGAGTCGTCCTGCATGGAAAGCTTTTAAGTTTAATTCAATTGCTACACCGTTTAGCGTTATCGCATCAGTAATTGCCTTAAGTGGCAAGGGAAGGGCGCCACGTTGAAAAGCCACGCCAGCTAAGACAATATTGGCAAACTGATCATCTCCAAAAAGCAAATTCGATACTTCATGGGAGTCAATGGTAAATGCTTCACTTGCCCTTGTTGCTTGCAGGATTGGAGCTAATAGATCCGCAATGTCGGGGAACTTAATGGATTTATCGGTGACCATATGGCCAGTTGCGATAGCGGAGGTCGAGATAACTGCCACTGTTTTGGTTGAATTGGCAACGGACAAATTCTTGGGGTCGGCTCCTGCAAGGATGTCAGCAGCCAAGTAGAGATCGCATTCACCGATCGCCGCCCTGTTGGAGAACACTTCATCTTCATCAAAGAACTTGATATCAGATATTACGCTTCCGCCTTTCTGCGCAAGACCAGTTTGGTCCAGTGAGCGCACCTTCTTTCCGGCCAAACTCGCAGCAACTCCTAAAGTTTGTGCAAGCGTGACAACCCCTGTGCCACCGACTCCAAGAATTCGAATGACAAAATGCTTACCTGGCACTATCAATTCTGGCAGAGGTAGTTGATCTCCACTGTCAATCGCAACGCCTTTTCGAACCGCAATTTTTCCGGGGATAACCTGGAGAAATGAAGGGCAGTCACCTTTGACACATGTAAAGTCTAGATTACATGATGACTGATCGATTTTTGTCTTAGTACCATACTCAGTTTCAACTGGTTGAACTGAAAGGCAATTCGATTTTTTACCACAGTCGCCACAACCCTCGCAAACACGTTCATTAATGACGATTCTTTTTTTCGGTCTTTCGACTAGACCGCGTTTTCTTTTGCGACGCAAATTAGCGGCACATTCTTGATCATGAATCAGAACTGTGACTCCGCTAATTTTTGATAACTCTTCTTGGGCTTCGATGATCCTGTCTCTATGCCAAATCTTTACTCCCGATGGTAAATTCATCTTCTTTAGTTGCTTCGGCGTTTCACTTGTCACGATAATTGCCTTTACGCCTTCAGCAAAGAACTCTCTGGCAATATTGGCTAGATTCATTTCGCCAACTATGTCCTGTCCGCCAGTCATAGCAACAGCCGAGTTACGAAGAAGTTTGTACGTGATATTCACATTGGCGGCAATAGCAGCTCGGACTGCCAGACTTCCAGAATGATGGAAAGTTCCATCGCCGATATTTTGAAGTAAATGGCTACGCTCAAGGAACGGGGCCATTCCGATCCACTGCGCACCCTCGCCGCCCATCTGAGTAATGCCCATCATCTTTCCGACTTGAGCGGAATCCATGAAGAGGGACATACTGTGACACCCGATGCCTCCACCGACTAACGAACCCTCGGGTGTTTGCCGTGACGTGTTGTGCGGACACCCGGAGCAGTAATAGGGAGTGCGAGAAGCCAATGGCAAGAGAGCAATTATCCGCGTTGGCCGCCGCCGCTTCTCCTGCCACCCGGTGATACTGGGAATATTCTCGAACTCAGAGAATCTCCGTGCCAGCGCATCGGCTATGAACTCTGTATCTAACTCACCCTCACTGGGGAACAAGGTAACCCCATACGGATCTCTCTTTCCAGAAATTGCCGGAGGGTTACTACTCCCATAGAGTTCATTTCTGATTGCAGCTTCTATAAAAGATTTCTTCTCTTCTACCACAATAATTTCCTGCAAGCCGTGCGCAAAGTTTCGAATGAGTTCTCCATCGAGTGGGTAAATCATCCGCAGATGAAGCAACCGAATTCCTCGATGCGCCAATTCTCGTTCATCCAACCCAAGGCTGCTAAGTGCTTGTATAAGATCATAAAAACTCCGACCAGGAGCGATGATGCCAATTCGATCTCCGTGGCTAGAAACCACGATTCGATTGAGATGATTCATGGCGGAGTATTCGCGTGCAATATCTAACCGAATTCCATCACGAGTCTTCTCTAGTCCAGTCAAATTTGGCTGCAATAGCCGAGCGACTACTTGATGCACATATGGTTTCTCATTAAAAAGTAACTCCGGGATTACGGGAGTAATGCGGTCTGGGCTAACTTCAGCTGTTCCCGAACCATCTGCCACATTTGTAACCATCTTGAATCCAACCCATAATCCACTCGCACGTGACATCGCCACCGCATGAATTCCAAGATCCAAAACATCTTGGGAATCTGACGGATAGAAGATGGGCGCTCCTAAATCTGCAAAAAGGCGCTCCGAAGAACTTGGCACACTTGATGATTTGGCAGCAGGGTCATCGCCCACGATTGCGAGCGCTCCGCCCATGTGATGAGTTCCAGCTAAATTATTATGACGCATAGCATCGGTGGCACGGTCTAACCCTGGAGCTTTTCCGTACCAGTAACCCGTGATTCCATCAAAACGCGAGTCATCATACGATGGCACGAGTTGAGTTCCCTGAATCGCGGTGGCAGCTAACTCTTCATTGACCCCAGCCTGGAAAATTATATGAAGACTTTCCAGAAGCTTCTTCTGGTGTCCTAACTCCAAGTCATATCCGGCCAGCGGCGAACCTTCATACCCTGAAATGTAAGCTGCAGTATTAAGGCCAGCACGAGCATCCCGGCGACGAGAATCTATCGGAAGACGGACCAGAGCGTGAATTCCGCTTAAATAGATACTTCCTTCAAGAAGGTTATAGCGATTTGAAAGAAGTTCTAATCTTTCCACCATGCCACGCACTCTACATCTAAGATCATTATAAAATCTTCTTTGGAACTGCGTTCATTAGATCTTGGTTGGTGCGGTGTCGGGCAGTTTAATTACCCTTCCATTTAGGAGTGCGCTTCTCTCGAAATGCCAAGGGGCCCTCCTGCGCATCGCCACTGAGGTAAACCGGTTCCCAAATTTGATTAACGCTGACCTCTATCTCGCCCATAACTTGACGCATAACTGCAGTAATCATTTTCTTTCCTGCTTTTACGGAAAGGGGTGCGTTACTAATAATGCGCGTCGCCATTTTACGGCCTGTCTCAGCAAGGGCATCAAAGGGAACTACCGCATTTATAAGTCCAATTTCTAACGCTCTGCTCGCTGAAATTGTCTCTCCCGTGAGGAGCATCTCCATGGCAACTTTCGGTGGAATGAGAAGAGGTAGCGAAACTGCCCATGGTGCACCACGACCATGGCGTGCCTCAGTGATTCCGAACCGAGCGTGCTGCGCTGCTATCACGATATCGGCGCGTTGCACTAGTAAAAATCCGCCAGCCAGCGCTACTCCGTTTACCAATGCGATAACAGGTTTATCAGTATCAAACTCAGGAATGAAGCCATCGGGAGGAATCGTCAAAGCCTCTGCTGACATTTCTTTGAGATCAGCGCCCGCAGAAAAAGCTACGCTCCCGCTTGCGGTAATGATGAGAACTTTTGCACCGTCGTCGGCGGAGAATGCCGTTACGGCGCCACGGATTCCATCTCGGACAACTTGATTGAGTGCGTTTCGCGCATCAGGTCTGTTGATCGTGATGGTTGCGATTCCATCACTTACTTCGTATAGAAGTTGGTCTCCGTTATTCACTCTGACCTCAACCCAAGGCTGCGCGCAATCAGCAACTTCTGCACCTCGCTGGTACCCTCGCCAATTTCTAAAATTTTTGAATCGCGGTATTGACGAGCCACGAGAGATTCATCCATAAAACCGTAGCCTCCAAATATCTGAGTGGCATCGCGCGCATTATCCATCGCTGCATTGCTTGCGACCAATTTTGCAATAGATGCGTCGGTTTTAAATGCCTTTCCCGCTGCGAGTAAGTGCGCAGCGTGATAGTAGGCGAGACGGGCGATGTGGACGCGTGATTGCATCTCCGCAATTTTAAAGGCAATTCCTTGGTGTAGTCCGATTGCTTTTCCGAAAGTCGTCCGTACTTTCGAATATCGCAACGCTTCATCCAGACATCCTTGCGCCGCCCCCACTGCTAGCGCTGCAATTGCAATCCTTCCCTCATCCAGCGCTTCCAAGAAGTTTGCATATCCTCTACCGCGTTGGCCGAGCAGATTTCCCTCAGGCACCCGCAGATCGCTAAAGGTTAGAGCATGAGTATCGGAGGCGTGCCAACCCATTTTGCGATAAGGCGGATCAACAGTGAGTCCCTTGGTGCCAGATGGAACAATGAGCGTGCTGATTTCCTTACTGCCATCGCTATTTTCTCCAGTTACGCAGGCAATCGTTATCAAAGATGTGATGGTTGTGCCAGAGTTGGTAATAAATGCCTTGGATCCGTTAATAATCCATTCACGCTTCGATAGTTCGGCGCGAGTACGTAACCCGTGGGCATCGCTTCCGGCTTCTGGCTCGGTTAACCCAAATGCACCAAGGGCTTGACCCGAAAGCAAGGCGGGTAGATACCGTTCTCGCTGTTCTTTATTGCCAAAGCGAAAAATCGGCATCGCCCCAAGACCTACCGCCGCATCCAGCGTGATGGCGATACTCTGATCCACGCGGGCAAGCTCTTCAATCGCTAGACAGAGCGATAAGTAATCCCCGCCCATGCCACCGACTTCTTCGGGAAAGGGAAGCCCGAAGAGACCCATAACTCCCATTTGTTTAACGACGCCATATGGAAATGTGTGGTCCCGGTCATGTTCGACGGCGCAGGCAGCGACCACTGAGTTGGCAAAGTCGCGCACCGTGGCAGCCAAGATTTGATGTTCCTCGGATAACGCTTCCAACGCTGTATTCATTTCTCCTCATCCCATAACTGTGAAAGAGCTAGCGACGCCTTTGATCGAACTGTGAGACCAGTAGTTTGGCATAACCAATTGCTAGTTTCTACCAGCGCTTTTAGGTCAATTCCCGTTTCAATGCCCAACCCATTAAGTTGCCAAATAAGATCTTCGGTCGCCAAATTTCCGGTCGCACTTTTCGCAAATGGACAACCACCCAGACCTCCAATTGATGCATCAATTATGGAGATTCCCTCTTGTAGCGCAACCAAAGTATTGGCCAGAGCTTGACCATAGGTGTCATGGAAATGGACGGCTAGGTCACTCCGTTTAATATGTTTTTTCTCCAAGAGATCCAACAATTCCACAACTTGATTTGGCGTGGCGATTCCAATCGTGTCTCCCAGAGATAGTTCATGAACTCCGGATTCGAAAAGGGATTGTGCAATAGCGCAGACTTGCTCTTTAGGGACCTTGCCTTCCCATGGATCCCCGAAGCACATGGATATGTAACCTCGTACGCGTAACCCTTCCATCCGAGCTTGCTTAATTACTGCGTCGAAACTCTTCAGTGATTCCTTTACGCTCTTATTAAGATTGGCTTGTGAAAAAGATTCAGTAGCACTCGCAGTTATGGCAATCTCTCGAACACCTGAGGCAAGAGTTCGCTCTAACCCTTGTTGATTTGGAATAAGGGCGACCAGACGGTGCTCGTTAAGCAAGGGCTGCAATTCCAAAAGTAGCTCTTCCGCATCGGCTAGCGCTGGTACCAAATCAGGACGGACAAAACTAGTAACTTCTACTGCTGGCATACCCGCCGCTATAAGTCGCTTGATCAGCGCCACTTTGGTCGCGGTTGGCAAGATGAGTTTTTCATTCTGAAGACCGTCTCTTGGTCCGACTTCATAGACCGTCACCCTGGAAGGTAGTGCAGCGATATTAAACATTTTCATTTACCTCCATTAAAATTTCGCCCGATCGGACTTTGGATCCGATGGCAACGGTGCACGCAGTGATCGTTCCCTTCTGTTTGGCCCGAATTACATGTTCCATTTTCATCGCCTCAATTGTTAATAGAGCATCTCCGATTCCCACTTCATCACCCACTGCTACTTCCATGGTGACCACTGTTCCTGGCATTGGGCTAGAAATTTCATTGGATATCTGATCAGCGTTCTTTCTGCGAGGCCCGACTTGGGCCATCTGCCAAGTACCGAGTTTAGGATGGTGAATCCACCAATCGCTACCGATATGAAAGCTTTTCACACCGCGCATCAGGGTGGTCGGTAGTTCTACGGTAAAACGCTTACCTTTGATGTATCCAGTAAGCGTTGCGCTGGGCAAGCCAGATAGTCGCCAACTCTGATTTTTCCAAGACGGTATCGCGCAGGTCGTAGAAACCGCACCAGCAAAAGCGTTGAATACAGCCAGAGAGGGTTCCCTTTCCACCATCGTAAGAGCCTCCAAAAAGTTGGTGTCGTATCGCGATTGCGCAATATCTTTCGCCTTCAAGATCTCAATGAGAAAATCAATGTTCGTGGTAATTCCTAGTATCACGGTCTGACTTAGAGCTCTTCGCAAGTTAGCCAGAGCCCCCGCTCGATCTTGCCCCCAACAGGAGACTTTTGCCAACATCGGGTCAAAAGAAGTCGAGGCGCCATGGCCCTCGATAATTGCGGTATCGGTAATTGTGTGAGCCACAACGCGAGGGCTTTCAAATTTTCCAATACGCCCCTCCGTTGGGAGAAATCCGTGGTAGGCATCTTCTGCATAAATGCGTGCCTCGACCGCGTGACCCATGAACTGCACGGAAGGAATAACATCTTTTAAGTGTTCGCCACTAGCAATACGGAGTTGACACTCGATGAGGTCCAAGTTCGTAATCATTTCTGTAACACGGTGTTCGACTTGAAGACGAGTGTTCATTTCCATGAAATAGAAATCATCAGGGGATTCGGCATCGACGAGAAATTCGATGGTTCCAATATTTTGATACCCAATTGATGATGCTAGTTTTAGCGCTGCCTCACCCATTCGGATTCGTTGCGCCACCGACAAAAAGCCAGATGGAGCTTCTTCAATAACTTTCTGATGCCGTCGTTGCAACGAACATTCACGTTCACCTAGATGTAGGTACTCGCCGTAGTTGTCAGCAACGATTTGAAACTCAATATGGCGAGATCTGCGCAGGTACTTCTCAAGATACAGAGTGCCATCACCAAAAGAGGAAAGTGCCTCTCTCCGTGCAATCGGTAATAGGTGTGCTAGTTCGGTTGCATCGCGTGCAATGTGGAGCCCCTTACCTCCGCCACCAGCAGCAGGTTTTATCAAGAGTGGAAAACCAAATTCAATACCGGCTAGGAGAAGTTCGCGCTCACTCATATGTGGCGCGCTGATACCTGGCACGACAGAAAGACCTGCCGCTATGGCGTGCGCGCGCGCAGAGATCTTTTCTCCCATAGCAGCGATGGATGCACCGTTAGGTCCAATGAAAACTATCCCCGCCTTTTGGCAACCGCGTGCAAACTCCGCACTTTCTGCCAGAAACCCATATCCGGGATGTATCGCCTGCGCACCACTTGATAGCGCCGCGGCAATAATTTGGCGCCCGTCTAGGTACCCCGTTCTTGCTCCATCTTCGAGCAGAAATGAGAGAGGTGTCATCTCTGCGTGAGCGGAGCCTCGGTCGCTATATGTATAAACAGTGACTGACTCAACTCCCAAGCGGGCAAGGGTGGAATTAATTCGAAGGGCTACTTCACCTCGATTTGCAATGAGTACCCTGGAAAACATCATTACATCCGGAAGATTCCAAATGCAGAATCGGAAAGCGGAGAGTTGCCAGCAATGGAAAGTGCAAGCGATAAGACCTTGCGAGTGTCTCGGGGATCGATGATTCCGTCATCCCATAGCCTTGCCGAGGAAAAATATGCGCTTCCTTCGTGCTCGTATCGATCTAAGATTGGTTTCTTAAATTGCGTAATCTCTTCCGCCGACCAGCTTTCGCCTTTGGCGTGGAGTTGATCGGTTTTTACAGTCACTAGAACTGATGCGGCTTGTTCACCGCCCATCACGGAGATTCTGGCGTTGGGCCACATCCAAAGGAATCTCGGATCATATGCGCGTCCGCACATTGAATAATTGCCTGCGCCGAAAGAGCCTCCAATGATGACAGTGAACTTCGGAACCCGAGTACACGCCACGGCACTTACCATTTTTGCACCGTGCTTAGCTATCCCGCCTCGCTCATATTCCTTGCCCACCATGAATCCGGAAATATTTTGAAGGAAGACCAGCGGGATCTTCCGTTGGTCGCATATTTCAATGAAATGCGCGCCCTTAAGGGCAGCTTCGCTAAAGAGAACGCCGTTGTTCGCAATGATTCCCACGGGGTAACCGTCGATATTTGCAAAGCAAGTGATGAGTGTTTCGCCATATTCAGATTTAAATTCAAGAAATTTACTTCCGTCTACGATTCGGGCGATGACTTCTCTTACATCATATGAAGTTCGAGTATCCACTGGCACGATGCCTAATAAATCCTCTTGGTCGTAGCTGGGTTCTTCACTTACTTTGGTTGGTGTCAGCCAGTTGTCGCTGGGTGGAATTGTAGAAACAATTGAGCGAAGAACTTGCAGGGCTTCGCCATCACTGTTCGCTAAGTGATCAGTCACTCCGGAGAAACGAGAATGCATTGCTCCGCCGCCCAACTCTTCAACGGAAACCTCCTCGCCTGTGGCCGCTTTTACAAGTGGCGGACCACCCAAAAATATGTGTCCTTGCCCGGCGACAATTACATTCTCGTCGCTCATGGCTGGGACGTACGCGCCGCCTGCAGTACACGCGCCTAAAACTGCAGATATCTGCGGAATGCCTGCCGCGCTGAGTTTGGCTTGATTGAAAAAAATTCGACCGAAGTGTTCTCGGTCGGGAAATACCTCATGTTGCATGGGTAGGAAGGCGCCCCCAGAATCCACAAGATAAATACAAGCAAGGTAATTGGCTAGGGCAATCTCTTGCGCTCTCAAATGTTTCTTCACCGTCATTGGGTAGTACGTGCCACCCTTAACGGTCGCGTCATTGGCAACCACTACGCAAGGACGCCCATTGATGAAACCAATTCCAGTGATAAGACCCGCGCCTGGCGCTTCATTGTTATACATGTCATGCGCTGCCAAGGTTGAGAGTTCCAAGAATGGTGAACCAGGATCTAATAATTGACTGACTCGATCTCGGGGCAGTAATTTCCCACGTTCTTGATGACGAGCTCTCGCTGCCTCCGATCCGCCCAGCGCCGTGTGGGCCATGATCCGATTGAATTCATCCAGCACGCCTTGAAAAGCTGCATAGTTACTGCGGAATTCGGGCGTACGCGAATCAATCGCGGTTCTAAAGATTGGCAGACTCATCTTGCCTCCGCTAATGTTAGTAATCACTAACACCAGAAGCATAGCGCGCGGGTTTACTCATAGGAAGTGGACGCGTAGCGGTAACGAAGAAACTGGCACCCCGTGTGGGCGGTTGTTGGCTGAGATTGCATAGTAGCTTCGGCTCAAATTAAATTGAAGCCAAAGCCTTAACTCGATATTTTCTACTTAGGGCAATTATGTGAGCGTTAATCTCAATAATTTCTTCAGGGGTTGGGAAATGCTCTTCATCCTTGATTTCATAGTTCGCGTTAAACCATAGAGAAACTTCTGCCCAAGTCCAAATTGGAGATTTGTTTGTTGCAATCCCGATATATCCACGAGGTGTTGGAAAATCTCCCGACCCGCGCTTGCCTGTAGCTATTAAGCGAATAGCTTCATGTGTCATCCCCACGTAATTAGCGATATCTGAATAACCCACAAAATCATCGTGCCATCGAGTCGGCATAATAGAACTAGGTGATTCGAATAGCCGTTCGACAATCTCATTACAGTCACGAACCGGATTCTTTGTTTTTCGCACTGCAAATACAGTGCTGATTCCATTACTCGTCGACCACAATAGATCAGAGAATGAGCGCACCAGAACTTTGCTTTGATGCAAATCTTCGGGATTCCACCCAATCATTTCTAATTCGATATTGACAGTCCTCATAGACCCTCATTTCATATGCCAACACTTTATACCATAATGTTGGCATATGCCAACATTATTGAGAACCATGACTACAACGCAGGATTTTTCGTTTAGAGTTTCGCGCAAATGACTCCGAGGACGCCCCAGATGTATAGATCTGTATTTGGCAGCGACCTTCGAAGTTTTCCTTGCTGCATGCAATTATTGCGAAAGC
>JBCKHN010000015.1:0-24541 GCA_038905815.1 Candidatus Planktophila sp. | reverse complement strand
ATCTCTCGCATTAATTCCGATGTGATGGGAGCGCAGCAAGCTTTTACTGCCACTTTGTCTGGCGTAGTCAGTAATGTGGTAAGCCTTATTCTGGTGGGCGCGACGATGCTAATTCTTTCGTGGCAAATTACATTTGTGGCACTAATACTTTTGCCAGCATTTGTGCTTCCGGCAAAATGGGTTGGCCGCAAACTTCAAGGGCTAACCCGGGAGTCTTTTCAAGTCAATGCGGAAATGTCTAGCACCATGACGGAACGTTTCAATGTTTCGGGAGCCATGTTGGTCACTCTCTACGGTAAACCTGCACTCGAGCAAGAGCGCTTTCGATCACGTGCTCGTAAAGTTGCAGATATTGGAATCACTATCGCTCTGTTAAATCGCCTTTTCTTTATTGCTCTCACCAGCGTTGCCGCGATTGCTACAGCTTTTGCTTATGGAATCGGTGGCCACTTAGCGATTAGCGGCGGAGTAAGTATCGGAACTCTTATTGCAATTACCGCGTTGTTGGCCCGACTCTACGGTCCCTTAACAGCGCTCTCGAGCGTTCGAATCGACGTAATGACCTCGCTTGTTTCATTTGAACGAATTTTTGAAGTGCTAGACCTTCAACCAATGGTGCAAGATAGAGAAAATGCACTCGATCTTAAAAGTTCAAATCCACGTATCGAATTTAAGGGGGTGAGTTTTACTTATCCGCGCGCCGAAGAAATTTCGCTAGCATCGCTGGAATCTGCGGCAAAAGCCGAAGTTGTAGCGAGTGGAGAAATTCTCACCAATCTTTCATTTACTGTGGAACCAGGGACTTTAACTGCTCTCGTTGGGCCCTCCGGTGCCGGTAAAACAACTATAGGTGCGTTATTGCCTCGTCTGTATGACGTATCTTCGGGTGCGATCTTTATTGATGGCCATGACATTCGTGACTTATCACTGCAATCGCTCCGTGGCTCAATTGGTGTGGTTATGCAAGATGCGCACTTATTCCATGAAACTATTGGAGCGAATCTCCGTTATGCCAAACCAGATGCAAGCGAGGAAGAAATGCAAGGCGCGTGTGAAGCGGCGCAAATATGGAAATTAGTAAAATCTCTTCCGAATGGTTTTGACACAATGGTCGGCGAACGCGGTCACCGTCTCTCAGGGGGAGAAAAGCAACGGATAGCGATCGCGCGGCTACTTCTAAAATCGCCTTCGATTGTAATTCTGGATGAAGCAACAGCTCACCTTGACTCTGAAAATGAAGCGCTAGTTCATGAAGCTCTTAAAGTGGCGCTCACCGGCCGCACCAGCATTGTTATCGCGCACCGTTTGAGCACTATCAAAGAAGCCGACCAAATTCTAGTTCTTGAAAGAGGTGCTATTGTCGAACGCGGTACTCACGAAAGCCTGGTAAATCTTGGTGGACTCTACGCAGATCTTTATGATCGGCAAGACTTAACGGGGGCGGCGAATTAAGATCCGTCCGTAAAGAACTAAACCTGCAAAGAAAATCCATTGCAAGGCGTAAGCCATATGTGGACCATCACTTAGCTCTGGAAGTTGGGCCGGAACCTTCGGAGTCAATTGCGGCAAAGAACCAAAGGCTAGATCTAAATAGAAGTTTTCGGTCTGCGCGAGCGATTGAGCGTTAAGTTTCGAAATCAACTCACCTTCCCCGCCGCTGGGAAGCGCGAAGAAAGCGCCACGCGGCAGTGAAGAATCCAATCTAAGACGTCCAGTGATTTCCACAACCCCGCCTGGAACTCTCGTTATTACCGGTGGAGTACGCGCCGTAGCTCCAGCCACGACCCAACCCCGATCAACCCAAAACTTTCTCGATTCCACATCTTCGAAGAGAGTTAGAACTTCAAAGCCATAAGCCCCTTCGAAGTAACGATTCTTAATCAGTATTTGTTGCTCTGGGTCGAAACTTCCTCGAGTAGTAACCATGCGCCATTCATGTGCGTTCAGATCGGAGGTAAGCGAGGAGAGGGTCGCCGCAACGGAGAAAGCGGCTTGCCTTTCGATTAAAGAGTTTCGAGCGTGGCGCTCAACTCCACGTTCATATTGCCAAAGGGCCGCCCAAATACATAAACCAATCATGGATATCGCGATGAGCGATTTTAGGAAGGCATATTCTTCCCGGTCGGCTTTCATGAAGCGGAGTTTATGTTAAGAAAGCTCTCCATATTTCTGCTCGACTACAGATTCACCCGGATTAACCTTTTCGCGGCCGGCATTAGCAAACAGAACGGCAATGTATGGAATGGGGCACTGAGGTGGGAATTCTTGCCGGCAAGAATATTCTCGTAACGGGAGTATTAACGGATAGTTCAATCGCTTTTCATATTGCACGCTTGGCCAAAATACGATTGGATGGTGGTTTGCACGCAATGGGTGGTTGAGGGTAAAGTACCCCTAGACCAGTGGTGCATAACCGCTGCAAGAGGAGTTACCGTTCCCACCTCCATCGCTATGGCGAGTTGGTTTTCTCGGATACGAAGTGTGGCACTAGTGGCCGTTTCTATCCCTGCGGTTGGCGATTTTTGTAGCGCTGTGACACTAAAGCGTTAACAACCGAAGGAGCACAAATCACAACTGAACCGCGCATCAACGATCGGATTCGTACACCCCAAATTCGTTTAATCGGTTATACCGGTGAGCAAGTTGGAGTAGTTGATATCGATACCGCGCTTAAAATGGCAGATGAAGTAGGTCTTGACTTAGTCGAAATCGCACCAGATGCCAATCCTCCGGTATGTAAAATTATGGACTTCGGAAAATTCAAGTACGAAGTTGCACAAAAAGCTAGGGAAGCGCGACAGAACCAAATCCACATTGTGGTGAAGGAGGTGCGTTTAACACCAAAGATCGAAAGCCATGATTACGAAACCAAGCGTAATCAAGTTGAGAAATTTCTCAAAGGTGGAGACAAGGTGAAGGTGACGATGAAGTTTCGCGGTCGGGAACAGACGCGTCCTGAGATGGGTTACAAAGTGCTACTACGTCTGGCAGAAGATGTTGTTGCATTTGGATTTATCGAATTCGCCCCAAAGCAAGAGGGTCGAAATATGACGATGGTATTAGGGCCAACAAAGAAGAAGAACGAAGCAGTAGCAGAGCAACGAGCAGCACGAGCAGCAGTTAAGGCGAAAGCCGCAGCTGATGGCCGCGCCACTAAGTAAGGGAGCAAGAGCATGCCAAAGATGAAAACACATAGCGGTGCGAAGAAAACCTTTCGCATCACGGGATCTGGAAAGGTCATGCACGAGCGTGCTGGAAAGCGCCACAATCTCGAGCATAAGTCCTCCCGCCAAACTCGTCGTTTAAGTACCGAGACTTGCGCAAATGCCACCGTAACAATGAGCGCCAAGCGCATGCTTGGTTTGAAGTAAGGAGTGTGGCTTAAATGGCAAGAGTAAAACGTGCTGTTCACGCAGCAAAGAAGCGTCGCACAATTCTTGAACGTGCCAAAGGATATCGCGGACAACGTTCCCGTCTTTTCACAAAAGCAAAAGAGCAAGTTACGCACTCAATGATTTATGCCTTTAACGATCGTAAAGATAAAAAAGGCGATTTCCGTCGATTGTGGATTCAGCGAATAAATGCTGCCAGCCGCGAAAACGGGCTTACCTACAATCGCTTTATTCAAGGGCTAAAGGCTGCCGGCGTCGAAGTTGATCGTCGCGTACTTTCCGAACTTGCCACTAATGACCCTGCAACATTTAAGGTTTTGGTAGAAGTTGCCCGCAAAAGTTTTGTAGCAGTTTAATAAAGAATAATTAGGCCAATGATAGAGAGCCTTAACTCGCCACATATTGCGCGAGTTAAGGCTCTTATTGGTGCTAGGGGAGTTAAAGAGCGAAAGCATAGAAACCAGTTTGTCGCTGAAGGTGCGCAATGCATCAATGAGGCTCTCATCACGGTTACCGGACCTACTATCGACACGCTCTACTTAACTCAATCTGGGCGGAGCCGGTTAGAGCATACCCCTGATGAAAATATAGTTATCGAAGTCTCTGATGAAGTCATGAAGGAGATGTCGCAAACCGTTACACCGCAAGGGATTTTGGGTATCTGTAGCAAACCTAATTTTGGACTTACCGAAATATCTTTAACGGGACGTTCGAAACTAATTTATCTTTTCGAGATGAGCGATCCAGGAAATGCCGGAACTATTTTGAGATCGGCGGACGCGATGGGAATGGATGCAGTGCTCATTTCGCCCGGAAGCGTTGACATGTTCTCGCCAAAAGTTGTCCGTTCAACTGCCGGTTCCTTATGGCATATTCCAGTAGTAGAGGGCGTTTCAATAGCAGAAGTTTTCCAGCAACTACCATCGCTCCAACTTTTTGCACTTTCGCCCAATGCGCCACTGCGACTAGATGAACTAACGATTAAGGGCGATTGCCTCGCTATTTTTGGCAATGAAGCGCGCGGGTTAGCGAGTAGCAAGAATATTCCGGCGATTATCGAAGTTAAAATTCCAATGGGCGGTCGGGCTGAAAGTCTTAATCTTTCGGCATCAGCATCGATAGTTATGTATCACCTCTCAAATATCCCGACCTAGCAAGTGGTGGAGCGTTAGACTCGGCCCTATGCACCTCGATGAAATTGCCTCATGGGTAAAAGCTGCCCAAGGGGCGCTGGCGTCGGCGCAAAATTTGGATCAACTTAAAATAGCGCGGCTAGCCCATGCCGGCGACAAATCACCAATCGCAGGGGCGAGTAGGTCTCTTGGCTCTCTCGCACCGGAGGATAAAATTTTATTTGGTAAAGCCATCGGAGCAGCTAAAGCAACGATTGCGGCCGCACTGCAAAGCGCTACTGAAAAACTCGAAAATGAACGCGACGCGCGAATTCTCTTGGAAGAAGTTGTCGATATTACTTTGCCCGCATCGCGTTCACACCGAGGCGGCCTTCACCCAATTTCAATCATTATAAATGAGATAAGTGACTTCTTTTTAGCTCAAGGGTACTCCGTCGTGGAAGGCCCTGAACTTGAATCCGGTTGGTTAAATTTTGATGCGCTCAATATGCCAGCAGATCATCCGGCAAGAACGATGCAAGATACTTTCTTTCTTGAGCCAATCGAATCTGGAATTGTTCTCCGAACTCAAACTTCACCAGTGCAAATTCGAACTATGCTCACAAGTGAGCCGCCAATTTACATAATTTCTCCAGGGCGCACTTTTCGTGCAGATGAATTGGATGCAACCCACAGTCCGGTATTCCATCAAGTCGAAGGTCTGGTGGTAGATCGCGCAATCACAATGGCACACTTAAAAGGAACCTTGGATCACTTTGCACGGCACATGTTTGGCGACGAAGTTACTACTCGCCTTCGACCATCGTTTTTTCCTTTCACGGAACCAAGTGCTGAAGTAGATATCTTTTTTAACGGTCGTTGGATTGAATGGGGTGGATGCGGGATGGTCAATCCGAAAGTCCTGGAAACTTGCGGGATTGATACTGCGCAATATTCAGGTTTCGCTTTTGGTATGGGGCTAGAACGTACCCTCATGGTTCGCCACGGAATTACCGACATGCACGACATTGTTGAAGGCGACTTACGTTTCACGCGTCAATTTGGAGTTGGTCTCTAGTGCGCGCCCCGCTATCTTGGCTCCGTGAATTCGCTGATATTCCTGCCGCGATTTCGCCGGATGAAATTGCGGCTGCTTTCGTACGCGTGGGTTTTGAAGTTGAAGATGTTCTTCATCAAGGCGCAAATCTTCAAGGTCCAATACTTGTCGGAAAAGTCCGCTCAATAGAAGAGATTTCCGGGCAATCCAAACCAATTCGCTTCGTTGGCTTGGATTGCGGTGAAAAAGCGGTGCGCTCTGTTATTTGTGGCGCGGTTAATTTTGAAGTTAACGACTTAGTGGTTGTTGCACTACCGGGAGCTCTGCTCCATGGAAATTTTGTAATTTCCGCAATCCAGACTTATGGCAGAGTTAGCAACGGAATGATTTGTTCGGCCAAAGAGCTAGGTCTGGGCGATGACCACGCTGGAATCATGGTCATAACGAACTCGCAATTACCAGTTGGGAGCGATGCGATTGGCGCACTTGAGATTTCTGATGTCATTTTCGATTTAGCAGTAAATCCTGATCGTGGTTATGCGTTAAGTATCCGAGGTTTAGCGCGGGAAATAGCCCTCGCGCTTAAGGTAACTTATAGAGATCCAGTCGATGCGCTCCGAAACCTTGAATTTAAAAATTGCGGAAAAGGCGCGAGCGCGACTATTGCAGATCCAACAAGTGCGAGTGTATTTTATTTACGGACCCTTTCAAATTTTAATCCTGCCGCGCAGACGCCGTTATGGATGCGCCTCCGTATTGAAAAGATGGGAATGCGTGCAATTTCTTTAGCTGTTGATGTAACGAATTATGTAATGCTCGAACTTGGTCAACCGCTCCATGCTTTTGATCGGGCAACTTTGCAGGGAGGTCTAACGGTAGCGCGGGCCGGCAAAGCGCAGCAATTCACGACTCTGGATGGCCAAGAACGTACTTTGCATCCAGATGATTTAATGATTTGCGATGGTTCTCGCCCGCTAGCCATTGCTGGAACCATGGGTGGTTTAGGTTCCGAAATTACCGGTAACACAACGGAAATTTGCTTAGAAGCGGTCTGCTTCGATCCAATGTCGATTGCTAAAAACTCTAGGCGACATAAAATTTCATCGGAAGCTTCCCGTCGCTTTGAACGTGGCGTAGATCCCTCTTTGGCGCAATTGGCTTCAGTACGGGCGGCTCAACTATTAATTGAATATGGCGGCGCCTCACATCTAGCTACGGTGAAAGTTGGCGAACCTAACTATCCACCGCGCATTACATTGGAACCTAGCTACATCCCAGCTCGGTTAGGGCTAGAAATTTCGCCAGCGCAAATTGCGGCGTTACTTCGAGCGATCGGCGCTGATGTGGACGAGGACACCTTTGTAGTAACGCCACCGCCATGGCGAAGCGACCTCCAAACTCCGGCAGATTTATCTGAAGAAGTAGCCAGAATGGCTGGTTACGATGCGATTCCCTCAATCTTGCCGGCGCGAGCGCTCACTGCAACTTTAAGCGCGAAACAGAGACGAGTTCGCGCCATTGCTTCATCATTGGCAGCGCAAGGCTTAACTGAAGTTTTGAATTACCCATTTACAAGTGATGAAATTATTGCTGCTATGGGTTACACCCGAGAGCGGGCAGCTACTTATCGTTTAGCTAATCCAATGTCGGAAGACTTTCCGGTTTTGCGTACCCATTTGCTGCCCGGGCTAGCCCAGACCGCCCAACGTAATATTGCGCGGGGGGCAAAAGATTTTGCGCTCTTTGAAATTGGATCAATTTTTAGAAACTCGCAGAAGTTAGCTCCTGCCATTTCACCAGAGCTGGGCAAGAAACCAGATGCAAAAACCATTGCAGCCATTTTTGCCAGCGTTCCACCCCAACCAGTTCATTGCGCTGGATTGCTAATTGGCAGGATCGGCACTGATAGTTGGCAAGGCAGTGTAAGAAATTATCAGTGGAGCGATGCGCTAGCTTTTGTGGAAAGTATTTTGCGGTTCTCTAACTTAACATGGGAGTTAAAGCGCTCTGATTTTGCGCCATGGCACCCGGGACGTTGTGCTGAGTTTACTGTTAGCGGAGTTCCAGTTGCCCATGCGGGAGAGCTACACCCGCGCGTTGTGGCGCAATTCTCCCTTCCGCTACGATCATGTGCTTTTGTAGTCAATCTTGACGCGCTACCCGAGTCAGAAATTGTGCGCACGCAATACATTGGCGTGATGCCAGTTGCCGTCCAAGATGTTGCGTTAATCGTTGATGCGAACATTTCGGCCAAATCAGTGGAAACCGCGCTCCGAGAAGGGGCGGGAGAGCTACTTGAATCCATCACGCTTTTTGATCGCTATGACAAAATTGGTGAAGGGAAAATTTCGCTGGCATTCACGTTAACTTTCCGCGCGCCAGATCGCACGCTTACTGGGGCAGAGGTGGCGCGCGCTCGGGAAGGGGCCATTAGTAACGCCGTGGTGAAATGTGGGGCAGTTGCTCGAACCGCATAAATATGCAATCAGTTGCATATTTATTAAATTATGCTATTCTAGCTAGATGAAAACAGCGGTTCTGGGAGCCAGTGGTTACGCTGGCGGAGAGCTGCTACGACTACTCCAGCGCCATCCACGCTTTGTTCTTTCGGCGATTTCTGCGCAGAGCAATCGTGGTGAATTAGTAACTTCGCTACATCCCCAATTACAGAGTTACGCTGGAAAAGTTTTTGGCTCGATAGATGAAATTGATTTTGCGCAGGTTGATGCTGTTTTTCTCGCACTGCCACACGGAGAATCAGCTGCAATAGTAAATCGAATTCCGGCCCATGTGAGGGTGATAGATTTAGGTGCTGATTTCCGCTTGGCTAACGGTACCTTGTGGCAGAAATATTATGGCGGAACACATGCTGGAACTTGGGTGTATGGCTTACCGGAGCTACCGGGGCAACGCGCAAAGATTTCCCAGGAAAGGCGGGTAGCCAATCCTGGTTGCTATGCAACTTCCATTCTGCTAGGTATCGCTCCAGCTATCGAGTTCATTGAATTAAACGATGTAGTTGTAGTAGGCGCCTCTGGTACCAGCGGTGCTGGGCGAAGTTCGAACATCAATTTAAGCGCGAGTGAAACCATGGGATCTCTGACCTCTTATAAGTTTGGGGGTCTCCATCAGCACACCCCTGAAATTGAAGAAGCGATATCCAACCTCTCAGGGGTCGAGGCAAAAATTTCATTTACGCCAATTCTCGCCCCAATGCCACGCGGAATACTCGCAACGATTACCGCAAAACTGACTTCGCCCATGTCGAGCGGGCAGGCTCATGCACGCTTCACTTGCGCATATAAAGATGAGCGCTTTGTAACGGTGTTGCCTATCGGCGTAATGCCGAAGACTTCTTCTCTTTTAGGGAGCAATAGCGTTCAAATGCAGGTGGCAGTTGACGAACACACAAATCGGTTAGTTGTTTCAGTAGCAATTGATAACTTGGGTAAAGGTGCCGCTGGCCAAGCTATTCAAAATGCCAACATTATGTTCGGCTTGCTAGAGAGCGATGGTTTAGAGAGCTCAGGTCTCGGAGCATGAAGTTACCAAACGGTTTTAGGGGATCTGCCGTTGCGGCAGGAGTTAAGAGTTGCGGCGCCCTTGATTTAACGGTGATTGAAAACATGGGACCTTCTTTTATGGCCAGCGCAGTTTTCACTTCAAACCAAGTTGTGGCAGCGCCAGTAATTTGGAGTAAGCAAGTTATTAAGGAGGGTTTAGTTCGCGCGGTAGTTTTGAATTCAGGGGGAGCCAACGCATGTACTGGTCCGCAAGGTTTCACTGACACACATGCCACCGCGGAACGGGTGGGCAGCCTTCTTTCAATCTCTTCCGGTGAAGTTATTGTCTGTTCTACTGGGCTAATAGGCGAACTCCTTCCGATGGAGAGAATTTTCCAAGGTTTAGATTCAATTGTGCAGAGAATGCACAGTGGCGCCCTGGAAGAGTGCGCAAAAGCCATCATGACAACTGATGCGGTACCCAAGATCGCAATTCGCTCGAAAGGCGGCATAGAGGTTTCGGGAATTGCTAAAGGTGCTGGCATGCTTGCGCCAGCTCTAGCAACGATGCTCGCCGTTCTTATGACTGATGCTTTACTACCAACTTCGATCGATGAAATTTTCAAACGCGTAACGGATCGAACTTTCAATCGCATCGATTCGGATGGCTGCACCTCAACTAACGACACGGTTTTACTTATGGGTTCTGGCGCATCAGGGGTAAGCGTTGGGGAGATCGAACTGGAAGAAATGTTGATGGAAGTATGTCAATCGCTAGCTGGGCAACTTATCGCTGACGCTGAAGGCTCGACTAAAACCGTGGCAATTATGGTTATTGGTGCGCAGACGGAGGCGGAGGCAGTTGAAGTTGGGCGAGCGTGCGCTCGAAATAATTTACTTAAATGTGCGATTTTTGGCGGAGACCCGAACTGGGGCAGGGTTTTAGCTGCAGTAGGCACTGCCAAAGCCAGAATGAATCCGCTCGATATCGATGTTACTCTCAACGGAATAAAAGTTGCCAAAGCGAGTGCCCCCAATGAAGATAGAACTCTTGTTAATTTCTCGCCTCGACTAGTTGAGATTCTCATTGATTTGCATAACGGTAGCGCGAGCGCAACTATCTTCACAAATGATTTAAGTAGTGCCTACGTTCACGAAAATTCAGCTTACCGAACATGATAGTTGTTAAATTCGGCGGCCATGCAATGCGTGATGAAGCTGGCAGTTTCGCAAGAGCCATAGGCAACGCCTGGCAGAGTGGCGAAGAGGTAATCGTGGTGCACGGGGGAGGACCACAAATTACCGCTGCACTTGCCAAGGCGTCCGTTTCTTCGCAATTTATAGGCGGTCTGAGAGTCACCACCCCGGAAGTTTTCGCAATCGTGGAAGAGGTTCTGGTGCGGCGCGTTGGTCCGGCAATTGCTGCGAATTTAAGGGCTGCCGGTATCGCCTCGAAAGCTCTCTCTGGGATGGATGGAGGAATTCTCGTTGCTAAGAAGCTAACTTCACTTCTTAACGGCGAGGAAATAGATTTAGGTCTAGTGGGCGAGGTAACCGCCGTTAACCCAGAGCCGTTACTGCAGTTGCTTGCGCAAGGAGTAACTCCAGTGCTTTCGCCGATCGCTCAATGGGAAAATTCTGCCACAGGTTTAAACGTCAACGCCGATCTTGCTGCGGGCGCAATTGCGGGAGCAGTTAAAGCCAGCACACTAATCGTGCTCACCGATGTGGCAGGAATATATCGATCATGGCCAGATAAGAGCTCCCTTATCAATCAAATAAGCGCTACCGATTTGGAAGGGATCAAAGGTAGCTTTACGGAAGGTATGGCGCCTAAAGTGCAAGCGTCTCTTAATGCCATTGCACGCGGTGTGCAAGCTGTGCGCATAATTGATGGAACTGATTGCGCAAATTTTGCTAAAGCGCTAAGTGGCGCAGGCGGAACGTTGGTGTACGGATGAGCAATAGAGAAATGTCCACCCGATGGAAAGCGACGATGCAATCTAACTATGAAAACCCAGAGTTAGCCTTCGTCTGGGGAAAAGGGTCAGTACTAGTTGATGGCGATGGAAAAAAATATTTAGATTTCTTAGGTGGTATTGCCACAAGCGTGGTGGGACATGCTCACCCGGCAATTGTTAAAGCGGTTTCTGCCCAAATCAAAGAACTCGGACATGTTAGTAATTTATATATGCATCCTCGTGCCATTGAACTAGCTGAAAAGTTAATAGGGTTTACCGGTGCGCCCAAAGCGCGCGTCTTTTTCTGTCAATCAGGTGCTGAAGCTAACGAAGCTGCGTTAAAGCTTTCACGGAAAACCGGTCGAGTCCAGCTAGTTGCAACGGAGGGCGCTTTTCATGGGCGCACGATGGGGGCGTTATCTTTAACTGGGCAACCTGCTAAACGAGAACCGTTTTTACCGCTAATCAGAGATGTAAAACATGTTCCTTACGGTGACGTTAAAGCAATGAACCGCGTCATATCGAAAAAAACTGCCATGGTAATTGTTGAGCCAATCATGGGAGAAGCTGGCGTGATAGTTCCACCGCTTGGCTATTTGAAAGCGCTCCGCCAATTATGTGACGAGCGGGGAGCGCTCTTGGTGCTAGATTGCGTACAGACTGGAATGGGTAGAACTGGTCAATGGTTTGGATTTGAAGAGGAAGGAATTATTCCGGATGTGATTACCCTTGCCAAAGGTTTAGGTGGCGGTCTGCCGCTGGGAGCGATGATTGCAATTGGAGATTGTTCAGAATATTTTAAGCCGGGCGACCATGGTTCAACTTTTGGTGGTAATCCCGTTTCTTGCGCCGCCGGTTTGGCTGCGATTTCGGTGATTGAGAAGAAAGCGCTGATGAAATGCGCGATAGCGCATGAGCGAGAGATTAAAGCGGCATTCTCAAAAATCGCTGGCGTTAAAGAAGTTCGGGGAAGTGGGCTACTTCTTGGTATTGAACTTTTTGATGAGAGCGCTGCGCGAACCGCCGCAGCGCTCCGTGGCAAAGGAATTTTAGTCAATGCAGCAACTGCAAAAACAATTCGTATTGCACCGGCGCTAACAGTAAGTGGCGTAGAAGTCGCACGTTTCATTTCATCCTTTGCTTCCGTTTTGCAAGAGGCGCGCAAATGAAAAGCGTTGCGGCCCGGAGAGCTAAAGCAATTTCCTTGATCAAAGCTGGCTTAATTCATTCGCAATCGGATTTAGTTAAGCATCTGGCGAAATCAGGTTTTCATCTCACGCAAGCAACTGCTAGTAGAGACCTAGAAGAGATTGGAGCGGTTCGAGCTCGGAACAGAGTGGGCGAAAGCACTTATGAAATCCGGGAAAGTCTGGATGGCGCTTTAACTCGAGTGAACTCACTTCCTTATGGCTTGATTCTCTCGGTTGCCGCAAGCGGTAATTTAGTTGTCGTGCGCACCCCACCGGGAGGGGCCAATTTTCTTGCTAGCTCCCTTGATCGCGCCGGTTTAACAACTGTGATTGGAACAATCGCGGGCGACGACACGGTTTTAGTAATCTCAGCCAAAGCAACTGGTGGAGTCCAACTAGCGAAAGAATTAACGCGCTATGCAAATGGCGCTACACCTAAAAAGAATGAGAGAAAGTAATGGCACTCTGGGGCGGACGTTTCTCTCACTCGCCAGCGCAGAGCGCCTTTGCGCTCTCTCGGAGCATTGACTTTGATTGGCGGTTAGCTCCATATGATTTACGGGCATCGATGGCACATTGCTCACTCCTGGAAGGTGCGCAGCTGCTCGCTCCTAGCGATGCCCAGGCGATACGCGGTGCCCTTAAGGAGTTATCGGAAGAGGTAAGCGAGGGAACTTTTCTTCCCATTGCCAGCGATGAGGATGTACATAGCGCGCTAGAGCGAGGGTTAATCCAGAAACTGGGTCCGCTTGGTGGAGCTCTCCGCGCGGGCCGGTCAAGAAATGACCAAGTGTCAACTGATTTACGACTCTATGCCATTGATCATCTCTTGGAGCTTGCTCAACTATTAACGGAATTACAGAGTGTCATTCTTGCTAAATCAGGCGAATATGTTGACGCACCAACTCCTGGGTTTACTCACTTACAACACGCCCAACCCGTTTCTTTTGGACATGAGTTAGCAAAACACGCTCATGCTTTCGCCAGAGATATAGCTCGAATTAAAGATTGGTGGCAGCGCGCATCTGTCAGCCCCCTTGGTGCTGGTGCGCTGGCAGGTTCCGCTCTTGGGTTAGATCCAACGGTTAGCGCTAAAGAGTTAGGCTTCTCCGCTTCGTCGGCAAATAGCATAGATGGCGTTAGCGATCGTGATTATGTAGCCGAAGCGTTATTTGTAATTTCAATGATCGGAATCCATCTCTCGCGCATTGGCGAGGAGTGGTGCTTGTACGCGTCATCGGAATTCGGTTGGGCGCGTGTTGCTGATGAATATTCAACGGGTTCATCGATGATGCCGCAAAAGAGAAATCCAGATGTGGCCGAACTCGCGCGCGGTAAAGCTGGGCGATTGATTGGAAATCTGACTGGAGTTTTGGCGATGTTGAAAGGGCTGCCCTTTGCATACAATCGCGACCTACAAGAAGATAAAGAACCACTCTTTGACAGTATCGAGACTTTACTGCTACTTATCCCAGCAGTAACCGGAATGATTGCCACAACGCATTTCGATCGAGCGAAAATGGCAGCCAGCGCAGCTGCAGGATTCTCCCTGGCAACTGAAATTGCAGATTACTTAGTTAGAAAACATATCCCTTTTTCGATAGCACATGAAGCGGCCGGTAAATGCGTAGCTCTCGCTGAAAAATCAAGGCGTGAACTACATGAATTAACCGACGACGAGTTTTACGCTATTCACGAAAAGTTGGATTCAGGGGTTCGCCTTCTACTCACCGTTGATAGCGCACTCGCTGCTCGCACCAGCGCTGGTGGTACCGCTCCGCAAGAAGTGCGAAATCAATTAGCGAACGCACGGTCTTGCAACGGAGCAAACTCAGCTTGGATTTCCGCCGCCCGGGCTGACTTTTCGGGCATGATGAGCGCATGAATACCACCCCAACACTTTTAGAAGATCTGCGCTGGCGTGGATTAATCGCTCAATCAACGGATGAAAAAGCGCTCACCCAAGCGCTGGCGAAACCAATCACTTTATATGTAGGTTTTGATCCGACTGCACCTAGTTTGCATGTCGGAAATCTAGTAGTCCTCTTAGCGCTCCGTCGTTTTCAATTAGCTGGACATATTCCAATTGCGTTAGTGGGAGGTGCTACTGGTTTAGTAGGTGATCCCAGTGGCAAGAGCGAAGAACGTACTCTCCACACCAGTGAAGTTGTGGCAGAGTGGGTATCACGCATACGGAAACAAGTTTCAGCGTTCCTTGATTTCGACAGAGCAGGAAATTCGGCCATAGTTGTTAATAATCTTGACTGGACTGCACCGTTATCTGCCATCGAATTCTTGCGTGACATTGGTAAACATTTCAGCGTAAATCAAATGCTGGCACGAGATTCTGTATCTGCGCGACTTGCAGCAAGCGGAATTTCCTATACTGAATTCTCGTATCAAGTTTTACAATCCCTAGATTTCCTCGAACTCTACCGCCGTTTTAATTGCACTTTACAATTGGGCGGTTCAGATCAATGGGGAAATATCGTCGCTGGTCTTGATTTGATTCGTCGCGTTGAAGCGAGCAGTGCTCATGGCCTCACTATTCCGTTATTGGCGAAAACGGACGGCACGAAATTCGGGAAAACAGCTGGAGGTTCAGTTTGGCTGGATGGCGAAATGACATCACCGTATGCTTTTTTCCAATTTTGGTTGAACTCAGAAGATAAAGATGTAATTAATTTTCTAAAAGTTTTTTCTTTCAAATCCCATGGCGAAATTGAAGTACTCCAAACGTTGCATAGCGAAAATCCGGGTGCACGCGAAGCGCACCGTGCTCTTGCTCGTGAATTAACTTCACTTGTTCATTCTCCGCGCATTGCCGAACGGGTCGAGGCCGCAGCACGCGCACTTTTTGGTCAAGGCGAGTTAGGTGAATTGGATGAATCGACTCTCGCTGGAGCCATTGCAGAGTTGCCACGGGTAGTAATTGGCGCAGGCGATGCAATTCCGACGTGGGTTGACCTCATAGCAGAATCCGGTGTGGTAAGTTCGAAATCAGCTGCGCGTCGCGTCATTAGAGATGGTGGCGCATATCTCAATAATCAAAAGATTTCGGGCGAAGATTTCACACCTCAAAAAACCGACTTTTTATGCGGAAAATTTGCAATTCTTAGAAAAGGTAAGCGTGATCTCGCTGCCGTCGAATTGGTTTGATTTTCATTTTCGCGCTAAAACCCATGCCGGGATGATTTGACCCGCTGGCGCAGGAGCTCTATAGTTACGCTCCTTGCGGCAGAATCGGACGTTTTAGGCCGATAGCGCAAGAAGCTCGGCGAAATAGAAGTACTCGCCAGCGCGGTTTGACCGCGCAAGCGTCTATGGAGTAGATTCGCGAGTTGCCCTGAAAAAAGGATCAAAAATCCTGGACGCAGTGCGCATCCGTACCTTGAGAACTCAACAGCGTGCCATAAGTCAATGCCAATGTGGTGCTATTTTTGCTGCGTAAAAACAGTGTATTTAGCGGTCCATGTTAAATAAATAACTTCAATGAAGAATCGTTAATTTATTAACGAAACTCGTTGATTTCCTTTGGTATAGACAAAATAAACGACAGTTTGTTTGTCTGGTAAGCCATGAATAAAACTTTCTATGGAGAGTTTGATCCTGGCTCAGGACGAACGCTGGCGGCGTGCTTTACACATGCAAGTCGAGCGATGAGACCCTTTCGGGGGTGGATTAGCGGCGAACGGGTGAGGAACACGTGAGGAATCTGCCTTCAACACTGGGATAACTCCGGGAAACCGGGGCTAATACCGGATACGAGACCTGCAGGCATCTGCGGGTCTGGAAAGTTTTTCGGTTGAAGATGACCTCGCGGCCTATCAGCTAGTTGGTGAGGTAATGGCTCACCAAGGCGACGACGGGTAGCCGGCCTGAGAGGGCGACCGGCCACACTGGGACTGAGACACGGCCCAGACTCCTACGGGAGGCAGCAGTGGGGAATATTGGGCAATGGGGGGAACCCTGACCCAGCGACGCCGCGTGCGGGATGAAGGCCTTCGGGTTGTAAACCGCTTTCAGTAGGGAAGAAGCGAAAGTGACGGTACCTACAGAAGAAGCACCGGCTAACTATGTGCCAGCAGCCGCGGTAATACATAGGGTGCAAGCGTTGTCCGGAATTATTGGGCGTAAAGAGCTCGTAGGTGGTTCGTCACGTCGGATGTGAAAATCTGGGGCTCAACCCCAGACCTGCATTCGATACGGGCGAGCTAGAGTGTGGTAGGGGAGACTGGAATTCCTGGTGTAGCGGTGGAATGCGCAGATATCAGGAGGAACACCAATGGCGAAGGCAGGTCTCTGGGCCATTACTGACACTGAGGAGCGAAAGCGTGGGGAGCAAACAGGATTAGATACCCTGGTAGTCCACGCCGTAAACGGTGGGCACTAGTTGTGGGAACCTTCCACGGTTTCCGTGACGCAGCTAACGCATTAAGTGCCCCGCCTGGGGAGTACGATCGCAAGATTAAAACTCAAAGGAATTGACGGGGCCCCGCACAAGCAGCGGAGCATGCGGCTTAATTCGACGCAACGCGAAGAACCTTACCAAGGCTTGACATATACAGGAATATGACAGAAATGTCATAGCGGTAAAACGTCTGTATACAGGTGGTGCATGGTTGTCGTCAGCTCGTGTCGTGAGATGTTGGGTTAAGTCCCGCAACGAGCGCAACCCTCGTTCTGTGTTGCCAGCATTTAGTTGGGGACTCACAGGAGACTGCCGGGGTCAACTCGGAGGAAGGTGGGGATGACGTCAAATCATCATGCCCCTTATGTCTTGGGCTGCACGCATGCTACAATGGCTGGTACAAAGGGCTGCAATACTGCAAAGTGGAGCGAATCCCAAAAAGCCAGTCTCAGTTCGGATTGGGGTCTGCAACTCGACCCCATGAAGTCGGAGTTGCTAGTAATCGTAGATCAGCAACGCTACGGTGAATACGTTCCCGGGGCTTGTACACACCGCCCGTCACGTCACGAAAGTCGGTAACACCCGAAGTCAGTGGCCCAACCGCAAGGAGGGAGCTGCCGAAGGTGGGATCGGTGATTGGGACGAAGTCGTAACAAGGTAGCCGTACCGGAAGGTGCGGCTGGATCACCTCCTTTCTAAGGAGCAATCAACTCAGATACCCAAGTGGGTATCAGTAGTAGTTGAGCTCATAAGTGGAGCATTGACTTAGGTTTATTTAATTATCCAACCGCTAGTACAAGCGATTTATCGCAGTGGAAAACGGCTCTGTTTAACAATCAACTAGGCACGTTGTTGGGTCCTGAGGGGACGGCTAGCGCCAACCTCTCGGACTTAATAAAGAGAAGAAACCAGATGCTTTTAAGCGTACGGGTCTTCCACTCTTTATTGAGTACCGCCCGTATTTTGAGAACTACACAGTGGACGCGAGCATCTTTGTGGTCAAATTATTAAGCGCACATGGCGGATGCCTTGGCATCAGAAGCCGAAGAAGGACGTAGGAGGCTGCGATAAGCCTCGGGGAGCTGTCAACCGAGCTTTGATCCGAGGATTTCCGAATGGGGAAACCCAGCCAGAGTAATGTCTGGTTATTTCTACCTGAATATATAGGGTAGATAAAGGGAACGTGGGGAAGTGAAACATCTCAGTACCCACAGGAAGAGAAAACAACCGTGATTCCGTTAGTAGTGGCGAGCGAAAGCGGAAGAGGCCAAACCAGTACTGTGTCAAGCCGGCAGGCGTTGCAGTATCGGGGTTGAGGGACCAATTAGAACCGACTGCCGTTGGTTCAAAGAGTCAAAAATTAGTTGTGTAAGTGAAGGACGTGGGAAAGTCCGGCATAGAGGGTGAGACCCCCGTAACTGAAACGCAATTAACTCTTTATTGGTATCCCAAGTAATACCGAACTCGAGGAATTCGGTATGAATCTGGCGGGACCACCCGCTAAGCCTAAATACTCTCTGATGACCGATAGCGGACTAGTACCGTGAGGGAAAGGTGAAAAGAACCCCAGAAGGGGAGTGAAATAGAATCTGAAACCGTGTGCGTACAAGCCGTAGGAGCGACGTAAGTTGTGACTGCGTGCCTTTTGAAGAATGAGTCTACGAGTTAGTGTTATGTGGCGAGGTTAACCCGTCGAGGGGAAGCCGTAGCGAAAGCGAGTCTGAATAGGGCGAATGAGTCGCATGATCTAGACCCGAAGCGAAGTGATCTACGCATGGTCAGGTTGAAGCGCGGGTAAGACCGCGTGGAGGACCGAACCCACTAATGTTGAAAAATTAGGGGATGAACTGTGCGTAGGGGTGAAAGGCCAATCAAACTTCGTGATAGCTGGTTCTCTCCGAAATGCATTTAGGTGCAGCGTTGCGTGTTTCTTGCCGGAGGTAGAGCTACTGGATGGTCGAGGGGGCCTACAAGCTTACCAACATCAGCCAAACTCCGAATGCCGGTAAGTGAGAGCGCAGCAGTGAGACTGTGGGGGATAAGCTTCATAGTCGAGAGGGAAACAACCCAGAATAGCAACTAAGGTCCCAAAGCCTGTGCTAAGTGGAAAAGGATGTGAAGTCGCATAGACAACCAGGAGGTTGGCTTAGAAGCAGCCACCCTTAAAAGAGTGCGTAATAGCTCACTGGTCAAGTGATTTCGCGCCGACAATGTAACGGGGCTCAAGCACAGCACCGAAGTTCTATCATTCACACATTATCCCGGTCCGTTAAAAGATCCAGGAGTGTGGATGGGTAGGAGAGCGTCGTGTCACTGGTGAAGCGGCAGAGAAATCTAGCCGTGGAAGTGACACGAGTGAGAATGTAGACATGAGTAGCGAGAGAAAGGTGAGAAACCTTTCCGCCGAAAGACCAAGGGTTCCTGGGGCAGGCTAATCCGCCCAGGGTAAGTCGGGACCTAAGGCGAGGCCGTCAGGCGTAGTCGATGGAGAACCGGTTGATATTCCGGTACCCGCTTTAATTCGCCCATAGCGAGCCCACTAAAAGTTATCTGCCCGAAGTCAGGCTGGCTTTTGTCAGCTAGATGGAGCGCGCATTTCTGGTGTGGTAGTAGTTAAGCAATGGTGTGACACAGGAAGGCAGTCCAGCCCGGGCGATGGTTCTCCCGGGGTAAGGTGGTAGGAGGAGATGTAGGCAAATCCGCATCTCACATACTCTGAGAACTGATGCCGAGCCGTAAGGCGAAGTGGATGATCCTATGCTGTCAAGAAAAGCATCTAGCGAGAATTATTGCGGCCCGTACCCGAAACCGACACAGGTGGTCAGGTAGAGAATACCAAGGCGATCGAGCGAATTATGGATAAGGAACTCGGCAAAATGCCCCCGTAACTTCGGGAGAAGGGGGGCCCTTTGACGTGTAGGAATTTACTTCCGAAGCGTTGGAAGGCCGCAGAGACCAGGCTCAAGCGACTGTTTACCAAAAACACAGGTCCGTGCGAAGTTGCAAAACGATGTATACGGACTGACGCCTGCCCGGTGCTGGAAGGTTAAGGGGACTGGTTAGCCGCAAGGCAAAGCTGAGAACTTAAGCCCCAGTAAACGGCGGTGGTAACTATAACCATCCTAAGGTAGCGAAATTCCTTGTCGGGTAAGTTCCGACCTGCACGAATGGCGTAACGACTTGAGCGCTGTCTCATCCGTAAGCTCGGCGAAATTGCATTACGAGTAAAGATGCTCGTTACGCGCAGAAAGACGGAAAGACCCCGGGACCTTTACTATATCTTGATATTGGTGTCCGGAACGGTTTGTGTAGCATAGGTGGGAGACTTTGAAGCGGGCACGCCAGTGTCTGTGGAGTCAACGTTGAAATACCACTCTGATCGTTTTGAACTTCTAACCTCGGTCCGTAATCCGGATCAGGGACAGTGTCTGGTGGGTAGTTTGACTGGGGCGGTCGCCTCCCAAAAAGTAACGGAGGCGCTCAAAGGTTCCCTCAGCCTGGTTGGTAATCAGGTGTCGAGTGTAAGTGCACAAGGGAGCTTAACTGTGAGACAGACATGTCGAGCAGGTGCGAAAGCAGGAACTAGTGATCCGGCGGTGGCTTGTGGAAGCGCCGTCGCTCAACGGATAAAAGGTACCCCGGGGATAACAGGCTGATCTTGCCCAAGAGTCCATATCGACGGCAAGGTTTGGCACCTCGATGTCGGCTCGTCTCATCCTGGGGCTGGAGTAGGTCCCAAGGGTTGGGCTGTTCGCCCATTAAAGAGGCACGCGAGCTGGGTTCAGAACGTCGTGAGACAGTTCGGTCCCTATCTTCTGTGCGCGCAGGAAACTTGAGAAGGGCTGTCCCTAGTACGAGAGGACCGGGACGGACGAACCTCTGGTGTGTCGGTTGTTACGCCAGTAGCACCGCCGATTAGCTACGTTCGGAAAGGATAACCGCTGAAAGCATCTAAGCGGGAAGCTCGCTTCAAGATTAGGTTTCCCACTGGTTTACCAGGTAAGGCCCCCAGCTAGACTACTGGGTTGATAGGCCGGAAGTGGAAGAGTCGCAAGACTTGGAGCTGACCGGTACTAATAGGCCGAGGATTTAACTACAAAGTTGCTACGCGTCCACTGTGTGGCTCTCGAGATACGGTCTCGGGATCCACAATTTAAAGAGAACACTTTGACTACGTTCTTTTTATTTGTTTCCTTAAATGGAAATGATCTTAGCTTGATCGAAAACTCAATAGCGTTTCGGCGACCATAGCGAGAGGGAAACACCCGGTCCCATTCCGAACCCGGAAGTTAAGCCTCCCAGCGTCGATGGTACTGCAAGGGGGACCTTGTGGGAGAGTAGAACGTTGCCGGACTCCTTTATAAAAAGGGGCGCTTCTTTGAAGTGCCCCTTTTTTATTTCTATTACATCCTTTTTGCTTTAAAATAAAATAAAATAATAAAATAGCTAGATAAATAAAATAGAGGAGTGGCGAAATGGAAGAACGGAAGAAACCTTCACGCCCCGCCCCGCGTAAATCTCACTCACCGCGTGCTGGCGATTCATCACGCTCAGGTGCGCCACGTCAGATGCGAAGTGGTTCAACCCCGAGAGATAGCGGAGATTTAAGAGGAGTTCGTGCTGCGCCCATGGAGCGCGATGCATCACGCCTTCGCCCACGAATTTTTGAACCAGATATTCCAGATGAAATTACTGGAGAAGAACTTGAAAAAAGTTTACGCGCAGAGTTGTTAAGTCTCTCTGCTGAAAATGCCAAAGTTGTGGCACGACATTTAGCATGCGTGAATTTATATAGTGAGAGTGATCCTGAACGTGCCCATAAACATGGGATTGCCGCGGCTCATCACGCAGGGCGTTTAGCAGTAGTCCGTGAGAGCGCAGGCTATGCCGCTTACAGAGCAGGACATTTCGATATTGCGTTAAAAGAGCTGCGAGCAGCACATCGTATTTCCGGAGATGTCACAACTTGGCCGGTTATGGCTGATTGTGAACGAGGGTTAGGTAATCCTCTGAAAGCTCTAGCGCTAGCTGGCTCACCAGAAGTTAAACGTTTAAGTAAAAGTGAAGAGATTGAAATGCGAATTGTGGCAGCCGGTGCCCGCCGTGATTTAGGTGAATTTGATGCTGCAGTAATCACTTTGACCTGCAAAGATCTTAAGAATGAGAGTGAAGAGTGGGCTATTCGATTGCGATATGCCTACGCCGACGCGCTAGAGGCTGCGGGACGTAATGATGAGGCGCGTGAATGGTTTAAAAAATGCGCCGATCTTGATGTTGACGAGTTAACAGATGCGCTCGAGCGCACGGAGTAGTTAGTTTTTGTGTGAAACTACATACACCTGTCAACTAAATCGACAGTAGCCCCGGATGTCCACTATCCTTGGGGAACCTCAGGTAGTACTTTTATTGATTGTAGGCGCTACTCTCGTGACATTTACTATGATACTACCCCTTAAAGAAGAGTTGAGTAGGGTGAAGAGATGAAGCGCTTACTAGCGACAGCCACTCTTATTGCTTTCTTTATATCCATAATTCCAAACTCATACGCAGCGGTTACTGCAGGTACGAAATGTAAGGTAATCGGTAGTAAAAAAACTGTGGGTTCAAAAATATACACTTGCACCTCTGGGAAGTGGAGTGCAGGAGTAAGAATTACAAAACCAAAACCAAAACCAACACCAACACTAACGCCGACCCCCTCTACGAAAGAAAAAGAGTACTTTAATTTGCTTTTGCAAAACGTCATATCAGGTGGTCCGCCGAAGGATGGCATCCCTGCTGTCGAAAAACCAGAATATACAAGCGTCGAGGAAGCGAACAAGTGGCTTCTGCCAAACGATATTGTTTTTGGGATTGATTACCAAGGATTTGTGGCTGCATACCCCCAACGTATCCTCGTATGGCATGAGATTGTGAATGAAAAAATTAATGGTGAGCAGGTCTCGGTTACTTACTGTCCGTTAACCGGCACAATTTTTGGCTTCAAGGGCGAGATTGCACCGGGTGTTTCCACAACCTTTGGGGTATCCGGAAAACTCGTTAATTCCAACGTAATTATGTACGATCGCAAAACCGATTCTTACTGGTCGCAGATTTTAGGAAAGGCGTTTAGCGGACAATCAACGGGTAAAACATTAGATGAGTTCCCGACATACTGGACAACCTGGGAACGGTGGAAGAAAAAATATCCGGATACAAAAGTTCTTTCTCGCGCTACCGGATTTATAAGAGACTACGGAGTGGGCAGCGATCCATACGGCTCATATACTGGTGACTTTAAGGGTTACTACACCTCACCATCGCTCATCTTTGAACCAATTTACAAAGACACGCGGCTTCAGTCAAAAACAGTGGTCGTAGGGATACGCGATGGAAAAGGCAATGCGTTCGCTGTCCTCAAAGACACTCTGAGGGCAAAAAAGGTGATTGAATTTCAACTCGGGAAAACAACAATCGTTATAACCTATGACGAGAAGCTTGATGCACACCGAGCCACTATGAAAGAGACGGGGAAGTGGATAAATTCCGTTGATGCGATGTGGTTTGCCTGGGCAGCATTTTATCCCGATACAAAATTACTACGATAATTATGGAGCCGACACCTATAAAACTATCACTGCTCTTCTCAATCCTCGCCCAGAAGAGATTCTTCGTTACTGCCCTTATAGGTGGTCTTGCTTATTTTATAATCTATCTTGCTGCTATCCAAAACTTAATAGTAAGCGTCC
Source organism: Candidatus Planktophila sp. (assembly GCA_038905815.1). Taxonomy (GTDB): domain Bacteria; phylum Actinomycetota; class Actinomycetes; order Nanopelagicales; family Nanopelagicaceae; genus Planktophila. Next base: position 1,187 of record JBCKHN010000015.1, on the reverse strand, counting down.
ACACGGGAGAGGAGAAATCATTTTTTGAATTTATGATTCTCCCTAATTGGCAGGATCTTATTTTTCGTGAGCGCGCTCCATTTTTATTCGAGCCGATTGGCGCATTCTATCTCGGAAATATAAGGTTATTTCTTTCTGTTCCCAATATTCTTCTCGCCACTCTGCTTGGCCTTCTTGTTGCGTTCAATCTCGCTTTATCCTATTACAGTCTGCGTTTATTGCGGCTTCGGGGAGTACGCGGTTTTACCTCACTCTTGTCCACCATCCCCGCGATTTTCAGTGGAATGGCATGCTGCGTCCCCACAATTATTTTAGTGATTGGACTCCAGTTGACCGCTACGCTTGTTACGTTATGGTCTTTCCTCATTCCCTTGAGCATTATTCTTCTTTTGGTAAGCATCTGGTGGTCACTTCATAAAATTCAGGTGAAAAATTGTAGGCAAGCTAGTGGGAAACGTAACCAAAACGATTCCGCTGTGGAATTAGTGATTTCTTCGGGCCACCAGTCGAATTCGAAACTCACCACTATCACTCCAACGAGTCAGAGAGACTGACCGTTTTAAAAATGATTTAGCCTCCAAGAAACCCGTTGCGATTCAAGCGTTAATCGCAAAGCAAAACTGGCTAACACTTTGCTAACGCCTCTAGAAGCAGTCAGACTCTACAGTTAGGTTAAACTTATGAACCGAATCAAATTCGTAACCGTTTTGATCGCGTTGTCCCTTGCTATTCCCACTGCCAACGCGGCAGATACCGAGCAAATTGTTAACTGTAGCGTGATAGGAAACTTTACGATTAAAAATAATATCGTTGTGAGTAATATTAATTGTGCGGGCGACGCGGTTATCCCAAATAGTGTGACAACCATTAGCGATGCCGCCTTCTATGGTGCAACCTCGCTGACATCTCTCACGATTGGAAATAGCGTGACAACCATTGGCGTTGCCGCCTTCTCTGGTGCAACCTCGCTGACATCTCTTACGATTGGAAATAGCGTGATAACCATTGGCGTTGCCGCCTTCTCTGGTGCAACCTGGCTGACATCTCTCACAATTGGAAATAGCGTGACAACTATTGACGTTGCCGCCTTCTCTGGTGCAACCTGGCTGGCATCTCTCACGATTCCAAACAGCGTGACAACCATTGGCGATGCCGCCTTCTCTGGTGCAACCTCGCTGACATCTCTC
>JBCKHN010000014.1:0-26541 GCA_038905815.1 Candidatus Planktophila sp. | reverse complement strand
AGTTTGGTAGCAATGGCGCGTCCAATGCCGCGTCCGGCTCCCGTTACCAAAATGCGAAGAGGAGTTCTCATCTCAGTAATCACTCCATCTAAGGCTCGGGCTGAAACAAAAAGCGGGCGAAATGTATGGCGCGTTTTTCTAACGATAGGCAATAATACGCCATATGACAACCCCAGAAGTCGCGATAGTGGGCGCAGTTCGAACTCCTTTTGGGCGTTATTTTGGTGGACTTTCTACAGTTCGCCCCGATGACTTACTCGGCGCAACGCTTGCCAAATTGGCAGAGCGAACCCCCGAGCTTGACCTTAATAAAGTTGACGATGTAATAATTGGTGATGCAAATGGCGCGGGCGAAGATAATCGCAACGTTGCGCGAATGGGGGCCTTGCTCGCGGGCTTTCCTCGCCGGATACCGGGGGTAACCCTTAATCGCCTCTGCGGATCAGGAGCCGAAGCCTTCATTCAAGGATCTCGTGCTATCCGATCCGGAGATGCCCAATTTATTATTGCCGGCGGAGTGGAATCGATGAGTCGAGCACCTTGGATTGTGCAACGTACCTCAAAAGAAGAGCCAGAAAGCCCAGAGTTCCATCAGAGCACAGTTGGTTGGCGTATGACCAATCCCAACTTTCCTAACCACTGGACGATGAGTTTGGGGCGCTCCGCTGAAGTTGTGGCAGGCAAGCTCGGTATCTCCAGATTGGAGCAAGATCAATGGGCGCTCCGTTCACATCAACTTGCCAGTAGCGCTTGGGATCGTGGCGCCCATAATGACTGGGTCTTTACTTTCAATGGAGTCTGGCGGGATGAATCTCTCCGAGCGGATACTACTTTGGAGAAACTCTCTGGGCTTGCCTCTGCCTTCTCCCAAGGCGGAGCGGGCAGCGCTGGAAACTCCTCTCCTCTGGGCGATGGCAGCGTGGTGGCACTGCTTACCTCAACCACGAGTGCCAAGGCGATGGGTCTTGCTCCGATTGGAATAATCATTGGCGCGCAAGTTGTAGCGGTCGAACCAGATCTTTTCTCGCTCGCACCGGTTGGCGCAATTGCCCAACTATTGAAAAAACTTGGATTAAAGGTTAGCGATATTAAAATTTGGGAGATCAACGAAGCTTTTGCCTCAATGGTGCTAGCGGTCTTACATGAAATGCCAGAGATAAGCGTTGAGAAAGTAAATATCAATGGTGGGGCGATCGCCCTGGGTCATCCTGTCGGTGCATCGGCGGCACGCGTTATTATCGATACCGCACGAGAACTTAAACGCCAAGGTGGTGGCATTGGAATTGCTGCTGCTTGCATCGGTGTTGGCCAAGGCGTTGCCATCGCAATCAAAGTTGAAGGGTGACACCATGATTGAAATCTCAAAATTTACCGACATTTTATATACGGTCGACCAAGGGGTCGCCATTCTCACCATTAACCGCCCCGATCGCTACAACGCGCTGCGCGGTCGCACGGTTGATGAACTTCTCGCCGCTTTCAAAACTGCTTGGGTGGATCCGCGCGTTGGTGCAGTGATTCTGACCGGTGTGGGAGAGAAAGCTTTCTGTACCGGCGGTGATCAAAAAGAGCGAGCCGAGAAAGGAAATTATGGTGAGACCGAGACCGGCATGTTTGAAATTGAGTCACTGCATAAGTTGATTCGCGCAATTCCAAAACCCGTCATTGCTGCAGTCAATGGTTTTGCTATCGGCGGCGGGCATGTTCTCCACGTTCTCTGTGACCTCTCCATCGCATCTACTACCGCCAAATTTGGACAAGTCGGTCCACGCGTTGGTTCATTTGATGCAGGTTTTGGCACCGCTTATCTGGCGCGAGTCGTGGGAGAGAAGCGCGCACGTGAAATTTGGTTTTTATGTGAGCAATATGATGCCCAAACTGCAGAGCGTTGGGGTTTAGTCAATAAGGTAGTCGAACCTGACCAACTTATGGCAGCTTCAATGGAGTGGGCGCTTAAAGTTTGCGCGCTCTCTCCCACCGCTCTCAAAGTACTTAAACACTCTTTCAACGCCGATACTGATCACATCGCAGGAATTCAATCGCTAGCTTTTGATGTGCTAGATCTCTACACGCAAAGTGATGAATCGAAAGAGGGTGCTGCCGCTTTTACTGAGAAACGCTTGCCAGATTATAAGAACTTTCGTAAATAGAATATTAAAAGAAAGCCGGCGCAGCGGATCTCTTACCTAATTAGCCATCAGGCGGCCGCCATTAACATCCAAAACTGCACCAGTGATGTAAGAAGATTCCTCGCTAGCAAGAAAGAGAGTTGGCTCTACGCACTCACGAAGGGATGGCATGCGGCCTAGCGGAATGCCCGCTAGTACTTCATCTCGATCTTTCTGGCTCATCTTTTCAAAGATGCCAAGAAGGCGATCAGTTAAGAAGAGCCCTGGTGCGATTGCATTTACCCGAATGTCAAACTCGCCTACCTCTTTTGCTAAGCGTCTAGTCAGCCCCAAGATTGCCGCCTTTGCGGCAGCATAAGGAACTCCAGTAACGGGGCTTGCGCTCCGTCCGCCAATGGATGAGAAAGTAACGATTGATCCACTGCCGCGCTTCTTTAAGTGCGGGATGACAGCGCGAGCGGAGTAATAAGTTCCTTTCACATTCACATCGATTACTAAATCTAAATCCGCATCGGTGATATCTGCTAAATCTCGTGGAGTGCCGAGTGATCCACCAGCAGCTGCAATCAATACATCAATTCCGCCGAGGCTCTCTGCTAAAAAATCCACTGCGGCAGTAACTGCAATACCATCGCGCACATCAACAGTTCGACCAACCCCCTGCCCACCGCTTAGTCGAAGTTTGGCGAGTAAGGATTCAATAGCCACTTGATCAGTATCAAGAATTCCTACTTTGCCTCCTTCTGCAGCGATGGCAGCAGCGATGGCAGCACCCAGACCACCGGCTCCCCCAGTGATTAGCACGGTCTTGCCCGCGAAGCGATTAGCTCTCATAAAGGTAACTCCCTCCATAAATCGGCAGTAGCCTAACCTTAGCCCTATGGCATATCCTTGACGATAGTCAAATATTCGACATACCATTTGAATCTCGCTGGCGCAGAAAGTTAGGGATGCTTTGAAGATTGTTTCCATAGGTGGCGGTGCCGCTGGGCTCTATTTCGCTATTTTAATGAAGTTGCAAGACGCGGAGTATGAAATCACCGTAATTGAAAGAAACCGCCCTTATGACACATTCGGCTGGGGCGTAGTTTTCTCGGATTCAACGCTCGTAAATTTCGTCCGTGCTGATGAACCAACTGCTCGAAACATTCTTAGCTCCTTTAATCACTGGGACGATATTGATGTGCGCATCAATGGCAAGAGTTTTATCTCTGGTGGGCATGGTTTCTGTGGCATCGGTCGCAAACGGCTGCTCAATATTTTGCAGGAACGCGCTGAAGGCCTAGGCGTCAAACTTATTTTTGAGTCAGATGTAAAAGATGATCAACAAATTGCCAAGGAATACGACGCAGATATCATTATTGCTGCTGATGGGTTAAACAGCTTTATCCGTGAGAAGTATAAGGAAACTTTTAAGCCTGATATTGATGTGCGCAAGTGTCGTTTTGTATGGCTTGGCACTAAGAAAATGTTCAAAGATTTCACATTCATCTTCAAGAAGAGCGAGTTTGGCTGGTTCCAAGCACACATTTATCAATTTGACGGTGACACATCGACATTTATCGTAGAAACTCCAGAAGATGTCTGGCTACGAGCAGGTCTAGATAAAATGGAGCAAGATGAAGCCGTTGCTTTTTGCGAGAAGTTATTTGCCGAAGAGCTAGATGGGGCAAAGCTTTTGAGCAATGCAGCACATCTGCGCGGATCAGCCAACTGGATTAAATTCCCTCGCGTTATTTGCGAAAACTGGATTCAGTGGAACGACATCGATGGTAAAAAAGTTCCGGTTATTTTGATGGGAGATGCCGCCCATACCGCCCACTTTGCTATCGGCTCTGGCACTAAGTTGGCGATGGAAGATGCTATTGATTTAGCTCAGTCTTTTGCTAATAACTCACAGGCAGGAATGCAGGCAGTGCTCGATTCCTATCAAGCAAATCGCTCAGTAGAAGTATTGAAGATTCAAAACGCCGCCCGAAATGCAATGGAGTGGTTTGAAGAAGTCGAACGCTATGCCAATCTGCCGGAAGAGCAGTTCAACTTCTCGCTCTTAACGCGCAGCCAGCGCATCTCTCATGAGAATTTGCGCCTTCGCGATGCAAAATATATTTCAAACTTTGATCAGTGGTTTACTGCAAAGAGTTTTGCCGATGCAGGCCTTCCGCTTCCAGCGCCTGGAACCGAAGTACCACCAATGTTTACTCCATTTAAGGTACGTGGCGTTCTGCTTAAAAATAGAGTTGTGGTTTCTCCTATGGCCCAGTACTCGGCGGTGGATGGGTTGCCAGCTGATTACCACTTAGTTCATCTTGGTGCGCGTGCTATGGGTGGGGCCGCGATGGTCTTTACGGAAATGATATGCGTGAGCGCCGATGCACGAATTACTACAGGGTGTGCGGGACTTTATACGCCAGAACATACCGCCGGATGGAAGCGAATCGTTGACTTTGTGCATTCAAATACCGATGCCAAAATTGCTCTGCAAATTGGTCACGCAGGTGCAAAGGGTGCCACAAAAGTGCCGTGGGAGGGCATGGATCAACCTATCGAATCAGATGGATGGCCATTGATTGCAGCATCTGCAGTGCAATATCTCGCAGGGGTTTCGCAAACTTCGCGCGCGATGGAGCGTGAAGATATGGATCGCGTGAAGGATGATTTTGTTCGGGTAACTAATGAGGCCAACATAGCTGGTTTTGATTGGCTCGAACTTCATGCAGCACATGGGTACCTCCTCTCATCCTTTATCTCCCCGATTACCAATCATCGAACTGATGAATACGGCGGTTCGTTAGAAAATCGTCTTCGCTATCCACTTGAAATATTCAAGGCAATTCGTCAGGTGTGGCCGCAAAGCAAACCAATTAGCGTTCGAATCTCTGCCCACGACTGGACTGAGGGCGGAATAAGACCTAACGACGCCGTTGAAATTGCTAAGGCTTTTAAAGTTGCTGGAGCAGATATGGTTGACTGTTCATCGGGTCAAGTAACAAAGCGAGAAAAGCCAGTCTATGGACGCATGTTCCAGACGCCATTTTCTGATCAGATTCGCAATGAAGCCGGAATTGCAACGATTGCAGTCGGGGCTATTTTTGAAGCAGATAACATCAACACCATTATCGCTGCGGGGCGCGCAGATCTATGCGCAGTGGCTCGCATGCACTTGGTAAATCCTGCTTGGACTTTGCTCGAAGCCGCCAAGATTGGTTACAAAGATATTTCGTGGCCGAAACAGTACATCTCAGCCAAAGTTCAAATTGAGCGCAATATTGAACGTGAAAAGCAAATAGCAGCTGCATCCAAGAGTTCAATGAGTTACGAGCAGATTACAGCTGCCTTCAAGGGTTAGGTCGCGAAACTTATTCGTTAGAAGTAAAAACTCTCTGCCCATGGTGACCTTTCCAACTCCACTAATTTTAACCTCGAGGCATTTTGATTTCTTACTCACCCACACACTAACATTCCCGCATGGTAAGCATCTTCACCGGCGAGGCACGTGATTTAGTCGATAGATCAGCTCGCCCACAATCGCTGATCATCAGTATTTATGGCGCATTTAGTCGAAAAAATGGCGGCTGGTTCTCGGCTAATTCCATCATCGCGCTCTGTACTGAACTTGGCGTGCAAGAAGATGCCGCGCGCAGCGCTTTAGCTCGATTTAAACGTAGAGGGATTTTAATCTCTAAGAAGCAAGGTGGCGTGGTTGGATATTCAATAAGTCCAGAAATGCGGAAGACTTTTGATCAAGGAGATTCACGCGTTTTACAGCGACGCCACTCACCTATCAATCAAGGTTGGATACTCGTTGCTTTCTCCATACCGGAGGAGATGCGTGCCCTTCGCTACCAACTTCGTTCGCGTCTAGGACGAATTGGTTTTGCTCAAGTTAGTGGAGGACTCTGGATAGCGCCACGGCAACTTGCCGACGATGTGATTTCTCTGGCTAAGTCGCTCAGCGTTGAAAAACATATGCATATCTTCTCTGCTGAACACCTTGCTTTCCAACCTACTCCGTTAGCAGTTGCTACTTGGTGGGATCTAGATGGAATTCAAGAGGTCTACAAATCTTTCTCTAAAACCGCCAAACCGATTGCTAAGTATTGGGAAAATAAACGGAATGCACCTAACCCAGAACGGGCATTCCATGATTACACCAAGATTCTCACAAATTGGCGGCATGCACCGTATTTTGATCCGGGCCTACCTAAAGAGTTTCTGCCAAAGAATTGGGCGGGCTTTGCCGCGACCGATACCTTCTTCAAGATTCATGACAAGCTAGCAGGACCGGCGCTAAATTACGTTCTCAATCTCGCTAAGAAATAGCAATTATAGGTTCGGCTGGTACTCCTTGTTGATATACAAATCCATGTACTGGGCCACTGACTTTTTCGCTAGCGCTGCGCGGTTAAGAGATGCCGCAAGAATTACTTCTTGTTGATCTTCCTTAAAAATACGCGCAAGGTTCGTTTTAAATTTCGCGTGAAGTAAAGGAATTCCTTCAACTCGGCGGCGTGCATGGCCTACTGGGTATTCAACAACAACCTCATCCAATTTCGTGCCATCGCTGAATTCAACAGTGAGAGCGTTAGCAATTGAACGCTTCCGCGGGTCGTGATAGTCAGCGCTAAAGGTTTCATCCTCAACGCAAGTTATTTTTTCGCGCAAAGCATCAATGCGTGGATCACTTGCTATGTCATCTTCGTAGTCGCGGGCAGTTAAACGACCGTGTATCAGCGGGAGCGCAACCATGTATTGAATACAGTGATCACGATCTGCTGGGTTATTGAGTGGGCCGCGCTTATCAATGATTCGAATGCAAGCTTCATGAGTTCGAATAGCAACGCTCTTAATATCATCAGAGGTCTTGCCTAGCTCAGCCATCTTCTTATGGATTGTCATGGCAGCTTCAACACCAGTTTGTGAATGGAATTCAGCAGGGAAAGAAATCTTAAAAAGTATATTTTCCATTACGTATGAGCCATAAGGGCGTTGGAATTTAAAAGTATTTCCTCTAAAGGAGGCATCGTAGAATCCCCAAGTTTTTGCCGAGAGTGCGCTTGGATAACCCATCTCGCCGGTCTTAGCGATCAGGGCTAGTCGAACGGCGCGAGATGTCGCATCCCCTGCTGCCCAAGATTTACGAGACCCAGCGTTTGGATAATGACGATAAGTGCGAAGTGGTTGACCGTCCACCCATGCCAATGAAACCGCGGCAAGAATTTCGCCCCGCGAGAGACCCATCATCTGCGCAACAACTGCAGTTGAGGCAACTTTTACTAAAACAACGTGGTCAATACCTACTTTATTAAATGAATTCTCCAGCGCAATGCATCCTTGAATTTCATGCGCTTTAATCATTGCCGTCAACACATCTTTAATCGTCAACGGTTTTTCACCATTTGCAACGGCTAAGCGTGAGAGGTAATCGGCAGTGGCAAGAATTCCACCGAGATTATCTGAAGGATGCCCCCACTCAGCAGCGAGCCAAGTGTCATTAAAATCTAACCAACGGATCATGGCGCCAATATTGAATGCTCCTTGTACTGGATCGAGTTGGTAATTTGTTCCGGGAACTCGAACACCATTTTCAATACTTACTCCTGAAACTAACGGCCCCAGCAACTTTCGGCACTCGCGATATTCCAGCGCCTCTAACCCACAGCCCAAAGTATCAAGGAAACAATTCCAAGCAGTCTCATAAGCAAGGTCAGATGAGATTTGATAATCCAAAACATAGTCAACTATCGCTTGTATTTCTGGATCGTACTCTTGATTAACTTTGATGATCTGAGACATTGTTCTGAAGTTTCCCTTCCGTGTCGATGGCTAGCGGTTTTGGATTGGAAGAAATTCAAGATCTTCTGGGCCCGTGTAGGTTGCACTTGGGCGAATAATCTTATTATCAATGCGTTGTTCAATGACATGAGCAGACCAACCAGTTGTGCGAGCTATAACAAAGATTGGCGTAAAGAATAAAATAGGAATCCCCATCTTTTCATATGCCACTGCCGAGAACCAATCAAGGTTAGGAAACATCTTCTTGGCATCCCACATAACCGATTCAATTCTTTCGGCAATTTCGAAAATCGCCATATCGCCCTTATCGAGGGAGACTTCCTTGGCTACCGCTTTAATAATTTCATTGCGTGGGTCTGAAATCGTATAAACAGGGTGACCAAAACCAATAACTACCTCTTTCTTCTCCACGCGCGCGCGAATATCTCTCTCCGCTTCATCAGGTGAGGCATATCGTGCTTGAATTTCTAGCGCTACTTCATTTGCGCCGCCATGTTTTGGGCCACGAAGAGCACCAATGGCTCCAGTGATTGCGGAGTAGACATCTGAACCAGTTCCGGCAATGACGCGGCCGGTAAAAGTTGAGGCATTGAACTCGTGCTCGGCATATAAAATCAATGAAGTATGCATCGCTTTTTCCCAGAGCGCACTCTGCTTTGAACCATGAAGAAGGTGAAGAAAGTGTCCGCCGATGGATTCATCATCTGTTTCCACTTCAATGCGCTTGCCGCTAGTGGAGAAGTGGTACCAATATAAAAGCATGGATGGCAGAGCTGCCATTATGCGGTCGGCAATCTCGCGTACTTTTTCCTCTGGATGGGCATGCTCTTCAGGTTCTAGACAACCAAGTATAGATACACCAGTTCGCAAAATATCCATAGGATGAACTGAAGCTGGAAGCTCTTCGAGCATCGACTTTAAGTGTGCCGGTAAGCCACGGAGTGATTTGAGTTTGCTTTTATAAGCAGCAAGTTCGCCAGCGTTAGGGAGCGCCCCATGAATTAATAAGTGCGCTACCTCTTCAAATTCACAGTTGGCTGCAAGATCTGCGATGTCATATCCGCGATAGTGCAAATCATTTCCAGAACGACCAACTGAGCAGAGCGCGGTATTTCCGGCAGATACCCCAGATAACGCTACCGATTTCTTTGGCTTAAACTCTGGATTTGAATTTTCACTCATTACTTCTTATCTCCATCTTGCGCGAATTTATCGAGGGCATTTTCATATTCATAGTAATTAATACTTTGATAAAGCTCATCCCGAGTCTGCATTAAATCGAGTACTGAACTCTGTGTGCCCTCTTTACGGATCGTTTGGTAAACCGTCTCTGCGGCTCTGTTCATCGCGCGAAATGCCGAGAGCGGATAGAGAGCTATTCCAACACCCACACTTGCTAATTCAGCGACTGTAAAAAGCGGAGTCGCTCCAAATTCGGTGATGTTTGCCAAAATTGGAACATCAAATGCCTCGGTAAATTTTTTATAAGTCTCAAGATCACGAACTGCTTCAGGAAATAGCGCATCGGCGCCAGCTTCGATAAATGCACCTGCGCGATCGATTGCAGCGTCGAGGCCTTCAACGGCCAAAGAATCGGTGCGCGCTATAATCGTGAAATCTGGATCAGTTCGCGCATCAACTGCTGCCTTAATCCGATCAACCATTTCACCCTTGCTAACTAGCGCTTTATTGGGGCGATGCCCGCATCGTTTTGCTCCAACTTGATCTTCAATATGCAGAGCTCCGGCTCCGGCCTTAATGACGCAGGCAACCGTGCGCGCGATATTGAATGCGGAGGCACCAAAACCAGTATCGACATCAACTAATAGCGGTAAATCACAGACGTCGGTGATGCGGCGGATATCGGTGAGTACATCTTCCAATCCGGTGATGCCAAGATCTGGAACTCCTAGCGATCCTGCAGCTACTCCTCCACCGGAGAGGTATATCGCTTTAAATCCAGCGCGTTTGGCAAGAAGGCCATGGTTGGCGTTAATTGCACCAATTACTTGTAGCGGGGATTCTTCTGCGAGCGCCTTCTTGAAACGAGCACCTGCGGTAAGTGAAGTCACTGCGAAACTCTACCACGGGAGATTTACGCTCGTTAGATTGGCGATCTACGCGCATCTACTTAAATCAATTGGAGTACTTCCGCAAGTGCGCAAGTCTCAGTTTCCGCATCCGCATCCGCCTCCGCTTCCACATCCACATTTGCCTCCGCCGCCACATCCACATCCGGAAACTTCTTCATTTTCTATGATCTTTTCTTTTTCTACCAGAGTTAAAGTTTCTGGCAGGAGTTGATCTGTCATTTTTTCTCCTTAGTTTTAGTTATCCCGAGTTTAACAAGAATCTCGGCAAATGGCTCGGTGAGAATTGAAAATGGTTCAGCGCTAATTAGGTCCATGGTTACGATGGCGCAAGCAACCCGAGCAACGCTTCCACGATTGCCGGCACTTTCGTACTGGTGGCGGGTGAAGGATTTGAACCTTCGAAGGCAGAGCCGGGGGATTTACAGTCCCCTCCCATTGGCCGCTCGGGCAACCCGCCAGGGTAGTAATTGCGACTGCGTAAGCGTACAGGCAAGTGATTCTGATGCGAAATCCACGCATTTAACCGTCCAAAATAAAGGATGGTATTAGTTTGGTATGAGTTCAAATTTGGTTGCTCTTTGCGAGTGCTACTGACTATCAAAACGGTAACTCCCGAAGTAAAAGAAACTATTAATAGAGGAGTAAATAACTCTTCTATTATTAAAGGAGCACATAGGGTGACAATGTCTGACCACTTAATTCCTTGGCTCAATGCAGAGCACTCACACAAGATCGCTCACAGCACTCTGGTACGTTATTTAGCAATTGCAAAAGGCTATATCGTTCCAGCACTGGGCCAAATGTAATTACAGAAAATCACTAAACGCGAGATTGCACAGTTCATGATGTCTATGACCAAAAACAATATCGGCCCCCGTACGCGCAATCAAGCGCTTGCAATTATTTCAGTTGCGATGCAAGGAGCAGTTGATGCGGGACTAATTGATGCCAATCCAGCAGTTGGCGTCAATAAAGCAGCAGAAGGTTCAAATCCTTCACCCGCCACCATACCCCTCCGCGCGTTCCCGGTAAGTGTGAATTTTATGAATGGCTATCCCGAACCTTCTATTTTTTACTTGGCTAAAGTACGCTCTTTCTATGGAGTCAACCTGGCTAGTTGGTGCTACCGCGCCTTCTAAGGATCCTGTAATCCATGCGCTAAAAAGATTTACTTATGGCCCAACTCCTGAATTAGTAGATGAAGTACGTAGGATTGGGGTAGATGCTTGGTTTGAGAATCAATTAAATTACAGTTCAGTTTCCGATCAAAAATTAAATGAATTTCTTGCCAAGTGGAAAATGTTCGATTTTGTACATCATGATATTAACTTGTATTGGAAATTAGCTGAAGACGAGAGTCTTCAGCCTTTATCTTCACTCTTCCATTCAGATCGAATGTCTATAAAAATCCTTCATCTGTATACCGTAATTAGTCAGGCGCACTCTAACCGCCAGATATACGAAATGATGGTTGAGTTTTGGCATGACCACTTCAATATCACATCGATCGGTGAAGGTCTTAAAGATGAGCTGCTTGATTGGCACTCCAATGACTGGAACAAAAATGTAATCCGAGCTCATGCTTTAGGAAATTTTGAAGATATGCTCAACGCTTCTGCAATTCATCCTGCGATGATTGTCTATCTAGACGGTGAATTAAGTTCTAAGCAAATTCCGAATGAAAATTACGGCCGCGAGCTTCTTGAGCTTCATACCGTAACGCCGAAATCAGGTTATACCCAGGATGATGTACTAAGTGCTTCTAAACTATTCTCAGGGCTGCGCGTGAAGTGGCCAACTAGATTTTACGCCCGGCGAAAAGATTTTCGAATCGTTGGTGGCAAGACCTTAATTGATGTTCCGCCTTTTCAAACAATGTTGCACGTGGAGCGCCAAAATTTCGGCACATTTAAGATAATGGGCTGGAAGGTAACAGTTAATTCAGAAAGTGAAGTATTGCCTGCAATAAAATCTCTCAACAGTTACTTAGTTGCACACCCACAGACGGCTAAAACTATCGCCTTGAAATTGGGGCGTAGATTTGTGAGAGACGAGCCATCTGACAAATTCATAAACGATATTGCTTCAGTTTTCACCGCTTCAAAAGGTGACATCCAGTCGACTTTGCGTGCAGTTTTAAGACATCCGGATTTTTCGAAATCAGTTGGCACAAAATTTAAGCGGCCAGGGGAAGATTACGTATCCATTGCGAGGGCTCTAAGAGTTTGGCCAAATTTTTCAAATCTAGGCGTCTTGAAGGGTAGAACTCAAGACTTCCCTATTGAATCACGTATCGTTTCTGGAGAGCTTACCCAAATGGGTCATGCCCCACTTTCGTGGCCATTTCCGGATGGCTATGCCGATGTTGCTTCCGCTTGGGTAAATTCAAATGCTCAACTTGTGCGATGGAATATCTATAGCAATTTTGTTCGCGGTACTACATGGAATCAACCTGCCTGGCAAGAAATCTACACTCCTGATGCTAGCGAGAGTGTAGAAAGTCTAATAGATCGTATTTCGCAATCTTTGCTTTTTAGTGAGCTGGGACGTTCAGATCGCACAGCAATTTCTAATGCGATTGCTAAAACTTACGGCATAAGCCCCGATCTTCAAAGATTGCGCCGGGAGATTATCGCTTTAATCGCTCGCTTAGTAATCCAGCTACCTGTTTGGAGTTTACGATGAATACCGAAGAAGCAATCGCTCGTTGTCCGGAAGGTCGCGAAGGGTTTACGCGTAGACAATTTTTGCAAGGTTTAACTCTTTTTGGTGGGATGACGATACTTTCTGCAAATGGCGTGAGATATTCATTTGCTGCTTCAACTACTGAAGTTCCTGATGTTGTTATAATTTTAGTTCTACGTGGTGGATTCGACAGTTTGAGTGCAGTCGTCCCAACTGACGAGAATTTGATGAGAAAAGCTCGTGGTCAGATCTTTATACCTAATTCAAGTCTTATTCCTTTGGATCGCGATTTTGGTCTTCACCCAGCATTAAAGAGATTGATGCCGCTATGGGAAGCAAAAGAACTTGCGATTATAAATACGGTTGGAGCTCCTACACATTCGCGGAGCCATTTTGATGAAATATCTGATGTTGCATATGCAGCCTATGGTGAGAAGGACAAACGTTCTGGTTGGATGTCACGTTTTCTTGATGTCGCTGGAACTGGTTCGGTAGTTCAAGCAGTTGGATTAGGCTCAACAACAAAACAACTACTTGGTGGAAAACAGCCGTCCGTTTCAGTTAATGGTCTCGACAATTTCAAACTAGAGGGAATTTTTGGGTATCGACCTGAAGATATCTCTGGTTTCATCGACGAGACACATGGACGCTGGAGCAACCCCTGGGCTAATCAAGCTAAATCAACGATTCAAGCTCTGGATTTGATTGCGCGTGCTGGAGCACAGAAAAGCACTGTGAAATATCCCTCAACTGGTACGGGCGATCGCTTAAAGGATGTGGCTGCACTTCTGAAAGCTGGAATTGGTGTACGAGCGGTAGACGTTGAATTTGATGGCGATTGGGACATGCATGCAAATATGGGAACGCTTGAAAACGGATGGCTAACCAATTGGTTATCAGATCTTGCTGGGTCAATTTCTGCACTTCGTGAGGACTTAGGAATTTTATGGTCGCGTGTCACGCTCGTTACGGTTACTGAATTTGGCCGTCGAGTAGATGTCAATCAATCTAACGGAACTGAACATGGATGGGGCGTCAGCATGTTCATAGCTGGTGGTGGCGTCAATGGTGGAAAGATTCACGGGCGGTTCCCCGGATTAGATGAAAAGCAATTGAAAGATGGAGATTTGGTTGTAACTGCAGACTATAGAAGTGTGTTAAGTGAAATTCTTACTCGTCGTGCAGGAGTATCAGCAGAAGGCGTAGAAAAAATATTTCCAAACTTCCGCCCAGAAGTGCTTTCAGTTTTAAAGCATCTTTCTGACACACCTCTTCCAGCTTCTTTTCCAAAGTCGGTAGTAGCTGGGATTGGTACAGTCATGTACAAAAAAATGCCCGATCCATCACCATCACCAAGTCAATCAGCTTCCAGTACGCCTTCTAGCACGCCTGCAGAGGTTAAGAAAACTACGGGCCGCGTGAGGAAGACCATTACCTGTGTCAAAAATGAGAAAACCATCAAAGTAACAGGAACAAATCCTAAATGTCCTAGAGGTTACAAAATTAAGGAATAATAATTCGGATTTCGCCCGCGGATTCTATTGTTGGGTAAGACTTGAGTGGCTCAGTTGCAGGGCCCCTAATCACGCTTCCAAACTCCGGATTAAAGATGGAGCCATGTGCTGGGCAATGTAGTTCAGGCCCTTTGAGAAATGTTGGTGCCCCAGCATGTGTGCAAGTCATATCGAATGCAACAACCCCTTTAGTGGTTCGAGTCAATGAATAATTGCTTGAAATTCCGAAGGAATCCTTGATTGAAAAAACTTTGGTTTGTCGAAACTCTAAGTCAGCACTCTTTGCAATAAAAACACCTTCCGCTGTTTTTGATAGCGAAGGAGATGGAGAAGGTGAACTTGTTGCACTCTTCGTCGGAGAGGGAGAAGGAGTTGATTTCTTCGTCGGAGAGGGAGAAGGAGTTGATTTCTTAGGTGAAGGTTTTCGGGTCGCTTTCTTCTTGTTTATTTTTTCACCTTTGGCAGCTTCTGCAGTTTCAATAATCAGGCCTGAAATGAAGCTGGAAATTAAGTAAAGGAAAATTCTTCGAGATACTTGCGACATTAAACAATTCTAGTCCAATGATTGAATACAACTAGCCTCTCCCTAGATTTTTACTCGGGACAATTAAATATGAAGCTGATTAAGAAGATCTAGTCTCGCCTGTATCTTGGCTAGCCTCTGGTTTGTTTGTAACCAAGTCCTCAAGATGAATAGTTAACTGCTGACTCTTTGGGACAGACTCATTGAAGACAAGTAAATATTGAATTCATGCTCAGAATTGATGAGTTTGATGCTTACTAAGTTCGGCTGATTTGCTGGAGGAATTTAAGACTGAGGATTTACAGTCCCATCCCATTGGCCGCTCGGGCAACCCGCCAGGGTCGTAATTGCGACTGCGTAAGCGTACAGGTAAGTGTTTCTGATACGAAATTCACATTGGTACAAGTAAGACACGACCCTTGGCGTACTCGCTTTTCTAAGGAGAAAGGCGAAGTGGATCTAACAAATTAAGTTACAAATGCTGGACACATCTTGTTCTCTCATTGCCGGCTTAATTTTCCGGTGAGTGCGGCGATGGGGCGAAGGAAGAGTGGTTGGGCGGCGATCCAGGCGGCAATGATGATAACGAGTGAGGCCGCGAAGATCCAGAACCCGGCCCAGCTGGTGTCGTCGCGCATCGCATACATGTGGTTGAGGTTACGGAGAGCACCTGTGGCCATAACCAGGGTGACGTGCACGATGATGAAGATGACGAAGTAGGCCATGATGGGGAAGTGGATCGCTCTGGCGACTTCGACCGGGTAGAGCTTGTTGAGTTTCTTGGCGTTCGCCGGCCAGGCTCCGGACATGCGGATTCCGGTGATCAATGCGAGGGGTGCGGCGATAAAAACGGTGGTGAAATAGGCTAGTAGTTGGAGGCTGTTGTAGTTGACCCAGCCATTCTCTGTCGGCCAGTTTAGCGACGCGTACTGGATCGCGGTGGAGAGGGCGTTCGGGAAGACGTCCCAGCTGGTGGGGACCAGGCGCATCCACTGCCCGGTTGTAAATAGTAATACGTAGAAGACGATACCGTTGAGTACCCAGAGTGGTTCCAGGACGAGATGGAACCATAGGTCCAGGCTGATTTTCTCCGGCGGTTTCTTGGTGCGGATCACCCTGTTGTTGTTACGAGTCCAGTACGCGCCCGGACGCTGGTTCGTACGTACCATCCACCCGGATCGGATGATCAATACGATGATCAACATGTTCAGGAAATGCTGCCAGCCCAGCCAGGCGGGGAACCCGACCGGGGCACCTGCTGACAGGTGGGACGCACCGGGGAAGTCCGTCATGAACGACTGCACTGCGGGGAGCCGGCGCAACCACTGGGCGATGAGTACCACGGCCAGCAGGAGCATGAGCGCGACCGGGATAATCCAGACGAGTTTGAACCACCTGTTCCTCGTAATCGAGGACGCCTTCGTCACCGTAAACCTCATTAAACCCTGCCTTCTGGGGCACAAAATATATAGCGAGCATCGTCGTCCATCAGAGGAACCCGCTCTCTTCACTCGTGAAGTAAGGCGGAACCGGTGGTCGTCTTTGGGCTGCTGCTTGGTAAGTGTAGTGGCCTTCATTTGCTCTGGATAGTTCAAAGCAGAGCGCCGACGTCGGCTGTTGTAGAACCCTTCGATGAACTGATGACATCACGTTTGGCTTGAGTTTTGGATTCGTCAGATCTCGCTCCTGTTTCATCGTGTACCATCAACTCACACGGGAGTTCAGTAATACTGGACTGAGAGGAAGACTCAATAGTCTTCGACCGTCGCACCTGAAATGGGTAATGCCACCACAGGGAGACCACTCAAGCCCGTGCCCCGTTCATAATAGAAAGGGCACGTCAGTGCAGATATTCAACCGTAAGAGAGTTACCAAAGTATTAATTGCCAACATAGTGACCTCCGCTATTCTAGCAATTGCCATCGTTGCATTCCCCAGCGCTTTAACGAAAGCGTCAGCTCAAGAGATACCTAAGGAGGTATCTCTGGTAACCCATGACTCTTTCGTTATGAAAAAGTCATTGGTCGCACATTTTAATAGAACTACTGGCTACCGCCTCAATCTTATAAAAGCTGGCAGTGCTGGCGGTCTTACTAATCGTTTAATCCTTACTAAAGGAGTTCCAATTGCTGATGCAGTATTTGGCATTGACAATACTTTTGCTGGCCTTGCAACCAGTAATGACCTTATCGATGGTTCGCTAACCGCAATTAACTTCGGGGATGTTTGCTTTAATTACGATAAGTTCTGGTTTGCAAACCGCAAGATTGCTCCACCTACTTCGGTGAAACAATTGATTGAGCCGGCCTACAAAGGCTTGACGGTCCTTGGGAATCCCAATACATCATCGCCTGCGTTGTCATTCCTGGCTGCTTCAGTTGAAATATTCGGAGAATCAGGTTGGCAAAGTTACTGGAAGTCTTTGAAAAATAATGGCGTAAAGATTGTTAGAGGATGGTCAGCCGCTTATTTCATTGACTTTTCCGGATCGAGCGGAAAGGGTGCTTACCCAATTGTACTTAGCTACGCTTCTTCCCCCGCTGCTGAAGTACGACGAGCCACCGGCAAATCACAGACTGCAAGCATTATGGATGGTTGTTTCCGACAGACCGAATACGCAGGTGTATTGAAAGGCGCAAAGAACCCACTGGGCGCTGCTGCAGTAGTTACGTACTTGCTCAGTTCGAAGTTTCAATCATCGCTTCCACAGGCCATGTATATGTATCCAATTGTTAAGGACACTCCTCTCCCAAGAAGATGGAAGAAGTTCGCGACGCTAGCCACCCAGACCTACGGCGACACTCTGGACATTAATACCAACCGGAAATCATGGCTTACGCAATGGAATGCCATCTTTAACTAATTGCAACAGTTATGAATAATCGATCAAACCTAGTGGCCCTCTGGACTGGCTCGCTGCTCTTTATTGGCGTGCTCTTCTATTGGCCACTAGGCAAGATTGTTGCTATGGGGCTCCATGGTGACTGGCTCTTGGCAATTTCTACCCCAAGAGTGTTATCAGTTCTTTGGTTCACTATCTGGCAGGCGGTGCTCTCAGCGTTACTTACTCTCGCACTTGGCATCCCTGGTGCGTATCTGCTTTATAACAAGAAATTTCCAGGACAGCGCTTCATTCGAGCTTTTATCACCGTTCCGTTTATACTTCCGACGATTGTTGTTGCAATTGGTTTCACCTCACTTCGGCAACTTCCACTACTCTCCGACTTGCTCTACGGCCGCTCTCTTGTGCCAGCAATTATTTGTGCTCATATATTTATGAACTACTCGATCATTGTGCACATTGTTGGCGGTGCATGGGCAACTCTTGACCCAAGCACCGAATCTGCCGCTGCGTTGGACGGCGCAGGGCGCTTTCGCACTTTGTGGAGTATCACTTTGCCACAGTTAAAATCGGCGGTCATCTCAGCTACAGCTTTGGTCTTTCTCTATTGCACAACAAGTTTTGGAATCATTCTTGTTCTTGGTGGAGGAATTGTTAACTCCATCGAAACTGAAATCTTTATTGCAGCAACGGAATACCTTGATTTACCGAAAACTTCAGGGCTGGCACTGATTCAAACGGCTCTTACCATTATCGTATTTATAGTGGCTCAACGCGTTGTACGTAACTCAGCGATGCTAGAAGAGGTGCAAGCGGCTACTTCACGTTTTCGGGTGGATCGTCGTGATTGGCCAGCGGTGCTGCTCACGGGGTTCTTACTGCTATTCCTTATTATTTTGCCGATAGCCACTGTCTTTGTCCAAGCATTTACTCATGGAAATATCTTTTCGTTAGTGAATTTTACCAACCTCTCCGGAAATGGGGCGCGTGACTTACTCAACATCACAGTAAGCCATGCTGCTCGAAACACAGTACGCAATATGGCCATCTCGAGCGCGTTGACTTTAATTATTGGATTAACGGTTCTCTTCCTACTGACGCGACGTACTCGAAAAAGAAATATCTATATATTTCAACGAGTCACGGATATTCTTTTTCAACTCCCGCTCGGAGTCTCAAGCGTTGTACTGGGATTTGGTTATCTTATTTCTTTTAGTGGTGGTCCGCTTCCACTAAGGTCCAGTTGGCTGGTTACACCACTGGTTCAGTCACTACTTGCGATACCGTTGGTAATTAGGTTTATCCATCCTGCTCTGCAAGCCATAGACAGTGAACTTCGAGATGCAGCAGAAACAGATGCAGCAACAACGAGTCAAATCTGGTGGCTCATCGAAGTACCAATTATTCGTGGTGTCATTGCAACTGCAGCTGCCTACACAGCAATCATCTCCATCGGAGAATTTGGTGCAGCTAGTTTTCTTGCATATGGCGACCAAGGTACTTTGCCAACAGTGCTCTACCAGTTGATCGCCAGACCGGGTGACCAGAACTATGGGATGGCAATGGCTGCTAGCGCCATATTGATAACAATTGCCTTTCTTCTTGTCTACCTTGTCACTCTCTCTAATTCACCCCGCAGGCTAGCGCGCCCATGAGCGTGCTAACTCATTGAGCAGGAACCACTAGAACTGCTGAAGGAGCCGCTCCAAGAAAGATTGAGAATAAATACCAATTTCAGCGTAGCTCCATTCGGTGGTAGTCGGCACTGGCACATTCACGGGCTCGGGTGTTGGTGTTGGTGTTGGAGTTGGAGTTGGAGTTGGAGTTGGTGCTGGTGTTGGTGTTGGTATTCCGATTTCTATATTTGTGAAACCACATTGAGTTAGCGCAGCAGAGAGAGTATTCGCCTCTATTGAATCAACCGTGAGACTGTACTTATATTTAACGGTAATCCAATTTGAGATATATCCGCATGGGTCTTTAGGTGGTAGCCAAGTACTTGGATCTTGGCCGCCTTTTTGTCTATTTAATCCAAGTGATACTGCAACTAGCGCTTTGGGCTCTGTTAAATCATTTGCGTAATTTTGTCGCTGGAGTGCACTCCACGCCCACGCACCAGAGCGCCAAGCCTCTGCCAGAGGAACTAGGTGGTCAATATCTAATGCAGAGTCTTTTGTATAAGACATACCATCGTATGGACTAATCCATTTACCGCCCGTGAGAACACATTTGGCGCCCTTTGTTGGTTTAACTATCGCTTCCTCAATTAGAACTTCTTTCCGTGTATTGCATCCGTTCTTATCTGCATCTATCCATAGTTTAAATAGTGACCTTTTATAACCAGTTAGATGGTCTGCGGCAACTGTTAGTTGGATTATGTCAGCGGTGGCTGAGTGGATTGGTAGCGCAGATATTGAGATTACTAAAAGAAAGGCAAGAAACGCGCGCTTCATCTTCTCACTCTAGTCAACTCTTCTACCCTGGCCCAGATAGTTGGCAGGTGTTAAAAAGTTTAAATAAAATTATTAAATAGATGAATTAACTAAAAGCCCGAACAGGACGAACGTAGGCGGCGTCGACCTTGCCGTAGTTATCCTGTGACCCGACGTTGAAGCTCTGGAGCCACGCGTTGGTCGCGCCGTACTCAGAGGAACTCCAGTAGCCACCGAGAACAAAACCAGCTTTCGGTGCGCTACTGCCAGTACATGCACTTCTGTTCTGCGCCTGCTCTTTTGCATATTTGCAGAGTTGATTGAGTTCTTCCTGTGAGGGTAGGAACCAGTCCGAGTATGTTATTGAGTTATTAATCGTTGAGTAGGCGCGAGCCGAAAATGCAGCCCCGGATGTGCAGGTTAATAACATCTCGGCGGTATTTGCCGCGCCGGTGCCAATTGCCGTGCCACTGGCTCCCAATAAAGTAGCAGTATCTGAACACCATACCTTGGTGGAACCTAGATCAGCGGGTGCGGCTTCGAAATACTTACCCGTCGGGTTATCTGGGCTTGATGGCGTGATAAAGATTATTCCACCAGCAGGACCGGTATCGCCAATGGCATAAGTAGATGCCACTCCAGATGGTAATGGCTTGGTCGCAGATTTGATCGCCCACCCCGCGAGAATAATGACAAGAATGAGAAGAGAGAGGATAACTATTTTCTTGGTAACTATTTTTGCTGCCATAGTTTGATTTTAGTGGTATCGCAGGAGGATTGACAGTCCCCTCCCATTGGCCGCTCGGGCGAAGCGCCAAGGTCGTAATTGTGAGTGCTACTGAGAACAAAAACGGTAACTCCCGCCCGTGGCGATTCAGGTACTGTTTGATAATGATTCGTATTCCAAAAAGAATTCATAAATATATTGCAAAAATTAGTCCTCGGTTTTATCTAAGTGTTAGAAGGCGCAGGATCGGATTTAATTCTCAAAATTATTGGCGAATCAGAAATCGCGATTTGTCTGCATCTGGATCAGGAAGCCGCGGTTCACTCTTGGACTACAAGGTCGAATTCATTAATTCGCTAATATCACGACTAGCAGTGACTTCGCTTATAGATTGGGGTTTTGGCGATGGTGCGTTAGCTTCCAGAATTCAAGTCCAAGACTATCTGGGAATTGAAATTTCTGAAGACTTAGTGAATCGGATGCTTACATCACCAGCAACGGAAATTAATAATCATAAATACATACTTAGTGGGCAATATACGGGAAATGTGCGCGAGCTAGCGCTATCAATAGATGTCATTTATCACCTAACAGAAGACTCGACTTACCACAGTTACATGGCTAATTTATTTTCATCATCGTCAAAGTATGTCTTGATTTACTCTTCGGGTTTATATGATACGAAAGATTTGCCAAGCGCCATACATGTCCGGCATAGAGATTTACACCGTTATCACACTGCTAATCTACAAACTGAATTTTCAATCGAAGGAATATTCAAGAACCCATTTCCATATAACAAGCGCCAACCAGAGAACACAAGTTTTGCAGATTTTATTTTACTCAAGAGGCTTCCTCTCTCTGGAGAGCGTTAAGTAAGGCCATTTTGAGTTAGGTTTTGACAACAAATGTCGCAATAAAAAGTAAAAACTGTGCGGGAATGTCTCTCAGTCAGCGGAAAAGCAGAAGAGTCGCGTTTAAAAGGCCCTTGGAACTCTGAGAGCCTTTTACTTTCCTGCTTGTTTTAATTGTTCTATATGTGCACCAATATGCGCACCACATAACTTCACCAACGAAGCCAGATGGACTAAACCTTTTTCTGGATGCATTGATGTGCGGTTCCAATCCTCAGGAGAGGCATTTCTCAAGATCTCGCAATTTAAATTACGAGCCGCTTCAAAAGCTGCCAGCGAATTAGCAACGCTTCGCTTTTCATAATGCAGTGCGATAGGAAATTTTGCTTCATCAAATGCCACAATTGCTGGATTATCTTCCGCAAGAGCATTTGCATAGCGAACTCCAAACTGAAGTTCGGCATCAGCCATATGATGAATCACGTATGCAGCAGGCCATTCTCCTTCTGCTGGGATTAGATTTACCTTAGCTTCAGGAATTGAACGCGCTACTGCAATAAATGCTTGAGCATTCTCACTATAAGTTTGAATAAGTTCCTGTGGATTCATGCCCGAATCATACTAATTCTAGAAGGTAATCCTTGATGGGCAAAGAATGCTCGAAATCAATGGCCCGTGCTGAGGGCGTCAAACTCCTCAGGCCACTGATCCTCGAGACTGCTGGTGGAACCACAATGGACTCGAATCACTCGAGTCTACAAAACTACTCTGAGTTAATAAAGATGAAGGGTCGCCCCTGGTGCCAAGGGATTATCGTCGTGACTTAGCCGTGGGGGATCGTTGAATTCACGCTCAAAATCGATGAGTTTGGCCGCTCGGGTAACCCGCCAAGGTCGAAGAAGTATTGCGGCAATTATGGTTACTGCGAGGTGAAAGGTACCTTAGGAGCGTAGGCAGAAAAACCGCCTTTTCAACTCTCTATAAAGGAGCGCAAGCCCGTGGCCGATAGCAGTTTCGACGTAGTGTCCAAGATTGACCGGATGGAGCTCGATAACGCCATTAATCAGGCGGTCCGTGAAATTGATACCCGATTTGATTTCAAAAACACTGGCGCTAAGTTAGAAATGGTGGGCGAGAAAATCGCTATCGAGGCCGATACTGAAGAGCGCGCCAAAGCAGCCCTTGATGTACTCAAAGATAAAATGGTTAAGCGTGGAGTATCACTTAAATTTATTGATCCGCAAAGTCCGCAACTGTCAGGGAAGATTTACAAAGTTTCGGTTCCGCTAAAAGAGGGAATCACAACTGAGAATGCTAAGAAAGTTGCCAAGCTTTTGCGCGATGAAGGCCCTAAATCTCTGAAATCTCAAATTCAAGGTGATGAACTTCGAGTAACGTCTAAGAGTCGAGATGATCTACAAGCGGCGATGGCAATGATTAAAGAGGCTGCTTGGGATTTTGCAGTTCAATTTACGAACTTTAGATAATTGAGTCACTATAAGTTAGGTCTTCTCTTTGGGGTAACCGCATATGCAATATGGGGCGCATTCCCGTTGTATTGGCCGCTGCTCATGCCAGCGAACGCTTTTGAAATTGTTGCTCACCGTGCGGTATGGACTTTAGTTTTCTGCGTAATAGCTTTAGCTTTCACTAAACAATTGAAAGCAACTTATTTGCTCATGAAGGAGCCAACCGTCTTTCTAAGGCTGGCGTTAGCTTCGATTTTGATTTCAATCAATTGGGTTGTTTATATCTGGGCAACTAACTACGGTCATGTGGTCGAGGCCGCTCTAGGTTATTACATCAATCCCTTAGTCATGATTGCAATCGGCATAATTCTCTTTAAAGAGAAGATGCGTAAATTACAGTGGCTGGCCATTGCAATTGCCGCAACAGGAGTGACAATTCTGACGATTGGCTATGGGCGCTTGCCGTGGGTTGCACTCACTTTGGCACTCTCTTGGGGTGCATACGGTGGAGTTAAAAAGCATTTGAATTTAGGGGCGTTGCAAGGTTTAGCCATTGAAACGGCTATAACTACCCCTTTTTATGGGGCTTACTTAATCTGGTTAGGTGTTGTGGGAACTGGTCAATTTGGTTTGCATATCGGTTTAACTACGCTTCTCCTCAGTGCTGGAATTGTCACTGCAGTTCCGCTGCTCTTGTTTAATGGTTCTACCACTCGATTGCCGTACACAGTCATTGGTTTGTTGCAGTACATAACTCCAACAATTCAATTTTCAATCGGTGTATGGGTGCGTCACGAAGCAATGCCTACTACCCGATGGGTCGGATTTATTATTATTTGGATTGCGCTGATTGCACTTGCTATTGATTTAATTAAGTCAAGCCGTACGGTCGATAACGGCATCGCATAAGGAAAATAGCGCACCGGTGGCATCACATAGTGGCAACGGTCCAAGGCTGGCGCGGGCCTGCTTTGCCACAGTGTGTAACTGTTCGCGTGATTGATCCAGAGCTTTATGGTTTCGAAGTGCAATCAAAACTTGTGCAACGCTAGCTTCATCTTTAATTGGTCTCCGCAGGAGTTCTTGTAATTCGCGATCAGCTGCATCAGTAGATTTCATCACGTTAAGCGTTACTAAAGTCGGAACGCCTTCGCGTAAATCAGTACCCGGAGTTTTACCTGATTGATTCGATTCACTGGCAATATCGATAACATCATCGGCAAATTGAAAAGCTACCCCTATTTTCTCGCCATATGTGGTTACTGTTTCAACTATTTCAACTGAGGCTCCAGCGAGCATTGCGCCAAAGCGTGCGCTCGTGGCAATGAGAGAGGCGGTCTTGTTGCCAACAACCTTTAAATAGTGCGCTAAAGGATCTTCACCGGCTATCGGGCCTTGGGTTTCCATGATCTGACCAATTACTAAACGCTCAAAAGTGCGCGCTTGCAGCCGCACTGCCTCGGAGCCTAAATCAGCTAATAGATCAGAGGCCTTGGCAAATAAATAATCACCAGTCAAAATCGCAACGGCATTGCCCCAACGGCTGTTAGCGCTTTCAACGCCGCGACGGAGCGAAGCTCCATCCATAACATCATCGTGATAGAGCGTTGCTAAATGTGTTAATTCGCAAACAACGCCCGCTTCGATAATGCCTTTGCGGTGTGGATCACCTAAGTGCGAAGTAATTAGCGTTAATAGCGGTCGCAAACGTTTGCCACCTGCGGCAATTAAATGGCCAGAGGTTTCTTCAATGAGTGGGTATTGGTTATGAATTTGTGAACGGAGGAGTGCTTCAACCTCAACCATGGATTGGTTAATGGCAGCCTCAAGGGCTGGTGAAAACTCATGAGCGCCGAGCGTTGACATTAGCGAAGGAAAGTTGCGAAAGTGCTAATAAAATTAATCAGTGGCGCAGGGTAAACACCGAGTGCAAATGTGACAACTATTGAAAAAACAATGGTCGCCCGTGTTAGTGGAGATGGAATTGAAACCGTGGCGCCATCATCGGCTGGATCGGTAAAGAACATTAAAACAATAACTCGAATGTAGAAAAAAGCTGCGATCGCACTTGAAAGCACACCAGCAATAACTACGCCTTTAGCACCGCTTTCATATGCTGCTGAAAAGATCGAGAACTTTCCAATGAAACCGCTGGTGAGTGGAATGCCGGCGAACGCCAAAAGGAAGCCCGCGAAAGCGGTAGCAATCCATGGGGAACGCTTTCCTAAACCACTCCATCGATTTAGATCGCCAACTTCGCCAGCTGAATCTCGCACTAGTGTGACAACTGCAAAAGCTCCCACCGTTGCGACACCATAAGTGAAGAGATAGAAGATGGAAGCCTCTAAACCGGCTTTATTGAGCGCGATAACGCCAGCTAAGAAGAAACCTGCGTGAGCAATTGAAGAGTAAGCCAGCATGCGCTTTATATCACGCTGGGCGATAGCAACTAAGGAACCAAAGAGCATCGTGATAATTGCAATTGCCGAAAGCATCGGCGTCCAACTCCAGGTAGCTTCGGCGAAAGCGGTGTAGTAAATGCGTAACATCGCACCGAGCGCTGCAATCTTGGTGGCTGCCGCCATGAAAGCAGTAATTGGAGTCGGTGCGCCTTGGTAAACATCTGGTGTCCACGCATGGAAAGGAACTGCACCGATCTTAAAGAGTAAACCAACTGAGAGGAAAGCGATTCCGATGAGAAGAATTATGTCGTTTCCGGTGCCACCAACTACCGCTGCGCGAATGCCCGCAAATGTTACATCGCCCGAATATCCGTAAAGGTATGCCGCACCGAAAAGGAAGAAGGCAGAAGAAAAAGCGCCAAGTAAGAAATATTTAAGCGCTGCTTCTTGGGACATTAGTCGGCGACGACGAGAGAGACCTGCCAATATATAAAGTGGCAGCGAGAGCACTTCCAGTGCGACAAAGAGAGTAATGAGATCACTTGCTACTGGAAAGAGCAGCATCCCACCAACAGCGAAAAGTGTTAGTGGAAAAACTTCAGTAACTTTATTTCCACTTTGCAATGCGCGCCGTTCTTCTTGCGAACCCGGCAAAGATGCAGGTAGCGCGGTAAAGCTTTCAGTATCTGCAATTAGAAATACCGAGATAATTGCAATAATAAGAATCGCGCCTTGTAGAAGTAGCCCCGCTCCGTCGATTGTGACTGAGAGCATCGCAGCTGATGTTGAAGACGATCCTCGAAGTGTCCAAACTTTTACTAGGGCCAAAGTCAAAGTCCCGAGAGTGATGCTTAGCTGCGTAATCCAGCGCAATGAACTTTTAACAAAA
This sequence comes from Candidatus Planktophila sp., assembly GCA_038905815.1. Classification (GTDB taxonomy): domain Bacteria; phylum Actinomycetota; class Actinomycetes; order Nanopelagicales; family Nanopelagicaceae; genus Planktophila. The sequence goes on along the minus strand of JBCKHN010000014.1, from coordinate 186 downwards.
GCTTCAACGATAACGCCGAGTACGGCGCCGCCGAGGACAATCAAAATCGGAGCAAGAAGTGAATAATCCAATACTGGGGCTTGGAATTGCGGCATTTACTTACCTCTCATCGTTGGTGCTGGATCGGTAAATCCAAGTTGAGAGATCACATGTGTTGTGGCTGGATTAATAACTTTAAGCAGTGGT
>JBCKHN010000013.1:0-31539 GCA_038905815.1 Candidatus Planktophila sp. | reverse complement strand
GCAACGAGTTGACCGATGCGACCAAAACCTACGATGCCGAGAGTTTTCTCAAAGAGTTCGGTACCGATGTATTTTGACCGCGCCCATTTCCCATTGCGCAACGCGGTATGTGCTGGTGAAATATGACGCGCGGACGCGAGAAGAAGTGAGATTGCAAGTTCAGCTGCGCTGACAGTGTTTGATGTTGGAGCATTAACAACCATAACACCGGCCGATGTTGCGGCAGGAATGTCAATGTTATCTAGCCCTACACCTGCGCGAGCAATAATTTTTAATCCATTTGCAACGCTTATCGCTTCGGCATCCATTTTAGTTGCAGAACGAATTAATACCGCATCAACACCTTTGGCCAATTCGCTCAAAAATTGTTGGCGGTCTGCGCCATCACAATGGCGAACTTCGAAGTCTGGCCCCAACGCGCTAAGGGTTGCCGGGCTCAACTCGTCGGCAATCAGAACGACAGGTTTATGCACGCGCCGCGCTTCCCTCTTTAAACCCATCGCCATTGGATGGCTTCATCCAGCTAAACATCTTACGTAGCTCACGACCTACGCTTTCGATTTGATGTACCTCGCCTTTAGCGCGAAGTGCTTTAAATTCAGGAGCGCCAGCTTCTTGATCATCGATAAAGCGTTTGGCGAATGCCCCGCTTTGGACATCGGCGAGAACGGCCTTCATATTCTCTTTAACGCGTGGATCGATAACGCGTGGACCTGAAACATAATCACCAAATTCTGCGGTGTCAGATACCGACCAACGTTGCTTTGAGATTCCGCCTTCGTACATTAAATCAACAATCAATTTAAGTTCGTGTAAGCACTCGAAATAGGCAACTTCTGGTTGGTAGCCAGCTTCAACCAAAGTTTCAAAACCGTACATAACTAGCTGCGAAGCGCCACCGCAGAGAACTGATTGCTCACCGAATAAGTCTGTTTCAGTCTCTTCTGTAAAGGTCGTCAAAATTCCACCCGCACGCAGACCGCCGATTGCTTTGGCGTACGAGAGTGTCAACGGCCAAGCAGACCCTGTTGCATCTTGTTCGACTGCAACAATTACTGGAACTCCACGGCCTGCAGCGTATTCGCGGCGAACTATGTGGCCCGGACCTTTTGGCGCAACCATACAAACATCAACGGAAGCACTTGGCTTGATGTAGCCGAAGCGAATATTGAAACCATGCGCGAAGAACAACGCATCGCCATCTTTTAAATTAGGCAAGATTGAGTCGTTATAAATATGGCGTTGCACATGGTCAGGCGCTAAAAGCATAATTACCGTTGCTTCGCGCACGGCTTGGGCAACGCTCACCACGCGAAGACCTTCGGCTTCCGCTTGCGCACGAGAAGGAGAACCTTCCTTTAAACCAATTCGCACATCGATACCGCTATCGCGCAAATTCAGCGCGTGCGCATGTCCTTGTGAACCGTAACCAATGATCGCTACTTTGCGACCGGCGATGGTGGATAGATCGGCATCCTCTTCGTGATACATCGTTGCCACGGTATTTCTCCCTCTAGTTAGTTGGCGCGCAGTTAGTTCTGGTAGTCCGGTTGAACACCCTTTTGCACAGATTTTACGCCGCTTTCTAGGATTTCTTCAATATGAATTACATTTATTAACTTATCCAATTGAGCGATAACTTGTTCGAGAGCGTGACCATCCACGCTCACAACGATTGTCATTTTAGAAATTTGCAGATTTTCTGTCGGCCCAACCACTAGTGAATCAATGTTGTATCCGCGACGTGCAAAAAGTCCCGCAATGCGGGCAAGAACACCGGGTGAGTTTTCAACTAAAACGTCGAGGGTATGTGTACTCATTACAACTCCTCTGAATCCCAGTCTGGGGCTGTTCCGCGCGCAATCATAATCTCATCATTGGAAGCACCTGCTGCAACCATTGGCCAGACCATCGAATCGCGATTCACTCGGAAGTCAACTACCACAGGTTGGTTATTGATTGCCATAGCTGCCTCGATTGTGGCATCTACATCTTCTGGACGCTCGCAACTTAGCCCAACACAACCCATCGCTTCGGCAAGGGCGGGGAAGTTTGGAATTCTCTTTGATTCAAGGTCGGTATTTGAATAGCGCTCTCCATAAAATATGGCCTGCCATTGGCGAACCATTCCAAGTGATTCATTATTAATAATTGCAACCTTAATCGGAATATTGTTAAGTGCGCAGGTAGTTAACTCTTGGTTAGTCATCTGAAAACAACCATCGCCATCGATTGCCCAGACGGTTGTATCAGGTGCGCCAACTTTTGCGCCCATTGCTGCAGGTACCGCGTACCCCATTGTTCCAGCTCCTCCGGAGTTGAGCCAGGTACGTGGCTTCTCGTAGGAAATAAATTGTGCTGCCCACATTTGATGTTGGCCAACTCCTGCCACAAATATTGAATCTGAACCCGCAATCTTTCCAAGTCGCTCAATAACAAATTGGGGCGCGAGCGATCCATCGGTTGGTCTGTCATAACCCAATGGATAAGTCTTCCGTAGCGAATCCATTTGGCTCCACCACGCTGTTAAATCTGGCTTATTCTTTGCAAACTCGGTTCTTAGCGCCGGAATTAAAGCTTTTATGGTCGCTTTTACATCGCCGAGTAAAGCTACATCGGCAAATCGGTTCTTGCCGATTTCGGCAGGATCAATATCGGCGTGAATAACTTTGGCGTTAACGGCAAAACTAGATAGTTTTCCAGTAACGCGATCATCAAAACGTGCACCTAGAACTATGAGCAAGTCAGATTTTTGAAGTGCAGTGACGGCGGCAACAGTTCCGTGCATGCCGGGCATGCCCAAATGTTGGTGATGGCTTCCAGGGAAAGCACCTAGCGCCATCAGAGTTGTGATAACAGGTGCGCCAACAAGTTCGGCAATCTCCATTAACTCTTTTGCGGCGTTTGATTTGATAACGCCGCCGCCAACATAGAAGACAGGTTTCCGTGATTGCGCAATCAGCGCTACTGCATCGCGGATACTGGAAGCGTTCGCATCCAATTTTGGTTTATAACCCGGTAAGTCAATCGAAGTTGGCCAATTGAATTCGGTCTCTTTTTGCAGCGCATCTTTTGCAATATCTACTAAGACTGGACCGGGTCGACCAGAACCTGCGATATAAAAAGCTTCCGCAATTGCGCGTGAAATATCGTCTGGGTTGGTTATTAAATAACTATGTTTTGCAAACGGCATCGTAATGCCGCGAATATCTGCTTCTTGAAACGCATCCGTACCAATTGCAGCACTTGGAACTTGGCCCGTGATTGCAACAACTGGAACTGAATCCATCGCCGCATCTGCCAGAGGAGTAACTAAATTAGTAGCACCCGGACCAGATGTTGCAATACAAACTCCTACCCGGCCGGTGACTTGGGCATAACCAACTGCAGCATGTCCAGCCCCTTGTTCGTGGCGAACCAAAATATGGCGAATGCTGCTATCAAATATTGGGTCATAAGCAGGAAGAATTGCGCCACCAGGAATTCCAAACATCACCTCGACGCCGGCAGCTTCAAGGGCAGCCACCAGAGATTGTGCTCCCGTAATCTTCTTGCTCATTTCTCCACTCCTTTCTTAGTACTTCAGAAGCAAAAGTAAAAAACCCCCAGTTATGGCTGAGGGCGCATGATCCATGTTGCAGATCGCGCGCTAGTAAATCACCACTGAAAAACTCATGGGGATATTCTCCAATGACTCTCTACGTGTGTCAACCCCTGAGATGTAAGTCTCACAATATGAAACAAAGCTCTACTAGTGGCAGACAGCGCCTTTGGATGCCGAACCCACCAGTTTGAAATATTTGGCAAGAACGCCGCGGGTGTATTTATGAGGGATGGGCTTCCATCCAACTTTACGAGCCTGGATCTCTGCATCATCAACGAGAAGATCAAGAGTGCGATTCACGATATCGATGCGTACGCGATCGCCATCTTTAATAAATGCAATCGGTCCGCCATCAAATGCCTCTGGCGTAACGTGACCGACACAGAGTCCCGTTGATCCGCCAGAAAATCGACCATCGGTAAGTAAGAGAACTGATTTACCAAGTCCTACGCCTTTAATGGCACTGGTAACACTCAGCATCTCGCGCATTCCCGGTCCGCCCTTTGGTCCTTCATAACGGATGACAAGAACATCACCCGCTTGGATTGTTCCATTTTTAAGTGCATCCATTGCGCTCTGTTCGCGTTCGAAAACGCGCGCTGAACCTTCAAATATTTCGATACCGATGCCTGCAGTTTTACAGACTGCACCATCCGGTGAGAGTGAACCATAAAGAATGGTAATTCCGACATCGGTGGAGAGTGGGGCTTTTACAGAGTGCAAAACTTCGCCATCGACAAGTGGTGGATTTATATCGGCAAGATTTTCGGCCATTGTCTTTCCAGTAACAGTTAAAACATCACCATGTAAATAACCTGCATCGAGAAGAGCCTTAAGAACAACAGGGATCCCGCCGACCTTATCTAGATCGCTCATGACATAGCGACCAAATGGTTTGAGATCGCCGAGCAATGGAACCTTTGAGCCAATGCGGTGAAAATCTTCAAGCGTTAAATCAACTTCGGCCTCATAGGCGATTGCGAGTAGATGCAGAACAGCATTTGTCGAACCACCAAGTGCCATTAGAATGGTTATTGCATTTTCAAAAGCCTTCTTCGTTAAAATATCACGCGTGGTAATCCCTTGCTTAATAAGATTTACAACAGCGGCTCCTGATTGAACTGCGTAACCATCACGACGGCGGTCTACCGCAGGAGGCGCTGCCGATCCGGGAAGAGATAAGCCAATCGCCTCTCCTACCGCGGCCATTGTATTCGCGGTGAACATACCGCCACATGCGCCTTCACCCGGACAGACTGCACGTTCGATTTGGTCAAGGCGATCGCGCGTAATTAGCCCGCGCGCGCATGCAGCCACCGCTTCGAAAGCATCGATGATTGTTACATCTTTGCCATCCACTTGCCCCGGCAAAGTAGAACCTGCATAAACAAAAACACTTGCCACATCAATTCGTGCTGCAGCCATCATCATCCCGGGAAGTGATTTATCACATCCTGCGAAAGTAACCATTCCATCAAAACGCTCGGCCTGCATCACAGTTTCAACTGAGTCGGCAATAACTTCACGTGAGACGAGTGAGAAGTGCATACCTTCATGACCCATAGAGATTCCATCTGAGATGGAGATAGTGCCGAATTGCATCGGGAATCCACCGGCATCAATAACGCCTTGACGTGATGCTTTTGCTAAACGATCGAGCGAAAGATTGCACGGAGTGAACTCATTCCATGATGACGCAATACCAATTTGAGGTTTTGCCCAATCTTCATCACCCATTCCAACTGCGCGAAGCATTGCGCGGGCAGGTGCGCGTTCGAACCCATCGGTTACTAAACCTGAACGTGGTTTCATGTTGGGCATAGTGGCGAGCCTACCCTTGACCTAAGTGCGCAAGTAAGAGCGCGCGGACTTTTGCAGCATCGGCCGCTCCAGCAGTCTCTTTCATCACTGCGCCAATGAGCGCACCTGCTGCTGGCAAGTGGCCGCTTCGAACTTTCTGCGCCGTTTCAGGTTGCGCGGCACACGCTTTTTCAATCGCTGCCATCAACGATGCATCATCTCCGACAACTTTAATGCCACGAAGCGCAATAACCACTTTAGGTGAACCTTCGCCGTTTAGAACACCATCGAGAACTTGGCGCGCAAGTTTGTCGGTTAGCTCTCCAGCGTTAATGAGTGCAACAATTTCGCCAACATCACTTGGCGTGATTGGAAGTTCGCGAATTGGAACTTCTCTTTCATTTGCAATACGCGAAATTTCACCTAACCACCAACCGCGAGCTTTCGTTGGATCCGCGCCAAGGTTGACCGTGGCTTCAACAATTTCCAAAACATCCGCATTAACCATGGCGGCCATCTCTTTAGCTGGCACAGACCACGCCTCTTGCAAGCGTTTGCGATGAAGTGATGGTAGCTCCGGCAGGCCGGCACGGAGCTTTTCAATCCATGCCGCAGCAGGGGCAATTGGAACTAAATCTGGCTCTGGGAAGTAACGATAATCCTCGGCTTGCTCTTTCGAGCGCCCGGAGCGAGTTAAGCCAGTATCTTCTTGGAAGTGGCGAGTCTCTTGTACAACGCGTTCGCCCTTATTTAGAAGTTCCGCCTGGCGGATCATTTCACCGCGTATGGCGCGCTCAACTGATCGGAGCGAGTTAACGTTCTTGGTTTCGCTCCGTGTTCCAAGTGTTTGTGCACCGATTAAGCGAAGAGAAATGTTCGCATCGCAGCGAAGCGAGCCTTGTTCCATTTTTACATCGCTGACTTTCAAGCTTCTCAAAATATCACGCACTTCGGCTACGTAAGCTTTTGCAACTTCAGGGGCATATCGGCCAGTACCCGGAACAATTTTGGTAACAATTTCAATTAATGGAATGCCCGCGCGGTTGTAGTCAAGGAGTGAGTAATCAGCCCCGTGAATGCGACCGGTCGCTCCCCCAACGTGAAGTGATTTTCCAGTGTCTTCTTCCATATGCACACGTTCGATTTCAATCCGGAATTGCTTTGGGCCAACTTCGGTTTCAATCTCAACATCGACATAACCATTAACGCAGATTGGTTCGTCATACTGTGAGATTTGGAAATTCTTTGGCATATCTGGATAAAAGTAATTCTTGCGAGCAAAACGGCTAAATGGTGCAATCGAACAATTAAGAGCTAAACCAATCAAAATTGTTGATTCAATTGCCCGCTCATTGACTACCGGCAAAGCTCCGGGCATTCCTAAACAGACTGGACAAGTTTGCGTATTAGGTTCGCCGCCAAAAACCGTACTGCAACCGCAGAACATTTTTGAATTGGTATTAAGTTCAACATGAACTTCCAGCCCCAAAACTGGCTCATACTTAGCAATTACATCTTCATAAGTAAGGCTCATTTTGAACCCCCTAACGCTGGCGCCCTCGAGAGTAGCGGTGCTCCCCATTGCAAAAGGAGCGCGGCTTCAAGGGCAGCGCCTACTGAATACATCCGTTGATCTTGCATGGCAGGAGCCATAATTTGGAAACCAGTTGGCAGGCCATCTTCTTTAGCAAGACCTGCGGGCACACTCATTCCGCCAATACCTGCCATATTTACTGGAATTGTTGCAATGTCATTTAAATACATCGCTAGTGGATCGTTCGCTTTCTCGCCAATCTTAAATGCCGTCGTTGGGCAAGTTGGTGAAACTAAAACATCGGCGCGCGTAAATGCTTTAGTGAAATCTTGGGTAATCAAGGTTCGAACTTTCTGTGCGCTGCCGTAATAAGCATCGTAATAACCTGATGAGAGCGCGTATGTCCCGAGAATAATACGACGTTTAACTTCGCGACCAAAACCAACTTCACGTGTTAAATTCATAACCGATTCAGCCGATGCAGAGGCGTTATCGCCGACCCGAATTCCATAACGCATCGCATCAAATCGCGCTAAGTTAGATGAGCATTCACTTGGAGCAATTAAGTAATAGGCAGCAAGTGCGTACTCAAAGTTGGGACAAGAAACTTCAACTATTTCTGCGCCAGCTTTAGCTAAAAGTTCGAGCGATTCTTCAAAACGCTCACGCACACCAGCTTGGTAACCAGCGCCATTTAACTCTTTTACAACGCCAATTTTCATGCCCTTTACATCACCACTCTTTGCCGCGTTTACTACTGCAGGAACAGGTGCGTTAATACTTGTGGCATCCCTGACGTCATGTCCAGCGATTGCCTCATGAAGAAGGGCGGCATCTAAAACCGTACGCGCGCATGGTCCTGCTTGATCTAACGATGATGAGAAAGCAACGAGGCCATACCGTGAAACTCCACCGTAGGTAGGTTTTACTCCAACGGTTCCGGTCACTGCAGCAGGTTGGCGAATAGATCCACCAGTATCCGTTCCAATTGCGAGCGGTGCTTGAAAAGCTGCCAGCGCTGCCGAAGAACCACCTCCTGAACCGCCGGGGATGCGTGATAAATCCCAAGGATTATGCGTTGGGCCATAGGCTGAGTTTTCAGTCGATGAACCCATTGCGAATTCATCCATATTGGTCTTACCTAAAATAATTACATCGTTCTTCTTTAAATTTATGACTACGGTTGAGTCATACGGTGGACGCCAACCTTCCAGGATTTTCGAACCACATGTTGTTGGGATTCCTTTCTGTGTCATGACATCTTTTAGCGCAAGCGGGACTCCAGCAAGTGGGAAGAGTTTTTCGCCCTTTGCGCGCTTTGCATCTACGCCAGCTGCTTGCGCCAACGCACCTTCATGGTCAAGGTATAAGAAAGCATGTACCTCTTTATCCGTATCAGCGATGCGGTCAAAATGTGCCTGCGTTAGCGCGAGCGAAGTTATTTCACCTGCTGCCAGGGCTGCTGCCATTTCGTGTGCGGATTTACGGATCATGCGTCTTCGCCCAAAATTTGTGGAACACGGAAACGTTGATCTTCACTGGCAGGTGCACCCGAGAGCGCTTCTTGCGGAGTAAGGCTGGGAGTGATGACATCAGGACGGAAGACATTGCGTAGCGGTAGCGGGTGCGAAGTTGGTAGGACATCAGCGGTAGCAACTTCTTGCACGCGCGCCACCGCTTCGAGAATTACCGTGAATTCGCTGGAGAGAGCTACCAATTCTTCCTCGCTCATCTGGATGCGAGCTAATTGCGCAAGACGTGCGACATCATCGCGAGAGAGGCTGCTCATGTGCTTGAGTCTAATTTATTTAAGGTTTAACTGCGAATCTGGCCAGTACCAGTAACAATCCAGGTCGTTGTTGTCATCGCTGCTAGCCCCATCGGACCGCGGGCATGTAGCTTTTGATTAGAGATCCCAATTTCAGCGCCAAAACCCATTTCTTCGCCATCGGTGAATCGAGTTGAAGCATTGACCATCACTGCTGCGCAATCGCTTAGCGCGATAAAGCGTTCGGCACGCTCGCTAGATTCGGTAACAATAGATTCTGTATGTTGGGTTCCAAAGCGCGCAATATGTTCACTTGCCTCATCTACTGATTCAACAACCCCAACATTCATCTCTAACACTCCATACTCAGTAAACCAATTTTCAATCGTTGCCAGCGTTGATGCAATTCCTAATTGCGCCGCGATAGCTTGCGCCCGCCGATCACAATGCAAAACAACCCCTGCTTCATTTAAAGCGCGCAGCGCCACTGGCAAGAAAGTTGGCGCGATCGCACCGTGAACTAGCAGAGTTTCGGCAGCGTTGCAGACACTGGGACGGTGAGTTTTAGAATTAATAAGTATTGGTAGAGCTTTTTCTAAATCTGCAAACTCATCGACATAGACATGACAAACGCCCGCGCCAGTCTCAATGGTAGGAACGGTTGATTCATCGACCACCATGCGGATAAGTGATGCACTACCCCGTGGAATTACTAAATCAACTAAACCTCGAGCGGTAAGTAGCGCTTTAACAGTCTCCCGATTATCAGATGGAACGAGTTGGATCACATCAGGTGAAATTTTCGTTTTCGAAAGAGCCTCGCGCATAACTTTTACTAAAACCGCATTGCTAGATGCCGCACTCGCTGAACCACGAAGGAGGGCAGCGTTTCCTGATGCTAACAAAATCACTGCTGCATCCACAGTAACATTTGGGCGCGCTTCGTACACCATTCCAATCACGCCAAAAGGAACGCTGACTTGTCTTAAATGCAAACCATTCGGCAAAGTGGACTCTCGCAAAGTAATACCAAGTGGAGTAGGAAGAGCTGCGACTTTTCGCGCGCCATCAGCAATCCCTTGGATACGTTCTGGCGTCAACAACAAACGATCTAGTAACGCTGAATTAAGTCCAGTCTCTCGTGCGCGTTCCATATCTTCTGCATTAGCGGTGAGTATTTGCGCGCGCTCTTTTTCTAGCTCAGCCGCAATGACACGAAGCGCATCTGCACGCTCTTGCGCAGTGGCTATATTCAAAGTGCGAGCAGCTTTGCGAGCAGTGGTGGCTAATTGCGCAATTAACTCCGCTGAATCCATGAAGTGAAGCCTAGCGGGAGTTAAAGCAGTACTAAATCATCTCGGTGAACTAATTCGCGCTCGTACTCTGGTCCTAAAGTTTTGGCTAACTCTTTAGTTGAGCGACCTAACATTTGGGGAATTTCTTCGGCATCGAAGGCGACTAACCCACGTGCAATGACGATACCGGTTGGGCTAACCAGTTCAATGGCATCTCCTGCCATGAAATCTCCTGCCACTGCGGTAACTCCTACAGGCAAAAGTGAAACTCCGCGTTCAAGAATTGCCGTGACTGCACCAGCGTCAAGAATTAACTTTCCACGTGGGGTTGTGGCATGGGCTAACCATAAAAGGCGCGAATTACTTTTACTTGGTTGGGCGCGAAAGCGCGTTCCGCAATTTTCACCAGCGAGAGTTAGCGGTGCCTCAATCAATGAAGTTAGCAGCATAGGAATCCCAGCGCTCGTTGCAATGCGCGCAGCTTCGACTTTGGTGACCATGCCACCGCTACCAACACCACCGCTGCCTGCACCACCTAAAGTAATCGATTCAATTTCGCTCATATTGGTAACTTCTCGAATTGGCTTGGCACCGAGTTGCGTGGGTGGTGCGTTATAGAGGGCGTCAATGTCAGAGATTAAAACTAAGAGATCTGCCTTAATGAGGAGCGCGACCAGGGCTGCTAAACGATCGTTATCACCGAAGCGAATTTCATTTGTTCCGACTGAGTCATTTTCATTAATTACTGGAACTACGCCGAGTTCTAACAGGCGATTAAGCGTTCGTTGGGCATTTTGATAATGTGAACGGCGCACAAAATCTTCCGTTGTAAGAAGTACTTGCGATGCGGTAATTGCATGGCGAGCAAATGCGAGCGTGTATTGAGCTATCAATAACCCTTGACCAACCGATGCGGCAGCTTGTTGAGTTGCTAAATCGTTTGGACGCACAGTTAAACCAAGCGGAGCTAGCCCTGCTGCGATTGCACCTGATGAAACAATAACTACTTCAGCGCCACGCGCGCGGCACGCTTGTACAAGATCAGTTAGCTTTCCAACCGCCGCTATATCTAGCTGTGAACCTGCGTTACCCGTTAGAGATGATGAACCAATTTTGATGACGATGCGCTTGGCGTGTGCGATCTCGGCGCGGCTCACTTCTCATCTCCATCCTCATTAACTTCGGGTTCAATAAGTCTAGGAGTGTGTGGGTCAGAGACGTTGTATTCCCACTGTTTGGCGATTTCTTCATCGCTTAAAACATCTGCTACGCGCTCGGCCTGTTGCCAAGTGGATTCAAGGCGCGCATCTTCACCGCGGCGATGTAAGTGAGGAGCTAGCTGTTCTGCACCAGCTTCGATTGTTGGTTCCCAATCAAAGATAACTTCATTTGCGGCCTCACCGATGCGAACTTCACTTCCTGCAACTGCACCGCTCTTAAAGAGCTCTTTTTCAACGCCGAGTTGGGCCAAGCGATCGGCAAGGTAACCAATTGCTTCGGCATTCTTAAAGTTAGTTTGGCGAACCCAGCGTTCAACTTTCTTGCCTTTAATAGCAAAGGTGCCATCAGCGTTTACTTTTACAGTGAATCCGGAATCATCGACCGCTCTTGGGCGAAGCACAATACGCGTGCGTTCTTCCGTTGCCATTTCTGCGCGCGCTTTTTGAATGAGGCGCGCCATGGCGTAAGTAAGTTCAGTTAAACCAGCGCGCGAGGCGGCAGATACGGGATAAACATCGTAACCGCGTTCGCGTAAAGTATCGGCAACCATATCGGCCATCGCTTGTCCATCAGGTAAATCGATTTTATTGAGGGCAACAATTCGTGTGCGATCTTCAAGACCACCATATTGCGCTAATTCATTTTCGATCATTTCCAAATCTTGAATTGGGTTGCGGTCGGTCTCTAAAGTTCCGCAATCCAAAACATGAACCAGAGCGACGCAACGTTCAACATGGCGCAAGAATTCAAGACCTAAACCTTTACCTTGGCTAGCTCCAGGGATTAAACCGGGAACATCGGCGACGGTAAAGCGAGTCTGGCCTGCTTGGACAACGCCAAGATTTGGAATCAAAGTTGTAAATGGATAATCGGCAATCTTTGGCCGCGCTGCCGAAATTGCTGCAATCAGTGAAGATTTACCCGCACTTGGATAACCAACGAGGGCAATGTCAGCAACTGATTTAAGTTCAAGTACAAAAACGTTCTCTTCTCCTGGTTCGCCAAGGAGCGCAAAACCTGGTGCGCGTCGCTTAGATGAAGAGAGCGCAAGGTTGCCAAGACCACCAAAACCACCTTGGGCTGCAATAAAAGTTGTACCGATGCCTACTAAGTCAGCAATTAATTCGCCCTCCAGGCTATATATAACGGTCCCATTTGGAACACCCAGAATTAAATCTTCACCGTAATGTCCGTCTTTGCGATCACCATAACCTTGGTGAGCTGAAGTAGCTTTGCGATGTGGCGAATGATGAAAATCTAAGAGCGTGGTAATGCTTGAATCAACGACGAGAATGACATTGCCACCGCGACCGCCATTGCCACCATCTGGACCACCGAGTGGTTTAAATTTTTCGCGCTTAACAGAGACGCAACCATCGCCGCCTTTTCCTGCAGTGGCATAGAGAGTTACCCGATCAACAAAAGTTGTCATGCATACTCCCTTCATTACTAAAATAAAAAGCGAGCCGCGCTTTGATGCGGCCCGCTCCGTTAGAGAAACCTAAATTTAAGCTACCGGAACCACGCTCACTACGCGACGCCCGCGAGCGCGACCGAATTCAACTGCTCCTGGCGCTAATGCGAAGAGCGTGTCATCTTTACCGCGTCCAACGTTCTTGCCTGGGTGAAAATGTGTGCCACGTTGGCGCACAAGAATTTCGCCGCTATTTACAACTTGACCACCGAAGCGCTTAACTCCAAGGTACTGCGCATTTGAATCGCGACCGTTACGTGTGGAGGAGACACCTTTCTTACTTGCCATTTATTTTCTCCCCTTTCTTCACGCCGCTGATAGCGGTAATTTTGACGCGAGTATGTTGCGCACGGAAACCTAGCCGACGGCGGTAACCGGTCTTGTTTTTGAAACGCAAAATATCAATCTTTGGTCCTTTGATTTCATCTAAAACTTCGCCAATTACTTTTACCCCTGAAAGAATCGTTGGGTCGGTGGTGACGCTTCTGCCATCTACCAGTAAAACGGCGGGAAATGAAAGCGTTGAACCAGGGGCACTATCAATACGATCGACTACCACGGTATCGCCGACTTCGACCTTCTCCTGATGACCGCCAGCTTTCACAATTGCGTACACGTTGTTACTCCAGTTCATATCCATTTACTTACGAGCGCAAGAGCCTGATTAGGCCTTGCGGACAGGGGGCTAAGGGTACGGAAAACCGTGCCCATGGGTCAAATCAGGCTCCGGGGGTGATAACTCCCGATGAAGCGCGGCGGCGGCGGCGCCCGCCCTTTTCAACTTTTGGTGGCGCTTCTTCGTTGATCGTTTCGTGGAATTCATGCTCAGTTGCATCGCTTTCATCAGCATCTTCATGCTGTGACGATGGAACATCTAATTGCGGCATAGGAGCTTTCATCCTTACCGGCTCCATATGGATATGAATTCCGCGACCGTTACAAGTATCACAGCTCGTGGAGAAAGCTTCTATCAGACCTTGGCCCACTCGCTTTCGAGTCATTTGTACCAATCCGAGGGAGGTAACTTCGGCGACTTGGTGTTTGGTGCGATCGCGACCTAGACATTCAACGAGTCTGCGCAGAACCATTTCTCGGTTTGATTCAAGAATCATGTCGATGAAGTCGATAACCACAATTCCGCCTAAGTCACGCAGGCGTAACTGGCGCGCGATCTCTTCGGCAGCTTCTAAATTGTTCTTCGTAACGGTTTCTTCAAGATTTCCACCTTTACCGATGAACTTACCGGTGTTAACGTCAATAACAATCATCGCTTCAGTGCGATCGATAACAAGGGAGCCACCTGAAGGCAAGTAAACTTTGCGATCAAAGGCTTTTGCTAATTGTTCTTCAACTCGATATTCGGTGAAGAGATCTCCAACTCCTCTGTACTTTTCAATTCTTTTTGTGAGTTCGGGGGCAATAAAGCCGAGATAACTTGTAATCTCGTCCCACGCCGAACTTCCTTGTACTGTTAATTTGCGGAAACCTTCATTGAAGATGTCGCGAATAACTCGAACGACTAAATCTGGTTCGGAGTAGAGCAAAACTGGTGCATGGAAATTTGGATTGATAGATTTTTGATAAATATCTTCCCATTGCGCTTTCAAACGCGCGACATCATTGGTGAGCTCTACTTCGCTGACACCTTCAGATGCTGTGCGAACAATGACGCCAGCTTCTTCAGGAATTAAATCCTTAAGGATTGATTTCAAGCGAGAGCGCTCAGTGTCCCCAAGGCGCTTGCTAATCCCACTCATTCCACCGCCTGGAACATAGACAACATAGCGACCTGGCAAGGAAATTTGGCTAGTTAAACGTGCGCCTTTTTGACCGATTGGGTCTTTAGTTACTTGAACGAGTACTGATTGACCTGTCTTTAAAACCGTTTCAATTTTGCGCGGTTCCGATTCCGAAATTCCGGTAGCATCCCAATTGACTTCACCTGCATAGAGAACGGCGTTGCGACCTTTGCCAATGTCAACGAAGGCCGCTTCCATGGAAGGTAAAACATTCTGCACGCGACCAAGATAAACATTTCCAACATATGAAACGTTGCTATTGCGGTTTACGTAATGCTCAACCATTACGCCATCTTCAATCACCGCAATTTGCGTGCGGTCAGCAATCTGGCGAACCACCATTTCTCGATCGACGTTTTCGCGACGTGCTAATAGCTCTCCATCAGTGATTACTGTCCCGCGGCGGCGAAACGGTTCGCGATATTCACTTCGTTGCGGACGCTCACGAGTTTCTCGACGCGGCCTACGTTGTTCTTGTTTAACGGGGCGCTCGCGCGTTTCACGAACTTTTACAACTGTTATGACGCCATCTTCTGCAACGCTATCCACTGCGGTTACACCGCCACCTGATGCACGGCGTACTCGGCGACGATGATGAGTAGATCCATCGACGCTCTCTTGCTCCGAACTCTCTTCGCTCTCACTTACAACTTCATTTGTTGTCTCAGCTCCACCTTTGCGGCGACCGCGCCCACCACGACGGCGGCGGCGATTTGGTGAAACATCTAGTGAACTCTCACTGCTCACTTCACTTGTTGCTACGACTTCAGCCTTTACGGGTTTCGCGCCTACTTTCTTCCGTGGTTTTGCACCGCTCTTCTGTGCGAGCGGTGCTTCTTGAAAGATAGGAACTGGGATGGCGGCAACTTTTCTCTTAACAGTTGCCTTTGGGGTGCCCGCGCCGCTAATTGGGACTTCAACAACGCTCGCTTTTTTCTCTGTAACTTTCTTAACCGCACGCTTGCGCGGTGTTTTTGGCTCAATAGCCATGGCACCAAATCCTCTTTGCGTTCATAAAAACGCGCTCTGGCTTGAATTCTCAAGCAAATCTTCTATGGGTACTACTTCTGGTAATCCGCGCTAGGGCGAACCGCGAAATCTCGCGAGCCGCGCTGGACTGTTGGTTAAGTATGGCAGATGAAGCGCATATCGCCCAACTTTAGCCGCGCTCTTTTACCCTCTATCCCCTTAACCGAGCGTGGACATTTTGGAGCAGACCAAAACCGATCAAGTTAGCAAACATGCTCGAACCGCCATAAGACAAGAAAGGAAGTGGAACACCCGTCATCGGCATTAATCCCAGAGTCATGCCGATATTTTCAAAAATCTGAAATGAGAACCACGCGATTACACCAGTCGTAACTAACCGTCCGAAAGGGTCGCTAGTTCTTCGCGCGATAGTAAAGGCCCGCATCAACATAATGAGATAGAGAATAAGGATTAAGCCGCTACCGAGAAAACCTAGCTCTTCTCCAGCCACGGTAAAAATAAAATCGGTCTGTTGTGCTGGAACAAATCGTCCACTTGTTTGAGGACCGTTAAATAAACCAGTTCCGAGTAAACCGCCGGAGCCTATAGTTATCCGCGCTTGGCGAAGTTGATATCCAGTCCCTTGGGTATCCGCGTTTGGATTAACAAAAGTTTGCAGACGTTTAATTTGATAGTCATTGATTACACCCGTTTTGGTCGCGACAACTCCTGCCAGAACGGCGAGCAATAAGAGAGCTGCCACCCAACGTGGCGATGAACCCGAGACTGCAACGATAGTTACGACTGCTGCAGAAATAATAAAAACTGTTCCCATATCTGGTTGGAGCATGATTAATAGCACAGGGATCCCTGCAACGACGAGCGCTTGCAACATGTCGCGCGTTGTCGGTTGATCATTATCCTGTCCTCGCTCGGATAAAATCATTGACATTCCAATAATGATTGTAATCTTTGCTAACTCGGCAGGTTGAATTTGAAATCCGCCTGGAAGTGCAATCCACGCACGCGCGCCATTAATCTGACTTCCCACACCTGGAATGAGAACTGCGATCAAACCAAGTACGCCTAGACCCCACAGTATGGGTGTGTATGCACGTAATAAACGGTAATCGATCATGGTCGTGCCCCACGCCAAGAACGTACCAATCATGACGTTAAGGACATGTCGCTTTAAGTAGTACTCCGGATCTAATCCATTTGCGGCATACCAATCACGAGTAGCTGCGTAAACCAAGAGCGTTCCAATAAAGAGCAACAACGCTACGGAGGCGGTCAGAATTGGATCAAAGCCAGTGAAAACCGAAGGTCGCGGGGGTTTCTTAAATCTATTGCGGTGCGAGAGAGCGCTCATGACGCGCTCTTAACTTTTGTAGCTGGTGAAATTTTGGGTAACTTTGTTGGGGGTTTTCCTTCAGGAAAAATCGCCTGAGTTGGATCGACTTTAGATCCCGTTACTCCAAAAAGTGTTTCATAAATTCTACGAACGCCAACGCCAGAGGTTGAAGAACCAAAACCTCCTTGGCTCACCATCATGACAACGGCATATCGAGGCTTTGCACTTGGCGCAAATGATGCAAACCATGAGGTGTCATCTTTCTTGCTTCCATTTGAGTTCCTACCAAAGACTTCAGCAGTTCCAGTTTTTCCACTTACTTCGATTGGGAAACCAGAAAACGAACCGATGGCGGTACCACTGAGAACGGATTCGCGTAAAGCCCTATGTAAGAAATCTAGGGTTTCTTTCGTTGCCGGCAAAGTGCCGAGTTTTTTAGGTTCCATGGTTTTTACAATCGTGCCATCACTTTTCACAATCGCTTTTCCAATCATCGTTTGCCAAATTGTTCCACCGTTAGCAATTGCTGAATACATTTGTGCCAATTTAATTGGAGTGATGACCGTATCGCCTTGACCGATTGAGAAGTTAACCGCATCGCCAGCGCGAATCTTGTCGCCGTCCAAGCAGTTCTCGCGCGCTAATTCAATCAAGAATGGCGTTAATTGAGATTTAGCTGCACGAACTTTGTAATTGCAGTAGAAATCTTTGTTTTGCTCATACCAATTCTTACGCCCTTGGCGATCGGCCAAGCGACCGGCGGACTCAGAAGGTAAATCAATGCCTGTTTTAATGTTGATTTGGAAACCCCGCGCAGCGCTATAAAAATAGTCATTAGCGTTGGATTTAGGTCTTAAGCCACCATCTCGGAGCCACTCATCGAAGGCTATCTGATACCAAAGAGTGTCACAGGAAATGGCAATTGCTTTCTTCAATGAGATTTGGCCTTGAGATTTACTTTCAAAGTTTCGAAATACACGAGTACCGATTTGGACTTCTGAAGGACAATCATAGTTAGCGTTTAAGTCATAACCCGCGTTTGCGGCGGCAACGACAGATACAGATTTGAAAGTGGATGCTGGTGCAAATAAACCTTGTAAAGCGCGCGAAAGTACTGGGACAGATTTTGCTTCGCTAAAAAGATCGCTAGCTTGTTGAACAGTTAAACCTTTTTCCCAAGCATTTGGATCATAAGTTGGGTAAGAAGCTAACGCTAAAACTCTTCCGGTACGCACATCCATCACAACGGCAGCCCCTGAGTCAGAGTGATAACCCATTGCCCTGCCCCGACGCACTGCATCGGCAAGGGCTGCCTCCGCGCCAACTTGTAAACGAATATCTAAACTCGTCACAAGATGATCTCCAGCAACTGGTTTTGTATCTTGGCTTTCGCGAGTAACGGCTTCCTTGCGATCAACAATTACTGTGCGAATTCCCGGTGTACCGCGCAGATAAGAATCATATTGAATTTCCAAGCCGGCTTTCCCAATCGATTCACTACGGAAGTAACCGTTTCCAGATGCAAGGTTTACTTCAGTCATTGGACCCGCATAACCCAGAACATGGGCTGCGTTTACACCAATTACTCCCGGATAATTTCTGATCGCTATCGGTGTTGCGTCAACACCTGGATATAAATCTGAACGTTCTACTATTTGAAGGGCTAGGTCAGGGTCAGCAGATTTTGTAATTGGGATTGGTTGGTGACGAGATCCAGTCCAACAACCAGCTTTTTCTCCAACTGGTAACTCCCCACAGAGGCGAGTGTTTCTGTAAACATCGCTATATTTCAAATTAAGTAACTTAGCTAACCGCTTAATTACAGCGCTTCCTTTATCCCCCTGTTTATCGATGGCAACTCGGTCGATAGTGATTGCTAGACCGACCCGATTTAGCGCAAGAGGTACGCCTGATGAGTCAACAATTAAACCACGGTTAGCAGTTGTTACAACATCACGACTTTGGATCGAGAGCGCAGCGTCCTTATATTTTGGACCTTCCACCACTTGCAAATAGAAGAGTCGGCCAAAGAGGGCGCCAAAGAGCGAGAGAATAAGAATTTGTACAACCAGCAGACTCAAACGAGATCGAACGTTCATATATGGATCCGAGTATCAAATACGAGCGCGTGCAGTTTAGTAAATATTGGTAGCAGAAAAGGAGAAATCGCTAAAGTCCAAAGTGAGGTTCCCAGAATTGTAAGAAAAATTTGACCAATCTCTCCAAAATCTAAACCAAGAAGTGCTCCAGTTAAGAGATAGAAAACTTTAGCTAAAAAAACACCCGCCACTACAAAAAATACCACAGTGACGGGGCTGCTTCGTACGCTTTCATTTCCGAAACTTAGAAAAGCCAATCCATAACCCATGAGCACCATTATCAAAGTCCAATGGCCCATCGGACCATCTGTGCTTTGAGAAATATCCATTAGAAACCCGGCAGCGAAACCAATCACGGCACCGATTTCAGGAGAGCTCATTATCGACCATACCAAAGCAAGAATCAGAAAAAGATGAAACCCGCCGCCGGGAAATCTAAATTGATTAACTACCGCTTCTTGAACAAGGTAAACCGCAAGAAAAATCAGCGTTGAGAGTGAAAGTTGGCGAGTAAACATTTCTTAATTGGTCGGAGTTGGCGATGGAGTGACATATATAGTCACTGTTGGAATCGGAGTTGGGATTGGCTTTGGCGGAATCAGCGCATCGCGTGGATCAGTTGCAGGTGCACCTACCACAACGGCTACCACACCAAGGGCTGAAAGGTTGGCATAAAACTTTACCACCGCACTCTGTGCGATAGCTCCAGTGGAGTTATCAACGGAAATAATTGAACCCACAGGAACTCCGGGTACGAAAGGTTTATTGCCTGCGCTGCCGCGAGCTAGCAAAATATCTCCCACTTTTACCGTGGTTTGATTATCTAGTAACTGCAACGTTGCGTGGCGAACGCCTTGGCCCGAGAGAATTCCAATTTGTTGACTTGCCGCAATGCGAACGCCAATGCGAAAAGCTGGATCGGTGGCCAACATAACAAGTGCTGAGTCGGCGTAGACCTCTTTAACAATGCCTGCGATCCCCGCGCCAGATATGAGCATCATATTTTTCTTAATTCCAGAACTACTTCCCACATCAATGGTTACAGTTTGTGAGAAAGATTGACTTGAACCTTGCGAAATTACTTTGGCGCTCATGATTTTATATCCAGCTTTGCCTGCTAAATCCAAAACAGATTTCAATTGATCTAATTGCGCATCGGCGCTCTTACGATTAATAAGTAGCTCTTTCAACGCTGAGTTCTCTTTACGCAAATCAGCGATCTGATTCCTAGTTTGCCCCAAATAGGTTACATCTGTAAAAAAAATTTTAACTGGTGTGGATAAAGCGCTGCCAGCTCTTTGAAATGGCGAGAGTGCACTTTGCCCACCGTGGCGAATTCCATCAAGAACGGCCACTCCGCGCAAATCTAAAGTAATGAGAAAAAGCGAAGTTACGATGAGAATAATGAGCAATAAACGACCACGATTATCGCCACCGTAACGCATATCTATTTACCTTATCGGCGTGGCTCGGAGATCAAGACTTTCTCTAAAGCCTCAAACTCTTCGATGCACTTTCCGGCACCTGCAACCACAGCATCCAATGGACGTTCACAGATGTGAATTGGCATTCCCGTTTCTTTACGCAACCGTTCATCGAGACCTTTAAGAAGCGCTCCTCCGCCGGTGAGGACAATTCCGCGATCCATCAAGTCACTTGCAAGCTCCGGTGGAGTTTTATCAAGAGTGCTTTTAATGGCGTTAACAATTGCATTTACTGGCTCTTCTATCGCTTTGCGAATTTCAGCAGCAGAAACAACAATTGTTTTCGGTAGGCCCGTTGCTAAGTCACGACCACGAATTTCAGCATCATTTTCGCCCGGTGCTAGGTAGGCAGATCCGATAGCCATCTTGACTTCCTCCGCGGTGCGCTCTCCTAAAAGTAGGGAGAATTCACGCTTAACCCAAGTAATAATCGCTTGGTCTAGCTCGTCGCCACCAACACGAATTGAAAGTGAAGCAACAATTCCGCCGAGAGAAATTACGGCAACTTCAGTTGTGCCGCCGCCAATATCTACCACCATATTTCCGGTTGGTTCATGGATGGGAAGCCCAGCACCAATTGCAGCTGCCATTGGTTCTTCGATGATAAAAACCTTGCGAGCGCCAGCGGCATATCCAGCATCTTTGACTGCGCGCTGTTCAACGCCAGTTATACCTGATGGAACACAGATCACCATTCGGGGTTTAGCTAAATAACGGCGACGATGAACTTTCTGAATGAAGTAGCGCAACATCCGTTCGGTGGTATCGAAGTCAGCGATAACACCATCTCGCAGTGGACGGATTGCCACGATATTTGCCGGGGTGCGGCCAATCATATTTTTAGCTTCCAGACCAACAGCGAGAATTGCGCCGGTATCTTGATTGACGGCAACAACGCTTGGTTCATTGAGGACAATGCCACGACCGCGTACATAAACCAACGTGTTCGACGTCCCTAAGTCAATAGCCATGTCACGGCCAATAAAAGACATACGGTTACTCATGAATTACCCCTAGCGTTTTTTACTTTGTTGGGAAGAAAATATTGATTTCACGAGCCGCTGATTCGGGTGAATCTGAACCGTGAACAATGTTCTGTACAACTTTTGTTCCTTGATCGCGAGCTAAATCTCCGCGAATTGTTCCTGCAGCAGCAACGGTTGGATCTGTTGCGCCTGCCAGAGCGCGGAAACCTTCGATCACGTGATTGCCACTAGCAACCATTGCAACAATTGGACCCGAGGCCATGAATTCAACAAGTGGTTCATAGAACGGTTCGCCTTCATGTTCAGCGTAATGGCGTTCGAGCATGTAGCGATCTGCTTGCAACAAACGAAGTGATTCGATTATGTAACCCTTTTTTTCTACACGAGAAATTACTTCACCGACTAAACCACGACGGAGGCCATCTGGCTTAATCAGAATCAGGGTTTTCTCTTGCTCTAGGCTCACAGGGGAGAGTCTATTGGGCATTCGGTCTGGGAGAAGCCATAAGAGTAGCCCGAATGGCCTCGCCCCTGCGCCCCACGATTATTGCCGCCACCCAGAGAACGGCGAAAATTCCTCCCACAATGAAGAACGCAGTAACCATAAAGCCGTATGCCAGCATCGCCACTTGTAGCGCGGAACCAATAAACCAACCAGAGCGCTTCTTAAGCAATCCCGCAGTAAGGAGTAAGGCAAGCGCGAGGGCTACTCCTAAAATCAGCGCGCTATTATTTCCATGCTCTTTCATCGCAAGCAGGATTGCAAAACCCACAGTCAACGATTCCATCACTAAGACGGATGCTCCTAAGATTCGCATTTCTAACGCTTAAGCTCGCGCGAATTTCTTGCGCAAGTAAGAGCGCGCTTCACCAACAGTAACTACCGATCCGGTTACCACAACTCCCACGCTCGCTTCGCTCAGTGGTCTCATGGCATCTTTTGTCGCGCGATCAAGAGCGCTATTTAATCCAGCCACTGGAAATACTCGATCCTTGCCGAAAACTTCGGAAGCAATCTTCTCTAACTCCATTACTTTCATGGC
Organism: Candidatus Planktophila sp.; assembly: GCA_038905815.1. GTDB lineage: Bacteria > Actinomycetota > Actinomycetes > Nanopelagicales > Nanopelagicaceae > Planktophila. The sequence continues at coordinate 9,109 of JBCKHN010000013.1, read as the reverse complement.
ACGCTCTGAGGATGAAGCGGTAACAATGACGGAGTTAAGAATTGGTTCGAGCGCTTGCAAAATGCCACGTGCATCTTTGTCGGCAAAAATTGCCAGTACACCGATGATCTCGTCAAAAGTAAATGCACTCTCTAAAGTTTCTGCGAGCGCTCTGGCACCATGCGGATTGTGAGCGGCATCGAGAATAATCGTTGGGTCGCGATGGATAACTTCACATCGCCCAGGGGAAGTAACTTCGGCGAACCCTGCGCGGACGGCTTCAATATCTAAGGGTCTCTCTCCGAAGAAAGCTTCTACTGCAACGAGCGCGCTTGCTGCATTTGTCGCTTGATGTTTTCCATGTAGCGGAAGGAAAATATCATGATACGTGTCATTGATTCCAGCGATGGTGATTAATTGTCCACCAATGGCAATCGCCCGAGAGAGAACGCTATATTCGACACCTTCGCGCACAATTCTGGCCCCAACTTCAGCAGCTCTGCGGAGTAACTCTTTCGCCGCTGCTGGTTCTTGTTGAGCTATAACTACAAATGAGCCTTCCTTAATAATTCCCGCCTTGGTAGCCGCGATTTCAGTGAGCGTGTTGCCGAGGTATTCCATATGGTCAAAGCCGATAGGCATAATTACAGAGACGTCAGCAGCTACAACGTTTGTGGCATCCCACTCGCCACCCATGCCAACTTCAATTACGGCGACATCGACTGGATGCTCAGCAAAAGCTACGAAAGCTAGCGCAGTTATCGCTTCGAAGAAAGAGATTGGATGTTCAAATTTCTCATCCATTAAATCCAAGTACGGGGCAATATCGTTATAAGAGAAGATCAACGCTTTTGGGTCAATAGGTTTCCCATTGATTGCGATGCGTTCAAGGTAAGTTTCCAAATGCGGACTTGTAAATCTTCCAGTGCGCATTCCAGTTGAAAATAAAAGTGAATCAATCATGCGCGATGTTGTGGTTTTCCCATTAGTGCCAGCAACATGAATCGTCGGGTAGGTAAGTTGTGGTGAACCTAAAATATCAACGAGCGCTGCAATCCGTTCCAGGGTGGGGGCAATCCGTGTTTCTGGCCAACGTGCCAGAAGTGCTTGCTCGATAGCGTCAACTCGCGCGCGCTCATCTGGAGAAATATTCATGGCGAAGGAAGCGCGGCTAATTGAACCGTGATACGTTCAATGTCAGCGGTAGTAGTTGCCAGGCGTTCTTTGATTTCGATTAAGACCTTTTCTGGCGCTTTCGCCATGAAACTTTCATTACTTAACTTAACTTTTGCGGTCGCTAAATCTTTTTCAGCTGCCACTAAGTCTTTTTGTAGTCGCGCACGTTCGGCAACAACATCGATCGTGCCTACTAAATCGAATTCGACTTTAACTGCACCTATTTCTAATTGAGCACTCGGCGTGAAATCTCCCGACTCAAGTTTCAATAGAAAAGCCATCGCACCTAGATACGGCGCTAATTGATCTGGGGCGATGAAACGTCCCGGAATTTTCGCGCTTGTTTTAATTCCTTGGTCGCTACGGAAGCGACGAACTTCAGTGATAACGCTCTGAAGCTGAGCTACTAAACTCGCTGCGGGCTTATTCAAGTGTGTTTTTTGCGCTACTGGCCATGAAGCAATGACTAGCGATTCTCCCCCAGTAAGAGAGGTCCAGAGCGTCTCCGTTATGAAAGGCATAATCGGATGCATCAAACGAAGCAATTGATCTAAGACATAGCCTAGAACTCGCTTAGTTGCCACCGCATCACTTTTAGCAAAACTTTCTTTAGAAAGTTCGAGATACCAATCGCATAAATCATCCCAAGCAAAGTGATAAATAAGATCACATGCACGTGCAAATTCATAGCTCTCAAGCAGGGAATCCGCCTGCGCAATAGTTTGCGATAATCGACTAAGAATCCATTGGTCTATCGCATTTAAACTTTCGATAGCCGGAAGTGGGCCCTCGACAGTGGCACCGTTCATCATTGCAAAACGAGTGGCATTCCATAATTTAGTTGCAAAGTTTCGTGAAGCGCCAACCCATTCTTCGGCGAGCGTTTGATCAGTTCCTGGATTTGCGCCACGTGCTAGTGAGAAACGCAGAGCATCTGCGCCATAACGATCCATAAATTCAAGGGGGTCAATCGTGTTGCTCCGTGATTTACTCATCTTTTTGCCAAATTTGTCGCGGACCAAACCATGCAGTGCGATAACGCGAAAAGGTGGAACTCCATCCATTGCAAATAAACCAAAGAGCATCATGCGCGCTACCCAGAAAAAGAGAATGTCATAGCCAGTAACTAGCACGGAAGTTGGATAAAACTTCTTGAGATCAGCGCTCTCATCTGGCCAACCCAGAGTTGAAAATGGCCAAAGCGCTGAAGAGAACCACGTATCTAGCACATCTGGATCTTGCGAGTATCCATCAGGTGCTTTTTCATTCGGTCCCAAAACTAGAACTTCATCGTCTGGGCCATACCAAACTGGAATGCGGTGCCCCCACCACAATTGACGCGAGATGCACCAATCATGCATGTTGTCGACCCATTCGAAATAACGCGGAGCAAGGAATTCTGGTTCAATCTTTACGCGACCAGCACGAACCGCATCTCCAGCAGCTTTTGCAAGCGGTGCAACTTTGACAAACCACTGCTTGGAAAGTCGCGGTTCAATGGTTGTATCGCACCGTGAACAGTGTCCGACGGCGTGAATGTAAGGACGCTTTTGGGCAACAATGCGCCCCATCTCTTTCAACTTTGCAACAACTGCTATCCGCGCATCAAAGCGATCCATACCATCGAATTCGGTCCCTGTACCAGCCATCACACCGTATTCATTCATAATCACAATAAAAGGAACGTTATGGCGAATAGCCATCTCAAAGTCATTTGGATCATGTGCTGCGGTAACTTTAACCGCGCCTGTTCCGAAATCAGGATCTACAAGTTCATCGGCAATTATGGGAATCATGCGGTTAACGAGTGGAAGAAGAACCGTTTTACCAATCATCTCTTTATAGCGCGGATCATCTGGATGAACTGCCACTGCCCCATCACCCAGCATTGTCTCTGGTCGAGTAGTTGCAACCGTGATACTCATATCCCCATCACCGTAGCGAACTGAAACAAACTCGCCTTCATCATCGCTATGTTCGACTTCAATATCAGAGAGCGCAGTTAAACAACACGGACACCAATTAATGATGCGTTCTGCGCGATAGATGAATCCAGCATCGTAGAGTTTCTTAAAGATTGTAAGAACAGCCGTTGATAGCCCTGCATCCATTGTGAAGCGCTCGCGCGACCAATCGACGCTATCTCCCAAACGGCGCATCTGTTCAAGAATTGCGCCGCCAGATTCGCCTTTCCATTCCCAAACTTTCTTAACAAATTCTTCGCGACCTAAATCATGGCGAGAGAAGCCTTGGGCAGTTAATTGTTTTTCAACCACGTTCTGTGTTGCGATTCCAGCGTGGTCCATTCCTGGCAACCAGAGCGTTTCAAAACCTTTCATGCGTTTCATGCGAATGAGAGCGTCTTGCAAGGTGTGCTCTAGCGCGTGGCCAATATGCAAACTACCCGTGACATTGGGAGGCGGAATAACGATAGTGAAAGGTTCTTTGTTCGAATTGGCATCTGGGGTGAAGTAGCCAGCAGCAATCCACTTCTCATAGAGTGGAGCTTCGATTTCGGCCGGTGTAAAGGTCGAAGCGAGTTCGCGATTGGGCTGGGACATAGCGAGAAGTCTAGATTACGCGCTCTTCTTCTCTATACCTTTCTGGCCTAGTTGACGCTTTGGAATATCGCCAGTGCGTTGAGTAAATGTTGGCAACGTCCCATCTGCAATGCAGGCTTTGGTAATAAGGACCTTTGCAATATCGCCACGACTTGGAACTTCATACATCACCGATAAGAGAGTCGATTCAAGAATTGCACGAAGCCCACGGGCCCCCGTGCCACGTTTCATCGCAAGTTCGGCGATTGCATCTAGGGCTTCGCTCTCAAATTCAAGCTCCACATTATCGAGATCAAAAAGACGCTGATATTGCTTTACCAGGGCGTTCTTTGGTTCAGTCAAAATTTGTATCAACGCAGGCTTATCTAGATTCTCAACGCTTGTGATGATTGGAAGGCGCCCAATAAATTCAGGAATCATTCCAAATTTCAATAAGTCCTCTGGCATTACTCCAGCGAAAATATCTTTACGGTTTTTATCTTCGGCGGTTTGCAAAGTTGCGTTAAACCCAACGCCTGCTGAACCGCTCCGGCTTTCTATAATCTTTTCAAGGCCAGAAAATGCTCCGCCAACGATAAAGAGGACATTTGTTGTATCGATTTGAATGAATTCTTGATGGGGGTGCTTGCGTCCGCCTTGTGGTGGAACCGAAGCAACAGTACCTTCTAGAATTTTTAGTAGAGCTTGTTGAACACCTTCACCTGAAACATCGCGAGTAATAGAAGGATTCTCTGACTTGCGCGCAACTTTATCGATTTCATCGATATAGATAATTCCAGTCTCTGCTTTCTTAACGTCGTAATCAGCGGCTTGAAGAAGTTTAAGCAAAATGTTTTCAACATCTTCCCCTACATATCCCGCTTCAGTCAGCGCAGTTGCATCGGCGATAGCAAAGGGAACATTGAGCATGCGGGCAAGTGTTTGTGCCATCAGCGTTTTACCGCAACCAGTTGGGCCAAGCAGCAATATGTTGCTCTTTGCAAGTTCAACGGCATCGTGGTCTTTTGTATCTCCACTTCGTACTCGCTTGTAGTGGTTATAGACAGCAACCGAGAGCGATTTTTTTGCGCGGTCTTGGCCGATTACATATTGGTCAAGAAATTCAAAAATTTCTTGTGGTTTTAGAAGTTCGGTTAGACCGAGCGAAGAAGCTTCAGAAAGTTCCTCGACGATAATTTCATTACAGAGTTCGATACATTCATCGCAGATATAAACACCGGGACCTGCAATTAATTTCTTGACTTGTTTCTGTGTTTTACCACAGAAAGAACACTTCAGCAGATCGCTACTCTCGCCGATGCGGGTCATGGCACTCCTTTAAGTTCCCAGTTGGGGAATATTGGAACTTCTAAAGGTTAAGAGTAGATACTTTGAGCGCGTTACGTCAGGTTATTTACGCTTGAGGTTGTTCGCTCTCAGAATAATTTTTAGGTTTTGCCGTTTTATTTAGCAGGCTTTGCCTTACGCGTGGCTAGGACTTGATCAATCAGGCCATACTCAACAGCTTCTGCTGCGGTAAGAATCTTGTCGCGCTCGATATCCATTGAGATATCAGCAGCGCTTCGAGTTGAGTGACGTTCGATTAACTGTTCAAGCAGCGCACGCATACGCATGATTTCACGTGCTTGAATTTCAATATCGGAGGCTTGTCCACCACCTTCTGATGAAGGCTGGTGAATCAAAATTCGTGAATGCTCGAGAGCGTAGCGCTTTCCTTTAGCTCCACCGGCAAGGATAACGGCGGCGGCGGAGGCTGCTTGGCCTAAACAAATAGTTGAAACATCAGGCCGTACGAATTGCATAGTGTCATAAATCGCGGTTAGCGCAGTAAATGATCCACCCGGTGAGTTGATGTAAATCATGATGTCGCGGTCTGGATCCATGGATTCCAAAGTCAATAACTGCGCCATCACATCGTTTGCAACGGTGTCATCGATTGGTTGGCCCATGAAAATGATGCGCTCTTCGAATAACTTTGTATAAGGATCTAAACGCTTAAAACCGTAAGCTGTTTTCTCTTCAATTGTCGGAAGAACATAGCGGCTCGTAATTTCGTTAACACGGCTAAATTCATTCATCATGCTGTGCCACCCTTTCCAGATACTTGACCAGCAGAGCGAACCACATGATCTACGAAACCGTACTCTTTCGCTGCATCAGCAGTGAACCAACGATCGCGATCTGAATCTAAAGTAATCGTTTCTAAAGTTTGACCAGTGTGATGGGCAATTAATTCGGCCATCTTCTTCTTAGTAAAACTAATTTGTTCTGCTTGAATTTTAATATCCGTTGCAGTTCCACCGATTCCACTTGATGGTTGGTGCATCATGATGCGCGCATGAGGCAAGGCATAACGCTTGCCCGCAGCCCCTGCACATAATAAGAACTGACCCATTGAAGCAGCAAGACCCATTCCAACAGTTGCCACATCATTTTGTACATATTGCATCGTGTCATAAATAGCCATACCTGCAGTGACTGAACCTCCAGGTGAATTTACATAAAGATAAATATCTTTAATTGGATCTTCTGCGGCTAGCAATAAAATCTGCGCGCAAATTGCATTTGCCATTGAGTCTTCAAGAACTGAACCTAGGAAGATGATTCGCTCACGGAGCAAACGGGTATAGACCTGATCGTCTAATCCACCTGAACTGGATTGAGTTGCGCGAGCCACAACTTCGGCTGCCTGCGGGTTAAGAAAATCCACGTCTATCCTCCTGATTGTTTTTACCTGTAGTGACCTTAACAATCTCCGAAGAGAATTGCTTCCCGAATAACTCCAAAAACGCCTATTTGCCCATATGTTCGCTCAGGGCGCAAGCCTTTATTCGACTGGCGTAACCTCTGACTTAGGGCGCAAAGCTTCGAGATCAACGGCGCTGCCAGACGCGTCCCTTACTTTGACTCGACCCAAGATGCTAGCGAGCGCTTTTGCACGCGTTACGTCAGCAACAAGTTGAGATATTCGACCCGCTTTTTGCAACTCTTCCGCGAATTTCTCTGGGGCCATTCCATAGCGTTGAGATGTACGAACTAAGTACTCAGTAAGTTCCATCTCATTGACTTGAACGCTTTCGGCTTTAACAATTGCATCAAGTAAGAAATCTGACTTTAACGATGAGCGAACTTGGCCATCGAGCTCTGCGCGATGTTCAGCATCATCCATACGCCCTTCGCCTTCAAGGTGGTGGTTAACTTCCTCTTCAACCAAAGACTCTGGAACTGGAATATCTAAATCTGAAAGTAACTTCTCAACAAGACGATTACGTGCTTGAGTTCCTTGCGCCATTTTCTTAACGCGATCCAAACGAGTTGCCACATCTGCACGGAGTTCAGCAAGAGTGTCGAACTCAGAACCCAGCTTTGCAAAAGCATCATCTAAAGGTGGCAGTTCGCGTTCTTTAACTGCCTTAACAGTGACCTCAACGTTGCCTGATTCACCCTCTTGTTGTCCAGCCAGTTGAGCATCAAATTTCTTACTCTCCCCTGCGTTCATGCCGATTAAGACTTCATCAAGACCATCAATCATCCGATTTGAACCAACTTCATAAGAAATATCGTTGGCTTGCCCAGCATCAACTTCTTCTCCATTAATACGAGCGCTCAAGTCAAGCGTCACAAAATCACCTTGCACAACAACGCGCTCAACAGTGTTGAGAGTTCCGAAGCGAACGCGCAATGATTCAACTTGCTCGTCAATATCAGTATCCGTCACAACAGCATCATCGACTGTAACTTCGAGCGTTGAAAAATCTGGGAGAACAACTTCTGGGCGAACATCGACTTCAACGGTGAAAGTCAGTTTTTCACCATCAACGAATTCTTTAATATCTACAACAGGTCGCCCTATTACTAATACTGAATGCTCACGCGCAGCATCGCCGTAGAAAACAGGAAGCGCTGAATTAATTGCTTCATCCATAACAGCCCCACGACCAACACGCTGGTCGATCATGGCTGGTGGAACCTTGCCTTTTCTAAATCCGGGAACATTTACTTTCATTGCTATTTTCTTATATGCGCCAGCAATATGCGTATCGAGTTCAACAAATGCCACCTCAATATCAAGGCGTACTCGAGTTGGAGAAAGTGTCTCGACAGTGCTCTTCACAAGTGCTCCTTCTTGATCATCGGTGACAAAGGCCAAGCGGTTAGAAAGAGATCTGGTCGGGGCGAGAGGATTCGAACCTCCGGTCTCCTGCTCCCAAAGCAGGCGCGCTAGCCACTACGCTACGCCCCGCGACGTAAGTGGGAAGTCTAGAGGAGATTTTCCACTTCTCATACTGAGCGTATATCCTCAGCGCATACATCCTTGCGGGTGTAGCTCAATGGTAGAGCCTCAGCCTTCCAAGCTGGCCATGCCGGTTCGATCCCGGTCACCCGCTCCAAAGTATTTTTATCCAACCGCACCGACTAATTGTGAGAAATATTGCCCTGAAACATACATACCGGTGGCAGACGCAACACCTATAGAAACTGTTATTTGCAATTCAAAGGGTGCTGCCGCCAATTGACCATCGATTGCTATTTCACCAACAATCGTTACCGTTGGCTTTTCGTTTCCGTTATTCCAATCAGTGCCGTTTGCGACGAAATACCTATGAACAAATGTTGGAGTAGCTCCAGTGAACGTCGCAACAGTTGAAACGGGATACGGATATAAATTCATTAATGTCGGTAGTTCGTAAGTAGTTATGTAATACCTAACCAAGTAACTCTTGTTAGCAGCAAACGAACCGAATGCAGTAGAAGACTTCGATGCACCGAGTGAACCTAAAATTTGATTGCCTGAAAAAGTTATTGCCCCAGAATAAACATTAGAGGGTCCGGTGTTGCCGGTGTTGCCGGTGGGTCCGGTGTTTCCGGTGGATCCGGTGGATCCGGTGTTTCCGGTGTTTCCGGTGGATCCGGTGTTTCCGGTGTTTCCGGTGGATCCGGTGTTTCCAATTGAACCTTGCTGACCTGCGCCACCATTAGCGCCTACGCCTCCATTAGCACCGGTTGCACCTTGCGACCCTGTTGCGCCTTGCGATCCTGTTGCGCCTTGCGATCCTGTGCCACCGGTAGCGCCTGGGCCTCCATTAGCACCGGTTAAACCTTGCGACCCTGTTGCGCCTTGCGGACCTGTGCCACCGGTAGCGCCTGGGCCTCCATTAGCACCGGTAGCGCCTGGGCCTCCATTAGCACCGGTAGCGCCGATGAGTCCTTGCGATCCTGTTGCACCGATGAGTCCTTGCGATCCTGTGCCACCGGTAGCGCCTGCGCCTCCATTGGCACCTGCCGTTCCTGTCGCCCCAGTTAAACCAACTAACCCTTGCGAACCTGTTGGTCCAGCCGGTCCGGACGAACCTGCCACTCCGTTAATTCCATTTGCACCTGCTGTCCCTGTT
>JBCKHN010000012.1:0-32652 GCA_038905815.1 Candidatus Planktophila sp. | reverse complement strand
CCAGTTATTTCAATAACTTCCAAAGCTCGAATAACTCGGCGCACATTTGCCCGATCAATGGCTAGCGCCGCAGCTGGATCTAGCTTCGCTAACCGTTGGAAAAGTACATCGATACCTAACTTTTCTGCTTCCGCAGTCAGGGCGCCCCTAATTTCAGGATTAGTATCTGGAAAATTTAAGTCATCCAAAATCGCTTTTATATAGAGACCAGTTCCGCCAACGATGAGAACATGGGCACCACGGTTGCCTATCTCTGAAATCTTCTCACGCGCAAAGCTTTGATACCAAGCCACCGTTGAATCTTCATTGACCTCTAGCAGATCTAGCCCATGATGAGAAATCCCTCTCCGTTGATCTGGCGGTACTTTGGCGGTTCCAATATCCATACCTCTATAAAGCTGCATCGAATCTGCGTTGATGATTTCCGCTTTAATCTCTTCGGCCAATTCCAGCGCTAGCTCACTTTTTCCAGTTGCCGTTGCGCCACAAATTACAAAAATGCTCATCTCGAAAATTGAGGTATCCCCAGGAGAATTGGTTCTGGTCCGCGGACTTCATTCCGTAATTGATGAGCATCTCCCCCGCGAGTTGCACGGAGAGAGAGCACATCACCAATCAAGTAGTGCGCAGACGCATCGGTGATCTTAACTTCTAGCACATCACCTGCCCGGGCTGCGCTTTCACTTGCAAAATGTACAAGTCGAAAATCTTCGCTCCGTCCCGTCATGCGCGCAAGGGCCCAATCTCGCCGCCCTTCGCCATCTGCCACCATCACTTGCATGGTGCGACCAATGGCTTCTTGGTTTACGATAAGAGAAATATTCTGTTGATGTTCGTGCAGACGTGTATATCGATCGCCAACAATGGCAGCAGGTACTTGGTCAGGCATAACCGCTGCCGGAGTCCCCGCTCTAATTGAATATTGATATGTATAAGCCGAAGTAAAACGCGCCTCTGTACACACATCAAGAGTGGCTTGGAAATCTTCTTCGGTCTCCCCTGGGAAACCGACAATGATGTCGGTGGTAATCGTAGCTTCTGGCATTGCCGCTCGAACGCGATCTAGAATTTTTAAGTAACGGTCGGTGCGATACGAACGACGCATATTTTGCAGAATCCGATTTGAACCAGATTGCAACGGCATATGTAAATGTGGCATTACATTTGGCGTCTGTGCCATTACATCGATTACATCGTCAGTGAAATCTCGTGGGTGAGGAGAGATAAAACGCACGCGCTCAAGACCATCAATTTCTCCGCAACTGCGCAGCAAATTCGCAAAAGCATGGCGATCTCCAAAATCCACGCCATACGCGTTTACATTCTGTCCCAGGAGAGTAATTTCGATAACGCCTTGATTTACTAACATATTAATTTCCTGCAATATATCAGCCGCGTTTCGATCTTTTTCAATTCCTCGCAAAGTTGGAACTATGCAGAAAGTACATCTGTTGTTACAACCTACTGAAATCGATACCCAAGCTGAAAATGCAGAGCTCCGGCGGGCGGGTAAAGTTGATGGGAAATGCTCTAACGCTTCCAGAATTTCGATTTGCGAAGCTTCTTCAATGCGGGCTCGCTCTAATAAGACTGGAAGCGAACCTATGTTATGGGTGCCAAAAACCACGTCCACATAGGGGGCTCTCTTAAGAATTTCGCCTTGATCTTTCTGGGCTAAGCAACCTCCCACGGCAATCTGCATAGATGGATTAGCTTTCTTTATGGGTGCCAAGAAACTCAAATTCCCATATAACTTGTTATCGGCATTCTCGCGGACTGCGCAGGTATTAAAAACAACGATATCGGCTTGAACTCCAGGGGCAACTGGAAGAAAACCGGCCTCATCTAAGAGACCGCTAATTCGCTCTGAATCATGCATATTCATTTGACAGCCATATGTTATGACTGAATATGTGCGCCTCATGACGATAATCGTAATGGTTCTGTTAGAGCGAGGAGACCGCTACTTCAAAGGTGGCACGATCCACGGAGAGAAGATGATGATTTGGCAAGGTTTCCCAGTTAGGTTGGTTCCAGCCAGTTGAAGCAACCAGAACCCCAGCTTCATCTCTGCGATATTTCAACTCGTAATAATCAGACGGCGCCCAATCAGGACGGCGCTCTGGGTGGTGTTCGCAAATTACAACGTAAAAATTTTCGTTCATGACCATTGCATTGATGCTTGAGTAATCCATACTCTGGCGAATTTGGTTAACGCCAGCTTTCACCCCTTCAAGCAGACCTAACTTTTCAATAGAGGTAAGTAGAAAAAAGAAATATCTCTCGCTATCGGTCTCGCCTTCAATCAGGTGAGTGAATTTTGGATCTATAAAGGCATCCATTGCACCAGTCGGAGAAATTGTTCCGTTATGAATGAAGGAAAAGCCTTGATAAACGAAAGGGTGCGTATTATTTTCGCTTATTGGCAAACCTTTAGTTGCCCAACGCAAGTGAAGAAGTGAACCATCAGTTTTAGTTTTCTGCAGAGCTTTCGAAAAGTTTTCACTATTTACTGCCCTCTCTGGTGCGCGATCGAGAGTAGCCACGTTTTGACCACGATCAATCGATGCAATTCCCCAACCATCGCAGTGAACGGATGAAAGTTGTACAAACTCGTCAAAACCAGCTCCGACTAAAGCGTCGAAAGTGGTCTTATCTTCCGTGACGTAGCCCATCAATCTGCACATTGGGGCAATCGTATTGCTTGACAGGTCAACTCACTGCTCGTCGGATAGCCGAGGCCGCGACCAGAGGATCGCGGCCCCAGTGCAATACGACTCAGGCTGTGCCTTTCTCGCTGTGCTCCGTCGCGAACTTCTCCTCTGGCGACAGGACCAGCCGATGGCGACTGACCAACACGAAGTAGATAATGCCGACGGCGAACCAGCCGGCCACCCAGAGCACGCCCCGGGTATAGGCCGGGTCGCCGGTGAGTTGGACGTAGAGCGTTACGGCGGCGATGATCATGGTCAGCACCGCTCCGGCGATACCCAGCGGGCTGCGGTACGGCCGATCGATATCCGGCATCTTCTTGCGCAACAGGATGAACGAGAGCGCTTGCAAGAAGTAGGAGAACATCGCACCAAAGACCGCCATGTTCAGCAGCATGCCGCCGATGGCGATGCCGCCGCGTGACTCGCCCAAGCCGAACCAGAGCAGCAACATCACCGTCAGCCCTAGCGCGCTGCCCATCACCATCGCCACGTACGGGGTTTTCCGCTTACCGTGGGTGACCGAGAGGAACTGCGGGAAATAGCCGGCTCGGCTAAGCGAATAAATCTGCCGACCCTTGGCGAAGATAATCGTGTGGAAACTGGCGACCAAGCCCAGCACTGCGACCAGCGCCAGACCGCGGGCGAAGTCCTCGCCGTAGATGGCCTTGAAGCCGTCCAGCAGCGGTTCGCCCGACTGCCCGAGCGCATGCGAACCAACGCCGATCACGGCCGGATTCAGCCAGAGAATCATCAGCGCCGAGACAATCAGTGTGCACATGCCCCAGATAATGCCCCTGGGCATGTCGCGCTTTACATCGATCGACTCCTCAGCCGTCAGCGGCAATTGCTCGATGGCCAGGAACAACCAGACCGCGAACGGCAGCGCCGACAGTACGCCGGCCCAGCCCAGCGGTAGAAACGGGCCGCCGCCCTCTGCAAGTTTGACGCCGTCCGGACCGACATCCATCGCCCAGCGGCTGAAGTCCATGTTGGGCAGGGCACTCACCCAGAAGACCACCAGACAGGCCAGCGCCAGCACGGTTATCACCACCGCAATCTTGAGCGACTGCTCCACGCCTAGGATGTTCAGGCCCACAAACATCAGGTAAAAACCGATCCACCAGAGCGGCTGAAGATTGGCGGGGGTGTCGAAGATGCTGCCCATGTAACTGCCGATGAAGAATACGATCACCGCTGGTGTCAGCACATACATGACGTTTTCGGCCAGTCCAGTGATATAGCCGCCCCAAGGACCCATGGTGCTACGCGCAAATGAGTAAGCACCACCGGTATGCGGCAGCGCCGGCGACATTTCGGCGAGCGAAAAGGTCAGGCCCAGGTACATCACCGCGATGGCGATTGCGGCGATCAGCATGCTGCCCCAGCCGTTGGCCAGACCCAGATTCCAGCCCGAGAAATGGCCGGAAATAACCGCGCCCACTCCCAGCGCCCATAGCGACCAGACCCCGGCATAGCGGCGCAGTCCACGTTTATCGAAGTAGGCCTGATCGACCTTAGTGTAGGTAACTCCGGATTGCTTGCTCATAGTCCCCCCCCAAGTATTGGCTCCGAATATGTTTTGGCGCTATCCGTGCTCACGGAGATTGTGGAGCCTAGCCAACGCCCGTGTTAGTGCCTATAGTGCCCCAAAATTGCAAATCAGGGAAGGATATTCAAAGGGTTTCTAATGAATTTATATCTGCTTTGCCGAAGTAACTTGTTCCAACGCTTCCTCAAAAAGAGCGCTACTGAAAGCGCTTTGCGCGTCTTCGTATTTTCTAGCGCCCCATTCCCAAAAATCGAAGTCTAGGGTTGAAACGGAGTTCTGGATCGAGGCCCATAAGGTCCAGCCGTACTTTGCCAGCTGGGCGTAAAGCCAAGCCCGTGCAAATTTTTCAGGTCTCGATACCCCGTAATAAGCAGTGACCAGTTCTTCTAACTTTTCCAAATCTAGAAAAGCTTCGGCCCAAATATTGCCTAATTCAAAACAGGCATCATTATTTCCTGAGTATTCATAATCGATGAGCCAAATTTTATCACCGTCATCTATAAAGTTTCCCGGTAATAAATCGTTATTACACGGAACGCTTCCCTCATCGAGAACCTTCAAGGCCCTTTGCATGCGCGCTACATGGCCAGCATATTCAAGGTATCCATTGGGCATTCTGAAGTTGCGCTCTTGCACTAACTTTAAATATCTCTGCTGAACATCAAACATATTGAAATCACTAACAAACTTCTCACTCGAATGCAAAGTTCGTAAACTCTGAGCTACGCGGCCTAGATTTTGCGATACATCTTCGGCGCTACAAGTTCGACCAGGCAGATAACCAATTACAAGTAAACCTTGCCCAGCAAGATAATCAAAGACTGGCGCTCCAATATTATTTTCGGCCGCTCGTTTCGAGTTCTCATATTCTGCATCTCGATCAATTGATAAGAGCGATGAATCATTACTTGAGATGCGCGCCACATATTTACCAGAGTTTGTTTCAACCAAAAGGTTTCGATTGGTCAAACCGCCTGAGAGTTCAGATATTGAGGTTCTGGAAAGTAAACGCGGAACTTGATTTAGGAGATCTCCGAAAAGAAGCTCTAACTCGCGCTCGGTTTTATTCACCTCAATAGGATACAGTTGAAGAATGCCTGAAAGTAAGGTTCCAACCCGCGCACGAATAGTAATAATCGGTGGCGGAGTTGGTGGAACATCCGTTGCCTATCATTTGACCCAAATGGGCGAACGTGATGTAGCCCTCCTTGACCGCAACGAACTTACCAGCGGGTCGACTTTCCACTCGGCCGGCTTAGTCGGTCAATTACGCGCGGACCCAACACTTACCAAGATGAATATGCATTCGGTTGATCTCTATCGGCAGTTAGAAAAAACTGAGACTCCACCGAGTTGGCGAGAATGCGGAAGTATTAAATTGGCTTCATCGCCAGAACGAATGGAAGAAATTCGCCGTCAGATTGGTTGGGCTCGAACTTTTAATTTAGACCTTAAAGAGATTTCGCCACGAGAGGCACAAGATCTTTTCCCGCTCATCGACTTAAAGGGCGTAGTTGGTGCTTGTTATATGGCAACTGATGGACAAGTTGATCCATCGCAATTAGCCATGGCGCTGGCAAATGGCGCACGCAAAAGCGGTGCCACGATTCTAACCCACACACGCGTTTTGAATATTGAAACCAAAGATGGACGCGTCTCTAAAGTGATAACAGAGAAAGGCGACATTGAATGTGAGATCGTCGTTAACTGTGGTGGAATTTTCGCACCAGAAATTGCTCGCATGCTCGATGTACGTATTCCAATTGTTCCAATGAGCCACCAATACATGATCACCGATAATTTCCTAGATCCAACCGCCCCGCTATTGCCCTCACTGCGTGATCCAGATAATTTAATTTATTTCCGACAAGAAGTTCAAGGTTTGCTCATGGGTGGATACGAACGAAATTCAAAAGCTTGGACGGCGGATTTTAATTCTTATGATGAAATCCCAGCAAATTTCAATAACCAACTCTTGCCAGAGGATTGGGATCGATTCGAAGAAATTGCAGCAAATTCGCTCAAACGCGTGCCACGGATCAATGAACTTGGAATTAAGAGTTTCATCAATGGACCTGAAGGTTTTACGCCCGATAACGAATTTTGCTTAGGCGAGACGCAAATTGGTGGCTTTTATGTTGCTGCAGGTTTTTGCGCCCACGGAATTGCAGGGGCAGGCGGAATTGGAAAAGTAATGGCCGAATGGATCGTTGCAGGTGAACCAACCATGGATTTGTGGCATATGGATATCAATCGCTTTGGCGACTCATATAAATCACCGGATTACACGCTAAAACGCATTAAAGAAAATTATGAAGAGTATTACGACATTCACTACCCCGGTGAAGAACGCCAATCAGGGCGCCCGCTAAAGACATCTCCGGTTTATCAATGGCATAAGAATAAGGGCGCAGTCTTTGGCGAAAAATCCGGCTGGGAGCGCGTGAATTTCTACAAAACTCATATAGGAGATGACAAATTGCGCCCCTATGGTTGGGCCGGAAATCATTGGTCACCGGCTGTAATGGTTGAACATCATGCAACGCGCAGTGCTGCTGGATTATTTGATGAGTCAAGTTTTGCTAAATTTATTATAAGTGGTTCAAGAGCGCCAGAATTTCTCAATTTCGTCTGCGCAAATAACGTGGTGCGAGGCGTAGGTCGCACCAGCTATACACAAGCCCTAAATTCACGCGGCGGAATTGAATCCGATTACACCGTAACGCAAACAGGTGAGTCTGAATTTTTCATTGTTACTGGAACTGCTTTTGCTACTCATGACTTAAATTGGTTGCGCAAAATGGCGCGCGAAAATAATTTTAGCGAACTCCAAATGCGCGATGTAACTTCAGAGTTAGCTTGCTTTGGAATTTGGGGACCTAAATCTCGACAAATTTTGGAAACTCTAACCAAGGCAGAGTTAGGACATAAAGCATTTCCCTTTATGCGCTCTCGCGAAATCGAATTGGCCCAAAGTAATGTGCGTCTTACTCGCATCACTTATGTGGGCGAGCTTGGATATGAAATATATCTGCCCGTTTCCGATGGTCTAAAAGTATGGGAGGCCCTTATTGCTGCGGGTAGCCCAATGGGTCTAGCACCATGTGGCTATAAAGCGATCGAATCACTTCGATTGGAAAAAGGTTATCGGGCATGGGCGGGTGAAATTAATAGCGAAACTTGCCCATTTGAAGCAGGTTTGGATTTTGCAGTTGATATGACAAAAAATAATTTCATGGGCAAAGATGCATTAACAAAATTTACTCCGAAACGAAAATTAGTTGCCGTCGTTTTTGATGACATTAGGCAAGTTCCCCTTGGAAATGAACCAATTCGCAGAGATGGCCAGATTATTGGGCGAGTTAAAAGTGGCGGACAGGGTTATACAATTGGGAAAGCAATTGGGTATGCATATTTACCAATAGAGCATGCAAATTTTGGAACCGAAGTCGAGATTGAATTTTTTGGTAACTGGCACACGGGAAGAATCGCTAACCAACCACTGCACGATCCGAATAACTTGGCAATAAAGGCGTAATAAGGGTTAGCGCTCATCTTTGCAGGTATGCAAGCGAGAGTTTTTTTGGCAAGATAAGCTCTAGGAATTAACCTAAGAAAGGTTTCACAATGGATACCGTAACACCAGCGCTGAGCGTTGATGCACTTAAAGAGGCAGTTAAGAATGGCACTATCGACACGGTAGTAGTTGCACTGACCGATATGCAAGGGCGCCTGACAGGAAAGCGAATCCATGGTCAATTTTTCATTGATGAAGTTTTAAAACATGGCACCGAAGGTTGTAATTATTTGCTCGCTGTAGATGTAGATATGAATACTGTGCAAGGTTATGAAATGTCATCATGGGAGCGTGGCTATAGCGATTTCGCACTTATCCCCGATTTAAATACGCTGCGATTAATTCCTTGGCAAGAAGGGGCAGCAATGGTGCTCGCTGATGTTAAGTGGCTAGATCACACCGATGTTGTTGCATCACCGCGACAAATTTTGCGAAAACAGATTGCAGCTCTAAAGGATGCTGGCATGAAAGCTATGTGCGGTACCGAACTTGAATTCGTATTGTTTACTGATACATACGAGGAAGCATGGAACAAGGCATATCGTGATTTAACGCCGGCCAACCAATACAACGTTGATTATTCCATCATGGGTGGCTCCCGCGTTGAACCACTCTTGCGCCGAATCCGGTTAGGAATGCAGGGTGCTGGGCTAATTGTAGAATCAGTTAAAGGTGAATGTAATTTTGGTCAACATGAGATTGCTTTCAAATACTCCGATGCCTTGTCTAACTGCGATAGCCATGTGATTTATAAAAATGGCGCAAAGGAAATTGCAGCCCAGGAAGGTTATGCACTTACCTTCATGGCCAAGCCAAACGAGAAAGAAGGCAACTCTTCCCATATTCATCTCTCCTTCCGCGGTCTGAATGATGAATTAGTTATGGTTGATGAATCCGATAAAGAACACGGAATGAGCGAATTGGGTCGCCAATTTATTGCTGGTCAGCTGGCACATATGCGCGAACTTTCCATACTCTTTGCACCAAATATCAACTCATATAAACGCTATGTGCCTGGATCATTCGCGCCAACTGCAATTCGTTGGGGACGCGATAACCGTACTTGTGCCTATCGTCTAGTTGGCCATGGACAAGGTCTGCGTTTAGAAAATCGCATTCCAGGTGGAGATGTAAATCCTTATTTGGCAGTTGCAGGAATAATCGCTGCAGGCCTTGATGGAATTAATAAGAAATTAAAGTTAGAGCCAGCTTTTACTGGAAATGCTTATGTATCTGATTCAGCGCGCGTACCTTCTTCCATGCAAGAAGCCCTCGCGCTCTGGGAAAATAGCGCGTGGATTAAAGAAACTTTTGGCGCAGAAGTGCAAGCCCACTATACAAATATGGCACGCGTTGAATTGGCCGCCTATGGCAAAGCAGTAACTGATTGGGAGCTCTTCCGTAACTTCGAAAGGTTTTAAGTCGTGACTACCTCATACGATGTAATTAACCCTGCCACCGAAACGTTAGTAAGAAATGTGGCTCACTTAGATTTAGCCGCAACCGATGGCGTCATCGCTAAGGCTGCTAAAGCTTTCCAGAGTTGGAAGAACCTTGCTCCTGGAGATCGCGGAAAGCTACTGCGTAACTTCGCGCAAGTGATTGCTGACCATAAAGAGGAGTTAGCAACTCTTGAAATCGTTAACTCAGGACACACGCGCGGAAATGCGCTCTGGGAAGTCGATAACGTCGTCAATACTTTGATGTACTACTCAGCTGCGCCAGAACGTCTATTCGGTCGGCAAATCCCAGTAGCTGGTGGAATCGACATAACTTTCAAAGAGCCTCTTGGCGTTGTTGGAGTTATCGTCCCATGGAATTTCCCTATGCCAATTGCCGCTTGGGGTTTTGCGCCCGCACTTGCTGCAGGAAATACCGTGGTATTGAAACCCGCGGAGTACACACCTTTAACAGCAATGCGCATCGGTGAATTATCTCTTCTGGCTGGCATTCCTGAAGGTGTATTTAACGTTTTACCTGGCAAAGGTAGCGTTATAGGAAATCGCTTTGTCACACATCCAGCGGTGCGCAAAATAGTTTTCACTGGTTCAACCAGCGTCGGAAAAGCCATCATGGCAGGTTGCGCAGATCAAGTTAAACGCGTAACTCTTGAGTTAGGTGGCAAGAGCGCCAACATTATTTTTGCAGATAGCGATGTAGCTAAGGCCGCAGCTTGCGCCCCTGGCGCGGTCTTTGATAATGCAGGTCAAGATTGCTGCGCGCGTTCACGAATCCTGGTTCAACGTTCCGTCTTTGATTCATTCATGGAAGCCTTCGAGGTTGCAGTCAAAAAATTCCGAGTCGAAGACCCCACTCTGGCCACCTCGCAAATGGGACCGCTAATTTCAAAGAAGCAACTTGACGTTGTGCAAAGTTATCTAGATGAACCGATTGCTTTTACGGGGAGCGCGCCAAGTGGTGCTGGTTACTGGATGCCACCAACGGTCCTTATGCCAAAGGACACCCAAGCTAGATCATGGCGGGAAGAAGTTTTCGGGCCAGTAGTTTCCGTGCTTGCCTTCGAAGATGAGGCAGACGCGATCTCGATGGCTAATGATTCAGAGTATGGCCTCTCCGGTTCAATTTGGACTCGCGATATAGGCCGCGCGCTACGGGTTTCTCGCGCGATTGAGAGTGGCAACCTCTCGGTTAACTCCAATTCATCAGTTCGGTTCTGGACACCATTTGGTGGTTATAAGCAATCTGGTCTTGGTCGAGAGTTAGGTCCAGATGCACTTGATTCGTTTACAGAGGTAAAGAACGTCTTTATCTCTCAAGAGTAGAAAAAGGTAGGCACATGTTAGAACGTCTTGCAGGACGCGTCGCCGTAATTACAGGGGCTGGAAGTGGAATTGGTTATGCAACAGCTAAGCGCTTGGCCAGCGAAGGCGCAAAAATTGTTGCCGTAGATACAAACCCTGAGAGTGGCGAAAAAATTGCCCAAGAAACGGGTGGCATTTTCGTTAAAGCAGATGTGAGCAATTCTGCTGAGGTCGAAAATATGTACAAAGTTGCCTTTGACACATATGGACGAATCGATATTGCTTTCAATAACGCAGGAATTTCTCCACCAGATGATGATTCCATTTTGACAACTAGTTTGGATACATGGGAGCGCGTTAACCGAGTAAACCTCACCAGCGTATTTCTTTGCTGCAAATACGTTATTCCCTACATGCAAAAAGCTGGCAAAGGTTCAATTATCAATACTGCATCTTTCGTTGCAACCATGGGCGCAGCAACTTCTCAAATTGCATACACGGCATCTAAAGGCGGAGTACTGTCAATGAGTCGAGAACTTGGCGTTCAGTTTGCACGTGAAGGTATCCGAGTGAACGCTCTCTCCCCTGGACCAGTTAACACTCCACTTTTACAAGAACTCTTTGCAAAGGATGAAGCGCGAGCTGCACGTCGCTTAATCCATATTCCAATGGGTCGTTTTGCAGATGCAAGTGAAATTGCTGCAGCTGTAGCGTTCTTAGCTAGCGATGATTCTTCCTTTATCACTGCCGCAAACTTCTTAGTTGATGGTGGAATTTCGGGAGCATATGTAACTCCGCTAGATAATTAATTAAACGCGTTTAATCGGCGCGGTTGCGATTCGGTCAAGAAATTGATCTACTAAATCGTAGCCGCGCTGATTTGCATCTGGTTCTTCATATTTAGTCTGGGCGCGTAAAACTTCTACATTTACACCTTCTGATTCCACTTCTAGGCATCCGCCATCCATGGCTAACCATTGATCCAATACGTTTAGGTCGATTTCTGGATGAAATTGCAGAGCTAAAGTTCGACCAAAAGTGAAAGCTTGCGAAGAAAGTGGGGTCCGTGCAATTTCGGTAGCCCCGAGTGGTAATTGCCAACGATCCCAATGGTATTGAAACCAAGGTCCCCGTGGAATCAGAACCTCATCATCACTCATAATGAGATACCAACCGAGTTCAGCTTTTGGCGCACGCGCGACAGATCCTCCCAGAGCCCTCGCCATTAATTGCCCGCCGAAACAGATTCCCAAAATAGGAATACCGGCATTGTGAACTTCGCGGAGTTGTTCAATTTCTGGTTGCAACCAATTTCCGATCCGATCATCTTCCCACGCACCCCACGGTGCGCCCATCGGGACTATTACATCAAAATCTAAAAAATTTGGCCACTCAATTTTAACGTTGGGAGTATTGAAATTTGCCTCATCCACGATTTTGAAACGAGTGACTTCATACCCACGCTCTTGAAAGCGTTTCCAAATCGGCCCGCCTTCGCTTACATGGTCATGTTCAATAAAGATAACGCGTTTAGACATGGTGGAATATTACTTGGTTAAACGGATTGGTTCTTGCCCGCGCGCAATGAGGCGCTCGAAGTGGTGCTCTAAATCGTATGCACCTGCCAGGGCGATCCCAACTGCTTTGCCGGGCAAGTTATCTTCTGTAAGTAAGTTCAAGATCAGAGAATCCTGCGCAACTGCTGAGAATTTAGAAATTCTTTTTTGCTCTAATTGCGCCTTGAGCTGCACGCCACTTTGCTATTTCGCCATGGTGACCGCTCAAAAGAATCTGTGGCACGGCGATATCTCGCCAAACTTGTGGTTTTGTGAAATTTGGATACTCAAGAAAGCCTTCTTCATTATGTGACTCGACCACCAACGAGAGTGGATTACCCAGAACTCCTGGAATCAGCCTTGTAATTGCTTCAATCATTACTAAAGCTGCAACTTCGCCTCCGCCTAATACATAATCACCGATTGAAATCTCATGGACGCGAACGTTCTTACTTTGAAAATCAGCGCCTTCATAAAACTGACGAACACGATCATCGATGCCTTCATAGCGCCCGCATGCAAAAACTAATCGCTGCGAGAACGAGAGCTCTTGCGCCATAGCTTGAGTAAATTTCTTACCTGCTGGAGTCAAAATGATTAAATCAGTATTTTCAACCATGAGCGGATCAAGGGCTTGACCCCAAACCTCTGGCAACATAACCATGCCCGCTCCACCGCCGTAAGGCGTATCGTCAACGGTGCTGTGGTTATCTTTAGCATTTTCGCGCAAGTCATGGATTTCTATCGAGAGCAGACCTTCATTTTGAGCTTTCCCTAGCAGGGAGAGTCTGAGCGGCTCAAAATACTCGGGGAAAATTGTTACTGCATGGATCTTCATCGGACTTCACCGATTATTTGAGGAGGATTAACAACTAATCGCTTACCTTTAAGATCCACAATTGGAACTAGCGCCTTAACAAAAGGAATCAAACGCTCACCATCACCAGTTTTTATCACTAATAAATCTTGACCTGGAAGATTTATTACGTCAGTGATTGCGCCGAAAAATTCACCGCTTTCCAAATGTGCGGCGCAGCCAATGAGTTGCAAAACATGATACTCATCTTCATTTTCGCTGGGTTCATCAATATCTACTTCGGCGTAGAGCAAGGTATCTTTTAACTTTTCGATTCCATTGCGGTCGAATATGCCTTCGAAACCGAGGAGTAAAATCCCGTTATGTACTCGCCCAGTTGTAATGGTCAGAACCCCAACTTTATCCGTCTCAACTTTCGCTCCTACCATAAAACGGCGATCCGGATCATCAGTGCGGACTTCAATCGTCGCTTCACCAAGAATTCCGTGAGCGCGACCAATTCGTCCCACGAGTAAACGCATAGCGCGGCTTTAGTTAGCGTTCCTCGTCGGTCTCTATGAGATCGACGCGGATTGTGCGGCCTGCCAGCGCGCTTACCACAGTACGTAGCGCTTTCGCAGTGCGGCCGTTACGACCAATTACTTTTCCGATATCTTCAGGATTTACACGGACTTCAAGAGTTGTTCCTCGACGGTGTGTTTTTTCCTTAACGATGACATCGTCTGGATTATCGACGATTCCCTTAATTAAATGTGCTAGGGCTTCATCCATCATTGTTATTTGGCAACCGCTTCGTTGAGGGGCGTTTCTTCAATTACCGCTGCCACGACAGGTGCTTCGACCACAATTGGATTCGCTTTAGCAGTTAACTTCTCTTGTGCTCTCTTCTTAAGAGTAGTCGCGCCTTCTTTTGGTTCATTCATGGCTTGCTTAACTGCAGCTTCGTAAGCAACGATTTTGCCAACCTTAGGTGCGGCCACACGAAGAGTGCCTTCAGTTCCTGGAAGACCTTTATGTTTCTGCCAATCTCCAGTTATTTTAAGAAGTACTTCTACTGCAGGAGTTGGGATGGCCCCTGTTCCGAGCCAATACAGAGCACGTTCTGAATTAATTTCAATTAGTGATGGTTCTTCTCCTGGTACATAGCGGCCAATTTGTTCAATCGAGAGACCGTTGCGGGCCTTACGTGAATCAGTAACAACAACGCGGAAAAATGGTGTGCGAATTTTACCCATGCGCATTAAGCGAATTTTTGTAGCCAAGAAAGTTCTGCTCCTTGAAAAGTGTGCCGTATCAATTGCTCGCAGCGGGGTGCGCGTTCAATCAATCCAACTGTGGATTATGGATGTTGGTTGGGGTAGAGGGCCCATCAACAGGTACCAATCTTGCCATGAGCGTGCCAAGATGAGAAATCCGGCTTTAGCGCCCCTCTTCTAACGCTCGCTTCGCCGGGTTTCCTGACTTCGACTTCTTTTTATTTGGGCTCGATGCTTGAGCTTTTGGCATCGCTAGCGCTCCCATCCCCTGCGCCCCTGCCGGCATCCCAGAATTTCGATTAAAGAAGCGTTAACAATGTCGAAAATGGCTTGGGCTTGATTTGTTCCTGCTTGAAGCTTTGGCAGAACCTCATTGGATTTGCTCTGAATTGTTTCGACGAATTCTTCGACAACGCTAAGTGCTACATCTGATTCAAGGAGGGCTTGGCGAATTTGTGCAGAAGCTGCTTCGATATCGCTACTAGAGAGC
Source organism: Candidatus Planktophila sp. (assembly GCA_038905815.1). Lineage (GTDB taxonomy): Bacteria > Actinomycetota > Actinomycetes > Nanopelagicales > Nanopelagicaceae > Planktophila. The sequence continues at coordinate 17,931 of JBCKHN010000012.1, read as the reverse complement.
TTGCCTCGACTACGTAACGCGCTAAAAGCTCCACTAAATCGCGAAGTCAACGTTTCAAACATGAGTGCAATCCTACTTCAAGGTTTGGAGCAACTTATTCGCGACCTCCTCCGCATGCCTTAAATGGCATCTACTCCGCGTTCCCCCGTGCGGACACGAACTATTTGTTCAACGTTTGTTATCCATACTTTGCCATCTCCGATTGACCCAGTAGATGCAGCTTTAACAATTACATCAACTGCAGCATCAGCTTCAGAGTCATCAACTAAAACTTCGATGCGAACTTTAGGAACCAAATCAACGATGTATTCAGCGCCGCGATAGACCTCAGTGTGTCCGCATTGGCGACCAAATCCGCTAACTTCTGAAACAGTCATTCCATTTATTCCGTGTTCTTGCAAAGCGCTTTTAACATCTTCGAATTTAAATGGTTGCAAAATTGCAGTAATTAGTTTCATTAGAAAGAACCTCCGCGTGGCGATCCACTCATTTCATAAGCACTTTCAGCGTGTTCTCTCAGATCGATACCTTCGATTTCATTATCTCGCTTAACGCGGAAACCAATGGTCTTCTCGAGCATGAAACCGAGAATTAAAGTTACTGTAAAGGAATATAGCGCCACCAGGCCAACACCAAGAGCTTGCTTTCCAAGTAGATCCAGACCTCCACCGTAGAGCAAACCGTCTAAACCTACGCTGTTAACAACGCTTGTTCCGAAAATTCCAATAGCGAGAGATCCCCAAATGCCTCCCACCAGGTGAATACCTACCACATCGAGAGAATCATCGAAACCGAATTTGTATTTCAAGCCAACTGCCAGTGAACAGAGAATTCCAGCAATAAATCCGATAACTACCGCTGCCCATGGTGCTACGAACGCGCATGCTGGAGTAATGGCGACCAAACCTGAAATAGCCCCTGATGCTGCTCCGAGTGAAGTTGGATGACCGCTGCGAATTTTTTCAACAAGAATCCATCCAAGAAGTGCGCCGGCAGTTGCAACTTGCGTATTCAATAACGCTAGAGCGGCAATTCCATTTGCCGCCAGAGCAGAACCTGCATTAAAACCAAACCACCCAAACCAGAGCAGGGCGGCACCAAGTAGAACTAATGGCAATGAATGTGGTCGCATTGATTCTTTGCGCCACCCGACCCGCTTTCCAAGAATTAGGGCGAGAGCCAACGCTGCTGCACCCGCATTGACGTGAACAGCTGTTCCTCCAGCAAAATCTTGTAACCCTTTCCCTGCCAGAAAACCTGTTCCAGTAACAGTATCGCCAACTTTATTTCCGAAAGCAAAAACCCAGTGAGCAACTGGGAAATAAACAATCGTTGTCCAAATGGTTACGAAAATCGCCCAAGTAATAAATTTGGTTCGGTCTGCGATGGCACCAGAAATTAGGGCTGGAGTAATAATTGCAAACATCAATTGAAAAGCTGCAAAAACTAAAACTGGAATTGGATAAATGCCACCATTATTAGTTAAGTCATTAGCCATCCCACCTAAACCAGAGAATGAAATTTCTCCGTACCAAGGCGAATCGGCCTTATAACCAAAAGCTAATCCAAAGCCGTAGATAACCCATATCACGCTTACAATTCCGATTGTCACAAATGACATCATCATCATATTTAGAACGCTCTTCGTGCGAACCATGCCGCCATAGAAAAAAGCTAAACCAGGTGTCATGAGAAGCACGAGCGCGGTGCTTGCCAACATCCATGCTGTATCGCCGGAGTTGAGAACTATTGAATCCATAATTATCTGCCTTCAGAAGAAGTAAATACCAATTCTCGCCGTTGAGATACGGCGAAGATGCCGCAATTAGGTTACGTTAAGCGCCTATTTCTGTTACGAACATGTAAAAAAATTAAGCTAAAAGTCCATCAAGATAACTTTCTGGATCAAATGGGGCGAAATCGCTCTGGGATTCGCCGTTGCCTACCCATTTGATTGGGATTCCTAACTCTTTCTCAATTGCCAGCGCCACTCCACCTCGAGCGCTTCCATCCAACTTCGTCAAGATGATTCCGGTAACAGCAACGCTCTCCGTGAATAGTTTGGCTTGCGTTAAACCGTTCTGTCCCGTTGTGGCATCAATGACTAGCAAAACTTCATCGATCGATAAAACTTTCTCAACTACGCGTTTTACTTTGCCAAGCTCGGCCATGAGGTCGCTCTTATTATGCAAGCGGCCGGCAGTATCAAATGCAACGGCGGCGCCAGAATTTCTCTGAGGGCTTGCTCCGCGTTCTCGCTTTTAATTTTCTTGGCCTTGCTAATAAATTCGCGAGTAAGGTTTGGCCCTAAATCTGATTCCAATAATTCGCGTTCTAGCTCTTCCCAATCAACGCAGCTGAAATCAGAGATCCCCTTGATTTTTGAAATGACTTTGCTGAAGAACCCCATTAACTGGCATCTGATTCGCGAAGTCGTTGAGAAATTACTTCAGTCACACCGTCCCCACGCATGGTAACGCCATATAGAGCATCGGCAATTTCCATCGTGCGCTTTTGGTGGGTGATGATGATCAACTGCGAGCTGGCGCGTAGCTCTTCGAAAATGATAAGCAAGCGACCAAGGTTTACATCATCTAACGCTGCTTCTACTTCATCGAGCACATAGAAGGGACTTGGGCGGGCTTTAAATATCGCAATCAACATTGCAATAGCAACTAACGCCTTCTCTCCTCCGGAAAGTAGCGATAGTCGCTTGATTCGCTTACCAGGTGGGCGGGCTTCAACATCAACACCGCTATTGATCGGATCATCCGGATTCGTCAATATCAAAGCGCCATCTCCACCAGGGAAAAGCCGAGCAAAAATATCTTCGAAGTGGCGCGCCGTCTCTTCATAGGCTTCCATAAAGATTCGCTGTACTCGTTCATCAACCTCTTTGACAATTTCGAGCAGGTCCTTCTTGCTCCTCTTTAAATCCTCGAGTTGTTCGGCCAAGAATTTCAAACGTTCTTCCAGGGCCGTGAACTCTTCGAGTGCAAGTGGGTTGATTTTTCCTAGTAAGGCAAGTGAGCGTTCGCTCACGGATAAACGTTTCTCTTGTTGATCGCGGCGATATGGAATCAATTCGGTTGCAATAATTTCGCCAGTTTCAGTTTCAAAGAAAGTTGGAACGTCTTTATCTGGGCCGTATTGGGCAATTAGAACCGTTGTATCAATTCCAAATTCTTCAACGGTCTTAGCTTGCAAGTTTTCAATGCGTAAACGTTGTTCTGCGCGAGCAATTTCGTCGCGATGCACACTCGTTGTTAATTGCTCTAGCTCAGAAGTTAACTCTCGACCTCGAGCGCGGACGGTTAGAGTTTCGCCTTCGCGCAAGGTACGAGATTCGTCTAAGCGTGAACGCTCAGTTGATGCTCTCGCAATGGATCGCTCAATCTGAATAAGAACTTCATACGCCGCTTGCGCGATTGCTTGTGAAATTACTGCTCCCCGCGCACGTGCGCTACGTCTAGAAACTACGCGCTCAGATGCTTCACGCTCATTCTTAGCGCTCTCTTCTAGCGAGCGTGCACGTGCAGCAACGGAACCAACGCGTTCTTCAATAGTGCGCACGGCAAGGCGCGCTTCGACTTCGGTAGTTCGCGCGTTAGATACTTCATTGCGCAAGAATTCAGTATGAGTGTGATCAGGTTCGCCAATTTCACCTCGTTGGCCTAATTGATCCTGAGCAATAACCAACTCTTCTTCGTCACGAGAGCGAGCGCTTGTCGCTCCGGTTATTGAAACGTTTAAGCGTTCTACTTCAGCGGTTGCGGACTTCATGTTCTGGCCGGCAAGCGCTAGCGCTTCAGTGAGCGCTGCAATACGCGCATCTAATTCGTTTAACTTTCCAAGGGCTCCATCATGAACGCTTTGGCAAGTAGCAACTTCGAGCGTTGCGGCAGAAATTTCAAAGCGCAAACGATCGCACTTATGGGTCGTGTCAATTAAGCTCCGTTCTAGCTCTTGGATGAACGCTTTAATTTCGATGAGAGAAGTTGAAGATTTTGATCCCCCTCGAACACGGTTCGCAGTTATTACATCCCCCTCGCGAGTCACTACGGTTAGCATCGGATGTTGCCTAAGAATATCTTGCGCGCTACGTACGGAGTCGACCACAACCGTGGCGGCCAATAGCGATTCAAGGAGTTCGGCAATTTTATGCGATCGAATATGTGCCGTGATGGGATTTAGCCCTGCCGGAGTCGCTTGAGCGTGAGTAAGTAAACCAGGTTGATACACGAGCACTTCAGCTTGCCCTAGGCTTTCATTTCTTAAAGTAGTAAGGGCGATAATCGCAGTATCAAGGTCGCGCACTACCAGGGCATCAGCGAGAGTTCCGAGCGCACCGGCAGCGGCAGCTTCCCAACCAGAATCGATTTCTATTAGAGAGGCGATACTTCCAAGAATCTTAACCCCGCGTGAATCGCGCAGCAGGGCTGCGCCACCAACTCGATTCTGTGAAGTCAGTTTTATTGCCTCTAACTTAGATTCAATCACGCTTTTCTCGCGATCAGTTGACCGCTCGGATTCAACTAAACCTCCAAGCGCTAATTTTGATAAGTCGAGCGCGCGTCTTGCACTTTCAAATTGGCTATCAAGACCGTCTTCACCTGAATCTGCAGTAGCAATTTCTAGCTCGAATCCGACATACGTGCGATGTGCGCTCTCAACTCGACTCATAGCTTCATTACGCGCGTTAGTTAAGCGAGTGACTTCTTCGGTCATCGCATCAAGTCGCGCAACTAAAGATTTAATGTGGCCCTCTTGGCGTGCAGTACCCTCGCGCGCATCAGCGATCGCGCGCATGGCCGCAGCTATTTTATCTTCATCTAAACGAAGGGCAGTTTCAGCCCTTGCTAGATCTAGCGTTGTTTGCGATAACCCTTGTTGAGCTTCAATGACACCTAGCCGGAGTGCACGCTCTTCAACGCGATGAGTTTGGGCTTCACCTTCAATGCTCTCTGGGTCGCGCCTCGTCAATCGCGCTTCATCGGCATCTTCAGCTAAGAAACGTGAACGCTCTTGCGCCAAACTTTGCGTCCCGCGAAATTTTTCACGAAGTGAGTTAAGTTGATAATATGTCTCTTGCGCTCGAACAAGGCGCGGACCTTCAAGGGCAGTTTGCAAATCAAGAGTTTCTTCGCGTTTGCGAACTGCATCCAACACGCTTTCGACGCCAGAGCGACGTTGACGTAAAGCGTTTTCATCTGCAACTTCAGCATCTAAAGTTTTTGAGAGCGAAATATAATCATCGGCAAGTAACCGCAACTTTGCATCTCGTAAATCTGCTTGAATTGTCGCCGCTTTCTTAGCAACTTCGGCTTGTTTTCCCAGCGGACGAAGTTGGCGACGCAACTCAACAGTTAAGTCCTGAACACGAGCAAGGTTGACTTGCATGGAGTCAAGTTTGCGTAACGCTTTTTCTTTGCGCTTGCGGTGTTTTAAAACTCCTGCGGCTTCTTCAATTAAACCTCGACGCTCTTCTGGGGTTGCCATCAAAATCGCATCGAGTTGACCTTGACCAACAATTACGTGCATTTCGCGACCGATTCCGGAGTCGCTTAATAGCTCTTGAATATCTAAAAGTCTCGTTGCTTCACCGTTTATTTGGTATTCACTTTGGCCATTACGGAAAAGAATGCGCGAAATAGTTACTTCGGTAAATTCAATTGGGAGCGCGCCATCGGTGTTATCAATTGTTAATGAAACTTGCGCTCGACCCAGCGGGGCACGTGCGCTTGTTCCAGCGAAAATAACATCTTCCATTTTTCCGCCGCGCAAGGATTTCGGACCTTGCTCGCCCATTACCCAAGTAAGAGCGTCTACCACATTTGATTTTCCTGAACCATTTGGACCCACCACGCACGTGATACCAGATTCAAAGCGCAGTGTCGTGGAAGAGGCAAAGGACTTAAAGCCCTTGAGGGTGATGCTCTTCAAATACACACGGTAAACCTATCGCCTTAAGGGGCTACTTTCTAAACACGACGAACTCATGCCTCTGCCTCCTTCAGGCTTTCATAAGCCTTACGAGCAGCAACTTGTTCGGCTTCACGCTTGCTCTTACCGCTTCCTTCGCTGAGTGCAACTCCCGCGAGCATTGCAGTAGCGCAGAAATCTTTATCGTGATCTGGACCGGTTTCCGTAACGAGATATTCCGGTGCACCTTTCCCAAGGCTTGCAGCAAGTTCTTGAAGTGCGGTTTTTCCATCAAGGCCTGCTCCGCGCGCAACTGCACTCTCCAGAGTCGATGAAATTAAATCCCTAACTATTTCAGAACACTTAGCAAAACCAAATTGTAAATAGATTGCGCCAATCAAAGCTTCTAGTGCATCGGCCAAGAGAGAATTCTTATCTCGCCCACCCGTAACTTCTTCGCCTCTGCCTAAGCGAATAAGTTTTCCAAGTTCTAGTTCACGCGCTATATCAGCCAGCGCGCGCATATTTACTACGCCAGATCTCAAGGGTGATAAACGACTCTCATCTAAATCTGGATAGCGAGCATAAAGTTCTTCGGTAACAATTAATCCAAGAACTGAATCGCCTAGAAACTCTAACCGTTCATTAGTTTCGAAATTTCCCGACTCGTATGCAAATGAGCGATGAGTAAGCGCCAATTGAAGTAACGAGGGTTCTAGTTCAACACCCAATCGTTTAATTAGCATAGATGGCAGATCAGACCTCTATTACCTGACGCCCGTTATAAGTCCCACAGGTAGGACATGCACTGTGTTGCAACTTTGGCTGCGCACACGATGGGCATGCGCCTAGCGCTGCTGGCGTCGTTTTCCACTGGCTACGGCGTGAGCGCGTCTTTGAACGCGACATTTTTCGCTTTGGTACTGGCATCTCGAGTTACTCCCAATCGTGAGCACGCTTTTCGTTTCGCGCAAGGCGATAAGTATCCCTGAAATGCCTCAATTCTTAAAATCGAGGTTGATAGTGCCCAAAGAAGCCCATCGGGGATCGATAACCTCATGAGCGTGTTCTTCCGGTAGCAGCGACCATTTCACTCCACATTGCGGGCATAGGCCTGCACACTCTTGGCTACAGAGGGGGTTGATTGGAAGGGCCAAGACAATTACATCACGGAGTGGAGCCTGCAGATCCATGAGATCTCCATCCATATGTAGCTCATCGTCAACTTCCAATTCATCGCTTTCAACGGCACCTCTCTTCTTGCTTCCGCGTTCTGATTTGCTCTCATAGAAAAAAAGCTCCTGAATCGAGCGATCAATTTCGACTTCAACTCTCTCTAAACAACGGATACATTCGCCGATCGCAGTGGCATAAACCTGCGCAGTAAGGAGGATGCCTTCAGTAACTGATTCAAGGCGAGCATCCACTGCAATGGTTTCTCCCGCTGGGATAGAAATTAATTCCCCGCCCATTTTTTCCGGTGCAATTAAATCAAGTTGATATTCCTTGTACTCCCCCGCGCGGCGTGGCAATTCATGCGTGTTAAGTTTATAAATATCGCCAGGACGGACCATGGCCCTTACTCCTTATTGGCAAGTTGAGAAAGAACATCCTTATCTTGCGCGCCAGCTAAACGATCCCGCCCTCGTGCTACCGCATCCATTGTCTTATTGAGGATAACCTCTAGCGTTGCCAGACGACTATCAATGTACTCTTCAACTTCGAGCCGTTCTTCGGCTGCGGTAGTTCGCGCGTCATCTAAAATTCTCTTTCCTTTATCACGCGCTGATTGAACAATGGCTGTCTGCTCAACCATTCGCGCAACTTCTTCCCGCGCAATAGCAATCAAATTTTCAGCGCTGAGGCGACCTTCTTCGATAACGCTCTCTTTCTGAGCCAACAAAGTTTGAGCAGCTGCCAGGTCCACCGGTAGCGCCGCACGCGCATCATCTAGAACTTCTAACAATTCACCACGATGGACCACGCAGGAAGCGGAAAGTGGAACGCTACGCGCCTCTTCAACCATCGTGATTGCCGTGATTAATTTTTCAATTGAGTCCATGGCTCATATCCCTGCTACTCGATTTTTTAAAGCTTGGTTAACGTTCGAAGGAACCATCGTTGAGACATCTCCACCATAGTGAGCTAACTCTTTAACGATGGAAGATGAGAGAAACGAATGCGCCGGCGCGGTGGCCATCAACATAGTTTCAACACCAGAACCCTGCAAATTCACTTGAGCCATTTGCAACTCGTAATCAAAATCGGTTACAGCTCGCAGACCTTTGACTATGGCTTGAATCGAATTTCGTTTGCAATAATCCACAAGTAGCCCGCTCCAAGAGTCAACGATGACATTGCCAAACTTTGAAGTATTTTCACCAATCATTTCAATTCGCTCGGCGACGGTAAAAAGGCTAGCTTTTATCCGATTCTCTAACACAGCAACGACGACTTGATCGAAGTGTGCGCAAGTGCGTTCGATGATGTCAAGGTGTCCATAAGTAATCGGATCAAATGAACCAGGGCAAACTGCGCGTCTCATGGAGTCAACGCTAGCAAGAGGGGCGTAAGTTAGCCATTCTCGCCCTTAAAATCGGGCTGGTAATTAGCATAATAAATGGTTGCCAGAGCGTATCTGCGTTGGCGTACCGTTTCATAGGGCGCTGGCCAAGTAAATTGCAAGCCCTTTCTTCTCCGTTCAACTGCAATGAAGGCTCCACTCTTTAGAAAAGAGCCGGCATGGAGTTTTGCTAACAAATCTTCTAACTCTGTATCTGGAAAATCGTAAGGGGGATCAATGTAAACAAGATGATATTGAGTATGGGCAGAATCCGACAAAAATTTTTGCGCCGATGTTACATACGATTGAAATTTTCCACTAGGAGATGATTTGCTAACTAACTCTGAATTTAGCGCAATAGTTTCTTGCGCTTGCCAATCTTGTTCAACCGCATGTACCAGGGTCGCCCCCCGTGAGAGCGCCTCTAAACCAATCGCACCAGAACCTGCAAATAAATCTAAAACATGAAGGCCATGCAAATCACCAAACTCTGAAGTTACTGTTGAAAAAACCCCTTCCCGCGCACGATCAGATGTCGGACGCGTAGCACCGCCAAGCGCTCCCAGCGTCCGACCTTTCGCAACTCCAGCGATTATGCGCATTAGAGCTCAACCCTTATCCAAGAAGCCGATGGCAGCATCGCGCGCCAAAGCGTCCAACTCAGCCTTAAGTAAAGGATAGTTGCGTAACCCTGCTCCGCTTCCGATAATTGATGCTGCATCACTCCGTGCTCTATCGATTAAATCTTCGTCGCGCAAAACGCGCAACAAACGTAAATGGGAGCGTGTCCCAGATTGGCTGGATCCAAGAACATCGCCTTCACGTCGTTGCTCTAAGTCAATTCGAGATAGCTCGAAACCATCAACACTTGCCACCACTGCTTCTAGCCGTTGCCGAGCAGGCGAACCAGTAGGTACGCCAGTAACAAGTAAACATAGGCCAGCGCAAGTTCCGCGTCCTACCCGGCCACGCAATTGATGTAGCTGTGAAACGCCAAAACGATCGGCATCCATAATGACCATAACAGTTGCATTTGCAACATCGACTCCAACTTCAATAACAGTCGTCGAGACCAGCACATCGATCTCACCTGCTGTGAAAGCGTTCATTGTCGCCTCTTTTACTTCCGCGCTCTGGCGTCCGTGTAATGGGAGAACACGGAGCCCCGATAAAGCGCCAGCGGCCAAAGCAGGCGCCAGCTCTTCGACGCTGGCTAACGGTGCAGCGGGATCACCAAAGAGAAAATCTAAATCGGCATCCTCACAAGTACCAGCGCTGATGCGAGGTACAACTACGTATGCTTGATGACCCATCGCAACTTCTTCCCTGATACGGTTCCAAGCGCGTTCTAAATATTTTGGTTTCTCTAACACGGCAATAAGGTGTGTTCTGATTGGTTGGCGACCTAGCGGTAGCTCTCGCAGCGTTGAAACATCTAGATCTCCGAAAATTGTCATGGCTACCGTTCTTGGGATCGGAGTTGCAGTCATAACCAGAAGGTGAGGAGGTTGCTCTGCTTTCTCCTTAAGCGCATCGCGTTGCTCGACTCCAAAGCGATGCTGCTCATCGACAATTATTAAACCCAGATCATGGAATTCAACTTTTTCACTTAGTAGCGCATGTGTTCCGATAACAATGCCGGCTTCACCTGATGCAGCTAGCGCCAAAGCTTCTTTACGCGAAGCCGCGCTCTGTGAACCGGTGATAAGCGTTACTTGCGTAGCGCTTTGGGTTGAACCCAACATTCCACCATGAGCTAGTGGCCCTAATAATTTTTTAATCGTTCGCAAATGTTGTGCCGCAAGAACTTCGGTAGGGGCAAGCAGAGCCACTTGTCCCCCGCTATCTACAACTGTCAGGGCTGCGCGAATTGCAATGACTGTTTTCCCCGAGCCAACTTCGCCTTGAAATAATCGATGCATCGGGTATCCATGCGATAAATCACTTTCGATTTCACTGGCAACGCTCTTCTGACCTGCCGTTAACTCGAACGGCAGGTCAGCATCAAATGCAGCTAGGATCCCGCCAGATCTAGGCGCCCGAGATTTCGTAGTAAGTTTTCGTAGCTCACATCGACGCAAAACTAAAAGTGATTGCAGTAAGAACGCTTCATCAAAAGTTAAACGTTCACGTGCGAGCTGCGCGCTCTCTAGGTCAGCGGGTTGATGAACTTGAACGAGGGCTTCGCCCAGCGTTGGATATCCATGTGAGCTTCGAATTGCCTCTGGCAGAAAATCTTCTACCTCCTCCAACGAAGCGATTGCCAAACTGACGCATTGTGCAATTTTCCATGTAGGTAACTTCGCAGTTGCGCTATAAAGCGGCAGGTATTTGCCGGCAAAACCTGCTACCGCCAGCTCTACATCGCTACCATCAGGAATCAATTCATAATCTGGGTGAGCTAATTGGCGTTTGCCTTTGAATACTCCTACTTTCCCAGCGAAAAGTCCTTGCCGGCCAACGCGTAAATCCTTCTCGCGCCAACCTTGGTTAAAGAAAGTTAACGATAGCTTTGCACTTCCATCAGTAACTACAACTTCAAGGATGTTGCCGCTGCGCCCGGGAATCACGCGATTGGTTGAACTATAGATTTGCGCAAGAATTGTGACTTCATCGCCTTCGCCCAGGGCTGCGATATCTGATAACTCCCCACGAGCAACATAGCGTCGTGGATAGTGGCGCAAAAGGTCGCCAATTGTTCGCATCGACAAGGCCTGTTCGAGCACTACCGCTGTGCGCGCACCTACTACACCGGCTAATTTGCTCCCAAAGTTAGACACGGAGATATTCTCTCGCTAATAATGAAGTAAAGCGGCGATTAGCGCTTATGGCACCCCTATTGCTACCCTTACCCCTTATGCACGAGCCCTTCGGGGCAGATCTCTAAGGAGTACCGCTGTGGCAGCAACATGCGATATCTGTGGCAAAGGGCCCAGCTTTGGCAATAACGTTTCACACTCTCAAGTAAAGACTCGCCGCCGTTGGAATCCAAATATCCAACGCGTCCGTACCATGATCGGTGGAACCCCTAAGCGACAGAACGTCTGTACTTCATGTCTTAAGGCAGGAAAAGTTACTCGCTAATTTTTTTAATTGAAGTGGCGCCAGCTTTCTGGCGCTTTTTTCATTTCTACTCCAAGTAAACCCTCACCGCATTGGACTTGGCCAATAAGAAAACCACCAAGATCTCTTCCTGTTGCAAGGAAGACATGATCTTCGCCCCCCGCAAGAATCCATTGCCAGACATCTTGCCCATGCGAATGGGCTAGCTCTTGGAGTTGAGCAAACTCAGGGTGGCGTGCAATCTTGCTCTGGTCAATGGCAAGGGCTACGCGCGAAGCCTGCGCTAACGCTTGGCCTTGAATCAGTAAGGCATCACTAATATCGCACATAGCGCTCGCTTGGTTCTGGGCAAATGCAATAGCGCTCTGATAATCAACGCTTGGAACCGAGAACTCAGAGAGTGCATAGAGCTCCAAATCGCTTTCGAATACGCGCTCTTGTTGCGATAAATACAAACCTGCCGCCGACCAGCCAGGTAATGAGGAGATATATATTTCATCGCCTACTCTTGCGCCACTCCGTGAAATATTGCGTGAGGCGTCGCCAATTGCAGTGGCTGCAATAACAATATTTTCGCCTCGTGCGATATCGCCACCTACGACTTGGACGCCGCAACTATTGCCTTCGTGGGCAATTCCGAGCGCAAGCTCTTCAATCCATTCCAAGGGCTCACTTCCGGTAAGTGAGAGTGCAACTAGTAAATATTTAGGAGTACCACCCATCGCATAAATATCTGCCAGATTAGCTGCACAGATTTTTCTGCCAATTTCAAAAGCACTACTCCACTCGCACTTGAAGTGAGTACCCTCAATAGCCATATCTGTAGTCAGAACGATTCGTTCGCTAGATGCGACAACGGCAGCATCGTCGCCAATTCCAATCTCAACTCCGCTTCGATATGTTCCGTAAATCTTCGCAAGGCTTGCGATTATTTGATCCTCATCGAAATTCATAGCGCTAAGCCTAATAGAGTTGTAAACCCACTAGTGAACCTGCGCCTTTCTACTGTACCGTTTGCACTTCGACGAAAGGAAATCCAATGTCAATACAAGCCTTCATTTTGATTCAAACCGAGGTCGGGAAAGCATCGAGCGTTGCCAAAGCAGTTTCGGCAATTGCTGGCGTAGCTTTCGCCGAAAGCGTCACCGGTCCTTACGATGTCATCATGCGCGCAGAAGCGCCAAGCATGGAAGAATTTGGTCGTCTCATTCTCTCTAAAGTCCAAACCGTCGCAGGCATCACTCGCACTTTGACTTGTCCAGTTACCTATTAATTCCCCAATACTCCATTTTCGCGCGTAAGCGCCTTGGCAATCAACGCGTTGATGATTTGTGAAAATCCCACACCACTTGCTGCCCACATTTTTGGGAAAGCCGAAGTAGATGTAAATCCTGGTGCTGTGTTGAGTTCGTTGAGAAAAATTTCACCGTTATCGCTATAGAAAAAATCTACTCGAGCGAACCCACTACAACCTAACGCTTTGAAAGCACGAATTGCGCTATTGCGAATCTCTTCACTAATCTCTGCTGGAATCTGGGCAGGCAATTCAATACGTGTTGCTCCATCTAAATACTTAGCTTCAAAATCATAAAACTCAAAACGAGATCCAATTTTAATCTCACCAACCAGCGAGGCTCGCACTTCGCCATCAATTTCTAAAACCGCACACTCAATCTCTCTCGCCTTTACTGCAACTTCGATCATTGCTTTACGATCAAATGTATAGGTATCAGTTATAGCTGCTGCTAGCTCCTGGGCACACTTAACTTTATGAGTACCGCGACTTGATCCACCGCGAGCTGGTTTAACAAAAACAGGGTAACCCAATTGATCTACTTGCGATTGCACCGCGACTTTCGATGCTTCCCAATCTTCACGCGTTGCTACAAATCCAGGTACAACCTTCATTCTGGCTGCCGCAAAAATTGGTTTAGCAAATGATTTATCCATCGCAACTGCCGAAGCGAGAACTCCGCTACCTACATAAGGCAGATTTGCCATCTCGCAAAATCCTTGAATAGTTCCGTCTTCGCCGTAAGGACCATGCAAAATTGGAAAAACAAGATCTATCTTGAGTTTTACCCCGTCAACTGAAAAACCGTGTATATCGGCAACTATCTCGGGCGCGCGCGCGTCAACTTCCGGTAAAACACCATCTTTAATTTCTAAAGTCGAATCAGATGACATGTGTACCCATCGCCCAGATTTCGATATGCCTATCAGTTCAAAGCTATATAAAGAGGAATCTAGACTCTCGCGAATTCCGCCCGCCGATATGCATGAGATTTCGTGTTCGCTGCTACGTCCACCAAAAATTATTGCGATCGTTTTCTTACTCATCGTATGAAATTCTCGCCTTTCGTTCTGATGGCCATAAGTCGTTGCAACGCTTCGACAGGGGTAATTGTGCCAGTAACAACATCAGCCACGGCTTCGATTACAGGCACTTCAATTCCTACTCGATGGGCAATTTCTACTATCGCGCTAGATGAATCCACGCCTTCGACAGTCTTAGAGACGTGGATTCGCGCTTGCTCCATCGAACCCGTACGGCCCAGAACTTCTCCAAAGGTTCGGTTTCGCGAGAGCGGTGAACCGCAACTCGCGACAAGGTCGCCCATACCTGCCAGACCGGCAGCGCTCAATGGGTCAGCGCCATGGGCTGCGCATAATCGAGCAACTTCATTTAGCCCTCGAGTAATTAACATTGCTTGAGTGTTCTCACCGAAGTTCATCCCAATAGAAATTCCAACTGCTAACGCAATAACACTTTTAATTGCGCCGGCTAGTTCGCAACCTAAAACATCTACTGATGTATAGACGCGGTAATACGGTGTTGCGAAAAGTTCCTGAATATATTCAGCTAACTCCAGCGTTGGGGCTGCGGCCACCGCCCCAGCAGGTTGGCGCAAAATCAACTCTCTAGCTAAATTTGGCCCAGTAATAATGGCAACTTTTTCACTACCTGTAATTTCGGTAATTACTTCGGTCATCCGCTTTAAGGTGCCTATTTCAATCCCTTTAAGCGAGGAAATATAAGTTGCATCGGCAGCCATGAGTGGTTTCCACTCAATGAGCTCTTCGCGTAATTTCTGGGCAGGAATTGCCAGAACATAATTCTTGGAATGGCTGAACGCCTCATGTAACTCTGAAGTAGCTCGCAAATTCGACGGAAGTATCACTTCGTCTAGATATTTTTTATTTGTGTGGTCTGAATTAATCTCTGCAACGATGTTTGCATCTCTTCCCCAAATCAAGACATCATTTCCAGCATCACATAAGAGTTGAGCGAGCGTGCTCCCCCAAGAACCTGCGCCCAGAACAGTTACTGAACTCATCGACGCTTCTTCTTGAAATTTCCAGTACGTGGCAAACTAGATGTATGCGGATCAAAGATTATCTCCGGTCTTTTCTCACCACGAATTTCTTCTAGCAAGGAAGTCACCTCGCGCATTACAAAGGCCGTTGCTTCGACCAGCGCGCTCGGATCGTTCTCTTTTCCATACCATTGTGATAAATCCAAAGCTTTCCCTGCATGGACATGTATTTGCGTGCGTGGAAAAAATTTAATTTTCTTTCCATAGGTTGGCATAACTATTTGATTGCCCCATTGCGCAACAGGAATCACCGGAGAGCGCGTAATAATGGCTAAACGCGCCAACCCTGTTTTAGCAACCATGGGCCAATGGTTGGGATCTCGCGTGAGAGTCCCCTCTGGGTAAATTCCGAGCAAATGGCCAGCTCTAAGAATTGCTAGCGCATGATCAATGGCCTTGGCTGCATTGGCGCTCTCGCGTTCTACCGGGATTTGCCCTGCAGCAAGGAGAATCTTTCCTAGGATTGGGACTTGAAAAATTCCAGATTTACCTAAATACCGGGGAGCTCTCCCGTTCCTAAAGAGAAAATGGGTGAAGAAGAGGACGTCGATATAGGAGGCGTGATTACTGGCCACAATAACGGGGCCACTCTTTGGAATATTTTCCCCGCCTTGCCAGTCACGTTTAGCGATAAAATTCAAAATCGGGATCGCAATTCGCGTACAAATCTTAAAAGTCAGATTTGTCCCAAGTGGATACCCCTCTGGTGGAGCGTAAGAAATCTTCAACTCCGACATGCGCACAATGTTACTGGGTTGGCCCATTATTGAAATAATAAAGCGGAGCCAGATATCTCTGACCCCGCTCTAATTACTGTTAAGAGAGTTACTTCTTCTTGGCTTTCTTGACAACCTTAGCTACCGAAGCTTTTTTAGCTACTTTCTTAGCTACTTTCTTAGCTACTTTCTTAGCTACTTTCTTAGCTACTTTCTTAGCTGCCGGCTTAGCTTTTACAACCTTGGCAACTGGCTTTGGTGCTGGTCCAAGCTTTCGTGCACCTGAGATCACATCTTTCAAACCCTTTGCAGGCAAGAAGCGAACCTTCTTTGAAGCTTTGATCTTGATCGTTTCACCTGTGAATGGGTTACGCCCCATGCGAGCTTTGCGATCTACCTTCTTGAACTTGCCAAAATCGTTGATCATTACATCTTCACCCTTTACGAGTGAGCGAACGATAGTGTCAAAAACAATCTCTACAGCGTGAGCTGCTTCTCTCTTGCTGCCGTTGAAGTGTGGTTGCAACGCAGCAATGAATTGGGCCTTATTCATTGAAATCCCCTTATTACGCGTAATAGTTAAACAATTGCTTAACTTGACTTGAAACTTACGCGTAAAAGCACCATCTTTGCCTTATTAAGTAAGGCGTGTCGCAATAAAAATAAACGTTCTGAGATCTAAAACCCTTAATTCACGCTTCTTTTACGCTTTGATTGGCAGAGTCTTTGGTTTAAGCGCAGCTCGTTTGCCTTCAAAAGCTGAGATTACATCAACGTGTTTCATTGTTAATCCAATGTCGTCAAGCCCTTCCATTAAACGCCAGCGGGTGTATCCATCAAGGGCGAATGAAAGAATAACGCCGTTGTATGCCACGGTACGTCTCTCTAAATCAACAGTAATCGTGGTATTAGGTTCAGTTTCAATTGCCATCCAGAGCGCTTCCACATCGCTCTGTTCCAGAATTACAGTGAGCAAGCCACCTTTGAGGGAATTGCCTCGGAATATGTCAGCAAAGCGGCTAGATATAACTACTTTGAAACCATAATTTTGCAGCGCCCACACCGCATGCTCACGCGAAGAGCCAGTTCCGAAATCAGCACCCGCAACTAAGACTGTTGCGCTTTTGAACTCAACTTTGTTGAGTACGAATTCAGGATCGCTACGCCAAGCTGAAAATAAACCATCTTCAAAACCGCTACGAGTAATCCGCTTTAAATAAACGGCAGGAATAATCTGATCGGTATCAACATTGCTGCGGCGAAGTGCGACTCCAGTTCCGGTGTGGCTAATAAATTTTTCCATATCGATTCTCCTTACAGATCCGAAGGTGATGAGAGTGTGCCTCGAATCGCGGTAGCAGCTGCAACGAGTGGGCTAACTAAATGAGTACGTCCGCCCTTGCCTTGGCGGCCTTCAAAATTTCTATTACTTGTTGAGGCCGCTCGTTCGCCCACGCTTAATTGATCTGGATTCATACCAAGACACATTGAACATCCGGCGTGGCGCCATTCGGCTCCCGCGTCAAGGAATATTTTATCTAAACCTTCACTTTCTGCTTGCAAACGCACTCGCGCAGATCCGGGAACTACCAGCATGCGCAGAGAGGAAGCAATTTTCTTACCTTTAAGAATTTGCGCAGCCGATCGCAAATCTTCAATTCGTCCATTTGTGCAAGACCCTAAGAAAACAGTGTCAATAGCCACTTTTTTCAACGGCGTTCCGGCAACAAGGCCCATGTAAACAAGTGCACGTTCAGCGGCGCTTCGCTCTTCAGGATCGCTTATCTCAGCAGGATTTGGCACGTTCGCGTTCAGTGGCAAACCCTGACCCGGATTAGTTCCCCACGTTACGAAAGGCTCTAACTCGTTAGCATCTAGGTTTACTTCAACATCAAATTTAGCATCGTCGTCGGTATAAAGCGTTGACCAATACGCAACTGCTTCATCGAAATTTTCAGGTGCATGCGGTTTACCTTTTATATATTCAAAAGTTTTCTCATCCGGTGCAATAAGACCGGCACGTGCGCCGGCTTCAATCGACATATTGCATACAGTCATGCGGGCTTCCATCGAAAGTTCGCGAATCGCACTTCCACGATATTCAAGAACATAGCCTTGGCCACCGCCAGTTCCAATTTTTGCAATGATTGCCAAAATCATATCTTTCGAAGTAACACCTGAACTTAATTTTCCTGCAACGTTAATTGCCATAGTTTTCGGACGAGCAAGCGGCAACGTTTGAGTGGCAAGCACGTGCTCAACTTCACTTGTGCCGATTCCGAAAGCGAGC
>JBCKHN010000011.1:0-40079 GCA_038905815.1 Candidatus Planktophila sp. | reverse complement strand
GCCAGAGCGCTGCCACAATTAGCAATTACGGTGGACGCTGAAGGGTTTTTAGTTGCTCAGGGACCATTTAGCGAACCAGTCGGGCCTAGCTTCTGGGAGAGGAACTCACAATGACCGCTCGTGAAGAAGTTGCTGGATCGGTCGCAAATTTTGTTGATGAAAGAACCGGGGCAGCTGCATGGATGAAGAAGAACTTCAATAAAGTTTTTCCTGATCATTGGTCCTTTCTTTTAGGTGAAGTTGCGCTCTACTCATTTATTATTCTTCTCCTCTCTGGAACCTTTTTGACTTTCTGGTTTGATCCATCACAACGAGAGGTTATTTATAACGGCAGTTATGAACCGCTCTCTGGGTTAAAGATGTCTGCTGCCTATGCCTCCACATTGCATATCTCCTTCGAGGTGCGCGGTGGCTTATTTATGCGTCAAGTTCACCACTGGGCGGCGTTGATATTCATGTCAGCAATCGTTGCCCATATGTTGCGCATTTTCTTCACTGGAGCTTTTCGCAAACCACGCGAATTTAACTGGATCATCGGAGTTACTCTTTTGATACTGGGAATTGCTGAAGGTTTCCTTGGTTATTCACTCGCAGATGATTTGCTTTCTGGAACCGGTGTTCGAATCGCCCACGCAATTATTCTAGCGATACCAGTTCTTGGAACCTATATTGCTTTCTTTACTTTCGGCGGAGCTTTCCCCGGTGAGGCATTCATTCCACGTATGTTCACCCTTCATGTTTTGATCTTGCCTGCCATGTTTTTAGCTCTCATCACGGTGCACTTAATGTTGGTCTGGTACCAAAAGCACACTCAATACCCGGGTCCTGGTCGAACTCAAAAGAACGTTGTCGGGTTCCCATTGATGCCGGTTTATATGGCGAAAGCTGGCGGTTTCTTCTTCATTGTTTTCGGAGTAACGGCGTTCCTTTCAACCGTGGCT
Organism: Candidatus Planktophila sp.; assembly: GCA_038905815.1. GTDB lineage: Bacteria > Actinomycetota > Actinomycetes > Nanopelagicales > Nanopelagicaceae > Planktophila. Next base: position 39,138 of record JBCKHN010000011.1, on the reverse strand, counting down.
TCGATTAACCCAATTTGGTTATACGGACCATACACGCCTGGGCAAATTACGGCTGGCTCTCAACCCGACTGGTATATGGGTTGGCTGGATGGTCTCGTTCGCATGGCGCCACCACTTGAATCGTACATACTCGGCCACACAATTTCTTGGAATATTTTGATTCCGGGCTTAATTGTGCCAGGGATTTTCTTTACTGGAATGGCGCTCTATCCATTTATTGAAGCGTGGATCACCGGTGATAAACGCGAACACCATCTTTTAGACCGACCACGTAACGTACCAAACCGCACGGCACTTGGGGTTGGGGGACTCGCTTTCATGTTTGTTGCGTTAATCAACGGTGGTAACGACATCATCGCAACTCATTTCTCGCTCTCTATCAATCAAATAATGTGGTTTTCGCGAATTTCGATTTTTCTTTTACCTCTACTTGCTTTCGTTATCACAAAGCGCATCTGTATCTCGCTCCAACGCTCTGATCGCGAACTTGTATTGCATGGTCGCGAAACAGGACGCTTACTTCGTTTGCCGCATGGCGAGTTTGTCGAAGTCCATGAGCAGCTCTCCCCTGAAAAAATTTGGACACTTACTCAACATGAGCAAAACGCACCTCTGGCTCGCGCAGAATATGACGCGCATGGGGTTAAGCGTCCTGGCAGTTTAAAGAACAAGCTACGGAACCGCATGAGCAAAGCACATGCTGAAGCTGCGCCGAAAGTAACTGGTCAAGATCTAAAAGAGATTGAAGACCACTAACTATCGAACCTCCTCGCGCAGAGTTGTTAATTAATGGCTGGTTTTAATTGGTTTTTCGTACTCAGTTACAAAACCAATAATGCTAATTAATAATCCGACGACCCCGATAAGTGTTAGCCACCAACCAATAATCAAACCAAGTCCAAATAAAGTAGCAAAGAAACCGAGTACCAATGGCTGCCATGAATGAGGGCTATAGAAACCAAGTTCGCCTGCACCATCAGCAATTTCAGCGCTCTCATTATCTTCTGGCAGGATTACACCGATTCGCTTCTGGGTATGCCAAAGGTAAAAGCCCACCATGCCAGCTAGCGCGGAAGCGAGTCCCATTCCGCCAATGCCTACCGATTCACCGCCAACTTGCCAATAAATAACCGTAACGATGGCATAGAAGAGTGCGAGACCACCGAAGAGTTGCCATGAAACTTTCACCTACTTATGCCCTTCAGTCTTAATGTGCGGGTGATGCAAATCAAATGCTGGACGTTCGCTGCTAATGCGTGGCATAGATGTGAAATTATGGCGTGGCGGTGGGCATGAAGTAGCCCACTCAAGAGATGCACCGTAACCCCATGGATCATCAACGCCTACCAGCGGGGATTTGCGTGTTATCCAAATATTGATCCCAAAAGGAATGAGCGAGAAAGCCAACAAGAAAGAACCCATGGTTGAAATAGTGTTCATAAAAGTAAATCCATCGCCTGGGAGATAATCCGCGTAACGCCGTGGGAAACCTTTAATTCCCAACCAGTGCTGGATAAGGAAAGTTAAGTGGAAACCAAAAAAAGTTGTCCAGAAGTGAATCTTTCCTAACCGTTCATTGAGCATCCGTCCGGTCATCTTTGGCCACCAGAAGTAATAACCAGCAAACATTGCAAAGACAACAGTTCCAAAAAGCACATAATGGAAGTGCGCAACTACAAAATAGGAAGCTGAGACTGCAAAATCAAGCGGCGGTGAAGCCAAGATAACTCCAGTTAAGCCACCCATAAGGAAGGTTGCTAAGAAGCCCATAACCCATAGCATCGGCGTTTCAAAAGTTACACTGCCCCCCCACATAGTTCCGATCCAGTTAAAAAATTTCACCCCAGTTGGTACAGCGATCAGAAAAGTCATAAATGCGAAGAATGGCAGAAGCACCTGACCAGTTGCGAACAAGTGGTGAGCCCAAACAGATACGGAAAGTGCTGCGATTGCAATGGTGGCAGCAATCAAACCTTTATACCCAAAGATTGGCTTACGGCTAAAGACCGGCAAAATTTCAGTGATAATTCCAAAGAATGGCAGCGCCAAAATATAAACCTCTGGATGGCCAAAGAACCAGAAGAGGTGCTGCCATAACATTGCGCCACCATTTGCTGGGTCAAATATAAGCGAATCAAAGAGACGATCACTCTCTAGACCTAGCAGCGCTGCAGCAAGGGGCGGGAAGGCGAGCAAAACTAAAATTGAAGTTAGCAGGATGTTCCAAGAAAAAATGGACATGCGAAACATTGTCATACCTGGAGCGCGCATTGTTAAAATAGTTGTAATGAAGTTAACCGCACCAAGAATTGTTCCAACACCGCCAACAGCTAAACCAACCACCCATAAATCTCCGCCAATTCCGGGCGAATAAGTCGAACTAGCAAGAGGGGCGTACGCAGTCCAACCGAATGAAGCGGCACCGCCTGGAGTTAAGAAACCAGCAAATGCCATCAAGCTTCCAAATAAAAATAACCAAAAAGAGAGCATATTCAACCGCGGGAAAGCCACGTCGGCTGCGCCAATTTGCAGGGGCATAATCACATTTGCAAAACCAACAAAGAGCGGGGTCGCAAAAAAGAACAGCATAACTGTGGCATGCATTGTGAAAGCCTGGTTGTACTGCTCATAACTAAGAAATTGCATCCCTGGTCGAGCTAATTCGCTTCGAATAACTAAAGCTAAGAGGCCACCAATTAGGAACCATGCAAAAGTGGTGATGAGATACATGTAACCGATACGTTTGTGATCTGTTGATGTAATCCAGCTGACGAAAATCATGCCCTTGCGCGTTGGCGGAATTCCTCCAACGCCAATGGTTGGACTATCGGCATAAGTTCTCATGCGCTGCTCACCTTCAGAGTTTCTAAAAAGCTCTTATACTCAGCCGGGGTTACTACCTTGACCGTAAAAATCATTTGTGTATGAGCGCGACCGCAGAGAATATTGCAACGCCCAGGGAAAGATCCAAGCTTCTTTGCAGTGAATTCAAGGTAGTTGGTAACCCCTGGAATATTTTGAAGTTGAATCATGAATGCCGGAATCCAAAATCCATGAACTACATCGTTTGACGTTAACGTATATCGAACACGCTCACCGAGTGGAATTACCAAAGTTGCTGGTTGCGCCGGAGTTCCAGTTACAACTGCGTTCTTGCCAGCTGCAGGGTATGAGAATCGCCATGCCCATTGAACCCCTTCGACACCGATCTCATGCATTACAGCGGCGGGGTCAGATTTTTGAATTTCGGTTTGTTTAATTACGGTGAAGTAAAACAGCCCTGCAATGATGATCAATGGGATGAGCGTGTAAACGATTTCAATAGGTACGTTGTATTGAGTCTGTTTTGGAAACTCTGGCGCTCCAACTTTCTTACGGTGGAATATCGCTGGCCACACAATCAACAGAAGCGTGATGGCGCCAACAATTGCCGCGGCAATCCATGCTCCTTGCCATAAGGAGAGCGAGATGTCGTTGATACTGGAAAGACCAGGCTCAAAACCAAAACCAGAAATCGATGAGCAACCAGTTACCGTGAAGACCATCAACGTTAGAGCCGCTACCAAAAGTGGAGTGCGTTTTTTCAAAGTTCCCTTGGACATGGGGATAAGAATAGGGCGAATTTGACGCGCAGCGCGCAGGTGCGAGTAGCCTTCGGCGGGTGGGTCGTGTCAGCGGAAATTACCAGAGCGAGAAGCCTTTCCATCCAAAGGCTTGCGCCCTCCTTGCGAACGCCTTCGATTCCGGATGGGGCAATCCACGAAAGCTAGGCAGCTCTGCCAATCTGGCAAAGGTCATGAGAAATGAAGCGTTAGAGAGCATAAAGCGCTGGCAGAGCTAGAAATTGGGGCTGTTTTAACTTTGCTTGCCAACGATCCGGCTACCTGGCCTGATCTGCAAGCTTGGGCGCGAATGACTAATAACCTAATTGTTCAGATTAAAGAAAACGTTTACGAAATTACCAAACTTTCGTAGGCATATGGCGCGCAATTTCGCCTGCCGCTTCATCTCCATAGGCCAGAGCAAAGCGATTTACGAATTCCTCTTTAGTGAAGTGATACTCCTGTGTACCTGTAGTTTCAAGAACATATGTAGCAATCATTGAACCTAATTGAGCGCAACGTTCGTGGCTTACTCCCCAAGCAAGACCAGCGATAAAGCCTGATCTAAAGGAATCACCAACTCCCGTTGGATCGACCCTAGCTCTCTCTTTCGGAACTCCAACGTGAACATATTCACCCGTACTAGATTCGACTTTCGCACCGTTGCTGCCAAGAGTGACGACTCGATATTTAACGTGGTCGAGAATTTCTTTATCGCTCCAACCGGTCTTTTGCATCGCCAGAGCCAATTCATACTCATTTAGGAATAAGTAAGAAGCGCCATCAATGAGAAGTTTGATCTCCTCCCCGCTCATGCGTGCCATTTGTTGGGATGGGTCTGCGGCGAAAGGGATGCCCGCTTCTCGACAAACTTGCGAGTGACGCAACATTGCCTGCGGATCATCTGGAGAGATGACCATCAAATCAAAACGTCCAGTTTTATCCATAATTGATTGCAACTCAATATTACGCGCCTCACTCATGGCACCGGGAAAAAATGAAGCAATTTGATTTAGATCCTCATCGGTTGTGACCATGAAGTGCGCGGTATAGAGATCCTTAGAGAGATACACATGCGAGGTGTTGACCCCATGGCGCGATAACCAAGCTTCGTAATCGGGCCAATCAATTCCAACGCCCGCGATGAGAATCGGATTTAACCCTAAAACTCCCATACTGAAAGCTATGTTGGCCGCGCAGCCTCCGCGACGCACAGTTAGGCTATCGACTAAGAATGAGAGCGAAATTTTTTCTAGCGACCCCGCAACAAGTGAATCGGTAAATTTACCGCTGAAGGTCATTAAATGGTCAAGACCAACTGATCCGGCTACGCCGATTTTCATCTAGCGATACTAATAAGGGAGCAAATTAATTAAAGGAATCGCCGCAAGCGCAAGAACCTCCGGCGCTGGGATTATCGATTGTGAATCCTTGTTTTTCAATGGTATCTGTGAAATCGATTGTTGAACCCGAAAGATAAGGATCACTCATTTTATCTGTGATGACTTTGACGTTTCCAAATTCACGTACAACATCGCCTTCTTGGTTTCGGTCATCGAAGTAGAGTTGATACTTCAACCCTGAACAACCCCCTGGCTGTACGGAAACACGTAGCTTTAAATCATCGCGGCCCTCTTGGGCCAAAAGTGCAGCAACTTTCGCTGCAGCTACATCAGTTAAAGAAATTCCAGTTGTTGCTAGCGTCACTGTCTCAGTTGTCATTTTCTCTCCTCCAAATAAATATCATTAGTTAGCATACCAGTTTGTTGAAGGCAACGGCGAATTGGTAGTGACGACAGCGTCACACATTTTGCGAGAGGATATAGCCATGGTTCTTTCGGACCTACTGCTCCTTGGCCAAGGAAGCGACCTTGCCAGCGAACGCGGAGTTTCATGTACTGGTGAGATACCTGCTGCAAGTGATGAATCGCTAGTAGAGCGCGCTAGATCAGCTCGTGCCGCCTTAGGTGATTGCGCACTCGTGCTTGGCCATTGCTCCGTTCATGGTCTCTTCACTGTCAATGCAGTTGAAGCAATACGTTCAAGAGTTGAAGGTGGTTAGATTTTAGTACACCCAGATAAGGAGATTTACTTTCTTGATAAAAGCAGATGCAACCATTGTTAAATACTCAAAATTGGCGCTTGAAAGAATGTTAGCCCTATAGTTGCCGCTATGACAGATAATGAAAAAAACGGCAAAGGTCGCCCAACACCAAAACGAAAAGAATCTGAGTCCAAACGCATAGTTTCATCGCTCGCGCCGATGACTACCAAAAATCAGAAGCGAAAAGCAAAAGAGATCGCACGGCGCGATCGAATGGCAAATCGTGCGGCTTACCTTCGCGGTGATGAAAACGCCCTACCTGCCCGAGACCGCGGTCCGCTACGTCGCTATGTTCGCAACTATGTTGATTCGCGTCGCTCCATAGGTGAATATTTCTTGCCAATCATTTTCGCGGTCTTAGTGCTAACTCTTATTCCTGTTCCAGCCGTTCAATTGAGTGCGATTACGTTGATGTATGGAGTTCTTCTTATCGCAGTCTTTGATGGAATTTTCTTAAGCAAAAGAATCAAGAGAACAATCGCTGATAAATTTCCAGGTCAAAACATAAAGGGCTTGGGAATGTATGCCTGGCTTCGCTCAACGCAAATGCGCCGACTGCGTGCACCTAAACCTCAAATTGAAGTAGGCAATAAAAACTTCTAGCCTCTTGGATTTGGGCTAGCGTTCTTTTTAGGATCTCGTTCAGCAATTGGTCCCAACACTGAATCGATAGCCGCAATGGCATCTGGTGAAAGTTTTACGCCAGATGCTTTGACATTTTCGCGAACTTGTTTAGGTGTTGTGGCTCCCATGATTGCTGCCGATACATTTTGATTTTGCAGAACCCATGCGATGGAAAGTTGGGCAATAGTAAGGCCTGCAACAGCTGCAATTGGCTTTAACTCTTGCACTGCAGTTAAGACTTCTTCACGTAACCAACCAGAAACGAAGCCAGCGCCGCCATTTTTATCTGTTGCACGCGAACCGGCCGGCACTTTCTTGCCTGGCAAATATTTTCCAGTCAAAACGCCTTGCGCCAGCGGGGACCAAACAATTTGGCCAATTCCCTCTTTGATTGAGAGCGGGACAACTTCTGCTTCGATGACTCGCCAGAGCGCAGAATATTGCGGTTGACTGGAAACAAAACGGTTATACCCTCGAGCGTCTTGGATTGCCAAAGCACTTGAAATTTGTGAAGCATCCCATTCTGAGAAGCCAATGTAATGAACTTTGCCTGAACGGATTAAATCATCAAAGGCGCTCAGTGACTCCTCCAGCGGTGTTTCATAATCGAAGCGATGCATCTGATACAAATCAATGTGATCTGTTTGCAGACGTTTTAGCGATGCGTTACATGATTCAATAATGTGTTTGCGCGATAACCCGCGATCGTTTTTACCTGTGCCGGTCGGCCAATAAACTTTAGTAAATAGTTCATACGATTCACGGCGTACGCCTTTGAGCGCTTTCCCAAGCACTACTTCTGCTTTCGTTCCAGCGTATACATCAGCAGTATCAAAAGTCGTTATTCCTTCAGCTAGCGCAGCCTTGACGCAACTAATTGCTGCTTGCGACTCAACTTGAGAACCGTGAGTAATCCAATTGCCATAAGCAATCTCTGATACATACATCCCAGAACTTCCCAGGCGACGATATTCCATGCTCACCATTCTAAGTCGCGCGCGTCTTGTTGCCAACTCGAAAACTCTGTGGTTGGCTTAGCTCACAACTGAATAGGCAACTCGTTAGGGGAAGTCGGTGAAATTCCGACGCTGACCCGCAACCGTGAAATTGATAATTTTTCTTCAATTAAGCCGGATTACTTAACTAGTAGCTAAAAAATGACCAACACCCGCCGAGGTTTGCGGGGTGTAGTCCAAAAGTTTCGTCGTATTTTTTCGACATTGCAATTGAACTACCCCGTGAGACTCCTTTTTTTCGAGAGGATCCACAAAAATGAAAAAGTTTTATTTAATAACCACATCAATATTGATGGTGGTCTCCACCCTGGTAGCAATTCCTGCCAGCAGCGCAGCTGAAAAAGGCTGGCGTTATTGGGGATATTTTCAGGCAGCCCCTAGCGCCAACGTGTGGAGTGAAGCTATGACTGGCCCAACTGTTCCAATGGCTGATGGCTCTGTTGAAGGTTGGGTATTTACATTTAGCGGAGGATCAGTTACCCAAGCCGCCCAACCTAGAGTTAAACCGTCTTTCGCTAAGATTTGTGGCAAAACTGCAGCGATTGAAGGAAGTAAGCAGGTAGCCCTGGTGGTGGATTTTGGTCGAAGAGTTCTTACGCCAAAAGGCGAAAAAGTTCAAAAAACCATTACTAAGTGTGTCAACGTTGCTAAGGCATCAACGGGTTTTGATGTACTCGGAGCGGTTGTAAAAGTCCGGACCAGTGCAGGGGGATTTGTTTGCGGATTCAACGGTTATCCAGCAAAAGAGTGCGGTGTTGAAATTTCTACTCCAACGAGTTTGATACCAAAGAAGTAACCATTTATATGAAGTTGAAACCACACCCACTTACTTGGTGGATTTGGTCTGCCGCTTTAGCGATAGGAATTGCGCGTGCCAATAACTTTTGGCACTCCATTCTTATAGTCGGTCTGGTTTCACTTGTTGTCTTACAGAATAAAGAAGACGCGCCATGGAGTAAGAGTTTTCTCTGGAGTGCGAAAGTAGCTCTTGCCGTTATTATGATTCGGCTCTTTATCGGAATTGTTATCGGAGTTCCAATTCCAGGAACTAAATTATTTACTCTGCCTCACCTGCCTCTACCGAGTTGGATGCCGGGTATCCGTATCGGTGGACCTGTCATGTTGGAGCGAATTACATCAACTTTGCATGAAGCAGTTATTTTGGCAGGAATAATTCTTATTCTTGGAGCTGCTTCATCACTGACTAGCCCCTATCGATTATTGAGAACCCTTCCAATCTATATTTACGAAGTAGGCGTTGCGGTGGTTATAGCAACAACGCTTCTTCCACAACTTGTTTCAAGTGTTTACCGGATAAGGCAAGCGCAGAAATTACGCGGTCAAAAAGAAAGAGGTCTCGCAGCTTGGAAACGCGTTGCTATTCCAGTATTGGAAGAATCGTTAGCGCGGGCCTTAGATTTAGCGGCAGCAATGGACTCGAGAGGTTACGGATACAGTCGAAAACGTTCGCGTTATCGCCCTATTTCGTGGCGTGCCACGGATTCAATTGTTGCCCTCGCATCGATTGCTTCATTTATCTCGCCATATCTTCTCTTCTTTTGCGCAGTGATACCGCTTGGTTTGAGGAGTAGAGAGTTGGTTAACAGATGATTGTTTTTTCAAATGTATCTCTGATCTATCCCAACTCGACCCGCACCGTAATAGAAGATCTCAGCATGAGCATTGCTGAAGGTGAGTTCGTATTAGTTATTGGACCAACCGGCTCCGGCAAATCCTCGCTGCTCCGACTTATTAATGGATTAGTCCCACACCACACAGGTGGAATTCTTGCCGGCGATATTTCCGTTAATGGGATATCTACCCAGTCAGTAAAACCTGGTGGTTTAGCACATCTAATTGGCATCGTTGGGCAGAACCCACTCAACGGTTTTGTCGCCGATACTGTGGAAGAGGAATTGGTCTTTGGCATGGAAGCGCTCAACTTGCCGGCAGAGACAATGCGCAAACGGGTAGAAGAAATTCTCGACCTCTTAAGTTTAGCTCCGCTCCGTAACCGTTCAATCGCCACGCTCAGTGGTGGAGAACAACAACGCGTGGCAATTGGCAGCGCACTTGTCATGCATCCGAAAGTTCTAGTTTTGGATGAACCGACCAGCGCTTTGGATCCTATCGCCGCAGAAGAAGTGCTCTCGATCTTGCATCGCCTCGTCCATGATTTGAGTCTGACTGTGGTTATCGCCGAACATAAGTTGGAACGAGTTATTCAATTTGCAGATCGCATTATTCGCATCAACGATCTAGGCGCTAGCGAAATTGGAAAACCTGAAGAGATAATGAAAACTTCAGATATAGCACCACCAATCGTCCACTTGGCAAGAGCTCTGGGGCTAAACGAGGTAGGTCTAACTGTCCGTGAAGTTCGCCGCATGAGCGAAGACTTTCGAAACCAGCAATTTGAAATTCAAGCTCCAGTTGAGGTTATACCGGGGAGAGAAATTATAAGAATTAGTAAATTGGAGGTTTCTTATGCGAAGCAACTTGTACTAATCGCTAATGAAATTTCTATGAACGAAGGCGAGATTATCGCCATTATGGGCCGTAATGGCGCTGGCAAGAGTTCCTTATTGCGTGCTATTGCAGGCATCAATAGCCACGCTAAAGGATCCATAACGATTGCTGGAATGGAAACCGCGCAGCTTAAAGGTTCGCTCAGGCGATCACATATCGCTTTCGTCCCACAGGAACCAAGTGATCTTCTCTACGCGCAAAGCGTTAAGATTGAATGCTCGCAAGCAGATAAAGACAATGGCGTAGAAAGCGGGGTTACCTACGCGCTACTAAATGAGTTAACCCCAAATATCTCAACACATGTTCACCCACGTGATTTATCAGAAGGCCAACGTTTAGCTTTAGCGCTCAGTGTCGTGCTATCAGCTAAGCCATTAGTTCTGATATTAGATGAACCGACGCGTGGATTGGATTATCAAGCTAAGAAATCGCTAACTAAGGTTCTTATCAATTATGCGAAGGTATTAAAGCAAACAATTATCTTAGCCACTCACGATGTTGAGTTAGTTGCAGAGCTAGCCACGCGCGTTATTTTCATTGCCGATGGTGAAATCGTTGCCGATGGACCAACCATTGAAGTCCTGCTCTCCTCCCCCGCATTCGCACCACAAGTAGCCAAAGTAATGTCACCTGCGCGATGGCTCACTGTTGCCGATGTAATCAAAGCGATCCCGAAATGAAAACTGCTTCAATAGTAACTTTCTCACTGCGGAATAGATTACTAATTATGGCAGCTTCAGCTTTTAGCGCCACCGGTTTTCTTTGGCCCTTCTTTTATCATGGTCAGAGCGGGCCACTTCCAAAAATAGGAATTTTTTTCTGGGTGGCGATTTCTTTATCGTTAATTCTAGTTTTAGCGCAGATAAGTGACGCCTCTCTTGATGCGAAATCGATTGCACTACTTGGAGTTCTTTCCGCCTTGATTGCAGCCCTCCGTCCGCTTGGGGCTGGAGCAGCTGGTATCGAACCGATGTGGTTTATTTTAATTCTTAGCGCGCGTGTCTTTGGTGCTTCTTTTGGTTTCCTGTTAGGTCTGCTATCGATGTTGACCTCAGCGGTCTTAACCGGTGGCTTTGGTCCGTGGCTTACTTACCAAATGTTTGCAGCAGCTTGGCTAGGTTTCATAGCTGGAGCATTTCCGCAAAAATTCGGCAAGGTTGCCTTGCGCGGGAGAAGCGAAATTGCACTTCTGGTAGTGATCACCGTGCTCGCAACCGGAATCTTCGGAATTCTGATGAACCTTTCATTCTGGCCTTGGGTGTTAGGGGCTCAAACACAACTTTCATATTCTCCGAGCGCTTCAATTACTGAGAATTTCAGCCGTTTTCTTCTCTTCCACTTTGCAACATCGATGGCTTGGGATATTCCTCGTGCCATCTTTACTGCACTTCTAGTGGTGTTATTTGGTGCGCCAGTTTTGTCGGCGCTTCGTCGAACTAAAGTTCGCGCCGCATTTTTATCTCCGATTGATTTCGTAACATCGAAAGCGGAAGTTATCGAACGTGCGAAGCAACAAAAGGCAACTTGACGATTATCGCTTTGGATTCCCGTCCGCGAACATCGATAGTGACTTCATCGCCAATTTTCAGGGACGGATCAAGCAGAGCAAGTGCAATTCCATTTCTTAGCGAGGGCGAGAAAGTTCCACTAGTAATAACGCCGACATCATGGGATTCGGCGTTCTTTACTTTCATTCCGGCCCGCGGAATTCCACGGTCTAGAGATTTAAGCCCGAACATTTTTAACTTAGCTCCGTTAGCTTTCTCCTCGCGCAAGAGTTTGGAACCAATGAATTCGCCTTTATCCCAACCGATTGCCCAGGAGGCGCTCGCTTGAACTGGAGTTATTTCTAGCGATAATTCGTGCCCATGTAGCGGGTATCCCATCTCAGTTCTCAAAGTATCCCGTGCACCTAAACCGCAGACCAAACCACCAAGGGGAGTAATTGCCTCAACAAGTGCGTCCCAGACCTTTGGGGTATCTCTCCAAGTAGGAATTAATTCATATCCGTATTCACCGGTATATCCAGTGCGACAGAGAATGAAATCTGCACTGCCAATTTGTTGGTACGAAAAACTCATATAGTCGATATCGGTTTCAATTCCAAAACTTTTGAGGACGTCAGTAGATCTGGGTCCTTGTAAAGCGATAATTCCGAAGGCTTGGTGCAAATTTTCTACCACAATTCCTGCGGGTGCATGACTTTGCAAGGTTCTAACTACCTCCGAAGTATTTGAAGCGTTCGGGACTAGGAAGAAATCCGCTGCATTATTGCGATAAACAATTAAATCATCAACAACGCCACCTTCGGGGGCGCAAAGAAGCGTGTATTGCGCCGCTGAATCTGCAATCCGATTTAGATCATTTGTAAAACAGGAATTGAGAAACTCGAGCGCACCCGCGCCTTTAACTGATGCTTTGCCCAAGTGTGAAACATCGAAAATTCCAACCGTTTCCCGGACTGCGCGATGTTCGGCTAATACTCCAGCATCTGGGTATTCAATCGGCATAAGCCATCCCCCAAAATCAGCCATCTTGGCGCTACGGTCAATATGTTTCTGAGAAAGCGGTGAGTTCTTCATTGCTGCAACATAGCAAGAGTTCTTATACGCTAACCCCCATGGCCACTCATCAATTGAAAAAAATCTCACTCAGCAACGGCATCCTCAAAGATGGCGTACTTGTCCTCGGTCTTGCCGCATCCGATACAAAGGGAGGTTTAGCTATCGAATCTGGCGATTTCGCGCTTGATTCAAAAAGTTTGTTAGCGATTTTATCCGATATGGGAGCAACTGGAAGCGCCGATGAAGTAATTCGAATTCCAGGTAGCGCAGTGCGAGTGATGGTATTCACAGGGTTAGGCAAGAAAGTAAGTAGCTACAACCACGAAACCCTACGTAGAGCCGCCGGTGCAGCGGCTCGATCAATTGCAGGAACAACTTCTGCAACTTTTGCTTTGCCAACTCCAAACCTTGAATCTGTGGCTGCAATAGCAGAAGGCGCTGCACTCGGTGCTTATTCATTTAGCGAGTTTCGCAGCTCGACCAAGAGCGAAGCGAAAGTTCCGCTCTCGTCAATTACCATTTATTCAAAGTATGCCGATAAGCGTGAGGCGAAAGTGATCACTAAACGCGCTGCAATTATCGCGCAACATACTTTTTTTGTGCGCGACTTAATAAATACTCCACCGAACCATCTCACTCCTGACTCATTCTGCAAATACTTTAATACTGTGGTCAAAGCTGCTGGTGGTGCAAAATCTGGTTTGAAGATTTCGATCCTCAATGAAACTCAATTGAAATCACAGGGCTTCGGTGGAATTATTGGCGTTGGGCAAGGTTCTGCAAACCCACCCCGACTTCTGCATATTTCTTATAATCCGTCTAAAGCCCAGAAGCGTTTTGCTTTTGTAGGTAAAGGAATTACTTTTGATTCTGGTGGTCTTGCTTTAAAACCTGCGCAAGGAATGGAGGCGATGAAAGCGGATATGAGCGGTGCAGCTGCCGTTTGCGCAGCAACTCTCGCAATCGCAGCTTTGAAATTACCAGTGGCAATTGAATGTTGGGCACCACTTGCAGAGAACATGGTCAGCGATACCGCGACTCGACCTTCCGATGTCATTACAATTTTCGGCGGTAAGAGCGTTGAAGTATTGAATCCAGATGCTGAAGGTCGTTTACTCTTAGCTGATGGGTTAATGAAGGCCCAAAGTTCAAAAAATAGACTCGATGGAATCATCGATGTGGCGACTTTGACTGGTGCTCAAGTAGTAGCGCTCGGTACCAGAACTGGCGCAGTTATGACAAATGATGAAGAATTTTCCGGAACATTTCTAGAAGCTACCGCTAAAAGTGGCGAAGCTTTCTGGCCAATGCCACTTCCGGAAGAGCTACGTGCCTCCCTCGATTCACCAATTGCAGATCTAGCTAATATCGGCGAACGGATGGGGGGCATGCTAGTTGCTGGGCTTTTCCTTAAGGATTTTGTTGCGCCAGAACTGCCATGGTTACACCTCGACATCGCGGGTCCAGCATTTAACGAGGCGAAAGCCCATGGCTATACCCCAGTTGGCGGCACTGGCATTGCTCTGCGCTCTCTCGTTGTATTGATGGAGAACGCCTCAGTTCGTTAATCCGCGCCAAGGCTGGCAAGATAGGCACAGCAAGCTCAAGGGTGAAAGGGCGTTTTAAGTGTCTCAATTCGATCTGGTAATCCTCGGCGGCGGCAGTGGCGGTTATGCCTGCGCCCTGCGTGCCTCTCAACTTGGTTTAAGCGTTGCTTTGATCGAGAAAGATAAAGTAGGAGGAACCTGCCTTCACAGTGGTTGCATCCCGACTAAAGCTCTCTTGCATGCCGGTGAAATTGCTGATGCCGCACGTGATGCCAGCCACTTTGGGGTAAATGCACAATTCCTTTCAATGGATATGCCAGCCTTAAACGCTTATAAAGATGGCGTTATAGCTCGCATGTATAAAGGTCTCCAAGGTTTAGTCAAATCACGTGGGGTAACTTTCATCGAAGGTAGTGGTCGATTGATTTCCAAAGATACCTTCGAGGTAAACGGTGAAAAAATCACTGGGAAAAACATTGTGTTAGCAACTGGATCATACGCGCGTTCGTTACCGGGTCTTGAAATTGATGGAGTAAAAATTGTTACATCCGATCATGCAACTAAACTTGAATACGTGCCGCAAAGCGTAATTGTTTTAGGCGGTGGAGTTATTGGTTGCGAATTTGCCTCTCTTTGGAAATCTTTTGGTAGCGAAGTCACAATCATTGAAGCTCTCCCACATTTGGTGCCACTTGAAGATGAAACCTCCAGCAAGGGATTGGAGCGCGCTTTCCGCAAACGGGGAATCAATTTTGAACTTGGTACGCGCTTTAAATCGGTAGACACATCTGGCGCAGGAGTTGTGATAACTCTGGAAGATGGGAAAACTTTCTCAGCTGACCTCCTGCTAGTCTCCGTTGGCCGTGGCCCAGTTTCAGCAAATCTTGGTTACGAAGAGCAAGGCATCACTATGGACCGTGGATATGTTTTAGTTGACGAAAAATGCCGAACAAACATTCCTGGCATTTGGGCAGTCGGGGATCTAATTCCAACGCTACAACTCGCTCACGTAGGTTTTGCCGAAGGCATGCTGGTCGCCGAAGAAATTGCTGGACTCAATCCACGCGCAATCAACTATGACGGAATGCCTCGGATTACTTACTCTGATCCTGAAGTTGCATCCGTTGGCTTAACTACCGCACAAGCAAAAGAACGTGGACACGATGTTGTCGAAGTGATTTATGACTTAGCTGGAAATGGTAAGGCTCAAATTTTGTGCACTGCTGGTTCAATCAAATTAGTTGCTCAAAAAGATGGTCCAGTTTTAGGGGTTCACATGGTTGGAGCTCGCGTAGGCGAACTTCTCGCAGAAGCTGAGCTAATTTTCAATTGGGAAGCCACCGCTTTTGATGTGGCATCTTTGATTCACGGGCACCCAACGCTTTCAGAGGCAATGGGTGAAGCGCACATGGCACTTGCAGGCAGACCGCTTCACGCACACGGGTAATAGGAGAGGCAAAGAATGATATTTTCAGTAACAATGCCAGCGCTCGGAGAGAGCGTTACCGAGGGAACTGTTACTCGCTGGCTAAAATCCGAAGGCGATCATGTAGCAATGGATGAACCGCTGCTCGAGGTTTCAACCGACAAAGTGGATACTGAGATTCCTTCACCGGTCGCTGGAATTCTACAGAAAATTGTTGTTGCTGTTGATCAGATTGTCGCTGTTGGCGCGGAGTTAGCAATCATTGCAGTGCGCGAAGCTAGCTCCAGCGTTGAACCGGCGGCCCCCGTTCTGGAAACTCCTGTAGTTGTTCCAACACCAGTTGTTGTAGTTACAGAACCTAGTGGCGCCTATGTAACACCTCTTGTTCGCAAGATAGCTAAAGAACTTGGCGTAAATCTTTCGCAAGTTACTGGCAGTGGAATTGGTGGAAGAATTCGCAAAGAAGATGTCCAAGCGCTGGCTCGTCCGCCAGTTCCAGTTGTTGCACCAACACTTGATAAATCTGTAGCCCCACTTACTACATCGCCGCTGCGCGGATCAACTGTAACCATGTCACGCTTGCGCAAAGTGATCGCTTCACGCATGGTTGAATCGCTTCACATCAGCGCCCAATTAACAACTGTAATTGAAGTAGATGTAACTAAAATTGCGCGTTTGCGCGATCGCGCTAAAACTACCTTCGAAGAACGAGAAGGTGTAAAACTTTCCTTTCTTCCATTCTTTGCCGTTGCCATTTGTGAAGCACTTAAGCAACACCCCGGCTTGAATTCTTCAGTAGCAGGCGATCAAATCACTTACCATGGCGCAGAACATCTTGGAATTGCGGTTGATACAGAACGTGGTTTGTTGGTCCCGGTAATTCATAACGCAGGTGATTTAAATATGGGTGGCATCGCACGGAAGATCGCAGATTTAGCTGCGCGTACTCGTGAGAATAAAGTGACCCCAGATGAATTAGGCGGCGGAACTTTCACGCTTACAAATACTGGCAGCCGGGGCGCACTATTTGACACTCCCATCATCAGTCAACCTCAAGTCGCTATTCTCGGCCTGGGCGCCGTTGTTAAACGTCCCATGGTTGTAAAAGGTGAAGATAGTGGGGAAAGTATTGCAATTCGTTCAATGGTCTACTTATCTCTCTCCTACGATCATCGCGTTGTTGATGGTGGCGATGCTGCGCGATTCCTTCTTACTTTGAAAGAACGCCTTGAAGGGGGCGCCTTCGAATCGGACTTAGGTCTCTAATGCCAATCCCCCAACGTATTGCAGTCACCGGTTCTTCCGGATTGATTGGAACTGCGCTAGTTGGTCACCTAAAGAGTGAAGGGCATACCGTCCAAAGGTTAGTTCGAAGAACAACCGTGGCAGCCGATGAAATCCAGTGGGATCCACAAACTGGTTATGTTGATTTGAACGCTCTCGCAGGTGTTGATGCGGTGATCCATTTAGCTGGAGCCGGAGTGGGCGACAGAAGATGGACGAAAAAGTTCCGCTCAGAAATACTCAACTCGCGTTTATTGGGAACTACCGCAATTGCTAGCGCCGTTGCAGCGGTCAAAGCTCAAGTTTTTATCTCAGCTAGCGCAATTGGCTGGTATGGCGAAAGTGGAAACCGCGCAGTTATTGAAAGCGACAGCGCAGGAGATGATTTCTTATCTG
The DNA here is from genome assembly GCA_038905815.1 of Candidatus Planktophila sp. GTDB lineage: Bacteria > Actinomycetota > Actinomycetes > Nanopelagicales > Nanopelagicaceae > Planktophila. Next base: position 22,046 of record JBCKHN010000011.1, on the reverse strand, counting down.
CAGTCTGTCGAGAATGGGAAGCTGCTGCCGATCTCGCTGGAGATATTCGAACGGTTAAACTTCGAACTGGTCTCGTTCTTGATCCAACTGGTGGCGCGCTTGGTCGGATGCTTCCACTCTTTCGTTTTGGTTTAGGTGGCAAATTAGGAAATGGTAAACAATGGTGGTCTTGGATTACTTTACATGATCAAATTCGTGCAATAGTTTTCGCACTGGAAAATCCAATTTCTGGTCCGATAAATGTAACTTCTCCAAATCCGGTAACCAACCAAGAATTTACTGCAGGACTTGCTCGAGCGCTCCATCGTCCAGCGCTATTTCCTGCACCAGCGATTGCGCTAAAGATTGCGCTGGGAGGTTTTTCTGCTGAGATACTAGGGTCGAAGAAAGTTATCCCTGCGCGTCTTGTTGAAGCAGGATTTACTTTCGATTATCCGCACATTGCACCTGCACTAGCTGTTTTAGTGCAAGAGTAGTTCAAGGCAGATGTACTGATTGCGCCCGCGCTTGATCGATTATTTGAGCCACTAATAACACATCACTTGTTGAGACCGGCCAAGGGTTTAGACCTTTAATCGCACCTTTTACTTCACCGTAGAAAGTGGCGTAATTACCATCTACGCTGGCAATTTCTTCAACTTCATCGCCGCGATGCAAGAAAGTTTCTGAACGTGTAGGTACATCCCAGTGACCACCCGTTGGAGCCTTTCCAGCTCTCAGAAGAGCCTCTTGCGGATCTAAGCCGCTAATAATGAGTGCGCCTTGAGTTCCAAGAAGGCGAATACGCGGACCAGGCGCGCCAACGAGCGCGCTACCTGATAAATAGGAGATGGAGCCGTTTTCGTGTTGAAGTACCAGAACGGAATCATCATCTGCTCCGCCGCGCAAGGAACGCACACTCGATGAAAGTAACTTTGCGGGTCCAAGCCAATCGATTGCGGTAGAAATCAAGTGTGGTTGTAAATCCAGTAATATCCCGGAGCCGCTATTAGGTGAAATATTTTCACGCCAAGAATCTGGGTTAACTTCTGGACGAAAGCGTTCAAAGCGCGAGTCGAGTCTAAAAACGTCTCCCAAAACTCCACTAGCGATAACCTTTTTAATGGTTAGAGCATCGCTATCCCATCGACGATTGAAAAACGTGGTAATCGCAACCTTGGCTCTCTCAGCTGCGCTAATAATCTCTAACGTTTCCTCGTAAGTTCTCCCCATTGGCTTATCCACGACCACCGGAATTCCGGCAGCGATAGCGGCTAATGCATGTTCTGCGTGAACTCTATTAACCGATGCAACAACTACTAAATCAAGATCATTCGCCACTAATTCGTCGATGGTGGAGACAATTTTAGCTGCAGGAAAATCCTGTAGCGCCGCTCTTTTTCGTTGGGAGTTATTTGTGAGAATCGACACCACTTCAAAACCGGAGCCCTTTAATAGGGGTCCGTGAAAGTAACGACCGGCCAATCCATAACCGGCAATTCCAACTTTAAGCCTTATCAATTACTTTCTTCCAACTCTCGTATTGGGCAATAGAGCAAGGCTACCTTTAGACTGACCATATGCCACCCATGAGTAACGCAGAAGAATGCACAATTGCCCTTTCCCGCCATGGACTCATTGATTACCAAAGGGCTTGGCAAATTCAGCGAAATATTCACGAAGAGGTGGTCCAAGGTTTGCGACCTAATACTCTCCTCTTGCTCGAGCACCCTTCGGTCTTTACTGCCGGGCGCCGAACTCTCGAAAATGAGAAACCTAGCGATGGGACCCTAGTCATTGATGTTGATCGGGGAGGAAAAATAACTTGGCATGGTCCTGGACAATTAATTGGGTATCCAATTGTAAGACTCGCAAAACCAACCGAACTTGTAGGTTTTGTTCGCTCCATCGAAACCGCGCTCATTAAAGTCTGCCAAGAGTTTGCCATCCAAGCCCAATGTTTTCCAGGTCGCTCGGGTGTTTGGATTCGCGACGGTAAAGGCGATCGCAAAATCAGCGCCATTGGAATCCGCGTGGCCAAAGGCGTCACCATGCATGGCTTTGCTTTAAATGTTTCTCCTGACTTGACGCCTTTTTCTACCATTATTCCTTGTGGAATTACTGGAGCCTCGGTTACATCGATGGAAATTGAACTTAACCGCAAGATAGATATTGAAGAAGTTTCGCCAGTAGTGGAAAAATATATGTACGAAGCACTCAAGGAGGTAAGCGCATGTCGATAGCCCCACCCGAGGGTCGCAGACTTCTACGAATTGAAGCCCGTAATGCGCAAGTGCCGATTGAACAGAAACCGGAGTGGATTAAAGTCCGAGCAAAAATGGGGCCGGAATACACTCGCCTGCGCTCCCTCGTTGCATCTCAAGGTTTACATACAGTTTGCCAAGAAGCTCGTTGTCCAAATATTTTTGAATGTTGGGAAGATAAAGAAGCTACTTTTCTAATCGGTGGCGATAAATGCACGCGGCGTTGCGATTTCTGCAATATCGCTACTGGTAAGCCAGATCCACTTGATAAAACTGAACCACGTAAAGTTGCCGAATCCATCAAGGTGATGGGTTTGAAATACGCAACTATCACTGGCGTAACGCGCGATGATTTGAAAGATGAGGGTGCTTGGCTTTATGCAGAAACTATTCGCCAAGTGCACGACTTAAATCCAGGGTGCGGAGTAGAAATACTAACCCCTGATTTTCATGCGAAGAGCGAACTTTTAAACCAAGTTTTTGAGACTCGCCCAGAAGTCTTTGCGCATAATCTTGAAACTGTTCGGCGCATATTTAAAGAATTTCGCCCTGGGTTTACTTACGAAAAATCTCTTCAAGTCATTTCAATGGCCCGCGAATTCGGGCTCATTACTAAATCGAATCTAATGCTCGGTTTAGGTGAAACTCGTGCAGAAATTTCGCGCGCGCTCATCGACTTACAGAGCGCAGGTTGTGATTTGATAACAATCAATCAATATTTGCGACCAACTAATACCCATCACCCTGTTATGCGTTGGGTAAACCCCGAAGAGTTCGTCGAACTCGCTGCGCAGGCTACCGAACTCGGTTTCCTTGGTGTTATGAGTGGACCGCTGGTACGTTCGAGTTATCGCGCGGGAAGACTTTATAAACAAGCTATGCAAGCAAGAGCGCTCAATGGCTGATTTCGTTTATCCCCCAGTAATCGTTGCAATTAAAACTTTTTGGAAAGTTCTAGGTTTGCGATTCAACTTCACTGGCGAAGAGAACGTTCCGCGTAAAGGTGGAGCCATTCTTGCCATCAATCACGTTGGTTATCTGGATTTTGCGATTACCGGAACTGCTCTGTTACCAGCGAAGAGATATGTCCGCTTCATGGCCAAGAAAGAAATTTTTGCAAATAAATTAGCAGGTCCACTCATGCGCGGAATGCACCATATTAACGTTGATCGCGAAAATGGTTCGGCCTCTTTTGTAGCTGCCCTGCGTGCTTTAAAGGGCGGTGAAATAATTGGAATTTTCCCCGAAGCAACCATTTCGATCAGTTTTGAAATTAAGGGTCTTAAATCAGGGGTGATTCGTCTTGCACAAGGCGCAGGAGTTCCTGTGATTCCCACCATCGTCTGGGGCAGCCAACGGGTTTGGACTAAAGGGGTTAAGAGAGATTTAAAGAAGAATAATTTTCCAGTCACCGTAGCCTTTGGCAGACCAATTACTTTTGTTAAAGGCATAGATATAGAAGAAGCAGAGAGTGAACTGCGCCAGACTTTGATAGCGATGTTGCATGAAGTCCAAGAGAACTATCCCGATAGCCACATTGGCCAACGTTGGGCACCTGCTCGCCTTGGTGGAACGGCGCCTGCGCCACTAAACTAGCGCCCATGTTCAAGCGGAAGAAAAAAGAACCAAAAATCAAGAAACCACGCTTTCAAGCGTTTCGCGATGCCTACAAAGTAACTAAAAGTGTTAAACCTTGGATTGCACTCGCCCTGGCAGGTATTTTCTTTCCAACGTGGGCTATTGGCATTGGCATTGGTTTTCTCTTTGAACAAACAGGATATGCAGCTTTCGTTTCTCTCCCATTGGCACTCCTAGCAACTATGCTCTTTTTCACACGCCAAGCAGGGCGAGCGGCATATTCCTCCATCGAAGGACAAGTCGGTGCGGGTGCAAGTGTCCTTATGGCAATCCGTAAAGGTTGGAGCACCACTCCGGCTGTGGCAGTCTCTCGCAACCAAGACATGGTCCATAGAAGCGTTGGACGTGCCGGAATCGTTTTAACTGGCGAAGGGGGAAACCAACTTCGCCAAATGCTCATTGATGAGCAGCGTAAAACGGAGCGATTTACACCAGGAGTTCCCATAACGCAAGTTCTCGTTGGTGATGGCGAAGGGCGAGTTCTTCTTCGAAAATTACAGAGACATCTTCGAAAACTTCCTAAGAAATTAACTGCACGCCAAATGCGCGAAGTTCGCGCACGCCTCAAAGCTGTTGGTGGTTTATCTCTGCCAATCCCTAAGGGTCCGATGCCAAAGGGAGTTAAGATCCGTTAAATTTTAGGACGGTATTGCTTAGCCGTTCATGTATTCCTCGCCCATCGCTATCATAAGTAATTGCGGTCACCACTAAGCAGAGCAGTATCGTACGAATCAACGCTTGCCATGGACCCACTGCTCCCCCATCGCTAAAGCGAACTATCCGAATCCCTAATAATCGATGCCCTAGCGATGCTCCTTGAAGTGTCGAAAGAATCCAAACTTCTGCAAAGAAGAGCGCTAAAACTGCCAAGGAAGAATTTGCAACCATGGATCCTAAACCGCCCCCGAAAGCGGCAACTATCGCGTAGCAAGCCAGCCAATCTATGGATAAGGCAGCAACTCGTCGACCTAAAGTAACTCGTTTTCCCATGGATTAAGCCTAACCGTATGTATGAGGCTGAAAATACTTAACATGGATGTAACACGCTGGTTATGCCAATTCACATAGAAACTCTTACCATTGCTCCATAGTAGAAGTGCTCAAAGATGAGAGATCTACACCAATACGCACCTCGTATCAAGTTCATTGGGAGAAGAATGTTTAAGAACTCGGCTGAAATTTTTGCATTTATCAAAAAGGAAGACGTCAAACTTGTTGACGTCCGCTTCACTGACCTTCCGGGAATCCAACACCACTTCAGCGTGCCGGTCGAATCATTCGATGAAGCAGTCTTCACTGATGGTTTGATGTTTGATGGTTCATCGATTCGCGGTTTTCAAGCAATTCACGAATCAGATATGAAGCTACTTCCAGTTCCAGAATCAGCGTATATCGATCCATTCCGGGTCGAGAAGACTCTGATAATTCTTTTCTCAGTACATGATCCAATTGATAACACTCCTTATTCACGCGACCCACGTGGCATTGTTAAAAAGGCGGTTGATTATTTGAAATCAACTGGAATTGCAGATCAAGCGTTTTTCGCGCCTGAAGCAGAGTTTTATGTTTTTGATCGCGTTAGATTTAAGACTGGCATCAACGAGGCCTACCACGAAATCGATTCATACGAAGGCGCTTGGAATACTGGCATTAAAGAAGATGCCGATGGAACTCCAAACCGCGGATATCGCACGCGCGTTAAAGGTGGATACTTTCCAGTTTCACCAACGGATCAATTTGCAGATTTACGCGACAAAATGGTTATGGAGCTGGGACGTTCTGGCTTATTAGTAGAGCGTTCGCACCATGAAGTTGGTACGGCAGGCCAGATGGAAATTAACTATCGCTTCACCGACATTCTTCATGCGGGTGACGAATTAATGAAATTTAAATACATTGTAAAAAATGTTGCTTGGGAAGGTGGCAAGACTGCAACGTTTATGCCAAAACCACTCTTCGGTGATAACGGTTCAGGAATGCACGTACACCAATCACTCTGGAAAAATGGAGAGCCACTCTTCTTTGAGGCAGGCACATACGGGGATCTCTCTGATATGGCGCGTTGGTATATCGGTGGTTTGCTAAAACACGCACCTTCACTTTTAGCTTTCACTAACCCAACAGTTAATTCATACCGTCGCTTAGTCCCAGGTTATGAAGCCCCTGTAAACCTTGTTTATTCTGTACGTAACCGTTCAGCATGTATCCGTATCCCAATTACTGGATCTAACCCTAAAGCTAAACGCATTGAATTTCGTTGCCCCGATCCATCTTCAAATCCATATCTTGCATTCGCTGCAATGTTGATGGCAGGTCTCGACGGAATCATCAACAAGATCGAGCCACCAACACCAATCGATAAAGATTTGTATGAACTTGAAGGCGCTGAAGCTGCAGCAATGCCTCAAGTTCCAGGTTCACTTGAAGAAGTGCTCAATAATCTCGAGAAAGATAACGCGTTCCTTACTCAAGGCGGCGTCTTTACGCAAGACCTCATCGATATTTGGATTGATTTCAAGCGTAAGCAAGAAGTTGATTATGTTCGCTTGCGGCCACATCCAGCTGAATTCGAACTTTACTTCGATCTCTAAAATATACTTTAAGTATCAGAAAGCCTGCTAATCTAGAAAGAAATCTAATAGAAAGTCTTTGGTGCCGGGAACAACTGAGTATTTATCTAGATCGCTTACGCCAACGCTGGCAAGGACTTCGTCATCGACGAAGAAGTTTCCAGTGCATTCGGTTGAAATGCGATTTAGAACCACATAAGCAGCATCCGCATATATTTGCGGCGTTCTGCATGCCGAGACATCCACTCCTGGGATCATTTGTAAAGCTGCAGTATTGATTGCTGTTCGTGGCCAAAGAGCGTTTACCGCGATTCCATCCCGCTTAAACTCTTCGGCCATACCTAAAACACACATACTCATTCCATACTTTGACATCGTATAAGCCACGTGGTTTTTGAACCATTTTGCTTTCATAGAAAGTGGTGGAGAGAGCGTCAAAATATGTGGATTTCTTCCTGCTTTTGCTGATTCGCGTAGATGAGGAACGACCGCTTGCGAAGTTAAGAAAGTACCGCGCACATTTACATCAAACATTAAATCAAAGCGCTTGGCAGGTGTTGCTTCGGTTTTCGTTAAATTGATCGCGCTGGCGTTATTTATCAAAATATCTAAACCGCCAAACACGGCAACTGCTTGCGCAACGGCTGCTTCAATTTGCTTTTCATCACGCAAATCGCACTGAATTGGTAGAGCTACTCCTCCGGCAGTTCGAATCTCGTGCGCTGCTGAGAAAATTGTGCCGGGTAATTTGGGATTTACTTCAGCGGTTTTGGCAGCGATTGCAATGTGTGCGCCATCAGCTGCGGCGCGAAGGGCAATTGCTAATCCGATTCCGCGCGAACCTCCGGTAATAAAGATTCTCTTGCCACTTAGGTCGCCGGAAATTGTCATTTCTTACCTCTCTTGCTCATGAATTTCATGAACGCTGCCATTGCTTCATCAGATTGAAGTGCCATTGAAAATAGCTCGAACTCAACGCGCATTACTGCAGCTACTGCGTCGTGACTTCCAGCTTTTAGTAAAGCTTTGGTATTGATGATCGCCGCCGGCGGCTGTTGGGCTATATGTTGCGCTATTTTGAGCGCTTCGGCATATGGGTCAGCTGCAATAGAAGTAACTAGACCCATTTCCTGCGCTGCTTCGGGACCAAAACTTTCACCCGTAAAAAAAATCCGAGCCGCTCTTTGGTAGCCAACAAGACGCGGAAATAGGTAACTTGAGCCTCCTTCAGGAACTAAACCAAGAGAGGCGAAAGGCATCGAAAAGTTTGCTGAAGGCGCGGCTATAACGACATCGCAATGTAAGAGCATCGTTGTTCCAACACCGATGGCGTTTCCTTTTACCGAGGCAATGAGGGGTTTCGGGAAATTAAGGAGGGCGCCCAGAAAAGTTGCGACTTCGCTGGAATCGGAAGCAGGTGGGTTATCTATGAAATCACCAATATCATTGCCAGCAGTGAAGTGATCGCCTTCGCTAGTGATGAGAACAGCACGAACTCCAAAATCACCAGCAGCTTCATTTAAGCCTTTGGCAAGTCCGGCGTACATCTCGCGCGTTAAAGCGTTCATTTTTGCTGGACGGTTAAAGGAGAGGGTCAGAACTTGCTCAGAAAATGTGGTTAAGATTTCACTCATTAGGCCATCTTAGGGGTGGTTTTAGATAGTTTGACGTAGCAGAATAGGTTCACCACGGAGAGGTGGGGTTAAATGACTCGGGACATCACGATAGCGACACGAGAGTTGTCGCCATTTGAACAGCTTATTTTGGGATTTGTCTGTGAAGGTAAATCAAATGCAGCGATTGCAACCGAGACCTCGCATACTGAAAAAGTCATCGAAAACACTGTCAGTAGAAGCGCGCAAGTCTTTAACATAAAAGCAGATAGCGAAACTAATTTGCGCGTTCTGCTAGCACTTGCCTATCGCGCACATTACGGTGATAAAGCATTTGACAAATTGAACGTGCAATGTTCCCATTTTGAAATCGACTCAGAGGGACGATCGACCTGTAATCGCCATATCGAATAAGTATTATTGGTCACACTTTAGAGAGATAACCCGCTAAATCAACGTTAATTAATTCTCTGAGCGCTACCTCTCACATTTTCAATAGTTACAACATTGCGCGCAAGCGATAATTCCCTTGTTTCTAAATATTCGTCGCACTCCAAAAGACGCGACGATTTAGCCCTCAACTCTCCGTGAGGGGTAAGAAAAAGCCCCTTGGGTAACTAGGGGGCTTTTTCATACGACTTTAATCCGAACCTAAATTACCTTAAGAGGAGAGTACTCCCGAGATGAAATCTTCTGTCTTGTCGTGAGCTTGCGCATCGGTGTACTGCACCGGAGGAGTCTTCATAAAATAACTTGAAGGCGATAGTAGCGGGCCACCAATTTTGCGATCTAAACCGATCTTTGCGCAGCGTAGCGCGTCAATGATTACGCCGGCCGAGTTAGGTGAATCCCAAACTTCCAATTTGTATTCAAGGGTTAATGGAACATCACCAAATGCGCGACCTTCCAGGCGGACATAAGCCCACTTGCGATCATTTAGCCAAGGAATGTAATCGGAAGGTCCGATGTGAACATTTTTTTCCCCTAAGTCATGATTGAGTTGCGATGTTACAGAGTTTGTTTTCGAAATCTTCTTGGATTCAAGTCGATCACGCTCGAGCATGTTCTTGAAGTCCATATTTCCACCAACGTTTAATTGGTATGTGCGCTCTAAGTGAACGCCACGGTCTTGGAATAGCTTAGCCATGATGCGGTGGGTAATAGTTGCGCCAACTTGGCTCTTAATGTCATCTCCAACAATTGGCAGGCCAGCATCTTCAAATTTCTTTGCCCATATCGGGTCGGATGCGATGAAAACTGGAAGTGCATTTACGAAAGCACAACCGGCATCAATTGCACACTGTGCATAATATTTGGCAGCAACTTCGGAGCCAACTGGCAAATAGCAGATCAGAACATCTACTTGCTCTTCTTTTAAAGTTGCCACGATGTCGACTGCTGGTTCGCAAGATTCCGTAATAGTCTCGCGGTAATAGCGACCAAGTCCATCATTAGTAACTCCACGCAGAACCGGAACGCCGCTGGTTGGAACATCTGAGAACTTGATTGTATTATTTTCACTTGCCCAAATTGCATCTGATAGGTCTAGCCCAACTTTCTTTGCATCCACATCAAAGGCTGCCACAAACTTGATGTTCGAGATGTGATATCCCCCAACAACTGCGTGCATGAGACCTGGAATCTCTTGGTCTAGGGCAGCGTCTTTGTAATACTCAACGCCTTGGACCAACGAGTTGGCACAGTTTCCTACCCCAATGAGTGCAACACGAATGTCGCCTTTCCCGGTTCTGATGTTCATTTATTTCCTCTCGGTTTTGATCATCTGTTCAAGCCAAGCGATTTCTCGTTCCGCAGATTCCAAAGAGTGACGTCGCCACTCCTCTAGATACCTATCGATTCCAATTGGTGATTTCTCGAGTTCACCGCGCAGAATTTCTGCTCTCTCCTTAAGTCGCCTGTGACGGCCCTCAAGAATTCTGACTCTATTCTTGGTGGATGTTGGACTAAAGAAAGCGAAACGGATTTCAAAACCTTCGTCTTCCCATGTTTCAGGGTTGACAGTGTCGGTCAGTTTTTCAAAACGCGCCGCACCCTTTTCTGTAACGGCATAAACAATTCGCGAGCGCCGAGATTGGCTTTCCAGAAATGTTTCTTCGATCAGACCAGCTTCCAGCATTCGACGAAGCTGCGGATAAAGCACAGAGAACGAGAGCGCTTTGAAGGGACCGAAAATCACGCCCATCCGTTTGCGCAGCTCGTAACCGTGCAGTGGGTTCTGAATGAGCAAACCAAGGAGAGTAAATTCGAGGGATTCGCTCCGCGATCTCATCTGGGCCTCCTATCGGTTTATATATCTATTCGATATATCCAACCGCTATTTAACTCGCTATATGGAGCTTGCGCAACTCAAGATCGCCATATTCCTAGCAAGAAGGTGTGACGTACGCCTCAGTAAGCCCTCGAGCAGGCTTTCGCTACTTTGTCAGTGCAAGAGATGAGAATATACAGATGAGAAAACCAGAGAAACCTGCACGCGAAAACATATCTCCTTCGGATTTAACTTTCGGCTTGTCAACGTGTAAACGTTGCCTATGGATTAAATATTGGTACAAAGTAACGATGCCTGGGGCTTTCCCATTAGTTGGCACCTTTGCAAATATGCAAGAAGAACACTTTCGTGGCGCAGCTATGACCGATATTCACCCATCCCTTCGCCCAGGAAAAGTTACAAAATGGGGCGAGTGGGTCAAGAGCAAGCCCCTTGAAGTTAACGGCCAAGCTACTCGCTGGAGAATCCTCGGCAAATACGATCTCGTTGCAGAGAACGAGGATGGCACTTTTGGTTTAATTGATTGCAAAGTAAGCGATTCCGATAGAGATAACGCTGGGTTCTACTCCCCGCAATTGGAAGCATACGCATACTCAATGGAGAACCCTGCCGCAGGCAAAGGTGTGAGAGTTGCATCAATGGGTTTATTGGTTTGGAATCCAACGCACGCAATTGGTGAAGATCAATTCTCATATGGTTTCGGGGTGTCGCAGAAATATTTGCCGGTCGAACGCGACCAAGTGAATTTCTTAAGCGTAATCGGTGAATTTATCTCTGTTCTGGCAGGCTCCTTACCTAGCGCTGGAGCAACATGTGGAACATGTAATTACTTAACCCAGCGGTTAGCTTTGGAGAGTTAGTCTCCATCTTCTTCCGATAACTTTTTCTTAGGCGCATATATATCGATGTATTCCTGCCCCGATAACTCTTGAATTTGACTCATTATTTGATCGGTAACATCGCGCAAATAGAGTAAATCGCTTGAGTCCCCTTCGAAATACATCGGTTTTCCGAAAGTCATTCCAACTCGGGCAACTTTCGGGATAAGCGTTCCAGTTGGTTGAATCTTCTCGGTATTAAACATTGCAAGTGGAATTACTGGTGCACCAGATTCGATGGCAAGACGAGCAATTCCTGTTCGCCCTTTATATAACCGACCATCTGGCGAACGCGTGCCTTCAGGGTAGATTCCTAAGCAAGCCCCTTCTGCTAAAACTTTCAAACCAGTAATTAGCGCAGCTTCACTTCGGCGACCGCCAGAGCGATCAACTGGAACTTGACCTAGCGCTATTAAAGTTAACTTCTTGAGTAAACCTTTTGGGCCTGGGGAAGTGAAATATTCACTCTTTGCCAAAAAAGTTACTTTGCGAGGAATTACAAGTGCCAAAAAAACTGAATCGCTAAACGATAAGTGATTCGAAGCGATTATGAGCGGGTCCTTTGCTGGAACATTTCGTAAGCCTTTCACACGAGGGCGGAAGGTAAGCATCAAGAAAGGGGTCAAGAACGCGCGTAGCACGACATAAGGCAGATTATTCATAGCGCTCCTCTTCGGCGGATTCGCCCTTGGCGATAAAGGTAATTTAGCGTGTTGGCGCGATTGTGGCACTATTCGGAGGTGACGAAAAGTTCAGAAGGCGAAGAAGAGCTCGTACGTGAGAAGTTCAATTCCATCGTGGCAGGGCTCAGCCTCGATGAATCAGCTCCGACTACTTATCTCGATGAGCTTGAAAACATAGAAGAGAGTCAGGGATTTAAACCACCTAGCCCTGCAAAGGTATCGCCGGCCGCAACTTTCCAAGCTATGAAACGTGGTTTTAAGAATTGGTTTAATCGCCCGAGCCACGATGGAGATGGAGTTGTACTGTGATTTATCTCCGTGCTAAATCCGCAACGCCAATCAGACCTGCTTCATTGCCGAGTTCGGCTGCAATAATTTCTGGGAGAGGATGTTTGCCAGCGAATGGCATGTAGCGTGTTAGGGCGAGGCGCGTTGGGTTTAACAGTATCTCGCCGGCATCGATAACTCCTCCACCAATTACTACACATTGCGGATCAAGTAGTACCGAAAGTGATGCAATTCCTGCCCCAAGCCATTGCGCAGTTGTATTGAAGGCAGCCAGTGCAACGGAATCTCCGCCGCGTGCAGCTTCGGTAATTGCTTTCCCCGTTAAACCATCAATGGTTCCATCTCCGCGTGATAATAAATTACCAGCAATCTCAGGAGTGGCAGTAATCGCTGCACGAGCATGTCGAAGTAGCGCGTTTCCAGATGCGTACTGTTCAAAACAACCACGTGCGCCACATCCACAGAGGCGCCCTTGTGGCACTACCCGCAAATGTCCAAACTCGGCAGCGATGCCAAATGCGCCGCGATATAGCTCGCCATTGATAACAATCCCTCCGCCGATACCCGTACCAAGAGTCAACATCATCATATGGCTGTAATTGCGACCAGCGCCGAATTTTGCTTCGCCCCATGCAGCAGCATTGGCATCGTTTTCAATAACAACCGGCAAGCCAATAAGAGTTGTTAATTGTTGATCTAAATCAACACCACCCCAATCGGCAATATTCGGTGTAGCTAACATTGTTTTTCGATCAGATGAAACAAATCCAGCGGCAGATACACCAACGGAAGAAATTGAATGGTTAACCATTAACTCTTTTGCGATGAAAGCAATAGTTTGAGTTAACGCACTTCCTCCTTGGCGAGGAGTGTCTTTCCGTGCGGTTGCTAAAACTATTCCGTTTTCGTCAACAACTCCACCGAGAACTTTTGTTCCGCCAACATCAATGCCAATAGTTAACTCCATTAAATCGGAATCAACTTTCTAGATGTGCTTTTAGCTCTTTGAGCGCTAAATCAATGGTGGCTTTCTCTGCTTTCTTGCGCATCATGGAAGGAATTGGCATAGAAATCCCAACTTCGAGTTCGTATGTAACCTCCGTGGAACCTTCATCAATGCCCCTAATGGAGTAAGCACCATCCATGGCAGTTAAGAGGTCAGCGTCGTTAAAAGAAAATGCTAAAGTCGAAGGCGCGCCGGACCAGTCGTAATCTAAAACCACTCGATCTTTGAGCGCGCCAGCATCGATCGCCAATTTGGCTTGCGTTACGCGGCCTTGACCGTCGCTAGCAAGGACCTCTACCGCTTTAATCGCTGAGGACCATTGCGGATACTTATCAATGGCAAAGAGGGTGCGCTCAACCGCGGCTAAGGGGGCTTCGATGGTAATTGTTGATTTACTAAAATCGCTCATGGCGCAAGGCTACCCCCTTCCTAAGAGAGAACTCGACGCGCTAGCCTACGCCCATGAATGAATACACAACTCCAGCCCTCGTGCCTGCTGCAACTGCCGGCAATCTCACAAACTTAATCGCCGAACGTGCATGGTTTGAACCAGAGCGCATCATCATGTCTCGCCCTCTCGGCGATGGTTGGACCAAAGTTACCGCCAAAGAAGTTGAAGCGGAGATTCGCGCTACCGCAAAAGGTCTCATCGCCGCCGGTATACAAGTCGGTGATTGCGTGGCAATCATGGCGCGTACTCGTTATGAATGGACGATTCTAGATTTTGCAATCTGGTTTGCTGGCGCCGTTGTCGTCCCAATTTATGACACTTCTTCGGCTGAACAAATTGATTGGATACTTAACGATTCAGGAGCCGTGGCAATAATTGTTGAGACGCCTACCTTGCGTGATTTAGTGAATTCGGTTAAACCTGCAAAGGTTAAGAACTTGTGGGTCATGACCGAAGATGTTCTCAAAGTTCTGGCCGACGCTGGCACCGATGTAGGCGATGATGAAATTGATCGGAGACGTAACGCGCTGGTGCCAGATACATTGGCAACACTTATTTACACATCCGGAACAACTGGAAAACCTAAAGGTGTTCAATTAACGCATGGTAACTTCTTAGCTGAATGTGGCAATGTAGTTCAAGGGGCTAGTGATCTATTCCTTAAACCAAATGGCTCAACGCTTCTCTTCTTACCTGTCGCTCACGTTTTTGGTCGCATGGTTCAAATCGGCGCAATTGCGGCCGGACTTCATCTGGCACATTGCAGCGATCCTGTGGGACGCTTGGCGCTCGACTTGGGTTCATTTAAACCAACTTTTATTTTAGCTGTTCCGCGAATATTTGAAAAGATTTACAACGGATCCGAGGCACGTGCCGAGGCGGCAGGTAAAGGTAAAATTTTTCGCAAAGCCGCTGAAATCGCGATTGCTTACTCAGAGAGTTTAGATAAGAAACGAACTTCCCCACTCTTAGCAATCAAACATAAACTCTTCGACAAATTGGTGTTCTCCAAAATTCGCGGAGGTATGGGCAGCGCAGTGGAAGCTGCAATCTCTGGCGGGGCTCCGCTGGGCGCGCGGCTAGGTCACTTCTACCGCGGAGCTGGTATTACGGTTCTTGAAGGCTATGGCTTAACTGAAACTACTGCAGGTGCCACTCTTAATTTAATGAACGCCCAACGCGTTGGTTCAGTTGGCCGCCCAATACCTGGAACTTCGATCAAAATCGCGCTCGACGGCGAAGTTCTAATTCGCGGACCCATTGTCATGCGTGGTTACTGGCAAAATGAGGAGGCTAACGCTGAAACTTTCGATAGCGAGGGTTGGTTTAAAACGGGAGATTTAGGAAAGCTCGATGAGGATGGCTTCCTATTCATCGTAGGTCGGAAGAAAGAGATCATAGTTACGTCAGGCGGAAAAAATATTGCCCCTGCTGTATTAGAAGATCGTCTTCGTGCTCATCCACTTGTTAGCCAATGCATGGTCGTGGGAGACAACCAACCATTCATTGCAGCACTAATCACTATCGATCAAGATGCACTTAAGAGTTGGGTGAGTGCAAACAAAAAAGAAGGGGCATCAATGGCCGATCTCGCTAACGACCCTGATTTAAGTGCCGTAATACAAACTGCAGTCGATGAGGCCAACAAAGCTGTCAGCCGCGCAGAATCAATTCGTAAATTTAGAATCTTGTCAACTGATTTCACGATAGCTGGCGGGCAGCTAACTCCCAAGCTATCCATCAAACGCCACGTTGTGGCGGCAGAATTTGCAACGGAGATTGCACAACTCTTTACTAAGTCTGACTGACACGTGCGTGCGTGGTGAGTTCGGAGCGAGTCCGGCTTGCGCGCGAACTCCATGATGGATTTTCTCAAGATTTAGTTGCCTTGGGTTACGCCATAGATTCCTTGCTTGCGCAAAGCGATCATTCCCTGGCGCTAAAATCTGAAATCCGAGCACTTCGCTTTAGAGTTTCAGAAATTCTTGAACGTGTACGTCGTGAAATGTTTGACTTGCGACGTACCCAAGATTTGGAAATTTCAGGCGACCTCGTGGAAGTGCCGTCCAGCATCACAAATGAAATCATTCGAATCGCTTCTGAAATTCTTAGAAATATTCAAGCGCATTCGAAGGCAACGCAAATCACTTGCTCTGCCGCCATTGCAAATGGTGCAGTCTCGGTAGATATTTCCGACAATGGCAGCGGTGGAGCTCGAACGAAAGAAGAACGTTTCGGACTCGCGGGGATTGGCGAGCGAATAAAAGCGTTACAAGGCGAGTTATTAATTGAATCCGATTCTCATGGAACGCGAGTTGCGTTCAATATTCCAAAACAGAAAAATGATTAACATTCTTCTCGTCGATGACCACGCTCTGATCCGTGAAGGTTTAAAGAAAGCAATTCTTGTTGCAGGAATGCAATGCGTAGGCGAGGCAGCCTCTCGGAGCGAAGCTCGTGCACAAATTGCACATAAGAATCCGGATGTAATAGTTGTGGACCTTAACTTGCCCGACGGAAGCGGATTTGATCTCATCTCTTGGGCACGCTCCATCTCTAAATCAATCGGAATAGTTGTCTTAACTCTCAACGAAGAGGAGGCGTTCCTGCTTGCTGCACTTAGTGCAGGGGCAAGTGCCTATATTGTTAAAAGTGCACCGATATCGGATGTAATCGCTGCCATCAAACATAGTTATGCATCACCGCTTAGTTTTAGCGCCAAAGGTCTAAGCGATGCAATTAAACATAAGGAAGCTCAATCAGGTTTAACGGCGCGCGAGCTCGACGTATTGGCGCTCTTGCCCAGCGGTGCTGGTAATCGAGCCTTAGCCTCACAACTATTTATTACTGAAGCGACTTTGAAAACACATTTAAGTTCAATCTATAGAAAATTAGTGGTAACAAATAGAGTCCAAGCGCTAGCGGTTTCGCGTAAACGCGGCTTACTCGATAATTCCTAACAAACCTCTAAACTCTTTAGCCCAAATTTCCCAGCGCCAATTTTCAACGATCCACTTGCGCCCGCCCTCACCCATTGTTTTAGCTTTCGCGTCATTTTCGAGAAGAGTGAGCAGAGCCGCAGCAATTGC
Organism: Candidatus Planktophila sp.; assembly: GCA_038905815.1. GTDB lineage: Bacteria > Actinomycetota > Actinomycetes > Nanopelagicales > Nanopelagicaceae > Planktophila. The sequence goes on along the minus strand of JBCKHN010000011.1, from coordinate 5,297 downwards.
ACCGTTATCTAAGCCATCTACAACTAAACCAGTTATGCCTTCGAGCACGGCATCGGGTGCTCCCCCTGAATTACCTGCAATTACAGGTAAGCCGCAAGCGCTAGCTTCTAAGTAAACAATGCCTAGACCTTCTACTTCTAAACCGAAGAAACGTGAGCGAGATGGCATAGCGAAAATATCTCCAACGCAGAGGTACCGTGGAAGTTCTTCATATTGAATTCGTCCTAAGAAAGTGACGCTCTCTTCCAGCTCAAATTTCTTAACTAATTTTTCCAGCTGGCCTCGGTAAGGTCCTTCGCCAAGCAAAAGCAAATGCGCGTTCGGAATGAACTTCAAAACTTCGACAAGTGATGCTATGAGTCGATCTTGCCCTTTCCGGCGCACTAGACGGCCTACGCTTACGATGACCCTCTTATCTCTGAGCCCGAGCTCTTTACGTAATCCACTGGCATCGGTTGGTTTGAAGCGTTCGACATCAATGCCAGGCGCTATTTGCACCATTGAACTTCGAGCGTTCTCGGTAAGGCAGGCTCCAATAGCTGCGCGAGTAAAGTCGCCTAAATATGTTAGAGCATCCACCGTTGAGCCGATTCGCCTCATTGCAATATTAAATGGGAAAACTTTTGCCCACCAGACTTCATGGCCATGTGTCAATGAAATAATTCGTAAAACTCCAGCCGCTCTTAAAGAAGGCGCTAATAAACCAAGCGGAGTCGCAGCTCCAAAAACTGCGACCTCAATTTTCTCATCGCGTGCCAATTTTTTTACCGCCATAGCAACTCTTGTGGTCGGTAATAGAACTCTGCTTTTATCTCGAATTACCCGAACACCGTAACTTTGAAACCACTTCGCGTCATATTCACTACTTTCGGGTTGGGCCGAGGTATAAACAATGGTGCTATTTTTTGGCAAGGATTCGATCAATCCCATGATAAAAGTTTCAATTCCACCAGTGCGAGGACCGAAATCGTTGGTGATAAAGAGAAAACGCATAGCGGCAAGGCTAGCCCTCAAAAGCATGGATTCTCAAGCCAATGGCTTGGTAAAAGGTTTAACCTTGGCTATGAGCGTCGTTGCCACTTTAGTTGTTTCAGCCAATGGCTATACCTCGCTGGGCTCCTCTTCGATTGGCATAAGTAGCAGCGCTGACCGTACCGTTTTCTTGGCGCGTCGTCGCAAAGCCGATGTGATTATCGTTGGTGGCAATACCGCTCGAATGAATCCTTACAACTTCACGCCGGCGCCACTGGTTATCCTCTCTCGAAGTTTGGTCAATCCAGTACCGACAAATCGATTGGCAGTTATATGGAACCTCTCTCCCGTTGCAGCAATCAAAGTAGCAAGAAGTGAGTTTGGCGAGGGCATATTGATTGAAGGCGGAATTTCGATAATTAATGAACTCATTAGAGAAGGTGCAATCGATTCTTTGGAGTTAAGCCTTACGCCACTAATTGGAGATAGTGGCCCGTGCGATTGGGAAGAGCTACTAAGTAATTTCTGCAACATAGAAGAGAGTGTTGTTGATGGAACGCGATTTTTTTCAGGAATTTTAAGACGCTGAAATAAGTGCAACACCCGTAACCGCTAGAAATATTCCGACATATTGAACTTTATGAAGTCGCTCATGCAAAAATTTGAAAGCCAATAGCGCTGTTACGATTGGATAGAGCGAACCTAAAACCATTGCCAGTGACACCAAACCCAGATTGAACGCCATACCAAGAAGTAGATTTGCTACGAAATCTGCAATACCAATAAAAACAAGTGACGGCAGATCGAGCTTCGTGAAATTTCCGTAACTCTTGAAACGAAGTGCGATTCCTAAAGTGATAAAAACTGTGGTAGCCCGCATCGCAGTCATTGTCATCAAAGCGCTACTTTGCGAACCAATCGACATAAAAATCAGCGCAGTTCCAAAACCAAACGCTGCACCAAGCGCGAGTAAGAGCGGCTTAAGTGGCAAACCTTGCGAGAATTCGGGACCGCTCGCACAAAAAGCGCCGACCACGGCCAGGCAAACGCCGATAGATGCGGTTAGCGAAAGTGAATCGCCTTTAATTAACGCGTAGGAAAGTGGAATGACTACACCAAGTGCGCTGATCGGAGAAACGACACCCATCCGTCCAGTAGATAAGCCTGTGTATAAACAGATCAAACCTAAATAACCAAAGATTCCTGCCGCTACACCTGGTAGAAAAAATCCACCAACTCCGAAAAAATTAACGTGCCACGCGCCAGTTGTTATAACCAGAAAAATTCCAAAAAGTAGCCCGAAAATTTGCGACGCACCTAAGACAGCAATTGGGGCGTGTTTCTTACTTAAGCGCCCGCCTTCAAAATCCGCGGCCCCCCATAACACGCTGGAAAGGAGCGCTAGCAGCGTGGCCATTGGTGCAGATTACAGCCCAGCCTCCCACAGCGGGAGCTAATAATTCTTTACAGTAAGGTAGTGGATTCTCAAGGTTTTGATAGCCTAGTTGAATTACTGCGTACCTTTACTCCGCGCTCAGAAATTATTTTAGAGGAAGTCCCAGCCCCTCAGAAGTTAGCTTCATATACTTTCGCTTTTAGCGCCGATGTGAGCAATGGCTTACTCGATGGCAATGAAGATGAAATAGCATCAGGACGTTTTGTTTTATTGCATGAACCAGGCGGACAAGAAACGTGGGATGGCGAGTTTCGTTGCGTAACTTTTGTGCGCGCAGATCTTGATACCGTCATGAAGGAAGATCCAGCGCTTCCTGAATTTGGTTGGAACTGGCTTCTAGCAGCTTTGGCAACTACCGGATGTGTTATTAATAACCCAGCCGGAACGGTCACTAGAGTAACGAGCGCTTCCTTTGGGAAACTATCTCCGAGAAACAATGTCGCGGAGATAGAAATTCGTGCATCATGGACGCCAGTTATTAATTCACCAAATGACTTATTGCGACACATTCAAGGTTGGTGCAATCTCATCGGTGAAATTGCCGGGCTTCCACCAATTCCAGATGGCGTCAGTGCAATTACTTCAGCGCGTCGCCGATAGCAATGAGCCAAGAAACTAGCGAGACAGCTCCGCTTTTACAACCAGCTAGCGGCACGCCATCAGCCATCGAAAGCGAAGCGGGGCTTGCCTCGGCAATCCAAGAGTTAAGCCAGGGTAACGGGCCATTTGCCCTTGATGCAGAACGTGCTTCTGGCTTTCGTTACAGTGCGCGCGCATATTTAATTCAAATCAAACGTGCCAAAGGCGGCTTGCATTTGATTGATCCAATTGCCTTTGGGGTTGGTCATCCGTTATTTGCCCAACTCAATGAAGTGCTATCCAAGGATGAAGTAATTCTTCATGCCAGCACTCAAGACTTACCGTGCTTGCGTGAAATAGGAATTCATCCGACCAAACTCTTTGACACAGAGCTAGGCGCTCGCATCGCAGGACTTCCCCGTGTTGGTTTAGGAGCGCTCTTAGAATCGTTGCTGGGCGTATCTCTTGCAAAGGAACATAGCGCTTCGGATTGGTCCACTCGCCCGCTACCAGCGAATTGGTTAACGTACGCTGCCCTCGATGTCGAACTTCTCATTGAACTAAGAGAGAAAATTTACCAACTTTTATTTGATTCTAAAAAACTTCCATGGGCGCAGCAGGAATTTGCCTCGATTCTAAGCGCGCCACCAGCCAAACCTCGCGTAGATCCCTGGCGTCGAACTTCTGGAGCTCATAAAGTAAAGAAACGAGCAGAACTGGCCATTGTTAAGGCGCTCTGGATTGCGCGAGATAGCCTTGCCTCGCGGGGCGATATCGCTAGTGGAAAACTATTGAACGATCTAGCTATCATCGAACTTGCTCTAACCGCGCCCACTAACCGTAAGTCAATGGAGAAAGTTCTCCGTCCAATTGGGGCGCGGGCGCGGTGGTTTGAAAACACCAGCATCTGGCTAACGGAAATTGCCCAAGCCGTTGCACTGCCTGAAGATCAGTGGCCTTCGATGCGCTCCAATTTGGATTCACTGCCACCTGTTAAATTATGGAGAGATAAATTTCCTGAAAAATATGCCCCGCTAACACACGCGCGCTTTGCGCTCGAAGAAAAATCTCGTGAATTAAATATTCCACTTGAAAATTTACTAACCCCTGAAATTGTCCGCAGGATTTGTTGGTCACCTCCGCCCTTCTCAACTGCTCTCCTAGATGAAGAAGGCGTCCACAGCGCCCTCCTTGCCTTAGGTGCTAGGCCGTGGCAAGGCGATGTGGCAGCCCCGCTTATCGCCCTTGCTCTCCTGGAAAGGGAAGCAAGAGTTGAACCTGAAATAGTGGGCGAACTGACCCCGGAAGAGAGCTGAACATAGTGCCTCATGTCAATATGCTCGCGAAAGCTGATCGCGTGCCTCACCTATTTTTGCTCGCGAAACGCTGGTGGTGAGGGCGTTGGTTTTGTCTTTGGCCAGATTGATGAGACGGTTTTGGATCGCAGTGATCTTGCGAGTCAGCTCTGCCGGGTTCGTGGCCTCGAACAGCGCGGCAAACTCGGCGGCTTTATCGAGAGTCATAGCGCCGTAATCCATGACTCTCTGGTATGGGGTGCGGGGTTTGTCGTAAACGCGCCTCTTCTTGCCGTGCTTATTTGATCGCCAGCCGATTGCTTTTGTTGTCGCGGTGAACATGTTCAACCGCACCCGGACCAGCGGGTAGAGCTCGTTGAGCAGTTGCATTTCCAGCGCGGTGTCGTAGCGATAATGGAAGGCGTGCCGACGCACCTGAATTGAGTTGCGCAGCAGCGACCCAGGTTTCGTCCCAGAGAGGCCTACCAAGTTGCCACCATCGCGGGTGAATTTGAGCATCCGGTCAATCGTGACCCCTGAGACCGCCAGCAACTGCGCACGCCTCGCACTGGCTCTCGACCAGCCGGTCGTGGCGGCCAACTGGTCCAACATCAGACCCTTGGCCTTCTTTGATGCGCTGCGATACTCGCCAGCATACTTCTTCGTGATCTCCCTGCGTGCACTCATTGATAATCTCTCATCCATCCACTAAGCACACCGCAGCGCTCACACGATGGCCAGCATTTTCGCGAGCATTTCTCAAATGAGGCATGCGATGACCGGTTGAACCCCAGGCCATTTCGCGAGCATATTAGGTGAGTCTTCTCGGTCTATTTCAATTTGTTCTTTAAGTCCATACAATAAAGTTACAAAACTGAGGTCTCACCACAAAGAAACCATCAGTTCAAAACGTACTGGAGCACTACTATAAAAACGCAAAATCGGATCCGGTCGTGGGTTCTTAATGGGCACGTTATCTGGATAGTTCTGCTTAT
>JBCKHN010000010.1:0-40611 GCA_038905815.1 Candidatus Planktophila sp. | reverse complement strand
GACTAGACGACTAACCAGGGCTTCATTCTTGGCGACCTCCTCGGTCAGCGCAGTGGTGCGCCGCACCACCCGCTCTTCGAGGCTGCTATTGAGGCTCAGGATTTCATCTTGCACCCGCTTCCGCTCGGTGACGTCTATCCTGACGGAAAGAAAACGAACGACGCGCCCATACGAATCTTTGATCGGAACAATGGCGGCGTCTAACCAGTACAGCTGACCGTCTTTGGCACGGTTGCAGATCTCGCCATACCAGTTATCTCCTCGGGTGATGGTAGCCCACATCTGGGCGAAGAATTCCTTGGGATGCACCCTGGAATTGAAGATGCGGTGGTTTTGTCCAAGCAACTCGGCAGAGGTATAGCCGCTGATCTCGTAGAGCATGTCATTGGCCTCGATGATGTTCCCGGCCAAGTCGGCTACAGAGATTAAGGCATGCTTACCGATCGCCTGGATGTAGCTGGCCAGCTCCTCGGTGCGCTGCTGTACCCGCTCTTCGAGGCCGGTATTGAGGCGGACGATTTCCTCTTGCTGCTGCTTGCGCTCGGTGATTTCCTGATGTGTACCCACCATGCGGAAAGGTTTACCATCCTCCGTCCATTCGACCACCCGACCACGATCAAATATCCAGACCCATTCACCATTTTTGTGGCGCATGCGAGCTTCGCATGCGTAGGTTTCTAACTCACGATTAAAACATTGCGTCAGCAATTCACCAGAGCGTTTTGCGTCGTCAGGATGAACGAGATTGCTCCATGTGTTGATGCTTATCGGCGCGAGCTCATCTAAGGTATAGCCGACGATTTCTGCCCAACGGTTATTGAACACGGTTTCACCCGTTTGTACATTCCATTCCCATGTGCCGATGTCGGTGGCCCATATTACTTCGGAAAGACGTTGGCTTTGTGTGCGGAATTGCGTTTCTGACTCATTCAGCTTGGTATGCTGCGCTTCCAGGTTTTCCAACATGCGGTTAATCGACTGCGCCAAGCTGGCGACCTCAACGCTGGCGACCTCAACGCTGGCGACCTCAACGTTGGCGACGGCTTCCGCGGAGTGCGCGCCAAAGCCACTTTCAGAGACGCGGCGGGCAAAAAATTCCAAGTTCAGCAAATCCTTGGTCAGCCTTCTGCCCAAGTGCAGCCCCAGGATGATCACCAGCACCACTACGCCGACTCCCAGTATGAAAAATACCCATAGCGACCACCAAGTGCTCTCTGTGTTAACGCTGCCATGACTGAGGAGAATGGCGAAATTAAGATGCTTGTAAATTGGCGGCACATATATCACCGTTTCAACCCTGTGCCCCCCCGGAGACTGCAGCAGCAGTTTAGATTCCTTGCCATGCACGAGCCGCGTGCCTCCCGTCAGCGGAAGATCGCCCAATTTTATTCTGTAGAGCAAGGCGCCTTCCACCGATTTCGAAATGACAATGAAGCGGACCGCAAGCAGCTCTTCGCCCTTTTCGCCGAGCTGTACCCGTGAAGTATCTTGGCCGGAAAGAAACTTTTCTCTCAGCCAGTTAAACTCTTGCTCACTGAAGCTCTTGTTGCCGTTGCGGGCGATTTCACGCCCTTCGAAATCGGTAAAGAGAATATCTATCGGTGTGTCAGAGACCCGTTGCATGCTGTTCAGGAACGGAATCAGATACCTTTCCTGGTCGGTGGGGTCGAACAGGGCGTTTGTAATCAGGGGGTTACTGGTGAGGTCAAACATTCGGGTGCTAATACCGCGCAGGATGCCGCCGATTCTTGCCGACTGTAGCTCGACATCCTTCTTCATCAGGGTGTGCATAGAAGCATCATTCTGACGGTTGATTATCCACCAAGATGAGCCAGCAATCACCACCATGGCGATGACGGCCAACAACGCCGCCATATACGCAAAGCGCCTCGCGAGGCTAACCGAGGTGCGCTCCGCCATACTATATTACTGCGCTTTCTGTATCGGAATCAGCACGCCTTTCAGGCTATAGCGTGTCATCAGCAACTCTGTAGGTCCGAGCGCCTCGTGGCGATCCGGGGTGAACGGTGGCTGGTACAGCCTGATCAGGCCCTGATGCTCGGGCACCTTTTCCATCGCGTCGCGGATGGCGCTACGCTCGGTGCTGCCCGCCAGGTTGATTGCCTTGGCCAGGATGTGCATCAAGTCGTAGGCATTCGCCACGCCGGACGGTGCTTGAATGTCGTTAATGCGCTTGATGCCACCGGTCAGCTTCGCAGTCTTCATAAAGCGCGCCAGCACCTGCTTGTTGGTGGGGGTTGAAAAACTGAAAGTCTGGATCACCGACAGATCAACTTTCTTCAATGCGGTACCCGTCTTCTCGAAGAATCCGCCACCGGTGATGCCCCAGTGACTGATGATAGGCACGCGCTGCCTCCGCGGCAGGGCCGCCACTTCGCGCACCAGGATCGCGCCCTCATCGGCGTTGGCGACCAGCACCACCGCCTTGGCGCCGTCAGCCGTCAGCCTCTTGTATTGCTGGATGAGCGTGGTGTCTCTAGGGTTGAACCAGGCGACATCGACGATCTGCTGAGACTGGACTCCGAGCATGTATTTCTCTGCCGCAGCCAGGTTGCTGTTTCCCCAGGCGCCGTTGACCAAGAGCAGGCCGACCTTGTCGAACCCCCGCTGTTGCGCCGACTCAAGCAACTTCGGCATGGCCAGGCTGTCTCGCAGCGACAGGCGGAAAACGTAGTTCGGCTGCATGCCGTTGTCGACGATCGGATCGGTCGCTGCCCAGGCCACCAGGTACGGCAGTTTCGCCGCCTTCACTGCCGGCAATTGCGCGAGGACCACCGGACCGAAGCGTCCGCCGAACACGGCAACCAGGTCGGGCATAGATGCGAATTCGGCGGTGTTGCTGCTACTGCGCGCCAGTATCGATCGATTATCCCTGATCACCAGCTTAATCGGACGCCCGCCCAGCACGCCGCCGTCCGCATTGATTTCCGCGATCGCAATGCGTAGACCCAGCTCGATGGCCTGCGCGGAGATGCTGCCCTCGAGGCCGAACTCGCCGTCCAGACCAACCAGCACCGGCGCCTTCTCTGCCGCCTGGGCCGTGCCCATGGACAAGAGCATAATCATGCTCATGTTCAGCGCAAAACTACGGAACATTTTTGGGAATGAGGTGATCATACGGATTCTCCTATTGGCTCATTATAATCGAAACGCACAGAGGCTTTCTTACGGAATCTTACAACTAAGGGCACTGTAGGTGCCAATAATTTAAACTGCTTGCTTATGATTCATCCCCATTCTTCTGAGCTTCAAAGACATTCCAGATTTTTTGCTTAATGGTTTTAGAGCGAAATGGCTTAATGATATAAGAAGTGGCTCCTGCAGATAGTGCGGCTTCAATATCTTCCATCGAAGATTTTGCGGTTAACATCACGACTAGCAAATCTTTAATCTTAGAATCTTTGGAGGAGCGTATTTCTGTCAGAACTTCCATTCCGGATTTGCCCGGCATCATTATATCTAAAAGTATGAGATCAAAGCGATGCGATTTCATAATTTCTAGGGCTTCGTCTCCATTTATTGCAGTTAAAATATCATAATCTTCAAGACCAAGCATTTGTACTACGAGCTTGCGAATATCTTGGTTGTCGTCAACAACCAAGATTTGTTTCTTAACTTGATCCATTTACAGACCACCATTTCTTTGAGATGTATGAGCATAAAGGACGAATTTTGTTCATCACAATTAATCCTTGACGCCAATTCTAGCGGCGAATGAGAAGCGAATGACTATCTGTTCGGACTTAATACTGGAGCTAACACTTAAAGTTGTTGAAGCATTCTTCAGTAAATCTGGGTTACCCCTATCGAGCTTCTGACTAAAAACTAGCGCGCGTTTAATGCCCATTTGGGAAGTTTCCTGCTCGGGGTCGAACCCTCCAACAATTTGTGAATAAATAATTTCTGACTCGGGGGCGTAATTTAATGTCTTCAAGAAATCTTTTATATCGTTAGTAACCGCTAATGCATCATAAGAATCATAAATCAAGTTAAGTGTCTTGTCATAGATTTCCGTGTAGTTATAAATATTGGCTTGGTTTTGATTCGTATCTGACTGACCAAAAATTGGAACGAAACTAATTGTTGCCAAAAAGATGACCATCAGAGCAAGAAATTGATCGGCATACATCCAACCTGCTTGACCAACTAGATCTTCAACTTCTTCCACTTGCCGTCTTCCGCGCATTATTTATCTCCTGATTCTTTAAAAGTATTAAACCGTGTTGAAAAATCGTTTAATTCTCTTGCCGCATCGAGCAGCGAAGAAACTCCTTCTTGTAAATCTTCATTGAGCGTTATATTGGTTGCAAAGCGATGTTTGAATAAATATGTTTTGATATCGATGGCTAGAGACAGGCGTGCAATTTCTAGAAAATCCTCTTTCTTATTACGAATAAATATTCCTTGCTCATGAAAATAATGAGAAAGTACCGAAAGGAATATGACAATGACGACAATTAAGGCATCTAACCTTGCTACGTAACCGATAGTCCAGTGATGATCTAAAAGACCATATCCATTTTGCCAAAACTCCAAAAAGTTAACGGTGCTTGCATTATTTTGCTCAACAAATATTGCAAAGGCAGTTGTGGCTGCACTTACTGCGGCCCACGTCAGGGCAACAGGGATATAAATCAAAATGTTTCTAACAATTCCTACATACTTGGCTATTTTGATGAATCGGTCACCGGCTTTGCTCTTTGGGTATTGAAGCAGGTCAACTGGATCCATTGAAGCCCACAGCGCTAAATCTTTCTTCTTGCGTATGGCGTTATAGAGGCCAACTATGTATGGATCCCTATTAAAGCCGTGTCGGACAGACCATTCTGCGATGTCAACTAAAAGAGGCTCTCGACCACCGCGCCGTTGCTTAGCTACCATACTTAGATCTTATCTGACTAATTTCAAAGCTCCAGAAGTGTTCGCCAAATTGATGGAGACATTAACGCCTGGGTCATAAATTTCTATTTGGTTACCCGAGTTCACAAAAGCAAGATAGACATTTTTTGGTGATGTATTTTTATAGTACACCGCAGCACCTTCTGGGCTAATTAGTGCAACGCCACCGGGCTGATTACTTGCCGCTTGCGTGACAGAAAATGCATCACTGACATCATAGGTTGCGATCACTCGATAGCTTGGAGCGGTATCGGATAAACCTTTTCCGTTTGGAAGATAACGAACATAAACGTGCCCTACTGTTGAAGTATTTAAGGTGTATTTAGCGCCTTTCATCGGCCCAGTCCAATAAACAGTTCTATCTAGTTTCTTAACTGCAGCTATTAATTCAGCTTCAGTTAAAGCCACGTCACCAGCTGTTTGGGCAGCTATTGAGATTTGATCTCTATGTGCCACGGTTGTAGAAGAGTATTGATTAGTCAAAACAAATGTAGCTGCGCTTGAAATTATTGCCGTAATAAGAATTGCAAATACTAGGTTAAAACCTCTTAGAGCGGGCACACGAGAAGAAATTTTCGTTAATTTCTCAATGCTTGTTGGTATGCCTAGATTCGCCATCTGTTTCCCGTCCTGAGTTAGCTTTCCCGAGCATAAAATATTGTCTTTCTAACCGTTTTGCAAACACAAATGCTCATAATTCCAACCGTTTTGCAAACAAACAGGGATTTCGTGATATCCGTTCAGGATATGAATTCGCCTTGAGTTGGCTCTTTAGCACTGGACTCAAAGTCACCTTTTGCAAAGAACATTCAAGACTCCGTTAGTTAGTTCTAAACGATCAAACGTTGGTGCATTACCACCACAGGAAACATTTCCTAATGTGATTGACGTTCCAGCAGCACCTGTGTCACCTTTTGCGCCTGTTGGCCCAGTTGCACCTGTTGGCCCAGTTGCACCTGTTGGCCCCTTAAGACCAGTTGCACCAGTTGCACCAGTTGCACCATCTCTACCTATGTCACCTTTTGCTCCAGCTGCACCTGTGTCACCAGTTGGACCTTTAAGACCAGTGTCACCTTTTGCACCATCTCTACCTGTTGGACCTTGAATTCCCTGAGCACCTTGTGCACTATTGTTTTGTATTTTTACCTCATCTGATGAATTGTCTACACAGATGACACTTAATGCACCGACGAGCGTTATTCCAATTCCAATAACTTTCTTATTTTTATCACAAATGCCGGACCCGGACGCGATTGTCGTTCCGAAACCTGGGGCACCTCGTGGAATTGAAAAACTCCAAGTCGGATTGGGACCCACAGTACTAGTTACTGAGGCATTTGTTCCTGCCTCTACAGTTGTTACTGTTCCCAATCCAATCGTAGGGGTAGCACCAGGGTCACCCTTTGAACCTGTTGAACCTTGCGATCCGTTATTTCCAGATGAACCTGTTGAACCAATTGCACCAGTTGCACCAGTTGCACCAGTTGCACCAGCAGAACCAGCAGAACCAGCAGAACCAGTAGAACCAGTAGAACCAGTTGCACCAGTATCACCCTTTGAACCAGTTGGACCTTGCAATCCGTTATTTCCAGTTGAACCAGTTGCACCAGCAGAACCAGTAGAACCAGTAGAACCAGTTGCACCAGTAGCACCAGTAGCACCAGTTGCACCAGTTGCACCAGTAGCACCAGTTGCACCAGTAGAACCATCAGAACCAGTTGCACCATCAGAACCAGTTGCACCAGTAGAACCATCAGAACCAGTTGCACCAGTAGAACCAGTAGAACCAGTAGAACCAGTAGAACCAGTTGCACCTGAAGTTCCAGCAGAACCAGAAGTTCCAGTTGCACCAGCAGAACCAGAAGTTCCGCGCGGACCTGTTGTACCAGCTTTAAGGTTTGGATTAACAACAATTACATTTCCAGCTTGACCGGTGACGGGACCTTGCGGACCTGTTGGAGTTACTTTAGGGTTTTGATTAATAACAATTACATTTGCTGTTTGCTTCGTTGGAACTTGACCACTGACGGGACCTAGAGGACCTTTTGCCTTAACATCTGAACTAACGGATGTCATTGGACCTTTTGTAGGTTGTAGGTGGCGTGCAGCATGCACACTCTGAATTCCCGATGCAAGTAATGAAATAACAATCAAACTAATTACTTTGTACGCACTCTTGTTTCGCAGTGTTTGTGCCATTACGCAAAAAAAATCGAATCGCATAGTATAACTTACTCTCTATTTAAGCTTACGAAAGGATCCGATTAGACATGATTATATGTCAACCATTTTCACTATGTCAAGTAGCTTAGACTGCGAGTTGACTCATAGGAAACCTCCGCCTAACTGGATACGTTGCCTCATTTAAAAACCTCCGCCTACCGGCGTGGGGTCGGTCTTTAGTGACTGGTTCTGGTTATGCCTGTTCTATGGAGCTAACAATGAGTGAACGCAAGGCTGTTACTAAGAAGAAAGCGCTCGCTTATCGGAGTGCCAGATTCGGATCCGCACTTGGGCGCAGTGGGATGATGCCATTCCCGGGTTTGTTGAGATTGACCTTGTTGGCCATGAAGGGTCGAACAGTTCCGGCAAATTCTGTTTCACCTTGACGGTTACCGATATTTCCACTGGTTGGACGGTAAACCGAGCGGTGCGTAACAAGGCCACAAAATGGGTCTTTGAAGCCCTTCACCAGGTCAAGACCGGGAAACAAGAACGATGGCGCATATGTTGAACAGAAGAACTGGGCCAGGGTGCGTCAACTCGTCGGCTACCAACGTTATGACACCCCGGCAGAGTTGGAGAAGTTAAACCAGATTTGGGAACTCGACCGGGTCTTCACAAACTATCTCCTGGCATAACAGAAACTAATCTTCAAGCAGCGCCACGGGGCGAAAGTGAGTAAGAAACATGACATTGGGACCACCCCGCATCAGCGGGCTATTCGCCATCAGAGTGTGCGCAAACGGGAGATCATAGAAATGAACACCGAATTCAAATGTATCAAGCCCGCCACCCTATCCAGGCACATCCTTGCCCTCACCGGAGAACTGGAAACTCTTGCACTGGCTAAGAAACCAGCAGTCATTAAACCCACCATCAACAGGGCCTGGAACTCTTAACCCTTCCCGGAGGTTTTCATGTGAGGCAACGAATCAGTTACGCGGAGGTATTGACATGAGGCAACAGGGTCCTAACTTGGGTGAAGGTCAACTTTCAGATCCTTAAAAACTTCTCGGGCGATGAATCGCTTCAAACAGCGTAGGACGTCCTTCTTGGAGCGTCCTTCGGCACGTCGGCGATTCATGTACTCAATGGTTCGTGGGTCGTAGCGCAGCCGGCAGACCGCTCTTATCATCCTACGCAGACAACAGACAGATATACGGAGAAATTAGACAATGAATTTACTGTTGTCGAAGGTTTAGCTCTGGATTTTGCAAACGCGTGTTAGAGAACGTACTGCAGTTCGAGATTTGTAGAATTTCTGCCTCAATTAACTGATTTTGCACAGAACTTCCCATGAAAAACCACAGAGTAAGCGGGCATTCTTTCTTTATTCGCAGCGATTGTACAGATCAATCGCTTCAAAGTTTAGGAGGCCACCACGATGACTCTCGCATTCTTCTCACTAGTTGTAATCGCAACACTTCTCGGTGTATTTCTATCAATGCTAGAAGGGCCGATTTTGGAAGAGTCTGCAAAAATTTCGCCGCCCTTTGAGGAATCATGGGATTTAGAAACCATAATCTCTCCGTAAACATTTCAAACAGCAGCGCCCATTTGCGTATATTGACTACCTACTCAAATAAGAAAGCCAGGGACTTCGCCATTGCAAAGTCACCTGACTTCCTATGGCTTAAGTATTTAAGGATTACCTTTATTGAAATCGGGACCGCCCAATAACTTTTACCCCTTTATGCATAGCGAACCCAGGATTGGCAAGATTTTAAAAATTAAAAAACAAAATTGTTAAATAGATGAATAGATTAAGGGCTGATAATAATAAAAGAGCGAATAGGACGAACGGAGAGACCGGTGCCCTTACTGCCGCTATCGAGCAGGATCCCGGTTCTGAAGTTCTGGGCCCGCGCGAAGTACTGGTCGAACTCTGATGAACTCCAGTAGGCGTCGGCAGCAAAGCCTCGTTTTAATCTTCCGTCGCTACTGCACGTGTTATCGAGGTTTCCAGTCGCCTGGCCACGGGCATATTTACATAACTCATTCAACTCATTCTTTGACGGCAAGAACCAATCGTCATAGGTACCGCTACCAGTGGTGACGGTGTGCTTACGGGCCAACCCAGCAGCATATAGCAAAATGTTGCCTGCATTTAATCCACCATGTTTGCCAACAATAGTGTTGGTGTTTGTCAGCCCCATTCCTATTGCTCTACTTGCATTTCGACTGACTGCATTAGCTACATCATCACCAGTGTAAATACTGTTGATTAGGCAACTTGCAAGAGAATTTCCACAACCAGCATAAGCCGTTGCCCACGGCAGCGCTGGATCAACACGGCCGCCATTCCAACCCATTGGGGCTACTTCAAAATAAGAATCACCACCTACGCCTAATCGTGAAGTTGGGACAATAAAGACAATTCCGCCCCCTGGACCTGTATCGCCCACTAAATAAGGAGGTGTTAAACGTCTATGTTTGTTCGCTTCCGCAGAATTAATGGCAAGAGGAGAAAGTGCGGCGATTAAGACCACTGCCATACCCACGCCAAGGGCTGGACGAAGACGTGCGTCAAAAGTAGAACGAATGCGAGATGAGATAGACATTGATAACTCCTAAAAGAGATTACGAATTAAGGAAAGCCCCCCAACTCCAATGAAGGAGGGGGAGGCCCTGCGACCAGATAAAAATCGGTGTACTCTCCAAAAAGTAAAAATCAACAGTTTGCGCTCATTGATGTCGGATTAAAGAGTGGTCAGAGCCCCACAGGGGGATATGGTCCTATATTCGTTATAAATAAGAAGAATGGCCTTATAAGGGCGGATTCTGTCGTTCTATTCGCACCAATTACGGCAATCTAGATTGTATGTAATAAACTCAGTGAGACGAGGCGGTAGCTCAGTTGGTTAGAGCCCCAAACTCATAATTTGGTCGTCGTCGGTTCGAGCCCGACCCGCCTCACAAGAGACCTGTATTACTTCGGCTGATCCTTTACTAATCATCTCCGCCTGATGCTTTACAGCTATTCGCCTGATCCTTGACAGTGGTTGCGGCCAAGACCGAAGAGAAAATGTCAATGATCAGGCGGAGTCCTACAGCGGCTCTGGTTTTCCACTTAAGAGGAATCTGGGGTGATGAACCCTTCGGTGAAAGACTTAGATATTCCATCATTGCCAACCTTATGAGTTAGGATTCAAATTTTTGTTAGAACAGATTGATCGACAATTTGAAAGTTTGAATTCTTATGGCTTAATAATCAGTGATAATTTGGGAACCAGGTCCGAGCATAGAAAACAAAGAGATCAATTTGCTGAATACAAGAGATTCGGTACAGGGGGGAATTATCCGAGAAGACTTAATCAGATAGTCGACACTATTTATTATTCGGATTCAAAGGATAGCCGATTGATTCAAGCGATTGACGTAATAACTTATTTGATCCGAAGACATGAAATGAGTAGGGCCCCACAGTCAAACGAAAAATTATTTTTAGAAACTCAGTATCAAAACATTAATAATTACATATCAAAAAATAGAAAACGGTGAGAAGCACAAAAACCTCCTGCATGCAGGAGGTTTAAGGCAATACCGTGTCCATTGCTGGCCTTCGGTAAGATAATTATATCTCAGATTCATATTTAAGCAATCATACTTTGAGCATTGTGCATAAGATTTTGCTAGCCACTGAATCGCTAAGTGTTATGCCTATAGCGTTACCAAGGGCGTGATCTGCATTGCCTGGCAACAGATCTCAATCGGTCGCCATAAGGCAGGTTTAGATGTCGATGTTTTAGTGAGCGATTCAATGGCTCACATTTACTACAAAGAGGAATTGCTCAAAACAGCGCGACGAAGCAATAGCAAGGAGGTGAGGAAAAAGCGGGCATCGGTCTTGAAAAAAACTTCTTGACCGTTCATAATTACCCTAGAATGTGTCAAGCATCAACCGAAGAGAATGTGTCAAAGATCAGGCGAAGTCCTACAGCCTCACGTAGTGATTGCTAGAAGCGATCGAGCTCCATAACTTTGCTCCACGCTCGAGCAAAATCTTCTACAAATTTCTTGGAAGCGTCATCGCTGGCATAGACCTCTACTATTGCGCGCAGTTGCGAGTTGGAACCAAAAACCAAATCAGCACGAGTGCCTCTCCATTTCACTTTCCCACTCTTTCGATCTTTGGCGTTAAAGAATTTCTCATCTTTAGATGTCGAAGACCATACGCTCTCAATATCGAGAATGTTTTTAAAGAAATCTTGTGAGAGCACGCCTTGCTCCTTGGTTAGAACTCCGCGCGCTCCGCCATCGAAATTCGCGCCAAGTACGCGCAGCCCACCAACGAGTACTGTCATCTCAGGCGCGCTGAGGGTAAGAAGCTCGGCTTGATCGATAAGTAGCACTTCCGCTGGCGTTGAACTTTTTGAACTCTGATAATTACGGAATCCGTCGGCCACTGGCTCGAGCACTGCAAAAGAATTCACATCAGTTGCTTCCTGTGTGGCATCGGTGCGCCCTGGGGTGAACTTCACCTTGACCTTATGTCCGGCCTTAAGCGCTGCAGCTTCGACGGCAGCACTTCCACCGAGAACGATTAGGTCAGCAAGCGAGAGTGCGCTCTTTGAATTCTTTGCGCAGAATTTTTGCTTAATACCTGCAAGGGTTTTGAGAATTTCTGCAAGCTCGGAGGGGCTATTAACTTTCCAATTTATTTGCGGTTGAAGACGAATGCGTGCACCATTTGCGCCACCGCGCTTATCGCTGCCACGAAATGTTGATGCCGATGCCCATGCAGTTCTTACTAATTGAGCAGTGGTGAGCTTGGAGTTAAGAATTTTTTTCTTGAGAATCTCAACCTCGCTCTGCGTTAACTTCTTTCCTTTTGCCGCAGGTAGGCGATCTTGCCAGATCAATTTTTCCGCAGGAACTTCAGGGCCTAAGTAACGGGCAATTGGTCCCATATCGCGATGCGTTAATTTAAACCATGCGCGCGCGAATGCATCTGCAAATTGATCAGGATTTTTAAGGAATCGCCGAGAAATCTTTTCATAAGCAGGATCGGTGCGAAGTGCAAGATCGGTAGTAAACATCACTGGCGCATGGAACTTACCGGAGATATGAGCATCTGGTACCGCGTGTTGTGCCGCTCCACCTTTAGGAATCCATTGCGTAGCACCTGCTGGGCTCTTCGTAATTTCCCATTCATAACCAAAGAGCGTCTGGAAATATCCGTTATCCCATTTAATTGGATTTGGCGTCCAAGCACCTTCTAGACCTGAGCTAATAGTCTGAGCGCCGTTGCCTTTGCCAAACGAGCTCTTCCAACCAAGGCCCATCTCTTCAATTGCGGCCGCCTCTGGTTCTCCGCCGACATGACCAAGCGGGGTTGCAGCTCCATGCGCCTTTCCAAAGGTATGTCCACCTGCGATGAGTGCAACACTCTCTTCATCGTTCATTGCCATGCGAGCAAATGTTTCGCGAATATCGCGAGCGGATCCCATTACATCAGGGTTTCCATTTGGGCCTTCTGGGTTTACATAGATAAGACCCATCTGAACTGCAGCAAGCGGGTTCTCAAGATCGCGGTCTCCGCTATAGCGTTCATCAGCTAGCCATTCGCGCTCGCTCCCCCAATACGAGAGATCTGGTTCCCAAACATCAACGCGACCTCCGCCAAAACCAAAAGTCTTAAACCCCATTGATTCGAGTGCGCAGTTTCCAGTAAGAATCATCAAGTCTGCCCATGAAATTCGTTTTCCATATTTTACTTTTATTGGCCAAAGCAAGCGACGAGCTTTATCGAGGTTGGCGTTATCTGGCCAACTATTTAGCGGGGCAAATCGTTGCATGCCCGCACCGCCACCACCTCGGCCATCGGCAGTGCGATATGTGCCCGCACTATGCCATGCCATGCGAATGAAGAGTGGACCATAGTGACCGTAATCGGCTGGCCACCAAGTTTGAGAAGTCGTCATGAGTTTTTCAATATCTTTCTTTAGCGCTTTAAGATTTAACTTCTTAAATTCGCTTGGATAATCGAAGTCGCCCCCCATTGGATTGCTCTTAGGAGAGTTTTGCGCGAGCGCACTTACGTTAAGTGCGTTTGGCCACCAATCGCGATTAACGGTTGCCTTACTACTCGCGCCACCGGTGTGGGGGCACTCTGCTTCGCTCATGGTTTCTCCTTCTAACTCTTTCGATAAAACTTCTACATCTTAATTCTCTCCAACTCCACTCAACTCTGCAAATGGTGTTCGCCCCTTGGAAGGGAGTAAGGTGGCGAGCATGAGTGGACAGACCCGGAAAGTTAAAAAGTGGAGCGCCCGTGATGCTAAAAAGTGCATCATCATCCCGTCAGAGTTAGACCATAAATACTCTCGCGGAGTTCTTGGTGTCATCACTGGATCGGCCCAATACCCAGGTGCGGCAACCCTTTCAACTAAAGCTGCCCTGGAAACTGGAATTGGAATGGTGCGCTTTCATAGCTCTTCCGGGCTGGCCCATCTAGTTCTGCATTCAACGCCAGAGGTTGTTGTTCAGCCAGGAAAAGTGAGTGCGTGGCTGGCAGGTTCAGGAATATCAGCTGAGAAGAATAAGAAAGCCAGTACATATCTCCGTCATCGCTGGTTTAAATTATTAAAACGCCAGAGCGTTCCAACGGTTTTAGATGCAGGTGCGCTCTATTTAGCTGGAAGTTTGGAGCAACCAACTTTAATCACCCCACATGCGGGCGAGCTTGCCGCTCTGCTTAAATCTCGCGGATTAGTTGTTAGCGTCGAAGGCATTGAAGGTGACCCTAAAAAATGGGTTCAAATTGCGGCAGATTCGC
This sequence comes from Candidatus Planktophila sp., assembly GCA_038905815.1. Classification (GTDB taxonomy): domain Bacteria; phylum Actinomycetota; class Actinomycetes; order Nanopelagicales; family Nanopelagicaceae; genus Planktophila. The sequence goes on along the minus strand of JBCKHN010000010.1, from coordinate 26,690 downwards.
TAAATGTAACGGTATTGCTTAAAGGATCCATTACATACGTAGCGAACTCAGAACTGCTAATCGAACTACCTTTAGCAACTTCTTGGCTGGCTACTGCAGGAAGCGGTGATGTCTTAGCTGGAATTATTGGTGCCCTTGTGGCAACAAATACTATTGAGATTCTAAATAAAAAAAATCGTTTAGCGGAAGTCGCAGCAACAGGGGCGCTTATTCATGCCCGCGCGGCAATTGCTGCATCGCGCGGCGGACCAATTACTGCTGGAAAAATTTCGGAACAAATTGCTTCAACTATTACTGCGATTCTTAAGTAAGAATACCTAGGGATTACCCTAGACTTTCAAGACACAGTAGGTAGCGAAGCCCTATTTTGATGGCAAAAACTTTTCCTGCGCTAATTTCGCATGGTGACTTCGTCGGTATTGATTGTAAACGATGACGCTTACGAGTTAGCAACTCTCACGGCCGCAATGCGATTACATGGAATTAGCGTCGTCGGGGAAACACGCAGTTTAAAAGTGGCAGTGAATTTAATAAGAACGCTAACGCCAAAAACCGTACTGATTGATCTCAACGTAGCACGTGAGGAAGCTCTGATTTTCGCAAAAGCTACGCGGAAGATGCATCCACTCATTAGTTTCGTCATTATGGTTAGTTGCCCGGATCTTAGACTGCTGGGATTAGGGCTCAACGATTTTCCCCTGGGCAGTAAATTAATATTGAAACGTTCAGTGGCGGAACTTTCAGTCATTAGTGATTCAATAGAGAGTTCGGCGATCTCTACAACTGCTGGCGAAAAAGTTTCGTGGATCAATCGTCACCAATCACTTTATGAAAATTCGTTTGCCACAGTTCTCACAGATTTAACGGATATTCAAATTGAAACTCTTCGTCTAGTTGCCCGAGGTCTAAGTAATGGAGAAATCGGTCGCGTAAGATTCGTCAGTGAAAAATCGGTCGAACAAATTGTGGCTCGAATTGCTCAACATTTCAATATTGCCTATGACCGCAGAAGAAACCTGCGCGTGCTTTTAACAGGTGAATACTTCAAGTGTCTAGGCGCGCCATTCCATTAGAAGTTAAAACGCTGTGCGCTTGACATGTATCTTTGCTCCATGTCGAGTGATAGTGAGTTAGAAATGCGTGAACTTCGCGCTCGCTGGAATGAAGTTCTGGATCGACTTGAAACCAAGAATCGGATTTTATGGATGGTCTTCTTTGATGCGCGCTTAGCCAAACTTGAGGGAAATCGACTCACTTTGGACTTTTCAGATAGTCGCAAGTTTGGTGGAGCACATGAGTATGCAGAGAAGCGAGTAATCGCGCGCGGCGAACTTGCTGCAACGATAAAAGAAGTACTCGGTATTGAACTCGAGATAGTAGAAATGTAATGAGAAGAGCGGTATTTTTTTTCACAATTCTTTCGCTGATATCTCTATCTATCGCACCTGCTTATGCGCTCTCATCAGAACTGACTCTCTCAATAAAGCAGAGACCGAACGCCGATGAAGCCATCATCACGCTATATGGAGATTTGAAACCTAGTAAATCTGGTACAGAAGTCGTTATTCAAATCGATTCAGGAGGGGGCTGGAAAGCAAGTAAATTTAAAACTAAAGTTACCAAAATTGGTACATGGAAAATTGTCGCAGTTGCAACTGCGCTCAACGCTAAAGTTACTTATCGAGCCAGCGCTTATATAGATAAGAAGCGTATCTATTCACCCATACAAACGATTACCGTAAGAGAAAGTCCCGCGGTTGCGCCAGCAGGTATTGATCAATTTGGACCGGGTGGACATATTCATGGAGCAGATATCAGTCGTTGGCAACATCCAAACGATAAGCCCATAGATTTTGTAAAAATGTATCAGGCAGGTATTCGCTTCGTAATGATAAAAGCATCAGATACGCGCCAAGTTGCAGATCTATTAACTATTAAATATTTAGCGATGGATCACGCTGCTGCGCAAGCTGCCGGTATTTATACCGGCTTTTATCATTATGCAACCTTGCCAGATGTAACGACCTCAGATGCGATGGTAAGAAATGCGCAAGGGCAAGCGCAGAAAGTGTTGGGACGCGTGGCATCGATTGGTGGTTATGGCGAAAGAGATCTCTCGTACGCACTTGATCTTGAGAATAACTGCGTGCGTTGGAATCCAAATAAGTCATGCGCCAAATACGCATCGCGCGCGTCGGTAACTTTATGGGCAACCACATTCTTGAAAGCTATCAAGGAGGGAACTGGTCGAACACCCTTCATTTACTCTGATCCAGATTTTCTTGAGAGCGCCATGAATCGCAGCGCAGAATTAGCGCAATACCCGCTCTGGCTCGCCCAATATGGAATCGATCCAGCAGGTCCGCTGGGAGAACCCGGATTAAAGAACGGCGGTTGCTTTGTACACTCTTGGACCAGCACGAACTGTTCCTCTGGGTGGACTATGTGGCAATACACCTCATGTGGAATTGCAGGTAAGTATGGAGTTCCTGGAACGCGATTGGACCTTAATGTATTCCGAGGCACTGCTAGCTCTTTCTTAGATTTAACTCGCGGTGAGTGGGTTCCCGAAGTGAGTGACTTAATGCCAACAAATGAGCCAACTAAGTTAGCAATCAATAAAATGAGCGCGGGTAGCAGAGATAAATTACTCACTTTCAAAGTAGTTGTGGTTCGCCCAGATTCATCACCGGTAGTTACCGGAAGCGTTACAGCGATATTCGATCCCGCCACTATGCCGAATCCAAAACCAACCCAAACGCTGATACGTGCCAGAAGTGGCGAGTGGACTCTCGCACTTAATGGGATGCCTGCCGGAACTTACCGAGCCATGATTACTTATGTTGATATATCAAAGACTCATGCAACAAGTGCGGTTCCAGTTGTATTTACCATCACGCAAGGCTCGAGCGTGGCTGCCAAGCCAAGTGCCCTTCCAAGTAAGCCAGTAACATGGAGTGGCTGTGCCAATCAGATTAAGAATTAACTGCGACAACCTCTATTAGCTCTTCGAGTGCAGCAATCTCACCTTTGACTAAACTCTCATACTGGGCAATGGATGCTTTCCGTTCTTTACCGCTCCAACCAAGAACTGGAGCAATAATGCCAGCGATCTCTTCAACTAAATCAATGCCATGGCTTACCGCTTCAAATGAGATTCGAGTTCGACGGGAAATGACATCATCCACACTTAAAGCGCCTTCATGGCTCGCGCCATAATGAATCTCAGCTCTTATGTAAGGCAGGTCTTTACTCAATTTCTTCGCTTGGGATGGGTCGACCTCAATTAATTTAAGAATTTCACTTATTAGCGCGCCATAGCGATTGAGTAGATGAAGAACTATTGCTTCATCTAACCCACTCTCCTGCGCAATTTGAGCGCTCTGTTGAATAAGTGCGAAATATCCATCCGCGCCAACGATGGGTAATTTATCTGTCACTGACTCTGGGGTGATACGTCGCAGCTCAAGTACTGCGCGGTCAATTACATCTCGCGCCATAATTCGATAAGTCGTGTATTTGCCACCCACGATACTTATGAACCCTGGTGCTGGGCGATCAACGCTATGTTCGCGCGAGAGTTTAGTCGTTGTGGAATCTTTATTGTTTGCCACCAGCGGACGCAAACCCGCATACACGCCAATAATCTCTTCCGCTTTTAAGTGCGGTGTTAGCACTCGATTTGCTTGGTTAAGAATGTATGCAACATCTGCGCGCGAAGCCATAGGTCGCGCGCGATCTCCTGCATATGGGGTATCCGTTGTTCCAACTATCCATTTGTCGCCCCAAGGAATTACAAAAAGCACTGAGACTGGTGTTTTAAGAATAATTCCGGCATCTGATCTGATGGCAGACCCGGGCATGACAATATGGACGCCTTTACTCATTGTTACCTTATAGCCGGCCTTTAAGTTGAAGTTTTTATGGAGTTCTTCACTCCATATCCCAACACACATAACCGTGACCGTTGCTTTAATGGCAATCTCTTTATTACCTTGCAAATCCAAGGCGTTAACACCGATAACTCGCTTACCTGCGCGAATAAGTGATTGCGCGCTAACTCTTGTGGCGATAAGTGCCCCATGTCGTGCAGCGGTCCGTGCAATTGTCATTGTGTGTCTGGCGTCGTCAACTTGAGCATCAAAATATTTGATAGCACCAATGACGATATCTGGGCGTAGCGATGGTGCAATTTCAGAAATCTTTTTCTGGCTAATATGTCTGTGCCAAGGCAGCGCGCGTTGAAAACCACGCAGCGCATCATAGAGAGCAAGGCCTGCGCCGACATAAGTGCGCTCTTTAAACTTTTCCGTTAATGGAAAGAGAAAGCCGACCGGTTTTACTTGGTGTGGCGCTAAGGTCGAAACCAGTAATTCACGTTCATGCAGCGCTTCACGAACTAATTTAAAATCGTACTGTTCTAAATAACGCAACCCTCCATGAATTAATTTAGAGGATCTACTCGACGTTCCTGCGGCTAAATCTTGAGATTCAATGAGCGCAACTTTAAGACCGCGTGATGCGGCATCAAGGGCTGCCCCAACCCCAGTAACTCCCCCACCGATAACTAAAACATCGAAAGTTTCTGAACTTAACTGTGCAACGGCGTTTTCGCGTTGCTTCGGATTAAGTTCTGATGAAAACATAAGCATTGCATCTCCATTACGGCTGAGTAGAGTAAGCCTAACTCAGAAAGAAAGGTTCTCCTACTTCGTGGCTTACATCGGCGCTTTGGACCAAGGCACAAGCAGTACTCGCTTCATGATTTTTGATCGCGGGGGCAAAGTTGTTGGCAAACATCAATTGGAACATCGCCAAATAACGCCAGAAGCTGGTTGGGTAGAACACGATGCTTCTGAAATTTGGCAACGTGCGTGCGAAACCATTGTGGGAGCACTTAAGTGCGCCAATCTGCTTGGGTCAGATTTAGCTGCGATTGGAATCGCAAACCAACGCGAAACCACAGTTGTTTGGGATGTAGAAACTGGAGCACCGTTAGCCAACGCCATTGTTTGGCAAGACCTTCGAACTGCGCAGTTTTTGGCAACGCTTTCTAACGACGATCAAGGCAAAATTCGTCAGCGCACAGGTTTAACCATTGCTCCTTATTTTGCGGGAAGCAAAATGCACTGGTTCCGCGCAAACGTTCCGGCGGCTAAAAGTCCGAGTGCTCGCTTTGGAACTATTGATTCTTGGTTACTGTGGAAACTCTCTGGCGGCGTGCATGCAACTGATGTAACCAACGCGAGCCGTACTTTATTGATGAACTTAGAAACGCTGGATTGGGACCAAGAGTTACTAGATATTTTCCAGATTCCTCGCACCGCTTTACCTGAAATTAAATCATCATCCGAGATTTACGCGATGACTGACCCGAACGGACCGCTGGGTTGCGCCGTGCCCATCGCGGCAATCCTGGGCGATCAAAGCGCCGCGATGGTTGGTCAACTCTGTTTTGAGCGAGGAGAATCTAAAACAACGTATGGGAGTGGCAACTTTGCCCTGCTTAATACAGGTACGGAAATTGTTCGTTCAAAAAACGGCCTACTAACAACGCTCTGCTTCAAATTCGGTGACCAGAGGGCTCATTACGCGCTCGAAGGATCGGTAGCAGTAACGGGTTCTGCTATTGCATGGTTGCGAGATAAATTAGGAATTATTCAGAACGCAGCCGAGATAGAAAACTTGGCAGCATCGGTATCTGATACTGCTGGCGTGTACTTCGTGCCAGCTTTTTCAGGGTTGTTCGCACCTTATTGGCGCAGCGATGCGCGGGGTGTAATTGTTGGCTTAACTCACGCCACTACTAAAGCGCATTTAGCGCGCGCAACGCTTGAAGCAATTTGCTATCAAACGCGCGATGTCATAGATGCGATGGTTGCTGATAGTGGCGTTGCCTTAAAAGAGATGCGCGTAGATGGCGGCATCACTGCAAACTCACTCTGTATGCAGATGCAAGCCGACATCCTCGGTATAGATATCACGCGCCCCGCAATTATAGAAACTACGGCGCTTGGTGCGGCGATCGCGGCAGGCCTGGCAGTTGGTTTCTGGGCCTCAACCCAAGAAATACAGAAACAATGGCGAGAAGAACCACGGCGATGGTCTTCGACTTCAACGCCCGAAGAGCGGGCGAAGGGTTATGCAGGTTGGAAAAAAGCTATCGAGCGCAGTTAAAGCCGTTGATTGCGCGCGCGCAAAGGTAGAGTATCGACACTATGGCAGAGTTTAAGGTGATTGGTGCGGGGGTCAGGCGGAGTGACCGCAAGTTGGCCGACGGTCGCACCATCCGCTATTACGACACAGATAACCAAGTGCGCGCTGCAAAAGACCAACGCCCTAGCGAAGAAGAACCAACTATCGGGGAGCTCCGGTTAGATCCACTTGTAAATGAGTGGGTGGTTATGGCAGCGCACCGACAAGGTCGAATATTTCTTCCGCCGAAAGAGCTCTGCCCGCTCTGTCCAACGAGCGGTGAGTTATTAACCGAAATCCCTGAAAGCGGTTTTGAAGTTGTAGTTTTTGATAATCGCTCGCCATCGCTACGTCCACCAGTTGGAGATTGGGCGCTGCCGCAGGCAGTTGGGCCAGATACTGATTTAGGTAGCGCAGCTGGAAAATGTGAAGTTATCGTTTTCACCGCCGATCACGGGCAATCCTTCAAAGATTTATCCCCTGCTCGCGTTCGCACCTTGCTCGAAGCATGGCGAGATCGCACCGCCGAACTTTCGCGCCTTGCTTTTATTGAACATATAGCGCCCTTTGAAAACCGCGGAGAAGAAATTGGCGTTACTTTGGCGCACCCACATGGACAAATTTATGCCTATTCATATATTCCACCCAAAGTTGAAAAAATGCTAAAGGCAGCGCATGGTTACCAGGAGAGCACTGGAAAAATTCTATTTGACGAAATTCTCGCGCGTGAAATCCGAGATGAAGAACGCATTATTGCGCGTAATGATCGTTGGATAGCTTTTGTTCCTTATGCCGCCCGCTATCCATTTGAAATCCATGTTGCCCCACTGAATCCAGTTGCAGATTTGGTTGGATTAAACGAAGAAGATTGCCAAACTTTTCCGGCAATCGCACTCGAAGTAATGAAACGCCTCGATGGTGTTTTTGGAATCGAAATGGCATACATCGCCGCATGGCAGCAAGCACCGGTACGCATTGGGCGCGAGCTCATGCGGTTGCATTGGCAAATCACTAGCGTGCGCCGCGCACCTGGAAAATTAAAATACTTAGCAGGCTCTGAATCTGCTATGGGCGCCTTCATTATGGATATGCGGCCTGAGCAATCTGCAGCCCAACTTCGGGCTGTAAAGCTTTAAACCATGCGCGTACTAATAACTGGTGGAACGGGATTTATCGGTTCAACTGCGGTAGAAATAATGCGCAAAGAAGGTTATGAGCTTACGGTTTTAGATGACGCCAGCACAGGGCATCCAGATAGCCTCCCTAAAGGGGTGCGTTTTATTCAAGGTTCGATGCTCGATAGCGATGCCCTTGATCAATCCCTCGATGGAGTTGAGGCTGTCATTCATTTCGCAGGCAAATCCCTCGTGGGTGAATCGGTTGAAAAGCCCGCCTTATATAAGGAAGTAAATGTTGGTGGCACGATTAATTTACTTAATCGAATGCGTAGAAAAGCGATTGATAAAATCGTTTTCTCTTCCTCTGCTGCGGTTTACGGAGAACCGAAAAGTGTGCCGATCTTTGAGAATGCTCATTCGTCGCCAACAAATCCTTATGGCGCGACAAAGCTAGTTATTGATCAAATTTTAACGAGCCAGAGTAAGGTGCATGGGTTAGCTGCGGCATCACTGCGATATTTCAATGTTGCCGGAGCGTTACTCTGCGAACGAGGTTGGCTGGCAGAGCGACATAACCCAGAGACTCATTTAATTCCAAATGTTTTACGAGCGAGAACCGAGAGCCCAGTGAAGATTTTCGGAACCGACTGGCCAACTCCCGATGGAACCTGCATCCGTGATTACGTGCATGTGGTGGATTTGATTGAAGCCCACATTCTTGCTCTCAATAATTTGTTTAGTGGCACACACGAGATTTACAACCTCGGAAGTGGTGAGGGTTACTCAGTGCGTCAAGTAATAGATGCCGCAACCAGAGCGCGAGGTGAACAAGTTCCATTTGTTGATGCACCGCGTCGTGCGGGTGATCCAGCAGTTTTAATTGCAGATATTTCTAAGGTCAAGGCGAAACTCAATTGGCATCCGACTCGCGATTTAATTTCTATCGTCAGCGATACGCTAGCCAGCTTAAATTAAAATGTCTTTGATTAGCGAAAAGTTTGTTGAAGTTTTTCACCATCAACCCGATATCATCGCCGCCGCTCCCGGACGGGTAAACCTAATTGGCGAACATATAGATTACAGCCAAGGCTTCGTGCTTCCCTTTGCAATTGAAGCTCGAACTTTTGCGGCAATGCGTAGGAATAATGAAGCAACAATTCGAATATCCTCGTTGCAGCGTGGAGAAGAAGTTTTCACAATCGATCTCAATGAAATTAAACCCGGATTAGCAGGTGGTTGGGAAAGGTACCCCTTGAGCGCCATGTGGGCGTTGGGTTTAAGTGAAGGGGTGGATCTGCTTATCGATGGGCGCGTGCCGCTGGGCGCAGGCTTAGCTTCATCCGCCGCCCTTGAATGTTCAGTAGCCACGGCGCTGGACGCGCTCTTCTCATTTAATTTGAATCTGCCAACTTTGGCACGTTTAACTCAGAAAGGTGAAAATGAATATGTAGGCGTGCCGTGCGGAATTATGGATCAATCGGTATCTCTCATGGCCCAAGCAGGTTGCGCCCTTCTCTTGGATTGCCGTGATTTAACAACGAAGATGGTTCCTTTCGATATTGCTCCTCATGGGTTGGAACTACTCATCATCGATACTCAAGTGAACCATGCTTTAACTGATAGTGGTTATTCCAAGCGGCGCTCTTCCTGCGAGAGCGCGGCGAAGAAGATTGGAGTTAGCTCACTACGCGATGTAACAATTGAGGAATTGATTTCACATCGTCGAAATCTCTCCGCCGTCGAATACCTGCGAGGGCGTCATAGCGTTACCGAGATGCAACGTGTTTTGGACGCCGTCGAAGCTTTAAGCGCTAATGATTTTGTAAAACTGGGAGAGCTATTAAACGGATCCCATATTTCTTTGCGTGATGACTTTGCAGTTTCATGCCCCGAACTCGACAGTGCAGTAGATACAGCTCTGGCATGTGGCGCCCTAGGTGCTCGCATGATTGGTGGCGGGTTTGGTGGTAGCGCCATAGCCTTACTTGAGAAAGAGAGCGTTGCAGAAACCGAAGAGGCGATTAAATCAGCCTACCTCGCGCGTTCATTTAAAGCGCCGCGATTTTTTACTTCACTCCCAAGTCAAGGCGCGCAAATTATTCGACTGGGGTAATTGAAAGAACTTCGACTCCGCCGATGGCTGATAAAACATTTACTAAATCTGTTGGATCGCTACCAGGAACAGCTACGGTAATCTCATCGAAACCACGACCATCTTCGTACTTTTTCACCACTATCCCTCGAATATCGCCACCGGCCGCGCCGATAGCGGATGCAATAGTTCCCAACGAGCCAGGTCGGTCAGGAAGAGTTATGAGCAAACGAAAGAGCGCCATGGCTCAACCATACCTTCCATCTGTTTATCTCGCACCTTATTAAAAGTGCGCGGCTTTAACTAGATGGAGCCGAACCAAGTAAGACTTTGAAACTCTGACTCTGCCCAGTTGCCAATTCAACAACCACCAAGACTGTTACGCCCGGGGCATACGAGCGAATTTTTACTATAGCGGAAACATTATCGACAATTCTAACTCCATCAATTGATTTAATAATCGAACCAATTGGAATTCCAGCCTTTTCTGCACCATCTCCAGAACTTAACTTAAGAATTTTAGCGCCTATCCCGGTGTAGGTACTATCGAAGAACACCCCGAGTATTGGACGGGTAGATTTTCCTGTTGCAATAAGTTCTTCAATGACGCGTTTAGCTTCATTGATGGGAATTGAAAAACCAAGACCAATACTTCCGCTCGAGCCACCTGAGGTAAGCGTTGCAATAGCTGAATTCACTCCAATAATGCGACCTTGCGAATCTAAGAGCGCTCCGCCTGAATTGCCAGGGTTGATTGCAGCATCAGTTTGAATCGCATTAACGAAGGATTCAGATCTAGTCGTTCCCGTTGATACTGGGCGATTAACTGCAGAAATAATTCCGCTGGTAACAGTACTTGCAAAACCTAGTGGTGAACCGATTGCAACAACTGGATCTCCCACGCTAACTTTGGAAGAATCACCCAAAACAATCACTGGTAAGTTGCCACGTTTAATTTGTAATATTGCAATGTCATAATTTGCATCTCTGCCAACAATTGTTGCATCAATAATATCTCCATTGAGTAACTCAACGGAGATAGTTCCTTCCGAAGCAGCGCTTTCTACCACGTGGTTATTTGTAATAATGAAGCTTGACGTTGCACTTGTTCGATAAATCAAACCAGAACCCGTACCAGTGCCATCAGCTGAGCTGACTTTAATTGACACAACTGAAGGGGTAACTGTGGCCGCGATTGTTTTTACATCGATCCCCGCTCCACCCAATGAAATAGCAGTGCGTGATTTCTTGCACGTCCCATCGCGAGATAGGTAAATCGCTTGGGTTCGATTATCTACGCAAGCGTTAACTGAGCCATTTGAAGAGGTTGTAGCCGTTGCTATTCCACCTACCAGCGTGGCCCCAAGGAGAAAGCCAGCGCCTACTTTTACCGTTGTTGAAGACATTCCATTCCCTTTCAGTCGAACCGCTTTTACCCTGCAAATATTTTCCCAAACCCCGCAATGATCACCGCAAGGGCGAGAACAGAGACCGCACGCATAACTCCACGACGGTCGAGCGAGAGGCTAACGTTTCGGCGTTTCCCAAGTAACATGAAAAAATATGCTAACCAAAGAACGGCATAAGCAGTATCGCTAGCTAGGAAATATGGTTGAACGTGAAAGCTGGTGGTTAACCATAAGCCGATAGACATTGAAAAGCCAGCAAACGCTGCAGTTCTCGGTGCAACCCACATGAGCGTTGCGATTCCAATTACCAATTCACTTAATAGCACAAAAACTCCAACCAGCACGGAGTGTTCAATTAATTTATTGAAAATGAAATGAACTGGTGATTGGGTTGAGTAACCGCTGAGTTGTGAACCAATAAATGTGGGCGAACCTTTAGTAAGAAATCCCGAATCACTGGCTTTCTCCCAGCCAGCATAAATCCACGTCGATCCAAGCCATAATCGGATAATGCGCGTCGAAATTGGCTGGGATAGCCAAGACTCTTTCACGTTGCGGCTATAACCACGGTAACGATACATATCGACATACTAATTGCTAAACCTTAAAAGCTCCCTGACTTGGATTCGAACCAAGAACCTGCCGGTTAACAGCCGGCTGCTCTGCCATTGAGCTATCAGGGACTACACGCTCCCAGCGGGAGGAGTGGAACTCTATCGCACGCTCGCCCAAGATTAGAGGCTGCCAGTAGCCAAATCATGCAGACCTCTTCTGGCGCTCTCCAGCGCTACCAATTGCGCGAAAGCGGCGTTATATTCAATCTCATTTTCAATTGGATTGAGGCGCTGAAGGCTCGATTTCAATTCTGCAATAGCACGCGAAATAGCTACTTCACGGAGTCTGGCAATGATACTTGCCACATAGTTTTGACTTGGTTTGCCATCGGAACGAATTGGTTCTACGGAGAGTTCGGTAAAAAGGGCTTTCATATTTATCTCCGAAATCAAATCAATACTTGCTTCAAAACCTATTGAATCGAGAACTTCGTGCAACGCTCGGTAAGCCGGATGAGTAAAAGCTGCCGATTCAATACTTGCCCACCCGTCATCCTCTGCGCTGAGTAGCTCTGGTTCTTGAACTCGCACTTTCAAAACTTCACGTTCCAAAATTAACCGTGCCTCATGCGGATCAGGACGCCAATTAACCGATTGCGGAGTTTGGACCCTCGCTTCCCGTGGAGTCGGAGAACTCGCACCGCCTCGCGCAACGGCAGCTGAAACTATTTCGACTTCAACTCCTAACCAACCAGCGAGCAGCCTGGTGTATTCAGGACGCAAAGACTTGTCCCTAATTTGTGCAACCAGTGGGGCTGCTGCGCTAAGTGCATTTACGCGCCCTTCAGCGGAATCTAATTTGTGGTGTGCGAGCTCTGCGCGAATAGCGAATTCAAAAAGTGGAACTCTACGAGCAATCAAATCACGTAGCGCTAAATCGCCCTTCTCTTGGCGAAGTTCGCAAGGGTCTAAACCATTTGGTTCGACTGCTACAAAAGTTTGAGTGACAAATTTTTGATCTTCGGCGAATGCGCGCAGCGCCGCTTTCTGACCGGCAGCATCGCCATCAAAAGTAAAGATAACTTCACCGCGGAAAGAGTCATCATCCATTAACAAGCGTCGCAAAATACGGATATGGTCCGCGCCAAAAGCGGTTCCGCAAGTTGCAACGGCAGTGGGAATCCCTGCTAAATGCGCGGCCATTACATCGGTATAACCCTCAACGATGACCGCTTGGCGCCTCTTGGCAATCTCTCTCTTGGCAACATCCAAACCATACAAAATTTGGCTCTTTTTATAAATCGGGGTCTCTGGGGTATTGAGATATTTAGGTCCTTGATCTTCTTCATCACTTGCTAATTTGCGAGCACCAAAACCAACGACATCTCCTGAAATATCTCTGATCGGCCACATGAGACGATTACGAAAACGATCGATTGGCCCACGTTCTCCCATTTTTGAAAGTCCTGCGGTTTCAAGTTCTTCAATCGAATAACCAAGGGCACGCAAATGTTCTGTTAACCCATCCCACTCGGCAGGAGAGTAACCAACTCCAAATTGTTGGCAAGCTGTTTTATCAAAGCCTCGCTTACTTAATAATTCGCGACCAAATTGAGCTTGTTGTGAAGTATTTAGCTGCTCTTGATAAAACTTAGCTGCTTGGCTATGCGCTGAAATCAATCGTAAGCGCACTCCGGATGAGAGGCCGGCTCCACTGGAATTATCGTCATAACGCAACGGGTAACCAATTCGATCGGCTAAACGTTCAACGGTCTCAGTAAAAGTTAAATGATCTATCTTCATTAAGAAAGTAATAACATCGCCGCTGCTCTGACAACCAAAACAATGGAAAAAACCTTTACTTGGAGTTACATGGAAAGAGGGAGACTTTTCATCGTGGAAAGGACATAAACCTTTCTTCGCTCCCCCCCCGCCCGCGCTCTTGAGTTGTACATAATCTGCTATTACTTCAGCTATTGGTGTGCGCTCGCGGATGTAAGCAACATCTTCATCCCGAATGCGTCCGCTCATAGAAGTTAACCTTACCGAGAAGGTAAAAGTCGTGCATGTAAGGCATAAGCACCAGGGTCAGTAAGTGAGGCGACTTGGTCGATTATTACCCGCAAGCGCCCAGAACTATCTCCTGCGCTCTGCCACGATTTCAAGAAGGTTGAATCCAACTCTCTTGGTGCGCACGCACTTAACATTTCTACCAATTCGTTAATAATTACCTGTTGCTTGGCGTATCGATCTTGGGCGTGGGCTCCGTTAATTAAGTAATGACCTGCGACGGCCTTAAGGAAATCAACTTCAACCCTCGCTTCCCGTGGAATCTCCAAATTGGCGCGGTACCGCGAAAGCTCACCGCCACCGTAAACGCTCCGTGTTGCTAACTCTGCAGCTAATACGAAGCGACCGATTAATTGACTGGTCGAATCTTTTAACCGTGCAAGTGAGCGATGGGTTCCATCAAAATAACGTGGCCACGCCGAAAGCGCAGCTAAACGTTTGAGTGCATCGCATACCTCTTCTTCCGTTGCATCGCTCTGGTAATCCTGAAGCATAACTTGATACAACGCAGGCAAGTCATTTGCAAAATCTTTTGTTGATATTTGACCAACATAAATTGCATCTTCCAAATCATGGACGCAATAAGCACAATCATCTGACCAATCCATAATCTGCGCTTCGATGCAGCGTTTTCCTGCTGGCGCGCCTTCGCGCATCCAATTAAATATTTCAACATCGTCATCGTAGACACCGAACTTGCGAGAATCTTCTGAGTGAGGCCAAGGATATTTTGTAGCACCATCTAAAGAAGCCCTCGTTAAATTCAATCCAACGCTTTCACCTTCCGCGTTTATTGTTTTTGCTTCAAGTCGGACAAGTAAGCGAAAACTTTGCGCGTTGCCCTCAAAGCCACCACAACTTGTGGCAATTGCCGCTAACGCTTCTTCGCCGTTGTGGCCAAAAGGTGGGTGCCCCAAATCATGTGCCAAACAGGCCGTATCTTGTAAATCTGGATCTGCTCCGAGGGATTCACCAAGCTCTCGACCAATTTGTGCACACTCCAAAGAGTGCGAAAGTCGCGTACGTTGAAAATCATTTTCCCAAGGAACTGCGACTTGCGTTTTTGCTGCTAACTTTCGTAAGGAGAGTGAGTGAATAACACGCGCACGATCGCGCATAAATTCAGTTCGGCCAGCTCGCTTAGCGGGCTCAAGTAAAAAGCGTTCTCTATCAAAGTTTGAATATGTCACGGAAGAACCTTAGTAATAATCTCAGTGTTAGGTAAATAATCGCTGACTTGAATTCCCCTACGGCCTAGCGTGATGTAAGCCAGATAAGCCAGACTTTCGCGGAGTAAATACTTATAGCCAGAGCTAGAAATTGTATTTGGGCCGCTCTGTACAGGGGAACAGGTACTAACTACGCCTTGATCATTAGCCATGGTCATCGCTCGGCGACAATGATATGGATCGGTAACAATAATGACATCGCTGACATATATCTTTTTCATCATTGCGACATAAGCTTTGGTACTTGTTAGCGTATCGCGACCAATTTCAACTGCTGTGATATTTCGAGCTGGAACTCCGTGTGTGCGCAACCAGTATTTTCCGGACGCTGCTTCCGTCGTTCTATCCCCGGGGGCTCCAGCTCCTACCGTAATTATTCTGGGCGCAAGACCTAATTTATAGATTCTCTTAGCTTCCTCTAATCGAGCTTGCAGCGCTTCTCCTGGGCGGCCATTTAATTGCGCAGCACCTAAAACAACGATGAGATCGGCTTTTCGAGTAATTGGGTCGTGTGCGCCTTGCCAAACTTTTACCGCGCTATATGTGGGAGCTATTAGCGCGATAAGAAGAATAAGAGTTATGGTGCGGCGTATCCATCGGAAAATAAACATTACTCAACCACCAGAAAACGCATCTTCTAATTCAACTGCGACCATCTCGTTTGGGTCATTGAGCCAACCTTGCGGCAGCGTAACTGGACGACCATGACTGGTGCGCCCGCGGGGTTTATCTCCAATTTCTACCGGATAAGGCTGATCGGTTAATTGATCGAGGAGTTCGCGCATTTCGAGTAAAGATGAAACTAAACCAAATTGCTGACGTAGTTCGTGGTGAACCCTGAAACCTTTTAAATACCATGCCATATGTTTGCGTAAATCTCGACAACCACGTTCTTCTGATTCAAAATATTCAACAATTAACTGAGCATGACGAAACATAACTTCGCGAACTTCGAAAAGTGTTGGATTGGCGCGCGAGGATTCGCCGGCAAAGGCTGCAACTAAATCAGAGAATAGCCACGGACGTCCCAAGCAACCTCGACCTACTACCACTGCCGCACACCCGCTTTCGCGGACCATAGCTACGCCATCACTGCCACTCCAAATGTCGCCGTTTCCCAGAACCGGAATTCCATAAGGTTTTAACTGTGCTACTAACCGCGATATGGCAGACCAATCAGATTTTCCTTCATACATTTGTTGGGCAGTCCGAGCATGTAAAGCGACCCAAGTGACTCCAAGTTCGGCTGCCGATTGCGCAGCTTCTAAATATGTTTCGTGATCGCTATCAATTCCAATGCGCATTTTTACCGTGACTGGAATTCCAAAAGGTTGCGCTGCTGCAACTGCTGCGCTAACAATTGCGCTAAAGAGATTACGTTTATAAGGAAGGGCTGCGCCCCCGCCTTTGCGAGTCACTTTTGGAACTGGGCAACCAAAATTCATATCGATATGGTCGGCTAAGTTCTCTTTGCCTAACATCGTTACCGCTGCGCGCATACTGTGTGGATCAACGCTATATAACTGCACCGAGCGTGGCCATTCTCCTTTTCCAGGAAAGATCATACGCAGCGTTTCTGGCCGTCGCTCGATTAGCGCGCGAGCTGTAACCATCTCTGAAACAAATAAACCAGCGCCTTGTTCACGGCAAAGCGTTCGGAAAGGAGCGTTTGTTATTCCAGCCATTGGTGCAAGCACAACTGGTGGATCAATTAAATGATCACCGCTTGCCAATGGAAGAACCAGTGGATTTAGCAACCTAGTAATCGTGGCGCCAACCATGCTTCTACCTGATCGATGGCAATTCTTTCCTGTGCCATTGTGTCGCGATCGCGAATTGTTACGCCATGATCCGCGAGAGTTTCAAAGTCCACGGTTATGCAATAGGGAGTGCCGATTTCATCTTGGCGTCGATAACGACGGCCAATTGCGCCTGCATCATCAAAATCAATATTCCAATTCTTACGTAATTGTGCCGCTAAATCTCGCGCTTTCGGTGATAAATCTGCGTTCCGTGAAAGCGGCAAAACTGCTACTTTAATTGGAGCCAATCGATAATCTAGTTTAAGTACTGCGCGTTTTTCCATTTCGCCTTTGCTATTTGGAGCTTCATCTTCGCTGAAAGCATCCATTAAGAAAGTCAGTGCGGCGCGATCAACACCTGCCGCAGGTTCAATAACAAAAGGAGTCCAACGTTCATTCTTCTCCTGATCGAAATATGAGAGTTCTTTGCCAGAGGCTGCCGAGTGAGCTTTAAGATCAAAATCAGTACGGTTTGCAACACCCTCAAGCTCCGCCCATTGGGTTCCAGAAAAGTCAAATTTATATTCAATATCAGCGGTGCGCTTGGAGTAGTGTGACAACTTCTCTTTCGGATGGTCATAAATACGTAACCGCTCTGGATTGATTCCTAGATCCACATACCAAGCTAGGCGAGTATCCAGCCAATATTGATACCAAACTTCATCAGTTCCGGGAGCGACAAAGAATTCCATTTCCATCTGTTCGAATTCACGTGTACGAAAAATAAAGTTTCCTGGAGTGATTTCGTTTCGGAAAGATTTTCCAATTTGAGCAATACCAAATGGAGGTTTCTTGCGTGAGGTTGTCATCACTTGATCAAAGTTAATAAAAATTCCTTGAGCCGTTTCTGGACGCAAATATGCCAGCCCTGATTCATCTTCGACTGGACCTAAATATGTTTTTAATAAACCGCTAAATTGTTTTGGCACCGTAAATTGACCTTTAATTCCGCAAGCAGGGCAATTTATTTCAGTAAGTGAGGCTGGCTTCTTTTTATGTTTAGCTTCATAAGCTTCTGCTAGATGATCTGCGCGATAACGTTTGTGGCAACCAGTACATTGCGTTAGAGGATCGCTAAAAGTTGCCACATGGCCGGACGCTTCCCAAACTTCTCGCGCCAAAATCACACATGAATCAAGGCCAACCACATCTTCGCGTCCTGTGACCATGGCTTTCCACCATTGGCGCTTCACGTTATTTTTTAGCTCAACTCCGAGTGGGCCATAGTCCCACGAAGCACGAAGACCACCATAAATTTCCGATGATGGATAGACAAAACCTCGCCGTTTGGCCAAGCTAACAATCTTTTCTAAACGATCCGTTGCCACAATAATCTCCATCCGGCTGGCTGTCGGCGAAAAGCAACGTGCGTTACTTTCTCGTGGTATGAGTTTACTCGCAAATGCCTTGCGCGTCGGAAGCAAGAGCAAGAGAAATGAAATTGACAATCGTTTTCACTTCTGCCATGCTCCCTCAATGAATATCGCAATCGTCCTCGCCGCCGTTACCGCCTTGGCCACCGCAGCTGGCGGCTTCCTTGCTATCCGCTCCAGAGACCGTCTGCACCTTGTGCTGGGTCTTTCAGCTGGCCTACTCCTTGGTCTTCTGGCTTTCGACTTGCTGCCGGAAGTTTTTGAGCTCAATACCAGTGTTTTCGGAGGCGTTCGCTCCGTTGCAATTGCCTTTGTGGCAGGTTTCCTAGCCCTGCACTTTGCTGAAAAATTCTTTGGTTCACACGAACCTGCTGAAACCGATTTTTCCCATGACCATAAACATGCCACCAACATTGCCGGCACCTTGGGTGCCATCGCAATGGGTGGCCACATTTTTCTTGATGGCGTGGCCCTCGGATTATCCTTTAAAGTCAGCAACTCTCTGGGGTTTGCTGTCTTCATCGCAATGCTCTCGCACGCTTTTAGCGATGGCCTTAATACGGTTTCATTTTTAATTAAATCGGGGAACTGGGCGAAGCGTGCAATTACTCTCTTAGCCCTTGATGCCGTCCTGCGTATCGGTGGAGCCACGCTCGCGACTTTTATTGTTATCAGCGATCCATGGCTGGCAATTTATTTAGCGGTCTTCTCTGGTTTTGTAATCTATCTTGCTACTTCACATATCTTGCCAGAGGCTCACTCGCGCCATCCTTCACGCTTAACAATGTTGGCAACTGTCACTGGAGTTGTTGCGATGTGGCTTATTGTTGGAAATATAAGCGATTAGGTTTCAATGACCCGCTCAAATCCACGAGTATTAAGAACTTTAGAGCATGCAGGCGGTTTTGCCAGTGCTCAAGAAGTTTACAAAATGATGCAACGTGAAGGCGAAAGTATTGGTTTAACTACGGTTTACCGCTCGTTGCAAAGTTTAGTTAGCGACAAGATGGTAGATGTTTTGCGACGCGATGACGGTGAAGCCATCTATCGTCTTTGCGGCGAAGCGCACCATCATCACCTTGTTTGCAAGAATTGCGGTGAAACAGTTGAAATTGAAGATGGTGCAATTGAAAACTGGGCGAAAGTTATGGCAGAGGAGCACGGTTTTAGGGATACTGGACACATTGCTGAAATATTTGGAACTTGTTCTAAATGTTAAATTAAGCTTTTCCAAACCTTCGTGTCCGTGCGCAATATTCTTCAATTGCTCGCCAGAGAGTTTGGCGCGTTACATCTGGCCACAGCACATCCATAAAAACGAGCTCTGCATAAACACTTTGCCATGGTAAAAAGTTGCTGGTCCGTTGCTCGCCAGAGGTGCGCAAAAACAAGTCCACATCACTCATTTTTGGAGAGTCAAGATATTTAGCAAAAACTTTCTCAGTGATTGCATCCACTTTAATTTTTCCACGTTTGACATCTCGCGCTAGCTCGGCTGCTGCATCGACAATTTCTGAACGACCTCCGTAATTAACACACATATTGAGCGTTAATACTTTATTTTTCTTAGTTAGCTCGACCGCTTCTTCAAGTTCTGAAATAACGCTAGCCCACAGCCGTTGCGGGCGGCCTACCCAGTGAATTCGAACGCCCATCGAATTCATTTCATCGCGGCGGCGACGAATTACATCACGATTAAAACCCATTAAAAACTTAATTTCCTCTGGAGAGCGTCGCCAATTCTCCGTCGAAAATGCGTATGCACTGATTTCTTTCACTCCGAACTCAATAGCGCCTTGCACAACATCGAGGAGCGCGGCCTCGCCAGCTTCGTGACCTGCAGTGCGCGGCAATCCGCGTTCGTTAGCCCAGCGACCATTTCCATCCATCACAATGGCTACATGGTTTGGGATATTCATACTCGTTCCACCATTGGTAATGACCGCAAACCACGTTCAAGATGCCACTGTAAATATGCGGCAATTAAACCGCTAGCTTCGCGGCGATGTTTCTTCTCACTCATGGCTGCAACGTTCCAATCACTCGAGAGCAGCGCGCCCATAAGGTTTAGCGTCTCCGGCGCTGGAGTTGCACATGCTGAAGGTCTACAGTCGCCACAGACCGATCCTCCGCCAACAAGCGAGAAATATCTATGTGGGCCAGGTTTTTCGCAACGCGAACAGATGGTCATTGATGGCGCATAACCCGCAACTGCAAGTGACCTCAACAAAAATGCATCAAGAATTAGCAGGGGCTCATAGCGATTTTCTGCTAAAGCTCTCATTCCACCAACCACTAACTGAAATTCTTGCAGAGCTGGTTCATGTTCGTGAGAAGTAAAACGTTCAGCACCTTCCAAAATTGCCGAAGCTACCGTCCAGCGTTGGTAATCCTGCGTTAGCGTTTCACCGTAATTCATGATCGCCTCGACTTGTGTAATCGTGTGAAAGGTTTTACCAACGTAGAGTTGGATATCAACATGGCTACCAGGTTCGAGTCGTGCACCAAATTTCGATTTAGTTCGACGAACTCCTTTAGCAACGCCACGAATACGGCCATGCTCGCGCGTTAACATCGTGATGATGCGATCGGCTTCACCCAACTTCTGGGTTCGCAACACAATCCCTTCATCCCGATACAACCTCATACTGGCAAAGGTAGTCCGTTGAGTTAGCGAATCGCGCGATTTATGGAAGACACGACCGCTTTGATCGAGGCAGTTGTGGTGTTTGGATCTATTCCAACTCCCCAAAAGGCCTCTCCGTTGATTTCACATTCAAGATATGCCGCAGCGTTTGCGTCTCCGCCGGCAGATAGCGCGTGTTCGTAATAATCAAGAATGCGAACATCAACGCCATAGCCTTGCAAAATGTTACAGAATGCCGCAATTGGCCCGTTGCCTTGGCCAGTCAAATCTTTCATGACCCCACGGTCTAGAATTGAAACGGTTAAGTGAACATCTTCATCTAGAACTGAGGTTTGTGAAAGACCTTTAAGTCTGAAGCGGCCCCACGGCGCTGAATCTGTTGGCAAATACTCATCTTCAAAAATTTTCCAAAGTTCATCCGAGGTTACTTCGCCACCTTCGGTGTCGGTCTTAGTTTGAACAACTCGGCTAAATTCAATTTGTAAACGCCGTGGCAAATCTAAGTGATGTTCATTCTTCATCAAGTATGCAACGCCACCTTTGCCAGACTGTGAATTTACTCGAATCACCGCTTCGTATGAGCGGCCAATGTCGAGTGGGTCAATTGGCAAATATGGAACCGCCCAAGTGAAATCATTTACTTCTTTACCTGCAGCTTTAGCATCATGGGCTAAGTGATCGAAACCTTTTTTGATGGCATCCTGATGTGAGCCAGAGAAAGCAGTAAACACTAAATCTCCACCGTAAGGATGGCGTTCTGGCACGCGCAATTGATTGGCGTACTCAACAGTGCGGCGCACTTCATCGAGAGCCGAGAAATTAATATGCGGATCTATTCCATGGCTTAAAAGATTTAACCCAAGGGTGACTAGACAAACATTTCCGGTTCGTTCACCATTACCAAAGAGCGTGCCTTCAATGCGATCAGCGCCGGCTAAATAACCTAGTTCAGCCGCTGCAACTCCAGTACCGCGATCATTATGCGGGTGCAAAGAGACGATTACGTTCTCACGGTTCGCTAGATTGCGGCACATCCATTCAATTGAATCTGCGTACACATTTGGCGTTGCCATTTCGACGGTGGCTGGCAAATTCATAATCGTTTTCCACTGTGGAGTTGGTTTCCAAATGGCATTGACGGCATTACAAACTTCAACCGCAAATTCCAATTCAGTACCGGTATATGACTCTGGCGAATATTCAAAAGAGATTTTGCTTTCTGGAACGCTTCTGACTAAATCCAAACATAGTTGGGCAGCATCAGTTGCAATTTTCTTAATACCGTCTTTCTCCATCCCAAAAACTACGCGGCGTTGAAGAATTGATGTTGAGTTATAGAGATGAACAACCGCTTGTTTAGCCCCTTTGATCGACTCATAAGTGCGGCGAATCAAGGGATCGCGCGCTTGGGTCAGAACTTGGATTATTACATCATCTGGGATCAAGTTCTCTTCGATAATTTTACGGACGAAATCGAAATCTGTTTGGCTCGCACTTGGAAAGCCAACTTCAATTTCTTTATAACCCATACTGACCAATAACTTAAACATCGCCAATTTACGTGGGGTATCCATGGGGTCAATTAGGGCTTGATTGCCGTCGCGTAAATCAACCGAGCACCACTGTGGAGCTTTCGTCATACGTTTACTTGGCCATGTGCGATCATGAAGTTCAACAGGAATAAAAGATGAGTAGCGATGCACCGGCATCGATGTAGGTTGTTGTTTCGGAAAGTTCATTTATTTCTCCTAAAGGTTTGCGGGCTTTCTCTGCTTTACCGGTGCGACAAACCCCGCGGCGAGGGGACCGGTTATTTGGCCCCGCCACGGCAGCTAAGGAGGAGGCTGCGCAGCGTCATGGTGAAAGAGTAGCCGTTCCATTAAAGAACTGACAAATATCGATCAAGTTCGTACGCACTAACTTGGCGACGATAATCCTGCCATTCCGCACGCTTATTTCGAAGAACATATTCAAAAACATGCTCGCCCAGCGTTTCGCGCACAAGGGCGCTCTTTTCCATGTGGAAAATCGCTTCATTTAAATTCGCCGGCAGCGCAATTGGGTCGGTTGAATTCTCTAATTCATAACTCTCTTCAATTCCTTTAAGCCCGCCAGCGAGCATCACTGCAAACGCTAAATAAGGATTACAAGCGCTATCGGGCGAGCGGAATTCAATGCGAGTCGAATTCTCTTTATTTGGTTTATACATCGGTACTCGAATTAGCGCACCGCGATTGCTTGGTCCCCAATTTACAAAAGCTGGCGCTTCTCCTCCGCCTTGTAAACGTTTATAAGAATTGACCCATTGATTAGTAATAGCAGTCATTTCTGGGGCATGTTTTAAAATTCCAGCTATAAAAGAACGCCCCACTTTTGATAAATTAAATTCTGCACTCTTATCATAAAATGCATTTCTTTCACCTTCGAAAAGTGAAACGTGCGTATGCATTCCACTTCCCGGATAATCGGTAAATGGTTTAGGCATGAAAGAGGCATAAAAACCTTGATCTAGTGCAACTTCCTTAATCACATGCCTAAATGTCATAATGTTGTCAGCTGTACTTAGCGCATCGGCATAACGTAAATCAATTTCCTGCTGCCCCGGCGCACCTTCATGGTGGCTAAATTCAACCGAGATTCCCATCGCTTCGAGCAAAGTAATGGCTTGTCTGCGGAAATCATGACCAACCACAGCAGGTGTGTGATCGAAGTATCCACCTTGGTCAACTGGAATCGGTGGTGCACCTGCTTCAGGTTTTTCTTTAAATAGAAAAAATTCAATTTCGGGATGCGTGTACGCGGTGTACCCCATCTCGCCAGCTTTATTGAGAGTTCTCCGTAAAACATTTCGGGGATCCGCCGGCGAAGGAGAACCGTCTGGCATGAAAATATCACAGAACATTCTCGCAGCACCAGGTGCTTCACTGCGCCACGGTAAAATAGAAAAAGTTGCTGGATCTGGTTTTGCCAACATATCCGATTCGGTTATTCGTGCGAAACCTTCAATAGCCGAACCATCAAAGCCAATGCCCTCTGCAAATGCGCTCTCTAAGTCGGCGGGGGCTATGGCAACCGATTTAAGAAAACCTAAAACGTCGGTGAACCAAAGCCGGATAAATCGAATATCGCGTTCTTCGATTGTTCGAAGAACGAACTCTTCTTGTTTGCTAATTGGCGAATCGCTCATAGGAGTATCGTGCCAAAGACGCATTACGGCAATGTTACAAAAAGTAAGTTAAAGGCCCTCTTGCCAGCGTGAAGTCATTGGTAAGCGACGATCTTTGCCAAAGGCTCGGCGAGAAACTTTCGTTCCAGGTGGATATTGACGACGTTTATATTCAGCTTTATCAACCATGGCGATTACCCGCGCCACGAGCTGGCGATCAAAACCCGCCGCGACTAGTTCGGCAGAACCTAAATCGTCGTCTACATAACTAACTAGAACTCGATCCAATAGCTCATACTCTGGCAAGGAATCGGAATCTCTTTGATCGGGTCGAAGTTCAGCACTAGGTTCTTTGCTAATTGAATTCTCCGGAATAGGTGCAACTTCGCCGGAGGCGGCGGCTTGCGCATTTCTCCATCTGGCTAGCGCCCAAACATCAGTTTTGTAAATATCTTTTATTGGCGCAAAACCACCAACGGCATCGCCGTAAAGAGTGGAATAACCCACGGCTAATTCACTCTTATTGCCAGTAGCTAAAACTAAATGGCCTTCCTTATTGGAGATGCCCATCAAAGTTGTGCCACGCACGCGCGCTTGGACATTTTCTTCGGCCATTCCTTGCAACGACAAACTTTTAATAAAAGCTTCAACCATCGGTTCAATGGAAATCAACCGAAGATGCACGCCGGTAGCGACTGCGAGAGCTTTAGCATCAGCGATTGAGTGATCTGAGGAATACTTACTTGGCATCGCAATTCCATACACTCGATCAGCACCAAGCGCTGCAACTGCAATCGCTGCCACCAGGGCTGAATCAATTCCTCCTGAAAGTCCGATTACCACAGATTTGAAGCCATTCTTTTCTACATAATCACGGAGACCAATGACAAGGGCTTGCCAAATTTCTTCCAAATCACTTAAGCGTTCGGCAATCTCGTTTATAAGTGGTTGCAAAACCGTAGGCGCACTTTCGCTAATAACTACATCAGGGGTGCTGGTTCGGCCCGAGCATTCAATATCTACCAGGGCGAGCGCATCGATAAATTGCGCGGTCCGTGAAATAAGCGCACCATTAGCATCAACCACAATTGTGTCACCATCAAAAACTAAATCATCTTGCCCGCCAGTCATATTTACATATGCAAGAGGTACGCCAATTTCCTGGGCGCGTCTTTGGAGTAAGGCAAGTCGGCGATCGTCTTTATTTCGCTCATACGGAGATCCGTTTGGCACTACTAATAACCCAGGAGTCCGTTTGGTGATTTCTGCAAAGACTCCCCCGTCTTGCCAAATGTCCTCACATATGGCGAAAGCGACATCTACGCCATGAATTCGTATAACAAGGGTCTCCTCGCCAGATGTGAAATTTCGGAATTCATCAAAAACGCCGTAATTAGGCAGATTATGTTTTATATATCGGGCAACGATTACCCCTTGATGAATGATGGCGAGGGCGTTCTGTGGGGCACCTGCTGGGCTCTCGTCTAAATAACCAATGACGGCGACAAGGTCGCCGCTAATTGCTCTGGCAACTGCTTCGATGGCGAGGATGCTCGCGGTTCTAAAAGATTTGCGCAGAGCTAAATCTTCAACGGGATATCCAGTTAAAACCATTTCAGGAAAAACCAAAAGATGCGCGCCTTCGCTTTTGGCAGCCAGCACGATGCTTTGAATTAACCGAGCATTGCCAGCAAGGTCGCCCACAGTAGGGTTGATTTGGGCTAGCGCTAATCGTACCTTCATTTTTCAAGTGTAACTCGACTAGACTTTTACTTGTACCCGGGGACTTCAGGTGAAGCTTCGAGGAAGAAGGAAAATATGGAAACCCTCTACGGCGGTGCCATGCACCGACGAACCACGATTTTAGACTTAGCTCAAGCTAAAAAACGCGGTGAGAAATTCGCTGTTTTAACCTCTTATGAAGCCATGACAGCCGAGATTTTCGATGAAGCCGGCATACCAGTCTTGCTGGTTGGAGATAGCGCCGGCAATAACTTCTTCGGCGATAAAAACACTATCCCGGTAACTGTCGATGAAATGATTCCTCTGACTCGAGCTGTGGTCCGTGGTTCGCAACGCGCCCTGGTCGTTGCCGATCTTCCTTTCGGTTCATATGAACGTTCGCCAGACCAAGCACTGGCTACATCAACGCGCTACTTTAAAGAAGCTGGCGTTATGGCAGTCAAAATCGAAGGCGCACATATTGCAACTGTTGAGAAACTAACAAGTTGCGGAATTCCAGTGATGGGCCACCTCGGTTTAACGCCCCAAGCCCTGCACCAACTTGGCGGATATAGAGTTCAAGGCCGTGTTAGCGGCGATGTAATTCTCCAAGCTGCCTTGGATTTAGAAAAAGCTGGGGCTTTCGCAATTGTCTTGGAGTTAGTGCCAGCAGAATTGGCTGCGAAAATCACTGCAGCTCTGACTATCCCAACAATTGGAATTGGCGCCGGAGTTAATTGCGATGGACAAGTCTTAGTCTGGACTGACTTGATGGGTATCACGAAAAGCCCCCCAAAACTTGCTAAGGCTTACCGCAATCTGCGAAGCGAGATGTTGGCAGCAGCGCGTGAGTTTGCTGCCGACGTCGCCAGTGAAAAATTCCCAACAGAGAGAGAAAGCTTTCACTAGAGCCATAAATGTCTGTTCTTGCCGATGCCGAAACCAATGAATTTGCCCTCCAAAAGCGTCTTGAATTCGAAAAATTGCGCTCAAAACCTCAATCAGAAGGCGAAATATTGTAATCTGCGTAAAAAAATATTTTCTTTAAGAATTCTTATTGAAAAAATAATATTTGCAAATCACTAAATTCCCCCCAAATGCATATCTGAATCAAAAAAGAAATTTGCGACACGCGCTAAATATTTTTCATCAGCATGTTGGCATTTTCACCAAAGTACTGTCACGCTTATACACGAAACAGGTTTGGGTGACGGATCCGAACCATTCCGATAGGAGAAGTACAGATGGCTGTAGCTAAGAAAGCCGCTCCAAAGCGCAAGAAGGCAGTTGCTAAAAAAGCAGCTCCAAAGCGC
>JBCKHN010000009.1:0-46872 GCA_038905815.1 Candidatus Planktophila sp. | reverse complement strand
CTCTGCAATTAAGTTGTACTCAGTTAGCTGTTGACGCACCTTCTCGGGATTTGCGCCTTCTTTATCAATTTTATTTACCGCCACAACAATTGGAACATCGGCAGCTTGTGCGTGATTGAGCGCTTCAATTGTCTGAGGCATGGCTCCATCATCAGCGGCAATTACCAGAACAGCAATATCGGTAACTTTGGCGCCACGAGCACGCATTGCGGTAAAGGCTTCGTGACCTGGTGTATCAATGAAAGTAATTGCGCGAATATTGCCGCCATGGCTGTGGTGAATTTGGTATGCACCGATGTGCTGCGTGATTCCACCAGCTTCAGATTTCATAACTTCACTCTTGCGAATTGCATCAAGGAGCGAAGTTTTACCATGATCAACGTGACCCATAACGGTGACTACTGGCGGACGAGCAACTAGGCTCCCTGGATCAAGATTTTCCAACTCTTCAATTAAATCGATATCGAAACCTTGCAACAGTTCGCGATCTTCATCATCAGGACTTACTAAGTTAATGACATAACCAAGTTGGGCGCCGAGAATTTCAAAAGTTTCGGCATCCACTGATTGCGTTGCAGTAACCATTTCTCCTAAGTGAAAGAGCGCTGAAACTAAAGCTCCCGAATCTGCGCCAATTTTATCGGCGAAGTCGGCCAGGGATGCCCCGCGTCGCATCCGGATAGAAGTTTTTCCATCTCCATGCGGAATAACTGCGCCACCAAGTTGTGGGGCTTGCATATTGTCGAATTCATCGCGCAACGCTTTTCTTGATTTCGGTTTTCTCTTACTGCTCTTACTTGCATTCTTTCCAAAAGCGCCACCTGCGCCACCACGTTGTGGTGGACGAGCACCAGTTGGACGTGCACTTGGCGCACCGGCCGTTGATGGACCTGAACTCTTATACGGACCACTACTTGGTGCTCCAGTATGTAGTGGAAAATTTCCGCCGGTCGATGGTGGACGTAGACCCGATGGACGCGCAGCAAAACCAGGGCGAACAGATCCGGGGCGCGGACCCGACATTCCCCCGCGCCCACCGGCGCCGGGCGCGCCAGTTAGACGTTGCAGTGGGCGAGGGGTTCCGCCAGGAGTTGAAAATGGATTATTTCCTGGACGTGGTGGGCGAGGGGTTCCGCCAGCACCACTAGTTGAGAACGGATTATTTCCTGGACGTGGCGCTGGTTTTGGTAGCGCAGCTGGAATTGCCGCTGGCGCACTCTTGGCAACTTCTTCTTTGGACACTTCACTGATCGGTTCTGCTGCAACTTTTTTTAGCGCCGTCTTCTTTACCGGCTGCTTCGCTTCAATCGGTTTCACATTGGGAAACATCTCAGTGAGCTTTCGCACGACTGGAGCTTCAACCGTTGATGATGCAGAGCGAACAAATTCGCCCAATTCTTGGAGTTTTGCAAGTACTTCCTTGCTAGACATGCCGAGTTGTTTTGCTAACTCATGTACGCGGACCTTTGACACATTTCTCCTGTCTTGGCCCGCCTTAAAAATTTTTTAAGAGCGCGAGCCTTAGTTTTTCGACCTCATAGTTCTAGCGAGCTCATTTGAGTTTCATATCTTTCGCATCCATTTCTTCTAAATATCTCTGAACTTCAGCGATATCCGGCGCTTCTGTTAGCTTAAAAGCAGAACGAAAAGCGTTCCGTTCAATTGCTCTCTTTAAACACTTTCGATGAACCCACGCACCTCTTCCATGGGCTTTGAGATCTGGAGTTACTACTCCATCTATCAAAACCATACGTAAAAGTGCCGAAGGGTTCTCGCGTTTGCGGCAACTTATGCAGCTGCGTATTGGAAAGATACGAAGATTCACTTACTTCGCCACCATCCGCTCGAATTCAACTCCCTTATCGTAGCGATAGCTGCTCAAAAACCCTAAATTACAGCTGGGTTATCAGGGTGAATATCGATTCGCCACCCAGTTAAGCGCGCAGCAAGTCGAGCATTCTGTCCATCTTTGCCGATTGCTAGCGAGAGTTGGTAATCAGGAACAGTAACTCTGGCCGAGCGCGATAAAAGGTCGGTTACTTCGACTTTAGAAACTTTCGCTGGAGCTAGCGCATGGCCGATAAAAGTGGCTGGATCTTCGGACCAGTCGACGATATCGATTTTCTCACCGTGTAGTTCATCCATCACTGCGCGCGCACGCGCACCCAGCGGGCCAATAAGTGAGCCTTTTGGACTCACCCCTGCGCGATGGGTACGCACTGCAATTTTTGTGCGGTGCCCTGCTTCGCGAGCAACAGCCATGATTTCAACGATGCGATCGGCGATTTCTGGAACTTCAAGTGCGAAAAGTTGTTTTACTAAAGCAGGATGGCTGCGCGAGAGCATGATTTCGGGACCTTTCATGCCTTGCTTAACTTCGACCACAAAACATTTAATGCGATCACCATGGTTATAAACCTCGCCCGGAACTTGCTCTTGTGGCGGTATACGACCTTCGACGCGGCCAAGATTTACATTGATCATCTTTGGATCGCGCCCTTGTTGCACAACTCCTGAGAGAACGTCGCCCACGGAGGCGGTGAACTCGCCCACAATTTCGGCATCATTTGTCTCACGCATTTTCAATTTAATAATCTGGCGCGCAGTTGATGTTGCGATGCGCGAGAAACCCTCAGGTAAATCTTCTTCATCTCCAATTTTCGTTCCATCTTCACCCAAGATCGGAATTAGAATTTTAATCTCGCCGGTTTCGCGATCTAAGTGTGAATGCGCATATCGCTTTGCGCCTTTACTTTGGTTATATGCAGTAAGTACTGCAACTTCAATAGCATCGATTAATTGCCCGAGTGAAATATTTTTCTCTACTGTTAGCGCGACTAAGGCGCTCATTTCAACATGCATTAGAGCTCCCCTTTTCGATTAAATTCAATTTCAACGACAGCGCGCTTAATATCGGCCAGCACCAGCGCGTGCGTCTGCTCGCGCCCTTTTATATTTTCCATAAGGGTTGCGCGCTCTTCGTTAAATTCCGTGAGTCGGCCAGTAATAACATCACCATTTAACATAGTTGCACGAATTAAACGCCTTATGTTCTTCTTCCAATGGCGTGGCAGAGTTAGCGGACGATCAACGCCAGGAGATGAAACTTCGAGCGTGAAAGACATTGCACCCATAAATGGTGCTTCATCGAGCAGAGCAGAGATTACGCGAGAAACTGAAGTAACTTCAGCTAAATTAAGTGGTCTCTCTCCATCTATAAAGCAGAGCACGATGGAGTGGTTACCTGGGTTTGAAATTTGAACTTCTTCTAGAAAAAAACCCTCACTCAATATTGCGGGGGTAATGAGTTCAGCAATTAAATCGTTTAGGGCCATATTTTTACGCTTTCTATTAAGTTGTGGGGTAATTGTAACTAGAGTTGAGTAAAAGTATCAATTCCAACTTTAATAATGAGCACCAAAACCACCACCATAAATATTTTACGGACCAGCGCTGAACCACCACGAATTGCAACGCGAGCACCGATCAGCGCTCCTGCGATATTACATGCGCCTAAGAGCAGGCCAAGTTTCCAAATAATCGCTCCATGAAGACCAAAAACAATAATGGCACCCAAGTTCGTGGCAACGTTAACTATTTTCGCAATTGCCGATGCAGTGATAAAGGCATAACCAAGGGTTGCCACCAATATGAGCATCAGGAAGGCGCCAGTTCCCGGACCGAAAATTCCATCATAGAAACCAATTCCAAAACCGGTGAGAATGGAAATCCACCAGCTACGCTGGCGCAACTTTTCGACTTGCCCTAAATCTGGTTTAAGAAAAGTGTAAATTAAAACCAAAATAAGTAAAAGTAAGAGAAATGGTTTCATCGCTTCCGTTGGAATCTGCGATGCCAACATCGCACCACCAACTGATCCGAAAAAAGCAGGAATAGCCATCGCGGCAATTGCGCGCGGATCAGGTTTTATTTGGCGGCGATACGCTACAGCTGCCGTGGTTGTTCCAAAGATTGAACTCAATTTATTGGTTCCTAAAATTGTTACGCTCTCAGTATTCGGCAAGGCGATTAAGAGCGCCGGTAATTGAATTAACCCGCCACCGCCTGCAATAGAATCAATAAGCCCTGCGAAGAAAGCTGCGCAAGCGAGAAAGATCGCTACTTCAACGCCCACGGTTTATGCAAGTAAAGCAGTTATAGCATCGAGTGCGGATTCGAGTGCAACTTCACTCTTTGCCCCGCTCTTGCGAACGCGTACTTCAACTTTTCCATCAACTAGAGCTTTACCAACAACAACGATGATGGGAATTCCAATTAATTCGGCATCTTTGAATTTAACTCCGGCGCTGGCATCTCGTCGGTCGTCCAGCATGACCGATATGCCGCGCCCTTCCAGGGCTAGCGCAAGTTTTTCGCCCGTTTCAAAAGGTAAATCTTCTCTACCTGTTGCGACGATATGTACTTTTGCGGGAGCCACTTCAATTGGCCAACTTAGACCGAGGCCATCATGTGTCTGTTCGGCAATCGCCGCAACTGCGCGTGAAACACCGATTCCATATGAACCCATGGTTACTACTTGGCTTTTTCCGTTTTGATCTAGCACGGTAAGACCGAGCGCTTCTGCATATTTATTTCCTAATTGAAAAATATGCCCAATTTCAATGGCGCGATCAATGATGACTGGCATGCCACACGCCGGACAAGAATCACCGATGCGTACTTCGGCCGCTTCAATGTAGGCGCGCACTTGGAAATCGCGTCCTGCCACAACGTTCCGTGCATGGCGGTCTACCTTATTAGCACCAGTTACCCACGCGCTACCTGGCGCAATGCGAGGATCGGCATAGAGGGTGACGCCAAATTTCGCGACATCTTGTGGACCGATATAACCTTTTACAAGTCCCGGAAATTTTGCGAAATCTTCCTCTTCAAAAATTCTAAGCTCTGCTACACCGGCCAGGTTTGCTTGCAGACGTTTAAGGTCAACTTCGCGATCTCCCGGAACTAAAACAGCGATCGCGTGGCCATCGGCCATCAACATAATGTTCTTTAAAGTATCGGCGCCAGTAAATCCGCCACCAAATTTTCCGTTAAGAACTTCAACAAGGGAATCGATTGTTGGGGTATTTGGGGTATCTAACTCTTCAAGTGGGCCATGCGCCGCAGGGTCTTGTCGCGCAACTTTAGTAACCATCGCTTCAACATTTGCGGCATAACCACATTTTTCACAGAGCACATATGTATCTTCTCCGGTTGGGCAAGGGGCTAAAAATTCTTCAGAGCGAGAACCACCCATGGCACCTGCCATTGCGCTGACAATGTTGTATCTCAAACCTAAACGATCAAAAGTCTTAACATAAGCTGTGCGGTGTTTCTGATATGAGGCTTCCAAACCTTCATCGTTTATATCGAAGGAGTAAGAATCTTTCATGACAAATTCGCGACCCCGAATAATTCCGCTGCGCGGACGCAGTTCATCGCGATACTTTGTTTGAATTTGATAGAGGCAGAGCGGTAAATCTTTATACGAGGAGTACTCCCCTTTAACCATCAAAGTAAACATCTCTTCGTGGGTTGGGCCAAGTAAGTAATCTCCACCTTTACGATCTTTTAAACGGAACAAATCCGGCCCGTATGCGCTCCATCTCTCGCTCTCTTCATATGGTTCGCGCGGTAGCAGGGCTGGAAAGTGAACTTCCTGAAAACCTGCTCCATCCATTTCGACCCGCACAATTGCCTCGACATTGCGCAAAGTAATGTAACCAAGGGGCAACCAAGCATAAATACCGGCGGCAACGCGCCTGATGTAACCTGCCCGTACTAATAAACGGTGGCTGGCAACTTCGGCATCGGATGGGTCATCGCGCAAAGTACGTAAGAAAAGCGTGGACATTCGCAACATAAGTGCGAGCCTATCAAAAGTTAGCTAACTTGAACCATTGGTTGACCTGATGCAACACCAGCGGCTTCCATCTCTTCCGCCAATCGCATCGCCTCGAAAATTAACGTTTCAACAATTTGGTCCTCTGGCACCGTTTTAATCACTTGCCCTTTTACAAAAATCTGACCTTTGCCATTACCTGCTGCAACGCCAAGATCTGCCTCCCGCGCTTCACCCGGACCATTAACTACACAACCCATTACTGCAACGCGCAGTGGAACGGTCAGACCTGCCAAGCCAGCTTGTACTTTTTCGGCCAAGGAATAGACATCGACTTGGGCGCGACCACAGGATGGACAAGAAACGATTTCTAATTTTCGTTGACGCAAATTAAGTGATTCCAAAATTGATATTCCAACTTTAACTTCCTCAACTGGCGGAGCCGAAAGCGAGACGCGAATTGTGTCGCCAATACCCTCGGCTAATAAAATCCCAAAAGCGGTGGCCGATTTAATTGTGCCTTGAAAAAGCGGACCGGCTTCAGTCACACCAAGATGGAGCGGGTAATCACATTTAGCTGCCAAGATTCGATAAGCCTTGACCATGGTCACTGGATCATGGTGTTTAACTGAAATTTTAATATCGCTAAAACCATGCTCTTCAAATAGGGAGGCCTCCCATAAAGCAGATTCGACTAGCGCCTCCGGCGTTGCTTTTCCATACTTTGCCAGCAACCGCGGATCAAGTGAACCGGCATTAACGCCGATGCGAATTGGAATTCCGGCATCTCCGGCCGCTTTA
Source organism: Candidatus Planktophila sp. (assembly GCA_038905815.1). Classification (GTDB taxonomy): domain Bacteria; phylum Actinomycetota; class Actinomycetes; order Nanopelagicales; family Nanopelagicaceae; genus Planktophila. Next base: position 40,229 of record JBCKHN010000009.1, on the reverse strand, counting down.
GCAACTTCTTTTACTCTGTCATCGAATTGCCTTATGTTGCCGGGGTTAACACGGACCGCAGCGCAGCCTGCATCAATTGCTGCAAAAATATATTTGGGTTGAAAATGGATATCTGCGATAACTGGAATCTGAGATTTCTTAGCAATTTGGGCCAGGGCGTCGGCATCATCTTGACTTGGCACTGCAACTCGGACAATTTGGCAACCCGCTGCGGTGAGTTCGGCAATCTGTTGCAACGTGGCGTCGATATCCGCGGTAACGGTTGTGCACATCGATTGAACGCTAACTGGCCAATCACTTCCAACACCAACTTTGCCCACCATCAATTGCTTAGTTTTGCGACGCGGAGCAAGGGTCGGTGGCGGGGATTGCGGAATTCCCAAATTGACCATGGGCCTTATTCTGCCTTAAATATCACGCCGGCGCTAAAGATTCAAATTCACTGGATTAATGATGTCTGCTACCAGCAATAAAAGGGTTAGCGCGACCAGTATTACAAAAACGACCATTGTCACCGGAGTTAAGACCCTCACATCAATGGGCGCTGGCCGCGGACGTCCACGGAGCCGCGCAAAGGCGGCGCGAATTGCATCGGCAATGGCCACTGCCATATGTCCGCCATCTAGCGGCAAAATTGGCAGTAAATTAAATATTCCGATAAAGATATTTAAACTTACGATTATGATAAGAAATGTTGAGAACCGCTCACGCAAAGTAAGTTTTTCGCTACCGATCGCTTGCCCAGTTACCCGGGCAACTCCGACTATTCCGACTAAACCATTGGAGTCGCGTTTCTCGCCAGCAACAGTTTGCCCCCAGAGGGCGGGAATCATGGCAGGAAGTCGAAGAAGAGCTTTAAAACTTTCACTCGTTAACTTTTGCGTAACTAACGCCGAACGTTTGACTCCGCTAAAAATGTTTATCCGTTTAACTTCAACACCGGTAATAAAACCAATTATCCAACGCTTCTCACCGCCAATATCTTTAAGGGTTGGCGTTATTGTGAAAGTTAAACCTTGACCGCCACGTTTTAGCGAGAGCTCCACCGGCTTGCCATTTGAACCGCGAATGGCCAATACATCTTTTGACCAATCAGTAACAACTTTGCCATCAATAGCTGTAATTTCATCACCGGGTAAAAGTCCAGCGCTAGCCGCTGCAGATTCAGGGATAATCTCTTTAAGAATTGGCGTTGCCGCCGGTGTGCCAATACCCACGAAGAGAAGCAAGAGCAAGAAAAATCCCAGCAGAAAGTGCATAAAAGATCCAGCACCCAGAACTATAAGTTTCCGTGCTGTACTCGCTTTATAAAAAGCGCGATCTTCTTCGCCAACTTCCATCACATCGTTTGGGGACATGCCTTCGATACGGCAATATCCACCGGCTGGAATAGCCTTTAAACCAAATTCAGTCTCACCGCGTTTAGTTGACCAGAGCTTCTGCCCGAAACCTACGAAGAACTCAGTAACTTTCATTCCGAATTTCTTAGCCGTTAAGTAATGCCCAAGTTCGTGGATCATGACCGAGGCAAGGAGCGCAACAATAAAGGCGAGAACTCCAACAATCTGCATTAGGCAACCATTTTCTTAATTAATTCAAAAGCTAGCGTTTTAGCATCCTGCTCTAACGCACTGACATCGGCTAAATCCCTTGGGGATGACGTTGCTGCTCCCCCAAGTTTTACTACCACAGCTTCTACCGCCTCGATAATCGAGGTAAAGGCTAATCCTCCACTTAAAAATGTGCTCACCGCAACTTCATTGGCGGCATTGAAAATGGTAGGCGTTCCACCACCAAGTTCGCCGCATCGACGTGCTAACTCAATGGCTGGAAAGCGCGCAGCATCGATCGGTTCAAAATCCCAGCTATGGCGCGCTGACCAATCCACTGCGCTCGTTGCGCGAGGAAGGCGATCTGGCCAATTGAGCGCGTACCCAATCGGGCCTTTCATATTTGGCGGACTCAGCTGCGCAATTGTTGAACCATCGTGGTACTCCACCATCGAATGAATTACCGATTGCCGATGAATTACGGCGTCAATTTTAGAATATGGCAAATCAAATAAGTAGTGAGCTTCTATTATCTCTAAACCTTTATTGACGAGCGTGGCAGAATTGATTGTTACCACCGGTCCCATCAACCAAGTCGGATGGGCAAGGGCGTCAGCCACAGTTACTTCACTTAAATCTAAGCGATCGCGAAAAGGTCCACCGCTGGCCGTCAGAATAAGACGGTTTACTTCACTTCTTTTTCCCGCTAATAAACATTGCCAAATAGCGCTATGTTCTGAATCAATAGGAATGAGTTGGTCTGGTTTGGCCAGGGATATAACTAAATCTCCGCCAGCAACGAGTGATTCCTTATTGGCAAGGGCTACTTTATTGCCAACTTTTAACGCAGCCAGGGTTGGTCCTAACCCAATAGATCCGGTAATAGCATTGAGCACAACATCGCAAGTAATCGCCGCGACCTCCGTTGCTCCGTTCGCTCCATCAATAACGGTGACCCCAGGGAGTGCTGCGCGTATTACATCCCCATTGATAGCAACGCCGACTACTTCAACTTTAAATCTCCGTGCTTGCTCAATTATTTCACTCGGATTTGTTCCTTGCGCAGTGATTGCCACTACGCGAAAAAGTGATGGGTTTGCTTCGATTAGCGCTAAAGCTTGTACGCCAATGGATCCGGTTGAGCCAAGAATTACCACATCGCGCATGTGGTTATCTTCTCACGCCATAAGTAGACTCACCACATGAGCAACGTTGAACAGGCGCGCAAACTCCTCACACCCATCCCTGGGCCAAAATCGCAGGCAATTCTTAAGCGGAGAAGCGAGGCGGTCTCGGCCTCCCTTGGCATGGCGTTGCCCGCGGTAATCGCGCGCGCCGGCGGTGGAATTTTGGTCGATGTAGATGGCAATCACATCATCGATATGGGCTCAGGTATCGCCGTGGTAAGCGTTGGAAATAGCGCGACGCGGGTTGTGAAAAATGTGCAAGCACAAGTAGCCGCTTTTACCCACACTTGTTTTATGATCGCGCCATATCTTGGCTACATCGAAGTCTGCGAAGCCCTTAATCGCTTAACTCCGGGAACTTTTAAGAAGAAATCTATCTTGCTTAACTCAGGGGCTGAAGCTATAGAGAACGCGGTAAAAATTGCACGTCAATTTACAGAACGGCAAGCCATCGTTGTCTTCGAACATGGCTATCACGGTCGCACTAACTTAACTATGGGTATGACCGCAAAAAATATGCCATACAAGGAAGGTTTCGGTCCATTTACGCCCGAGATTTACCGAATGCCTATGGCTTATCCGCTCCGTTGGCCAGGTGGTGCCCGTGCATGCGCTAACGAGGCCCTTGGCTTTATCACGAATAAGATGGATAAAGAGCTGGGTGGCAAGAATATTGCAGCCCTTGTGATCGAACCGATTCAAGGCGAAGGCGGCTTCATCGTGCCGCCGCTTGGTTTCTTGCCAGGTTTAGCTACCTACGCTAAAGATAACGGCGCCCTCTTTATTGCTGATGAAATTCAAACTGGTTTTGCTCGCACTGGCAAAATGTTTGCTTGCGAATATGAAGGAGTAGAACCGGATTTAATCGCAACTGCTAAAGGAATTGCCGGCGGACTTCCGCTTGCTGGTGTTACTGGTCGAGCAGAGATTATGGATTCAATTCACCCAAGTGGTCTAGGTGGAACTTTCGGTGGTTCACCCGTTGCATGTGCGGCTGCCCTCGGCGCAATTGCCACGATTGAAGAAGATAATTTACTTGATCGCGCTAATGAAATTGGTGCGATTATGGTCGATGCGCTAACCGCCATGAAAGCTAAATATCCAATTATTGCTGAGGTGCGCGGTCGCGGTGCGATGCAAGCAATCGAGTTAGTTATTCCAAACTCGATTGAACCTAACCCCGCAGCGTTAAGCGCGGCTATTAAATATTGCCAAGAAAAAGGCGTGCTAATTCTTTCAGCCGGAACTTACTCAAATGTTATCCGCTTACTGCCACCACTTGTGATTCCAAAGAACTTACTACTTGAAGCGCTAGCGATTTTAGATGAGGCGCTAGCGATCCAATAAGTTCTGCTTTGGTGAGTACGGCGCTCCGCTGCGCCGCTTTGCAATGGCACCGAGCGCCTCAAGCACCACCCGGTTAGCTAAAATTGCAGTTATATCGGCGCAATCAAAAGCTGGTGCCACTTCGACCACATCGATTCCAACAATGGGAAGTTCTAAACAGATTCGCCGTACCGCCTCCAACAGTTCACGGCTAGTCAGCCCACCCGGTTCTGGGGTGCCAGTACCGGGAGCCATGCCGGGGTCAACCACATCGATATCTACCGATAAGAAAACACCGTCGCACTCGTTAGTAAGGATGGCAAAGGATTCATCCAGAACTTCTTTTAGCCCACGGTGATGAATTTCGGTCATTTCATATGAGCGCATACCTTGATCGCGCATCCAATCAAGGGTCGCGCTATCGGGCCAATAACCGCGCAGACCAAGTTGTAAGAAACGATCTCCGCGCACGGTGCCAGTATCAATTAATCGGCGCATCGGAGTTCCATGACCAATGAGCGCGCCGAATTGATTTTCACCGGTATCGGCGTGGGCATCAAAGTGAATCATCGAAATTTTGCCCATTCCGCGGTGGTGAGCGATTCCTGCCACATCGGCCGATGTAACGCTATGGTCTCCCCCGAGAATTACCGGAATAATTCCAGCGCGCGAAATTTTCTCAGTTGCAGCTGCCAGAATTTTCAGCGACGCTACCAAATCTCCACCGGGCATCAATAAATCGCCACCGTCTAGCACCTTTAAAGTTTTTAGCGAATCAACGCGGAGCGACAGATGCGGGCGCGCCCCATCGTGCGGTAAATAATCCCCGCCCCGAATTGCTGCTGGGCCAAATCTGGCACCGGCGCGGAAAGAGGTTCCGCTATCAATGGGGGCACCGAGAATAATTACATCGGCGTCGGCATATGTGCTGGGATCATCTAAATCACAGGCAGGAATTCCCAGAAATGTGAAGTTCGGCCCATACATATTTCCATGGTTAACCATGGAGCTAAGGATACGGGTAAAGATTTAAGAATCGAAGCCAACTCCCAAAAGATCGAGGGGTTTAAGCCAGAGAGTGCGACTACCGCGCTTTTCGTTTACTTACTAGCTGGCCCGCCAAAACGATAAATAGCGCAAGGAAAAACATGGAAGAGCCAATCACATTTGCTTGCGCCGGAATGCCACGCGCAGCAGCTGCATAGACGAACTTCGGGAAAGTAGTAAAAGTGCCTGAGGTGAAGTTAGTAATAATGAAATCATCAAATGAGAGGCTAAAGGCCAATAACGCTGCCGCAGCTATGCCGGGGGCAACCAGTGGCAAAGTTATTCGCCGAAAAGTTTGGAATTCATTTGCATATAAATCCATCGCCGCTTGTTCAAGGTGCGGATCTAGCGAGGCGATCCGTGCCTTAACGGTGACCACAACGAAAGAAATACAGAACATTACGTGGGCGATGATAATTGTGGTAAACCCAGGGTTGATTCCAAGATTTAAAAACATGGCAAGAAGTGATGCTCCAAGGACAACTTCAGGCGTTGCCATAGGTAAGAAGATAAGCAAGTTCACGCTCGAACGCCCTGCAAATCGGTGGCGAGCAATTGCAAATGCGATAAGCGTGCCCAGAGCTGTGGCAAGGAGAGTTGAAATCAAACCAACTTTAATTGAATTACCCAACGCTACACAGACTTCAGGTGCCCCGCATGGGTTCTGCCAATTCCTTAAAGTGAAACCTTTCCAAACCAAATTGCTTTTGCGCCCATCGTTAAATGAGAAAGCAAAAGTGTAGGCAACGGGAATAAAGAGATAGCTAAAACCTAAGACCATATATACCCGGATTAAGTTTTTTCGGAACCAGTTAGCCAGAGAAGTCATACCAACTCCTCCGTTCCAGCTTTACGGATATAGAGCGAAACCAAAATTACAATCGCTAACATTAAAGTAAATGAGAGCGCAGCCGCGGTTGGATAATCAACGATCCTAAAGAAGCGCGATTCAATGACGTTACCAATCATCTTGGTATTTGGGTTTCCTAAAATCGTAGCGTTTATATAATCACCGGCAGCTGGAATAAAGGTGAGCAGCGTTCCTGCCACAACACCAGGCATAGAAAGCGGCACCGTTACTTTTCTAAAAGTTGTAAAAGCGCTGGCATAGAGATCCCCCGCAGCTTCCAGGGTCCGTGGATCAATTCGTTCCAAACTCACATATAAGGGCAGCACCATAAATGGTAAAAAGTTATAGGTCAAACCTGTAACTACGGCAAAAGCGCTAGCAGTGAGCGTGGTCTGCTCGCTAATTATATTCAGACCTCTAAAGACGGCGATGACTGGACCTTCTTCTCCCAAAATTTGTTTCCACGCGATAGTACGGAGCAAAAACGAGGTAAAGAATGGCGCTATCACAAGGACCAGTAGAACATTCTTCCACTTTCCAGATTTAAAGGCGATGCCATAAGCCAACGGATAAGCAATTGCCAGCGCTAAAACCGTTGCTAGAAACGCGTAAGTAAATGAACGGCCAAATTGCTCTTTATTATTTACAAAAGCATCGATGTAATTTGCAAAACGAAGCGTCTGTTCATACTCGCCAGTCTCGCCACCCTTGACCGGTGTTTGTGTTGAAATCTTCGCCAAATTAACGATTGGCATGATAAAGAAAGTAAAGAGCCAGAGTAATCCGGGGGCAAGTAAAAGATAAGGAAAAAGCGAGCGCTTCGTCCTAAGTGCGGCGAGCATTACTCTGCATCCGGATTTACTTCAGAACCCGCAGTGGCATCTTGCGCCCCATCGAGTGCGAAAGTAAAGATCGGCTCCCATGAAATTACCACAGCGTCGCCTTTTTCAAGTGGCGGAACACCGTCATCATTCTGTTCAAAGACCATTAACTCTTGCTTCCATGGCATTTCAACTTGATATTGGGTGCTCACGCCAATGTAGGAGGCATCAGAGATGACTCCCCCAGTAATTACATTGCCAGACATCGGAGTTCCAGCCCTTTGAATACGAATCTTCTCTGGGCGAATTCCGGCCAACACCGATGAGCCATGGGCATGGCTACGCGATTTCATTATCTTAATTTTCTGGCCGAAAATGTTTACAACTAGCGCATCGCCGTCGCTGCTCTCTATATTTCCAGCAATTAAATTAGATTGACCAAGGAAGTTAGCTACAAAAGCAGTCTGCGGATTATCATATAAATCAGCGGGCGAGCCCATCTGTTCGACTCTGCCCTCATTCATCACCGCAATGGTGTCAGCCATAGTCATGGCTTCTTCTTGATCGTGTGTAACGTGAACGAAAGTTATTCCGATCTCAGTTTGAATCCATTTCAATTCAATCTGCATCTGGCGACGCAATTTTAAGTCCAGCGCACCGAGGGGTTCATCCAGAAGTAAGAGCGCTGGACGATTAACAATGGCGCGTGCCAGTGCAATGCGCTGTTGTTCTCCACCCGAGAGTTGGGCAGGTTTACGAGTTGCTAGATGGGGAAGTTCGACAAGGCTTAGAACTTTATCAACGGCGCCCTTTACATCTTTAATCCCGCGGCGACGGAGCCCAAAAGCCACATTTTCATAGATAGAGAGGTGGGGAAAGAGCGCATAATTCTGGAAGACGGTATTGATTGGTCGCTCATATGGCCGCATATTTGTAATATCGGTTGCACCCAGATGAATTGTTCCCATCGTTGGTTCTTCCAAACCAGCAATCATACGGAGCGTCGTTGTTTTGCCACACCCTGATGGTCCCAAGAGCACAAAGAATGAGCCCTCAGGAACCGTCAGCGTTAAGCCATCAACCGCTTTGAAATCTCCAAAAGATTTAGTAACGCCTTCTATTCGCAGATCACCTCGTGTCGATTTTGAGGCATCGACCATTAGTTACCAGAAGCTTCTTGGAAGGCCGTGGTGTACTTACTCTCCTCTTCAGGGGATAGCCCAACGAAAGTTTTCACCTTTGAGAGCATCTCTGCCGTTGGGAAAATGTATGGACTCTGCGCTAGAACGGGATCGATTTTTACCATCTCCTCCTGCGCTCCCTTGACTGGACAGATATATGTCACATAAGCGGCAACTTCGGCGGCAACTGCTGGATCGTAATAGTTATTAATAACCTTCTCAGCGTTAGCTTTATTACTTGAAGTTGAAGGAATCAACAAGTTATCAGACCAAAGGTGCCCACCTGATTCAGGAACTGCGAAGGCGAATTTACCTTCATTCTCAGTAGCTAATTGGAAGAGATCGCCAGACCAACCGATAACTGCAACTGCGTCCCCACTGATTAGATCTTCCTTGTAATCATTGCCAACAACTTTGCGGATATATCCATCGGCAATTTTGCCCTTTAGATAATCAATTGCGTTCATAAATTGCGCTTCGGTGAAAGTTTTGCTGATATCCACGCCTTGGTACATCATGATAATTCCGATGGTGTCGCGCATCTCGGAGAGAACTTCAACTTTTCCTTTATTGGCCTTTGAGAAGAGCTCATCAAGCGTGCGAATACCGCGGGGAATCTTCTCTGCATTCCAACCAAAACCACCAAAACCTGATTGCCAAGTTAGTGAATATTCGCGACCATTATCAAAACCCACATTTGCGAGCGCATCCAGAATGTTTACTTTATTTGGAATATTTGCAGCATCAAATTTCTGGGCATATCCCATACGAATCCAACGCGCAGCCATCCAGTCGGTTGGCACAACAATGTCATAGCCAATATCTTCATTTAGTTTTAACTGTCCCTGTACTTTGCCCCAGAACTCATCGTTATCGTTGTAATCTTCCTTGTACTTAACATCAATTCCTGAATCTGCCATGAACTTTACTAGCGTTGGATAAACTTGCTTATCTGAGTCGTAATCTAAATAGAGCGTCCAGTTAGCCCAACGCACTGGATCATCTGAAGCAGCATCTCCACCCGACCCCCTGCCGCACGCCGCGAGAAGTGATACCGCACCAACTCCGCCCGCGGCCGCGAGAAAACCGCGACGCGATAACAACTGCGATTTAATGATGGCGCGGGCTTCTGGTGAAAGTGCTCTCTTTATTGTCATGGTTATATCTCTCTCGTGAGGTGGGTTTGCTTATGCCTAGGTGTTTAGATTACTCATAACATGCTTGATTCGGGTGTAATCCTCGAAGCCATAATTCGATAAATCTTTGCCATAACCGCTCCGTTTGAAACCACCGTGTGGCATCTCGGCCACGATCGGAATATGGGTGTTGATCCAGACGCAGCCAAAGTCAAAGGCTTTGGCCATTCGCATGGCACGGCCATGGTTACTCGTCCAAACGCTCGAGGCCAACCCATAATCCACGCCATTGGCCATCGCCACAGCCTGGGCCTCATCGGCAAATTTTTGAATAGTAATAACTGGCCCGAAAATCTCACTCTGAATCATCTCATCATCCTGGCGCAGCCCAGCCACAACAGTAGGTGGGAAGAAGAAGCCCGCTTGATCTAAGGCGCTACCGCCAGTAGTGACCACCGCATGATCTGGAACCCGATCTAAAAAGCCGCTAATGCTCGCCAATTGGTTAGCGTTATTTACCGGTCCCATGAAAACATCTTGATCTGGCATGCCGGTTGCAATGTTGTTTTTGGCTTGTTCAGTTAACAGAGCCACCATTTCATCATATGCGCTCGCTTCCACCATCACGCGCGTGGCCGCTGTGCAATCTTGTCCCGCGTTGAAATACCCCGCGATGGCAATCGCCGCCGCCGCGCCAGCTAAATCAGCATCGGCAAAGACCACCACTGGTGCTTTGCCGCCGAGCTCTAAATGCAGACGCTTTACTTGCTTAGCCGCCGATGTCGCAACTTCCATTCCAGCACGGACCGAACCAGTAATCGAGACCATATCGGGGCGAACATGTTCAACAATCCCCCGACCCGTCTCGCGATTACCACAGACCACATTGAAAACTCCCGCAGGTAAAAATTCCGCCATAACACTTGCCATCCAAACCGTTGATGCAGGAGTTGTATTACTTGGTTTTAGCACCACAGTATTTCCGGCAGCAATTGCTGGCGCCCATTTCCAAACCGCCATCATCATCGGATAATTCCACGGCGTAATTTGTGCGCAGACACCTACAGGTTCGCGGCGAATTATCGAAGTCATTCCAGTCATATATTCACCGGATGCTCGACCTTCTAAATTTCTCGCAGCCCCAGCAAAGAAGCGAATCTGATCAATCATCGGTGGAATTTCCTCCGATGTTGTCAGCGCAAGCGGTTTACCGGTATTTCGAGATTCAATGGCAACAATTTCATCCGCGCGAGCTTCAATAGCATCGGCAATTTTTAATAGCGCCCGCTGGCGCACCGACGGTGTGGAATCGCGCCACTGCGCAAAAGCGCCACTAGCTGCGCTCATCGCCGCATCAATATCGGCTCCGTTAGATTTCGGAGCGGTGGCATAAGCCAATCCAGTTGCTGGATTAATAATCGATGTGGTTTCACCGGATGTACTCTCAACGGCTTTTCCATTAATGAAGTTATTTAACTTTTCCATGCCCAGAGCCTACGCCTGCAAACGCGCCATGGATAGTATCAAGCGGCGCGCTGGAGAAGAATCAACGATTATCGCTATTTATCCAGAATCGAAATTGCTTAAAAGGACCGGAGTCGGTGACGAGATGCACAACTTTCATTTTTTAAAAGCAGAAAAGACCCTGAATAATCAAGGTCTTTTCGCTCACCGACTCCAAGGCAAGTTACTTTTATATTGCAGGTTACCAACCCAAGTAGCTAACCGTTTCTTTACACAAAAAGTGTAGAGCAGAAGTATTAAAGCAGAAAAATCAACTACTCAGAGTTACTTTTGCCCCAGCGTTATTGGCTATCCCTGTTCCAGCATGGATGCGCCTCTTTTTATCCATAATCCCACCCTAACCAATCCCTCTGACTTTTCCCAAAGAACTCCCCACACCTACCGCGATGGGCCAACTATTTAGTACTCGAAGTCAGTGACCCATGCTGAGAGCGTCAAAGTTAACTCTTTGTGGATAAGAACTCGCGATGACAACACAAATGGACCCGAAAATACTCAGGTCCATTTGTGTTGTCAGCCAACCATTTCAAAATTTACCACACTTGTAAAACAAAATGGACCCGAATTTCTTCGAGTCCATCTTGCCGTCACCTACTTGGTGTAAAAAGAGTAACACAATGAAATCAACAATAACTTTGAAGCACTCACAAGAGAAAAACTATGCAGCGCGCTTTTCATACCGAGAAGCTAAACAAAGTCACCGACATAAATTAAAGATTAGGCGGTGCGAAAGGATCAACGCGAAAGCGACGATACCTAATCAGTGCGAATGCTGAAATCGTATCAGGCAATCGGGTCGAGGGCATAGAAATATGCTTTCGACCCGGTTTTATTTCAACTACTTTCTGTTACATAAAATATCAAGGCAAGAGCCAATTCTGTGAGTTCCTAGATACACGCACTTAACTTCTAACAACCCAGCGTTATTGGCTATCCCTCTGCCCCTATCGAAGGCTGGCAGTACAAATACAAATTATAAAAAGGTACGAGAAGAAACCAGCCAGACTTACCAACATCGTGCATTCGGCGCACTGAGACAGATATCGATGGCAGCAATAGCACAAGGAATGAGAGACTGGAAATAAAACCAATCCCTAAAATTCCATCCAGGATTGCAGAGAGCACATCAACAAGAAATATAAATGCAATGAACCACCAAAATTCAGGCCTAGTGGCCCGCCCTGAAAAGTTTGTATAGTTGCTAAGCCCCGAACTAGCTGCCTCTTTTATATCCATAATCCCACCCTAACCAATCCCTCTGACTTTTCCCAAGTTATTTTGGGTAATTAGTCACCAATAGAACTCCAACTCACCCTTAATTTATCCACACTAGCATCCAAAAAAATCATCCACTCAAGCTTTTGCATTTATCTTTCGCCTGCCTAACCCAATCACCTCCATCAAGTTGCAATATGGCTGCAGCCATGTTCATTGATTTTCCAATACAAATTGGAAATAAGGTGAAAGGGGGTACTGATGACATGAAACTCATTGATATTGCAATGCTTGCCATTGCAATAGCCGAACTTGTATTGAGATACAAGGTGATGCGAAAGGATCAACGCGAAAGCGACGATACCTAATCAGTGTTTGTACTGGAATCGTATCAGGCGATCGGGTCGGAGGCATAGAAATATGCTTTCGACCCGATTTTATTTTTTAAAAGCAGAAAAGACCCTGAATAATCAAGGTCTTTTCGCTCAGCGATACCAAGGCAAAGTACTTTTGTATTTCAGGTGACCAACCCAAGTACCTAACCGTTTCTTTACACAAAAAGTGTAGAGCAGAAGTATTAAAGCAGAAAAATCGACTACTCGGAGTTACTTTTGCCACAGCGTTATTGGCTATCCCTGTTCCAGCATGGATGCCCCGCTTGCTATTTTGAAGAGTTCACCAACGAAAGTATCTAGTGCTCGAAATCAGTGGGCCATGCTGAGGGCGTCAAACTCCTCTGGCCACTGATTCGCCACACTTGTAAGTCAACAATACTTTGAAGTACTCCAAGAGAAAACTACGCAGCGTTACTTAATGAGATTCACCAATGACCCGGTAGGTCTTTTACTCTGAAACTTTCATCTATACAGTAGAGAATAGAGTCTGGAGAAAATCACCGTACTCCTTAGTGAAAGGTGTTGTTAACATGTCACAAACCCCGGCCGAAGTCCTTGGTATTACAGGTACTGATTTTGTTATGTTTAGCACCGGTTGGTGCGGACACTGCAAGCGGTTAAAAAGTCAGCTAAATGAGGTCGGTATTAATTTTCGTGAAGTAAATATTGAAGAAGAGAGCCAATACGCGCCATTCGTTGAATTAGTCAATGGTGGTAATCAAATTGTGCCAACGCTACTTTTCGCCGATGGTTCCTCATTGACCAACCCATCAGTAATTGCGGTTAAAGAGAAGATTGCATCATTGCTTTGATTGCAGCTGGCCTGATTCATTCATAGTCCATCAAGCTGCCAACTTCTGCCCACCTACCTCCGCTTTATATCCCTAGCGATTGCCCACGCGCAATAAAAAGAGCCCCAACTGCAGCGGGAGTATCTCCAGAACCACTGAGCCAACTATTTAGTGCTCGAAATCAGTGGCCCATGCAGAGGGCGTCAAACTCCTCTGGCCACTGATCCTCGAGACTGCTGGAGGAAACGGGAATCGAACCCGTGCCTACTAGTTGACTGCTACTTATGCTGCCACTACACCATTCCCCCAGGTGCGAATATTGCTGTGAAATGGAGTAGCTCAAGCTCTAAAGTCAATTAACTGTGGATATATCTAGATAAAACAAAATGGACCCGAATTATTCGAGTCCATTTTGCCGTCAACTAGTAGGCAAGAAAATAATAACACAACATTACAAAAACAACAATGGACCCGAAAAGTTCGAGTCCATTGCCATGTCACCTACTAGGTATAAAAATAATAGCACAATGAAATAAACAATAACTTTGCAACAATCGATAGAAAAACTACACAGCGTTACTTAATGGAAACCTTCCCCACACCTACCGCCGCTTTATATCCCTAGCTATCGCCCACGCCCAATAGAACAAACCCAACTGCAACGGCAATCTGGCATAGGCAAATAGCGGCGATGGCATTGCGCGATCACTCCATGTAATTGCCATATTTATATTTGCTGGAAAGACTGCAATAAATAATAAGAGCGCACTATAAGCACCCAATAAAGGTAGAGGCTTTCCCCAAATTATTACCCCGCGTGGTGCCAACAACATCGCTGCAATGACAAGCTCTGCCACGCCGCTGAGATAAACCCAGAAGCGTGGATCCCCCGGCAAGAACCCCGGAACTATTGCATCTAGTGACTTTGGAAATGCAAAGTGCGAGATGCCAGTAACAATTAACATGATCGCCATGCCACGACCGGCGTTCTTTGATTTCATGAAACCTTCCCGTGCATGGTTAATTGCGTGAGTCAGAACTGGTGAGTGCGAAAAGGGTTGAATTGAATCCCGATAACTCTTAATCGAGAACGGAGTCGCCCACCTTCCTGACATTAGCTGGCCTTTATGCGTAACTTTATTTAGCTACTGGTTTACGAATTCCTGAAAACGCCTGTCTAGTCGGGTCTGATTCGGACGATTTCTCGGAGAAGGTGGCACCCAAAGCTTGCCCTTATTCATCTCTTTGATTCCGTGTTCAAGCATTGGCCCATCCTTTTCGGCAAGAATATCTTCTCGGACATGGACCGTGTAGTCAGCATCAATACCAACAATATTTATGTCGTAAGCCGTGTGGTGGATTTTGCAAAGACTTAGCCCGTTAGTGACTGAGGTTGATGATATTTCGTCGCTGTCGGGAGTTATATGTGCGGCATCTAATAATCGTCCGTGACCCAATCTACAGATTGCGCACTTTGTCTCATATGCGCTGATGACTCGAGCACGGAATGCTGGTTGGTGAAGGCGCTGCTTCATCATTCTTTCTGCGTATCTACGCTCGATAATCGATTCAGACCGTAACGCGGTTGCAAGTATTGGATCAGGAGCAATCAAACAATAACCTTCATCGGGATAATCGTTAATAATGAAAACTCTGTAGGGAACGTAGCGTCCAAAATCTTGCTGGAAAAACCAAATGAGGGGAAATTGCAGTTCCATTGCCTTGCGCATCTTGGTGTTCTTTCCTGCAGTTCCACCAGATTGATAGTCATATCGCCAAAGACCACCAGGGACTTCTTGGTCCTCGTACTTTCCTGACTTTGTTGTATTGATGGAAAGGGTTGCCCTGAGTTCTTCACCTAAAGTCCAGGATACACCCGGGTTCCAAATTCCACCTTGCGCATCAATGACTCGGATTGTCTGCCCGGCATACTCGAAACTACCGAGTTCGGCTCGAGAGAGCATGCCATCGCCTTCATTTGCTTTAGAAATGATCTTGTCGATCAAGTCCTCGCGAAGGGCATGCTCTTCTTCCAGTGTCCACATGATCGCAGCTTAGGGACTTACGTGGATTTGCGGAAGTAATTAAGAAAACTCTATTGGACTGGTGCTTTCAAACTTAGAACCTAACCCATTTAATACATTAATTGTCGGTGACGGATTCAGTCCCCTCGCACTTTACTTGCTCGAACATCTAGATTTTCTAATTTGCCCTTAACCACCAAGGTCTCTGAAGATGTTTTCGCGAAAATTATCGAGCCGATCGAAGTGGGCCCCAACCTTTGGAAAACCTGATGGTCTTGTTAAGAGGTGCGCAGATGGTTGACAACGAGTTCACGCGACCCGCTGGTTACGACGTGCTTCATAGTAGACCTCGTCGGGAATCTGGTCGTGCAGTGAGCTGTGCGGCCGTTCTTTGTTGTAGTAGGCGAGGAACTCACCGATGCCGTCGCTAAGTGGTTTGAAGATTATCCATGGGATCAGGAGTTCATAGACTTCTTTGGTGAAGAATATTATCAGACTCTCCTGTTTAATGTGGGCACCGCTTATGTGACCTGCCAATAATTTACGACCCGATATCAAAGTGCCGCAGTATGTGGAAGGGTTGGTGATTCGGTAGGGAAATAGAACACCAGACTTTACTTTTTATCCAACAAAAAAATGGGAGGAAGAATAATTGTCAGAATCCAATTTCGAAGAAATGAAATCAATTTATTTGGCAACTATTCTTGAGATATACATGAATGGAGAGTGGGTCAGGAGCGACAATATAGAAGAGGATTTATTTGTAATTACGGCTTGGAATCCAATGGGTCAATTGACAAGCGATGAAGAAAATTCAAAAAGTAACATGCTACTGAAATATGACTTGCTGGAAATCTCTGACGTGATTTACCCTGCAATTGGGCGAAATCCAAATGGTCCCTGGCAAGAGGAAGGATTTGCTGTGGTAGATATTTCATTAAGTCAGGCTAAAGATCTTGGGGCGAAGTACCGACAAATAGCAATATTCCGGATATCGAACAGCACGAAAGAATTAATTTCCACAGAGAACTAGATCATCTTAGATGCGCGTGGAAAGAGATTCTCCTTAACTCGGGCTCTGTCTCAAATCATCGTACGTGCGCACAAGTGAGTTGGAAAAGCTGAGTAGCCATTAAAGGTCGCGGCTAGTAGGAAAACTTCCTCCACCTCGGGAGAGGAGTACGCTTCCGGCAAAATCAGAATCTTTGGCTCTCGAGGATCCATCAAGCATCACCTAACTTCGAATAAGTTGCTTGCGGAGGGCGCCCAAAGAAACAGGACCTTCAGCCGTCGTCCTAGTCCAAAACTCCCAGCCGTCGTCCACGTCTTTGCTGACCGCTTGCGCCGCATGAGTCGGTGTGTCATACGTTCTATCGTTGAGCAGGATTTCTCCGTCTTCTGTGATCTCTGCAAATATCTCATCCTCAGTATCTGCGGTTTCAATAATTTCCCCGACTTGGAGTAAACCCGCTCCAAGAAGGTCGAGAATTCTAACTGATTCAGTGGCATCACTTTGGTCAGATACGGGCCTATCAGGCATAACGGGTTGATAGTTAGGGTCAGACAGTCGAAAGAATCCATCCCGCACCACGGTGGCAAGTAACTTTCGGCGAGCAGATAGAAATTCCTCATAATTCATCTCATGCCAACTCACGGGCAGGGCATGCCATTTCATTTGCATAGCCAGGGAATCTCCCTTGAAATTCCGTGCGGCGAGAAGTTTAGGCCAATACTCAGATGGAGGCCGATCATCAATAAGGTTATTGGTGGCCCAATCTGTCGGGGCGAAATTAGCGATTTGATTAATTCGTTTCATGTCGGAATAACCAAGCGCACCTTTTAGATAAGCCTTCGGGAAAAGGTGGTGACCCTCCACTTTTTTTACCGACGTGACGCTAGGATCGGTCCAATTACGGACCGTATCCGCGAGCATAAACAGTTGTGCATCCAAAATATTGAGCGAGGCCAAATATGCCTGATACGCCGGCGATGCTGAGGCCGAGGACGAGACGAACTCATCGGGCAAGGTGATCGTCCAATAATCATTGGGCAAACCGGTGGCGATTACCTCCTCCAAAATTCTCACGAATTCATTGGCATTGGAAACATGGAGCACTCGATCCAAATCTTGTTGGATGCGGGTTTCCGGGCTGCTGGTGTATCGGCCAGTGGTCTGAGCCATGAAGAACCAGCGGGCCATAAGGTCTCGCAAGATGGCGAGGTCGACTTTGTACTGGTCTCGCCCTATTAGCCACAGAGCATAGCAATAGAGCAGTGTGGTGGTGGAAGTAATCATTTTGCGACTGCGGAAGCCGGCCTTGGCCAGAACCCGCATGAATTCATCCCAATTCAGGTGGTTAAGCATTAGTGGGACCGCCATCTGAATTTTGTCTAGCTCTTCTCTCTGGCGGATCGGATCGGTCAACCCCGTCTTTCGATCACGAGCACGCAGAGCTGCGTAAGCATCTTGCAATCTGCCACGACGCTGACCGACTGCCACTGCAACGCGTACCAGTTGTCCAGGACTTGGTGCGAGATAGTGATTGAGGGGGGTCCATGTGGTTTTCTTGTCGGCAATCTCGGTCACTCGCTCTGCGGTTAGACGTGAATTACGGGCGAACTCCTCCATGAGATCTCGGCCTTCGGGCCAAAAAACACTTAGCCAGGTTAAAAGAAAATCGGCGGCCGTTAGATTGATTCCCTCGGAGTTTATGCGAACAAATACATCAGCCACGGTGGCCTTATCTACATTGGGTTGGAGTTCGACTACCTTAAAGATTCGATGGCGAAGTCCTTCTACATTGCTCAATGCATTAACGATTTGAGTTGTCTCCTCTTCTTCAAGACGCCTACCTCTGGCTTCTTCCAGCCGTTTAGTAAAAGTGTTAATGGCGGCAAAGGGAGATAAGAAGATCGACGATATATCTGGGACCCACTCGGGAGATTTATCAAGTGCCGGTTGGGCAACTTCAAATCGATCCAAAAAAGGATTAAACGAAATTCGAATGCTTTTATTTCGATACTCATCATCGATGACTTTCTTGCCTGTTATTGTCACGTACAAAGTGGTGAGGCGCTGTTGACCGTCAACGATGCGATGGGTGGAGCTTTGAGTTTTTTCGTTTGAGCCAATCGTATTGGTGTCCTCGTCGCCCGATCGGTTCCAGAACATCAACTCCCCTACTGGGTAGCCTCGGTACATCGAATCCAAAAGGTCTCGCACTTTCGTTGCAGGCCACAAGAATGGCCGCTGCAGGTCCGGCAGGCGCAGCACTCCAGTCGAAATACCTTGAACAAGTTGGTCCACGGTCCAATCGACCGGCTTGTAGATATCACTCATGTTCTCCCCAATGTCCCTTTGCCCGAGAATCCTGTTTACCGAAACTGTAGTGGATTACTCGGTCAAAGGTCTCGAGTCGTCGACTCGAAATGTCTTATGAGCACTTTGAAGTGGACCCCATCTGCTGGACACCTAATGGCTTCTTAAGAGATGAACAGGTGATTGTCATCGGGTTCAGGCAGCCCGTTGGGTGCTGCGTGTTTGATAGTAGATCTCATCGTGAGTCTGGTCGTTAAGTGAGTTTATCTAAATGCTCCTGCTTTCTCACAAGACAAGGCGCCTTATTTTCAGAATCAGCAGCCAGCGAATCGCTACAGCCGCGGACTATAGATCCAATTCGCAACCCAAAGTTATGTTGAATTTCTCTTAAACGAACTTCACCACCACAATCCTCCGCAACGTCGTGTCACAACCCACCAATAGCTTGTTCTTCGTCTCCCCCACACTCGATAACCAAAGATGCCGCCCTAAGTGGATGGCTGATGTATGCGATATTAGTCGATTTTCAAACTTGTCCACCTTTGGTTGTATAAACAAATTCATTGATACCGAGAGGTGCCGGTTTGTAAGATCCACATTGACCCTCAATAAATTCATGAATGCATCGACTTTCTGACATGAGTTACTTATCTCTCTCAGTATTCTTCGTGCTTTCATTCTCAGCAAGAAGACTCGAAAGGTATGCGCTAGCCTCATTGAATTTAATCTGTGCTATTTCTTGCTTTCTTCTCATTTCAATGGCTACTTCACGTGCTATTCCAAGTTCTGCCTCACATGTTTCAATCTCAAACTCTAGATTTTGGTCGTTAAACTCATCAAGCACTTTCATAATCGGGGTAGAAACCGGTTTGTTCTTCTCATGCCATATGAGGTAATAGTTGCTGCCTATTGCCTGTGAACCCCACTTCTTCAAATAGGTTTGCTCTGGCAATGGTTCAAGACTCTCTGCTAAATCCGACTTTGCGTTTACAAAAGAACTTTCTGAAGGAAATGGTGTCTCCCAATATTCGCTAGATGCTTTCAGAAATGGAGCTATGGCCAAGTTCAGTGGTATGCCTAACTTAAGATGCTCACCGATATCCGCTATTCGTAAACTAGTAAACGGTTGCTTTGAATGAAACTCAACGAAACAAATAACCCCATACAATGAAAACAGCGCTACCCCTGGATATTGCTCGATTTCAAAGGTCGTGCCTCGATTGCGTGCCTTCTCTGCAGTTGCTTTGGCTGATTCAAAATTTGAGAAGAGGGCAGTATCTCGGCGATAACGTTCAGACCATGTGCCGTGCCAGGCATTTCTACCTGTAGAAAGCAAGTAGAGAGTGACTAGCTGCATCCCCTTTAGGTCGGATGTCAAGAGATCCTTATCCGTAGCCCAATCGACCTGTTGCATTCAATTCCTCTCTTGCTCACCTGGGTGTCTAAAAGAGTATGCCCATTCCTAACTGACGTAAAGTGCTCGCCTTACTTATGCCGAGGGCGGTTGTACCTCAAAGCCATCACTATCGTCACTGTTTGAAACCTGCTTGAACTATTTCGGCGGTAATTGTTACAGGTGTGACAATGGTGATGACCCACACTATTCACACTATTACATACTGGATAGACGTAAGAGACTATTTCCGATAACTACATGCCCGTGAGGGTGCCATATGACACTCACTAAATTCACCGTATTCTGCATTTTGAATGAACCCAAGATATCGATTCACTGTTGGAATCTCTGTGTCTATATCTGGCCTCATTCAACTGAATCAGTATGTTGCAAAGCACACACATTGGAATATGCTTTGAAGTTACTCTTAACACTGGCTTTATTTTGCTAGTGTCATCTTCATCTTCGAAAGGGTCGTATGCTAAAAGCATTGACTCTTCTCTACGGGTGTAATAATCGGCGAATGTATATCCTTCACCGACCACATAAGGCAATGTTCCTCTTTGAACATACTCCGCCTTAGCCGCAGAATGTTTCCTACGCCGAGAATACGGAAACCCACAATAATCATTAATAGTAGCTATAACTTCGTCGATGGAATGGATCACCTCATTATTTGTAAAGCGGAGAAATGAATATCCATCTCTCTAAGTCATATTGTCTTGTGCTATCAGAGTCCTGGGCGTGATCATGGCTAGAGCCGTCAACCTCCAAAATCACTTGCTTACCAAGACTTACAAAATCAACTATAAATGGCATCATAACAATTTGAAAACGAAACTGATGGATTGGAATTTTGGTCTCCAGGGCAGACAGAAGTATCTTCTCGGCTATTGTTGGATTCGCCTTCTTTTGATTAGCACGGCGGAGAAGAAGTTGATACCCAGATAAGCTTTGATACTCGCTCATTCTCAGAACCCTTTGACCTTTATATATTGGATTTGGTTACTCAGCACTCCACCAATGCGACGATGCCCAATCAACGTGGCGGTCGCTGAAAGTTAAGAAAGAAATTAACTCCTGGTTTAATATTCCGGCTCTACCCGAACTCGATGAAACGCTGCTACGAAAAATAGTGAACTCGCTTTTATCTGCTGGAACTAGCGGGAATGAAAGAACTCTTGTAGCACTAGAACAGATTCGTTTCTCGTCTACCCCAATGAAGAAAGTTCAGTCAAGAGAAGCATCTGCCATTATTCTGAGGGATTTGTTTAGAGACTTCAGATCAGCAAGAGGGTTTTTAGACGCTCAGTCCAAGTATATAAATTCTTTCCTCCATGTTAGTAAAACACCTAATGATTTATCTGTACGCGATCTGAATCAGGTGCAAATTCGCGGGATGGAAGATTTTAAAGCTTGGCAGCGCGAATTAGTGACGTACTGGAACAAAAAAAGGATAGTAGATAATAAACTGCGCGCTAGCTATCAAAATATTTTCGAGTTTTTTATGGGGACGTTCGATGATGCCTTAAACTGCGCTTTTTATTCTATGTTTTTAAAATCGCAGGTGTCCCAATATATTGACTCACGCCATCTTGAGAACCAAATAAACGAAATGGAAGAAGTGGTATGGGCTGATTCACCAGATCTAGAAAATTTTGAACCCATAACAATAGAGATAGACATTAAGGGAGGGGAGGTTATCTTCAACTTATTCTGCAATCCTCTGACTGAAAAAAAGGCGGCGAATCTACGGTTCAAACTCATCTCTGATATTACGCATTCAAAAGCATTCGGAAATATGAACTTCGGCATTGCCTTGCTAGTTGGAAAACCCCCTGTCATCCAAATTCGTATGAATGACCGCCAAAGTGAAGATACAATCCGCGATTTCTTCGAATTCCTTTCAGAATCAATGGTAAGAAATAAAGATGATGAAAATGCTTAAAGGATTTGCCCTGCAAGGAATCACTGCCACCATTGCTTAGCTACTCTAGGTTGGAGCGAGTTTGCTTTACCTGGAAGAGCACCCGTCAACCTTGTCAGTCCCCCGCCAACCTGATGACGGCGATGAAGACACCACCACCGATTTATGGACCGGGATCGTCCCCATCACTACCAGTTACGGGCAACCAATCCCCGCAAATAATCTACGCGGTGATATAAAAGTGCCGGAGTATGTGAAGGGGTGGGTTAATTTCCTACACCTAAAACCGCATGTTCTACATGTTCGCGGCCCTTTACAGCCATCCAACAAACTAGCCGTACTTGATTTTCTGTTACCGCTTCTAATGGTTTTGGAGGTTCAGGTTTTTGCAAGCCTGCAGCTTCAATTTCTTCCTTAACTGCCAAAATCTTTGCGTGATCAGTACCATCGATTGATAATGCTGATCGAACAGCTCTTTCTACCTTCTTGGAAGGGACTGCGTTAAGTTTGCCAAGCAATTCTTTTTGTTCATCGGAGCTTAGAAATTGGCCTGACTGAAATACAAGTTGTGACGCATCGCGAAAGGCTTTGGGAGAATCCGGTTTGAGATTAATGGGGTCTGTTAAATACATCCATGCTTCATGAGCACTTTTTTTAGCCACTTCCCATGCATCAAAAGCTCGATCATAAACCTCAGGCGTCATCCAACGTGAAATACTTGATTTAATTGGATCTGCAGCTACAAGCGATGCCAACATGTCATCATTAACAGCAATCTGGTCGCCTACTTTGATTGATGACCAATTGCAATCGACTGGAATGAATCTAAACCACGGTTTTTCGTGTTGACCTATTTTGATGCAAAATACATAACCATTTCCGAGAATTCTTGGGTTCTCGAACCCACTTCCTGATCCATATGGCAAAGCTTCCACGTCGTGACGGATAAACGGATCCTTCATCTCGATTGAAAGTCGGCGCCGATATTCCTCGCCAGAAAGTGCAGCACTACTGCCTCGTGATTCCAACAACTCTGGGTTCTCATTGTAAAGTTGTTCAATTTGCTCTCGGGTGTCAGCAAAAATGACTTGTTTGCCGGGATTTCGACCTGGAAGAACAACTCCAGCTCCTACTGCTGCTTCAGCCTGAGCGAGCTTTCTTTCCAAAGTTTCTTCTAGGCGAAGCAATTCATTTAAATGCGCTGTTGGGAAGAACAATCCCATTTGTACGGTGTCGTGCTTACTGCCTATGCGGTCGATACGACCATGACGTTGAACAATTCGCATCGGATTCCAAGGAAGGTCATAGTTAATAATTCGCCCTGCCTGTTGGAGGTTTACACCTTCGGACAGAACGTCAGTGGTCAAGATAATGTCAAAATTATCTGAGCTTAGAGGCGTGCCATCAGCTCGAAGTGAACCAGCAGTTTCTGGAGCAAATTCCGACATTATTCTTGCACGCTTATGTTGATCAACGCCACCAGATGTTCCATGAAGTTTAGTACTTAATCCAGTTCCCATTATTGGCTCAGCCAACCGGTTTTTGTAATCACTGAGTGGCGTTTTACCTGATTTCTCAATTGCGGCTTTTACTCGTGAATGTAAATCGATGATTGTGTCTGCAAAAGAAGAAAAGATAATGACTTTGCGCCTATCCGAAGAACTTATGCCACGAGAATCGTTCAACCTTGATTTAGTGGCTATTTCATTTAACTCGTGAATTAACGTTTCGGCTTTATTATCGCTATGTAGCGCCGTTTCGCTAGCAAGGACTTGAAGTTCTCTGATAAGAATTAAGTCGGACTCGACATCTTCTTTAAGAGCTTTTATATCGAAGAGAGCGACGGCTTCGACATCCTGTTGGCTCACTTCATCTAAGGTGCTAAGGAATTCATCTAGTCCTTCAGCGTCTGATGAGGTCCATTCTCTCAAAGCTTCTCCTCGTAGAACCATTCCTTGATTCAAAGCGTCCAAGAATGCCTTATGCGAATTAATGAGCTTAACGAGGGTTGTATTTAGTGCTTGTGGGCTACTCTCTAATCGCTTCAGTAGTGCAGATCGGAGCAGCCCTGCGTTTGAAACCTGGAACCTCGCCATTTCTCCATTCAACAAATATGCACTTGATGTATATCTGGCCAGAATTAGCCGTCCTGGATCATTCTTCTTTTCAGCATACCGAGCAACCATTGGGGTATCTTCAGGTAGGTCAAGTGCATAAACCACTTTTGCAATTAGTTTGTCACCGGTTGAATCAAGTTTATAATCAATTCTATAGACCTTAGGTGTCGGAAACTCGACGATCATCTTTTGGCCATGTGGTCCGACTATTTCTTGCCCCGGATAATTATCCTTAATGAATTTACGAGTTCGTCTAACAGCAACTTGATCCATTAACGTAAATAAATGCTCTGGGGTTAGTCTTTCGGGATCTAAATCTTGAGCATTCTTGATGTACTGCTTGATGCTCGGAATATTTTCGCCAGCAAATTGAGCATCATCCCGTACAAAATACTTGATTAAGGTTTCCAGGTCGGTGAGACTGTTGTTGACTGGTGTGGCTGTCAACAAAATTACCTTCTTTGAGCTACTGCCCGCCAAAATTACACGATCAATGGATTCACTTCGCTGTGCAGCTGGATTACGCAAATTATGCGCTTCATCAATGACAACTAGTGCAAAATCATCCATTGACCGAATGAATTCCTCGTGCCCTACATGTTGGATATCCATCCGATTCCGAATTTCCTCATACGAAAAGACTTTGACTCTTCTTCGAGAGAAATCATGCGTTTCCAAGAAAGGCTCCCACATACTTGTTTTGAGGGAAGCAGAGCAAACAATTAAGACACTCTGACGAAGTTCGTTTGCGGATCTGGCTATCAATTCTCCAGCTAGGTAAGTTTTTCCTAATCCAACTTCGTCGGCAATTAGCACTCCGCCTAAAGAATCTAGTAGTCGAATAGCCCGAGCAACTCCGTCGCTTTGGAATTGAGTCAGTGCTAATTGCAATTTACGGGGGATGCTGTCGTCCAAATCATTTCCATAGAGTTCTTGGAGCATGCGCAGGAAAATGATCCAAGGTGAGTGTTCACGCCACTGTTCAGCATAAATCCCAGCGAGATCATATTCTTCACTTTGATCCCAATAATGTTCGAACCACTCTCTAACAAGATTTCCGTGAACTTGGTCGCCAGCGCCGTAACCAAGATTAAGCTCGGCATTCAGTGATAATCCCGCTAGAGTGAAATTACTAGAGCCCGCAAGAACTGCTGGTAAAGCAGAATCCTCAGAAATAAAAGCTTTTCCGTGCAAGAAGCCTTTTGTAAATCTTCTCACTTCCACTCGAGGCTGGGCCAATTCATCTACCTGTTTTAGCCAGTCAACCAACCGCTTACTCTGTTCTGAAGCCCCCCTGGTAAAGCCAAGAGCATCGCGTTCCGCGACTATCCAATCCGCATGTCTCTTGAGTGCATCAGCCAGCCGACTATTGCCGTCAGCATCTGCGTCACTAATGGCCCTAATTACCTCTTGTTCGGGCTCAGCTCCAAGAAGCAGTCGTACACGAGGAGCTTTTTCAAGTTCATCAGCAATAAGTGCGAAACCTGAAGGATTCAAGAACGCTGTTGCAATCGCGATATTTGGAGTGTCGCGCAACTTTTGGCGCATAAGTCCAAATAATTTGTTTAACTCACCCGCAACTGTTTGGTTCTTGTCGGCGCGATTACTAGCAAACATCGGAAGAAATTCATTGGTCATTTAATGAACCTCGTTCCAGATTTCGAAAAATTTCAAGGTTCTTTCTAGCCTTGCAGAATAGTCCCAACCCCGATGAAATGAAGCAAAAATATGAACTAACTGATCGCGGCTTAACCCGTAGAGACTCGCAACAATGCCATCGATTTCACTTATGGCATCATCCTTTTCTAATTGTGTATTGAGACTCCCCACGGAAACGCCCACACTGGAAGCCCAAGACTCGAATCGATCATCGATAGCTGCTAATTGTCCGGAGAGTTTTATCAATCTAGACCTTCTCTTGTCTTTCTTGCCCGCGAGTGGAATTGGGAAGCCATCAAAAATATGAATATTGACGTTCAGCTCAACAAAGCGTCTGGCGTACCAATCAAGTGGAATACTTGATAACACGCCAAGTAAAAACGCTTCATCCTTTTCATCTCCACAAATGCGTTGCAAGTAAGGAGCTGCGTTTGTAAGCACTCGATCTGGAGGAATTAGCGCACATATTAAAGTTCGACTATCAGTCGATCTTGCGATTAATCGAAATGCTATACGAGGCGAATGGCAAGCGAGCGATTTCTTGGACTGTAAGACTTGATTCTCCAAGCCAAAAAATACAGAAGCCCTAGTTCTTGATTGGTTCTTCCGTTTCTCAAATAGTGCATGCTCGGCGATTTTTGGATCGGCCCAAGCAAAAACTTTTCCTGTTTCAGGATTCCAAATATTGAATGAGGATCCTCCATAAACTGGCCAGCGACCCTTGCCTTCACCGGAATCAAAATATTTTCTATCGTTCGTAGCATGAAATTCGGCAACCGGTCTAAATCGCCAGTCTTCAGTGTTGTCGATTCTTGGACTTCTTCGTAGGGTTCTGAAAATGTCAACTGAAGCACCATCGGGCAAGGCAGGAATTGTTGCTCCAGTTGATGCTTCGCTTAGACTTTTGAAATCAATTAATCCAAGTGTTCTGCGACCTGTAGTAAATTCAGACTCCGAGTTGAAAGGCCCTCCCAATTTGATGTAGCCGCCTCCCGATCCATCTTTTTGGATCGTAACTAACGTGACTGTATATTGCGCGGCCACTCCTTCAAAAATCCAATTGCTTTGATTCTTGAGTGTAATGATCTCGCTTGAAGAATTAGCTAGGGCTGCGATTCGCCACTGGCTCGTGCTTGCACTATTGAGTAATGTTCGTGGAAACACAAGTCCGAGATGGCCATGCTGACGAAGTAACTGCCAATTTCTCCACGCAAAAGCTTGATATAAATCAATATCGCCTGTGCCTAAACCAGGAAAAGGACCAGAGAGTAAAACTTTTCTAGTCGCTTCAGCTTTGACTACCAACTCTTGGAACTCTCGATAAAGTTCAGGGCGCTCTTCACGTAACTCGGTCGTTCTTTTTCGCATTGAAGTTACGTTTAATCCGAAAAGACCCGGCTCCAAAGCGAGCCAGAATCTATGTTCTTCAACCTTTATTTCTTCCCATGGTGGATTTCCGAGTAGCACATCGAATCCAGGGTTTATTCTCACGAAAACTTCTGGGAACAAGAAGGGCAGATGTGCAGGATTGAGTCTAGTGATAGCCTCTTGAACTTTTTCACTTCTACTAATTTCAATCAAAGAGTTCTCATCAAAAATATTGCGAGCGTCGAAAATTCCTAGTCGTGCCGCGACCGCGGCATTAAATATTTCACGAGCCGGCTCAGCAGCGAGTCTTGCATTGCGCGCAACAGCTGCTGCTGCTTTTACTTCTGATTTTTTTGCTTCATCTGAATTTGCAACTTCAATGAGTAACTTACTTGCTTTCTCAAGATTGTCGGTAATCACCGCTTCGTAAACTGAAACTAATCGCGCGTGCCCCTGCTTGAGTGGAGTGACAGGAATATCGGGTTGCAATGCTTGCAATGCTTCATCAATAGTGCCAATTCCGGTGAGACTATTTGCACATACAAGTCCGTGGTCCAAGCTCGACATAGGTAATCCTGGAACAAAAGTATGAATCCAAATCGCTAGCCTCGAAAGTTCAACAGCAAGTGGATTAATATCAAGGCCATAAATGCATCGACGAGCAATTTGCCGACGCAATAGGGCAGCGGGTTCAATCTCGCCGATAGCCGATTCATCTTTGCCGAGTGCGGATTTTGCTGCTTGGGCGAGGCGGTGTAATTCTGCATTGATACCGGGCACTTGCGTATCTTTTTCTGCCAGAAATGTGCGCATCCTGGCTTCGATTCGGTCAACGGCGGCAACGAGGAAATGACCTGAACCCATGGCAAGATCCACAACGCGGAAGTCAAAGAAATCCCTCGCTGCTGCTGCTTCATTACCGCTATCTAGATGCTTCTTTATTCTCTCTAGATGCGCATCCAAAGCCGGGTCCAGAGTGCGATCTATGAGGTGGTCAACAACTACGCTTGGTGTGAAATACGAACCTGTGGCTTTTCGTTCACCTGACGCTGAGTGAAAATAAACTTCTCCAGTAGCCACAAGTGTATGGTCTATTTTTCCAGCGGGAATCCAGGCACCTTTTGAGTCAACCGTTAAATCTTGTGTTGCAACAGAGAGGCTAGACTCGAGAAGTCCTTCATAAATAGTTCCGAATTCGCGAACGCTTAATGATCGGAAATCTACTGGACCTGGAACATTGTCTTCGGAGATATCAATAAGTAAGTGTTGAAGGACCGGACCAAGAATGTCATCTTGAATTCCAAGTTTTTCAATAAGCGCACCTTCTGGGTGTATTTCAGGATCCGTTCCAAAGAGGCCGCCGTTATATGCTGGAACGTTCCAAGTTTCATTTCCTTCATCAATGGCATCCCAAACTTGCACTAGATCAAACCAAAGAGTTTTTGAATTTCCGAATTGTTCAGTTGGCGTATTAATAATTCTTTTTGCAATAGTTTTTAAACTATTTGCATCATAACCCTCATTGCGCCCTGCTGGAAGTAATCCTCGATCCTCGGCATATGCTTGAAAGAGAAGTCTAAATAAAATACGCAGAGTTAATCTATACGCAAGACTCAAGCCTTCAGAATCAAGTGCCGTTCCTTGGTCTCGCAAATGTTCTGCAACGGACTTAGAAAGTTGTGGCACTACATCCTCGTAGATTCTTTCGCGAAGCCTTAAACCGAGTTGAGAAGCAAATCGCTGCGAACCTTCGAGAAGTTCCTGCACTGTGCCATTTGGCTCGAGAGCATCAGCTGAAAAGATTAATGCAAGCAGTCCTGCCCGTTGAGAATCAATGGCTGCCAAGTCAATTTCCAAATACGTTTCAACTTGGCCTTTTTGACCGACTCCAACACCATCTTTGGCTGGATAAATTCGGATTTGATCCTTACGCAAAACGAAAAGCCATGGCACACCTTGTCGCACTGCAACATTCAACCCAAAAGCGACCGGCGAAATCCCTGTATGGCGAGCGCTACTTGAATCGAATTGCTCTGTCTCATCGAGCAAAACTGCTACTGCTTTGGATTGAGGTTTCCCCGAAGTTAGAAGTAAAGCGTTACCAGCTGTCTTTTCAGATTTAAAACCTAAAGCCTTAATGAGTTGATCATTTCGTAGACTCAGCCATGGTTTAGCTTTGTTGCACGCATCAGTCCAATCGGATCTCTTGGGAACATTTTCACGAATGTGATAGCTGGCAAAGAGTCCGCTGTTAGTAATACCTACTAAAGAAGTGGTATCAAGCGAGCGCCTAAATTGCCCTAGTCGGGAATATGCGGCAATCGCATTCGGTTCGTCCAGCGCTGATTGAAGTTGCCTACATCCTTGATCGAGTGGCATCGATTCAATAACTGCAGTGCGCTCATCTGGGCCAAAGATCCAAATCCGATCACCAAATATGGCACCCACAACTAACTGAATATTCGACTTACCCTTTCGAAGCGAATGAAGCGAGCGCATCGTTTCTTTTGTTGGCGGAGCAGACACACTGGCAAGCGCTACTTGAATCGGTCCAAGACCTGCATCATCTCTACCCAGATAGAC
This sequence comes from Candidatus Planktophila sp., assembly GCA_038905815.1. Classification (GTDB taxonomy): domain Bacteria; phylum Actinomycetota; class Actinomycetes; order Nanopelagicales; family Nanopelagicaceae; genus Planktophila. Next base: position 10,813 of record JBCKHN010000009.1, on the reverse strand, counting down.
ATGCTTTGGTGTAGCACCAGAAGGAGCATTTGTGACCGTCCAGACTACGGATTTTGAGCCATGAAGAATATCCTGAGTAAATGGCATGAGGGAATGTTACTTGTCGACCCTGATACATAGGAAGGGATTCCCGTTTCCTAGTAACAATTTCATTTAAATGGCCAAGACTTAGGGTCGATCGCCCAGTTAGTGATTTCGACTGTAAGCGCTTTCAGCTCTTGATTTCTCGATCCCGGCGCAGTAACCGCCACACCTTTTGCAGGACTTGGAAAGACTCCAGTTGTCAACCAACCATTGTCGAGCTTTATTGGAATAGACATGTGAGGAGCCAATTTACTGAAGAATGCAGTTGCATCAGCGACAGACATTCGCGGTTTCATAGCTTTGCCTGTTGCGTCTGTCGCGCTTGTAAGTTCAAACCATACCGCCGCGAGAACGCGGAAGACGGTTCCACTTCCGAGCAAGCTCTGCTGACGTAAATCCTTTGGTTCGAGTGCCAGGTCTTTATGGAATGCAGTTTGCATTGCACCTAAGAATTGTCGCCCACGACGTTCAAATTCTCCATCTTGTCTGCCAAGTTCTTGAGATCTGCTGACGCGTCCAGAGATTCCAACCGATAGTGCGCGAATTGAGTCAGCCAATGTTTTTGCAGAAAATAAATATGGACTTGCACCAGCTGCTCGGTCTTTATTGAAATCTATTTTTCCATCAAGCAGTGGGTGTGGATTCTCTACTGCCAAAGTGCTTGTCACGCGATTGACAATCTTGGATTGATCGAATCCAATTGCAAGCGCCTTGACCATACCTTTAGCATTGTTAGCAATATCAGCAAATATTTGGCGAGCCTCTCTTGGTGATTCACAAATTAAAATATCAATTCCAATTGATTCGCGATTGCTTCTTTCAAGATTTTCTTCTGCCTTCTGCGCGCGCTCTTTTGCTTTTTCGATAACAGCTAGAGCGCCAGCCTTTATTGCTTCGGACAAGTGAAGTTTTGAATCTACTAACTCCTTATTTAGCTTTGCCACCCAAAAATGAAATCCTAAAATTCTGTGCTGCCCGTCTAAAATCTTTATCGATTGGCGTGCATTTCTAGGAACGCTGAGAATTCCGAATACCGAAACTGCTTCGTCTACAACTTTATTGATTTCTTGGATTGGATCGAATTTTAGAATGCCTTTGTGGCACCAGAGAAGAAGACTCGGGCTAGCCCATTCATCATTGTCATTTATATAGTCGCAGAAGAGCTTTCCTCTGTTTTCATCCACTATTCGGTTATCGTCCTGAACGATACCAACCGGTGGTGCATCTACTCCAATGGTTAATTGCGCGATTGACATGTCCATGTGAAAGACTGGGCGCCCACCCATGTACTTGCGACTTGATATAAAGGTATCTTCCTTCTGATATCCGGTCAGTAGTTGACCCTGTAGGACTGGTTCATTCATAATCGTTACCCCCTGTAGTTAATATGTTACGTAGTGTAACAACATATTAATTCGCTGTCAAGATGTTATTCAGCTATTAGTACCTTAAAATCTAAATTCTCAGCTTAAATGGCCTGGGAACCACATTTTAGACTCAACTTTTCCTAAATAACCCCAATTCTCCCCAAAATAGGCAGCGATTACGCCCTCGGGCGTGACTCTGAGTCGCCCGCCACTGGGTTTTCGCGCAATAAGGAGCGCCCCGAGAGCATCTCCTCCTCCAATCAAGTCCGCCAGTAGCTGATCTGTCTTGCGATCCCTGATGCCAGCATTTAAGTGGAGTGTGTACGTGTGGGAAATATATGGGCCTGAGACTATAGATCCAACTTGCGCATCTTCGTTTTCAGTCAAAGACTGGAATGCGCTAACAATTTCTGATAGAACTGCGTCAGGTTCATCAGCCTCGGGTTTCTCTTCTGGCTCTTCTGGATCAATTAATAGCAGCAGCTCTGCACATTCAGTTGTTACTGGTAACTCTAATAACCAAGAAACTTTCTTGATCAAAATCGAGAGCGATTTAAGTTCATCTGTATCGGTTGTAATGTCGTTATGCACCCATAAGTGACGGCAACCAAGCACCTCAGATAAGCGATCATAGAAGTCTTTCCACTGAGCCTTTGGTACAAGTGCGCTAATTGGTTTTCTAAGAGGCGTACCGCCAACGTTTACCAGTTCTTTCAACAACACTGAAGGATCACGATAATTTACTTCTCCGGGACCGAGGTTATTTATCTGCATGTCAGTCAACCATTGCTTTCCAATAGTCTTCTTCATGGCGCTATCTATAAAGTCAAATAAATCGGAAGTGAATAGATTTATGAGACCCAACCCTGCCGCATGAATTTGCGTGGTGATCTCCAGGTTTGGCGTGGCAATGCGGCTCATTCTTTATGCCCTTCAGTTGGCAGGTCATATCCTTGCTTAGGCTTCACGATATGGGCAACCCCTCCGGCCTCTTCATGAGTGAACTCCGCGTAAAGATCTGGCCTTTCTTCCTTGAGAAGTTTCTCGTCGAAGATGGTCTTGCTTTTGAGCTCGCGGACCCACTTGCAAATATTTTCTACCCCTGCTGATTCGGCGCAGTAAGTCTTAACATTGGCTTGGGCAATATCCATGTCCCATTTAGCGGCAGTTATAAAACCTAAAAGACGTAAGTCTTGGGCATGGAGAACTTCTTTAGAAGTCTTACCTTCTTTAACACTTTCGATCATAACTTCTAAAGCAGTCCCAAATTTGGCAAGTTCTGGGTTTATTACTTCTAAAGAAGTGTCAAATTCTTTAGGGCTAACCCATCTAAAAGATCCTGATATAGATTCTGTGACCTTTTGATACTTGGCATAGATATCAGGGTGAGAAAGCTCGAATTCTTCTTTATCGAAAATTAGTTTAGCTTTCTTCTCCTGTTTTACGATGATATGGCTGACTTCTTCATCTTGGTCTAGGGCTTCAATAAAGATTTCTTTAATTGCTGATAAGAGCCTGGTGCATTCCTTAAAAACCACTTCTGCGCGAAGGTATTTCTCATACCACGCCGTGATTTCGGCAGTGGGCAATTTAGTTTCAGCAACTGAAATTATTTCTTTAAAGTCTTTCGCCTTACTGAAGTAGTCGATATTTGCGTTGGCTTCTGCAGCAAGGGATTCTGCTTTGGCGATGCAGTTGCTCAGCGTTGCGTCATCGAATTTAAACCATTCTCCACTTACGCAATTGTTGGCATAAAGGCGATGGAGAATGTTTTCAATCGATGAAACTGCTGCGGTCTTAACTACTTTATAGACGCTGAGTTCGCGCGGATTACCGGTTTGATGTTCTGATGCGCGTTCATCACTGTCGCCATCGCCGCCTTCGCGAACTAAGCCAACTTTTACGTAATTACTGATTTCTTTAGTCAGGACATCTTGCTCGCGGATGAAGTAAATTTCACCTGGTGTTAAGTTAATTGCCATTTTCGACCTCCTTAGGCAGTCTGTGATGATGGTGGATTGATGAAGTTGCTAGCCGATGTTATTAGCCAGTTAACGAAGTTACTGTTAAAAAGTGCATCGGGCCCGCGATTCGCACGAATCACACTGATTGCGTGATCTAGTGCGTATCCATCTTTGATAAGGATGAGTGCGGTAACGAGTCCCGAACGATTGAGACCCGCTTGGCATCGAATGAGTACGCGATCACCTTTTTTCCATTGGGCGTGACCGAAGTCGACTGCTTGACGCAAACGGTCAAGGTCGATGTCTGTGATCGATGCATCTGGAACTCCGTAGCGAAACTCTTGGATGTTCCAGTCGGCAGGTCTTGCCCAGGCATACATGGTGACAATGGAATCGAAAGGCAAGTCCGTACGCGCATTGTTATTTGTTTTTGCGTAATGGATAACGTCGTAGTCATCTGTGCCTCCTTGAAATAAGTTGGGAACGATTTGGGAATATAGATCTGGGTACATGGATATCTCCTTAGTTCGAGTAATCGGGATCAATTGATGGATCCACTGGTTGGTTGCGGAAGGTCTTACCGCGAGAAGTGCGTGAGTAGTTCTCAGTGGTGCGCTTGAGCGAATATCCGATGTCATCGTTTTGAGCAGATGCAGCGAGTGCGTCCATTTCATCAGCTTCGGCGCGGATGATTTCTAGTGATTGCGCACTGCGATCATCTGTGACAGGAATAAGTGAAGCTTCGCGACGGAGTTGATCTGCCGTATTTTTCAAGCGAGTTGATGCTGTGCGGCTATCACCGCTTCGCAACTCTTCGATAGCGCTGGCTTTTTCATTCTGTGCGGTGAGAATCAAACGTTCTGCGCGCACGATGGGATCTGCAACGCGGCCTTTAGCCACATCTTCAGGGACGACGTTGACTTGAATCGGCATAGATACCATGATTTCCTGCATATCTGCGATGTTGAGGTATTCCAAAGTCACATCGGCGATCGTGCAAAGGCCAAGTGCTGGCATGCCGGGAACTTCGATGTCGATAACGAAGCGTCGGTTTTCACCGGCGTAGATGTCACCGAGTTGGACGACGTATGTGTCCTTATCCATCCAATACGGCAAGCGTTGCAAGATTTCGATAGTTGGTATGCCCGTAAGTCCAGGTACCGGAGTCACGCGAAGGACGGCGTTAACAACTGATTTTTCGAGCAAGTCATCAACTTCGGCAGCGATTGCGCCAACGGCTTCGTCAATGGTGCTAGCGAAACGATGTTGTCCGTTGCCACCTTGTGCGATAGCTTCGAGAATCGTTTCGTCATAACCATGACCAAGGCCGATAGTTGATGTTGTGATTTTGTCGATTGCATGTTTTGTTGCAACGCTTGCAAGGACTTTTGGATCCTGCTCCCCTGCATTTGCGTGGCCATCGGAAATCAGCAATAACGTTGCACCTGCATCAGTTTGCACGCGTGATAGTTCGCGCAAACCTAGGGTGTACCCGGCGGAGATATCGGTGCTTCCACCGGTTTGCATTTCGCGAATGACCTTGCGCACGGAAGGCATGTTGTGATCGGCCATTGTGCGCATTGGCGCGATGACAAGTGCGCTGTCATCGAATGCGACAAGCCCGAATGAATCTTGCGGTGCAAGACGATCGATGAGCTTGAGCAGTGAACCTTTGGCAGATTCCAGTGGTGCGCCCTCCATACTGCCACTGCGATCGAGAACAACTTGAACAGCTTGTCCTGGTCGAGATTGCGCGGCATCGGTAATTGGCGCGGTGAGATCGAGCATGAGCGTGACTTTGTCGGTGGTCTCTAGTGCTACGAGATCGACATCGAGATGGGCTTTAACGTGCATTGTGGTACTTCCTTTCAATCGGTGGGCTGTTTTTTCTCCCTCATATACAAAAACGAATCTGGAGGCCGAAAGGCAATGGAAACTTTTTAGGGGCTTGAATTAAGCGCGAGAGCGGTGTACTTAGAGCAAGTGGGCCTCAAGGGAACGGAGGCGATATGAAACGCTAGAAGGTCAGCTCGATTGATATGTTTTTCATTGTTCTGTGAATGTAACAGACAGCACTGACATAGTTACACAGAGTGAAGATGGAATTCAGGTTCAATGATTGCCTCTGTCCAATCTTTGTTTACTAGCGATGGATACGAGAGACCCCACTGCCTACTTGCTTCGTTTTCAGGTCTCATCACGACGGCGTATGTGTCGTCTACGCCGTACGCAAAATGAAGAGCTTGGATCATCTTTAAGGCGATCTCATGGGAGGAGAATTTACCCAGATCAAGTATTTGACAGTAATTCGGATAATGATCTCCGGGAAGAAATCTCCAACCCATAAATAGCAAGGCGTTGTGGCCTGCCTCTGACAGTTCCGGGCGTAAGAATTTACTGCTTACTGCCTCAATGAGAATCATGTTGTCGTGTTCGAGGAGAGCTTGAACATATGGGCCAGTGGTGTAATGGCCTCCATGTGCGTCAAATGTCCAGAAATCTTCTCGAGCATCAATGTAGCTCGCGAGCAGGTCAACAAAGGGTTCGAAGTAATCAGGCAACTCTTTCATAATTTTTTACCTTCCCGCTCTAGGCTGATTGACGGGACGGTGGATTTATGAACTCTGCTGCTGAGGTGATGAGCCAATTGACGAAGCTCTCATTAAAGAGCGCATGATCGCCGCGGTTATTTCGGATGAGGTCGATCGCTTCTGCTGGTGAATGGCCGTCTTTGATCAGGATGAGGGCAGTGACAAGACCAGAACGATTGAGCCCTGCTTGGCAGCGTACGAGAACGCGGTCACCCTTTTTCCATTGGGTATATCCAAAATCTACGGCTTGGCGAAGACGACTCAGATCAATCCTCGAAATTGACGCATCTGGCACTCCGTAGCGAAATTCCTGAACGTTCCAGTCAGCTGGCCGCGCCCATGCATACATCGTGATGATGGAGTCGAAGGGAAGATCTGTGCGGCGCCCATTTAAATTTTGGGCATAGTGGATGACGTCGTGATCTTCTGTGCCGCCTTGAAAGAGATTAGGCAAGATCTCTGAGTAGAGTGCCTCTGGGTACTTTGACATGTGATTCCTTTCGATTAAGTAAGGATGCAAAGGATTTTGCTTCCTTGCTTTGTTAAACGAATTGGAAGCCAGAAGTCAATGGAAACTTTTAGGGGCTCTGGATGAAGCGCGAAAGCGGCGTGGTTGAAGCAAGCGGGCCTCGAAAAAACGGGAGGCGGGATGAAACGCTAGAAAGTGGGCTAATTCCTGAACGCTATTTGAATTTTGGTGACGATCTGCCCGATGCGCGTTGCGACGATTTTGTTCGTTGCATAGCCCAGCTCAAGGGCAATTTCGTGGTTATCCATTCCCGCAGCGGAGAGAATTAGAAGTTCCTGCTCCTTGCTCGAAAGAGTATTCAATATCCTTTGCACTTCATCGAGTTGAATGGCTCTTGTACTCGGTCCCATCGCGAACTCCATCATCTCTCTTTCGACTTCCTCATTGTTAATATCCTTAACATTGCCAAACTTGCGCCGGGCAATCCTTCTAGCCCGATCTATATAAATATTGCGAAGGACGGTTCGTAACCAAGCCTCGACATTCTTAGGGCGCGCTTGTTGTTCTATGAGCTTTTCAATGGCTTGAGCAGCATAATCTTCAGGGCCGAGACTGGAATTCGTCTCCTGCCGCTTATTCGCAGCTCTGCGTGCAATCTTGGTCCATTCGGTCCATTCCGCTTCAGTAACAGAATCAGTCCACTTAGTCATCATGATCTCCTTAAACTATTACGGCACTTGCTTCAGATGCTGTCGGTTTAGTTGACAAGTTGACCTGCCCCAGTTTGGTTACCTCAAGATAGTGGATATCAGGCCTTTTATGAAAGGCTTTGATTATGCCAAAATCGTATCCCGCCGAGTTCCACCTGCGTGCTGTTGCGTTGGTTCGTGCCGGTAAGACAATCACTCAGACTTCATATGAACTTGGAGTCAGCGTTACTGCGTTGAATAACTGGATTCACCAGGACCGGATTGACCGAGGAAAAATTCCTGGTCTGACTTCACGGGAGAGTGTTGAGCTCGCCCGAGCGAAGAGACGGATCCGAGAACTTGAAGTAGAGATTCTTAGACGTGCTTCACTTATGAGAGAGAGGAATACATGATTGCAAATGAGGGTGATTTAGAACTGTATTCCCAAATTCTTCCTGGGTTATATATGGGTGGAACCGATGAAGATGATGTTGTGGTGCGTGCGCGCAAACGCTTGCCGACCGTTGGTGATCCGCGACCCTTTGATGCCGTCGTATCACTCGATGCTTACACGCTGCCAGTGGGTTGGCATGTCAAAGAACTTCGCTATGCCTTCATCGACGCACCGCTTAATGAAGAGCAAATCGAACATATCGAATTAGTAGCGGACTGGGCTTTTGTAGAATGGAAAGCTGGATCAAAAACATTGATTCGCTGTCAAGCAGGGCTTAACCGATCAGGGTTAGTAATTGGTTTAGTATTATTGCGCGATGGCATGAAAGTTGAACCAGTTATCGATTTAATCCGCGAGCAACGCAGTGAATACGCACTCAGTAACGATCACTTTGTAGAGTATTTAAAGAAATGGAAAGAGCGGGGCGTTAAGTCTTAAATGTCTAACCTGTTTCAATCCAACATGTCACACCCCCCTGATATTCTTTAACTAGCTCAAGAAGTAAGTCATAAGCCCTCCGGCTGACTTGCTACCAACCGCGTCGCTCTTCGCACACGGTGGTTCTGGAGGAAGAGCTGCTCGGATTACATACTGTGATCCGAGAAGAGCGAGAGGAAAAACTAATGGAAGCGAATGAAAGAAAATACTTCGAAATTCCAGCTAATTTCTATGACCTAACTCCAGAGAAGCAAAAAGTTTTCATTAATTTAATATGGGAAAGCATGCGAGATCAATTGTTGCTTCAAGAAAATGAGAGTGCGACCAAAACCGATTACAACGCAGTGCTCATTAGAGGGGCATCTCTAATCGGAGTATCGACGGGCATAAATGGCGTGAGTGCAGCGCTTACATTTTTACAAGAGCGACAGAAGAAAGGAAAGTTGCACTGCCATCACAATTGGTGTGGCCAATGCGAAAGCGACCCAAAGGCTGTGAGCGGAGATCTAATAGGCCACCTCTTCAAAATCACGCTCCCTGCCATTTTGGATCTTTCCAAAGAAATTGCTTTTACTTGGCAATGGCGCTGGCCAAAGGGCGATTGGGCTCTTTCACACGGTAGCGCTGAAGCGGATTTTAAAAGATTGGTCGATATTAAATCACGTCCGAATTTTCTTATTCAAGTAACCATCGCAAATTACGAAAGCCCAAAGTAGGATTCCTATCTAGATCGGAGTAAACATTAAGCAACCACCACACGTAGTTTTAACGGAGAAGTTTTTTAACGCCGTTGCATACGCAGCCGATGCCCATAAGGAACAAGTTCGCAAGGAAACCAATATCGCTTACATCTGCCATCCCTTCGGTGTTGCATCCCTTGTACTCGAGGCGCTGGGCGATGAGGATCAAGCAATTGCAGGGTTACTCCATGATGTTGCAGAAGATTGCGGTGGTGAACGGCGGTTAAGAGAAATTGAGGAGAAATTTGGTTCTCGCGTGGCAAGAATTGTTGGCGGCTGTAGTGATTCGCTGACAGTAAATGAGAATGAAAAAGCGCCTTGGAAGGATCGTAAACGGAGCCATCTTGATCATCTAAAGAGCGCCGGACCAGATGTTCTGATTGTTACAGCAGCTGATAAAACCCATAACGCCCGTGCTATCGCCTCTGATCTTGAAGCATATGGCGCAGTACTCTGGGATCGATTTAACGCAACGCCCTCTGAAATCATTTGGTATTACGACTCGAGCTATGAACTCCTCTCGAGCGCCAAGGTGAGTCAAACGCTATTGATCCCGCTAAGAGCTGCGATAAAAGTTATGAAAGCGTTTGAGTAAGAGCGCGCTCGAAACTAATCTTCACTCCAGAACGGAGTCTTACTACAATCAGTAATCTTGTTACAGAGTGCGTTAAGTCCAACTGCAACGCTTACGTAGTCATTGATAAGCGAGCTCGTAGTTGTACCAATGACATTTCCTTCATTATCTACCACAGGGCCACCGCTGCTACCACTTGCAATTGCAGCGGATATGAATACTTTATTTGTTTCTTCATCAAAGGTAACGACATTTCCAAAAGATACGGCTTGAGGTAGCCCCAATGGATATCCAGCTACCAAAATCCAATAACCATTGACTGGAAAATATCTTGTGATGCCAAGTGGTGGTTGCTTAACTGAAACACCTAGAACGGCAAGATCGACCTTTTTATCGGAGATCAAAAGCTCAGCTGGATATTCTTTGCCATCCATCCATGTTGTTAATTTTCCAATCTTTATGCACTCATCTATAACATGGTGGTTGGTAATGAGGAGAGTTTTAAATTTATCTGCTGCTGCTTCAATTGCGGGATCCTGCAATGGAAAAAGATCTCTCTTGTCGATAACCCAGCCGCTTCCTTGGGATACATCGTTTTTTGTTACATCACATAAAATTGGAAATGTGGATTCGTAGGTTTTATCCACAACTTTCTCAATAATGTATGGCGGTACATACCCGTCGTTTGCTGGATCTGACTTTAAGTAATGAAAAAAGGGTCTCGCCGACATTGCGATGGCGGTAATTCCGAGAGTCAAAGAGAGGAGTATCGAAAGCAGCATCCCTCTCCGACGTAGGAAGGACTTCCATTTTGGAAGTTCCGTAATTGGCTCGGCAGGAAAATCTTCAGGTTCAGGGACCTCGATTGTCATGAGAGAAGTCTCTCGCTCCCCACTGACAATTGAGTTAACTACGGCGTTTTGGAGAAGTGAGAAAATCGAGCCATGCTTAGGTGTTCGATTATCGAACACTTCTGTCAATTCATTGGCCCAAGAATTTATTTATTAATCCGAATCTAAAAGGGAGGCCAAGGCACTGGTGGCCACTCCTGGCTTGGAAGTGGGAAAGTTGCTTCACTGAGCAAGCGATCTATTCGAAAGATGAGGCGATCGATCTCTACTTCCGTAATTAACTCGAGGAGTTCGCTACCAATGGAAGATGTGATGATATCTCGTAGGCAACCTAGCCAGCGCGTTTCTTCGGGCGAAAGAGGCTCTGCCTGCCATTGCCATAGCACGGTACGCAATTTATCTTTCTCATGAAATGTCACTCCATGGTCGCAGGCATAGAGATTTCCCTCAGCTGTAGGAATCAAGTGACTAATCTTGCGATCTGTGTTATTAATGACGACATCGAATAAGGCAAGTTTTCTCAGTGAATCTTCGCGCCGTTGGAAGTACTCGGTTAAATCTATGGACTCGTCAATATTGATCCACTCTTGAA